>NZ_JACJLR010000200.1 GCF_016902345.1 Mediterraneibacter glycyrrhizinilyticus | reverse complement strand
AGAAACGAAAGACACGGGCATACAAAGAGGACATCGGGAAGTATTCCAACATGACATACGCTGTCTTTGAAGATGAGCATTATTACATCTGCCATGATGGAAGGGAGCTACGCCATATCCGGACGGAAAGCAAAGAACAGGACGGCTATACCCAGACGGTGGAGGTCTATGGCTGTGCGGACTGCAGCGGCTGTGAGCATAAATCCAAATGTCTTTACA
>NZ_JACJLR010000199.1 GCF_016902345.1 Mediterraneibacter glycyrrhizinilyticus | reverse complement strand
TGCGTAGGTAACAACAGCATACAGCATGATTGGGTTAAACCCGGTTCTTCCCTTATGTGAATAACAGGCCAGCAGGCCTGAAAAATCTAATTCCTCCATCACGTTTTTCGGGGTATAGACTGGATCGTCGTCGGGTAAACTCAATTCGAAGAAACTGAAGTTAATTTTCTGTTGCCCAATTTCAAAAAAGTCGTTATAATAATCTTGTTTTCGCATAGT
>NZ_JACJLR010000198.1 GCF_016902345.1 Mediterraneibacter glycyrrhizinilyticus | reverse complement strand
TCATACGAGTCACATCTGCCCCTGAAATCTATCCTATAAAAAGAGAAAAAGATGGCTAACGACAACCATCTTTCTCCCTGTTCCATGTTATAATGGAACTATGCGAAAATAAGATTATTATAACGACTTTTTTGAAATTGGGCAACAGAAAATTAACTTCAGTTTCTTCGAATTGAGTTTACCCGACGACGATCCAGTCTATACCCTGAAAAACGTGAT
>NZ_JACJLR010000197.1 GCF_016902345.1 Mediterraneibacter glycyrrhizinilyticus | reverse complement strand
GGTATGCCGCTCCCTTTAGCAACCTTTACGTTATTGAGCGCAGCCATATGAAGAACCCGTCTGGCAAGGCTGGAGCCACGCTTGGACATATGTACTTTATCGCCATTGATCTTTCCGGACTGTTTGACAGCGGGGTCAAGCCCAAAGTAGGCGTAAAGCTTTTTCGGGGAAGAAAAAAGTTTAAAATCCCCCATTTCTGCGACCAGGACGACTGCACTT
>NZ_JACJLR010000196.1 GCF_016902345.1 Mediterraneibacter glycyrrhizinilyticus | reverse complement strand
AGATATCATCCAGCGCTTTGTCTGTGAAGATGTCCTGCCTGCCGCCGGCATAAGCCAGATGGGACTGGATGTACCGTTCGGTTTCGGCACGGTCCAGATGGGGAAGGACGCAGTTGATATCGATCCTCTGCCGGACAGCAGCGTACCGCTGCATCCGGAGTTTATCCCACAGTTCCGTCTGCCCCACAAGGACAAGCGCCATCGGGCTGATGGAATCAA
>NZ_JACJLR010000195.1 GCF_016902345.1 Mediterraneibacter glycyrrhizinilyticus | reverse complement strand
TTAAAGTGCTCATTGTACGCTGCGCTTCCACTGTCATGGTTTCCGATCGTCGTCACACTTGCAAGGGAGGAGAACGCATCGTTCAGGTAGCCGGCGTACTGTCCTTCGTCGTTTGCTGTATTTACCTGGTCTCCGGCGGAGAAGAGGAAATCAACTCCCATGTCATTCTGGATCGTGTCAAGTGTCGTATTCCATCCCTCGATATCCGTCTCTGTCGTTC
>NZ_JACJLR010000194.1 GCF_016902345.1 Mediterraneibacter glycyrrhizinilyticus | reverse complement strand
GGTGAAACCAGCTCTTAACAGCACTGCCCTGCTGATTGGGTTGGCCCGACGGATTGTTGTCCGTCCATGCCTGTATTTATTTTTAACTTCGGCAGCGGATCTGCCTTCGCTTTTTTCTTTTTAATTTGGCGGCCACCTACTCTCCCACACCGTCTCCAGTGCAGTACCCTCGGCCGTCCGGGTCTTAACCATCGTGTTCGGGATGGGAACGGGTGTTACCCCCG
>NZ_JACJLR010000193.1 GCF_016902345.1 Mediterraneibacter glycyrrhizinilyticus | reverse complement strand
GGGAGCTGCCGAAGGTGGGGCCGATAACTGGGGTGAAGTCGTAACAAGGTAGCCGTATCGGAAGGTGCGGCTGGATCACCTCCTTTCTAAGGAAGAAAGACTTCTTTCGGAAACGGAAGAGGAAGTAGAGAGCTGTTGTCTATTGTCGAGTTATCAAGTCGAGGGAAGAGCATCCGGACGGAGGAGTTCGCCTTGCTAGGTTCGAAAGGACCTCACCAAGCGCGG
>NZ_JACJLR010000192.1 GCF_016902345.1 Mediterraneibacter glycyrrhizinilyticus | reverse complement strand
TAGGCATAAAGCTTTTTCGGGGAAGAAAAAAGTTTAAAATCCCCCATCTCTGCAATCAGGACGACTGCGCTTAAGAATCCAATCCCGCGCAGGGACTGCAGAAGGCAGATCTGATCGTAGATCAGGGTATCCTGCAGTTTCTCTACCGTCTCATGGAGTGCTTTCAGGAGCGCGTCCAGATGCTTCTGGTATTCCTGATAAGTGTCGATATAAAGACGGATGCGAA
>NZ_JACJLR010000191.1 GCF_016902345.1 Mediterraneibacter glycyrrhizinilyticus | reverse complement strand
GTACACCGGAGATCACTTCGGAAGCATAGTGCTTGTAAGGGACCAGACAGTCCGGGAGTTCCCGGTGGAGTTTCCCGCAGCTGCTGCATTTCAGCCTGCGGATCAGAAACCTCCGCCTCATCCCGCCCTCCAGCCGCATGATCCTGACACAGGAATCCCGGTAGGAAAGCGGCTCCCCGCAGACCGGGCAGTAGGATATGGCGCTGCTCTCAACAAAAAATATCAT
>NZ_JACJLR010000020.1 GCF_016902345.1 Mediterraneibacter glycyrrhizinilyticus | reverse complement strand
CTTCAGTGCTGCGGTTTCAAGGTGCTGTCCTCAGCGACAGGTGCTATCTTATCACCTCAAAAAGGAATTGTCAATGTTTTTTCTATTTTTTATTTATTTCAGACAATTCACACAATTCTGACATTATTTCTCTGTTTGCCAAATACATATATGTTCTATTTTTAAAAGGGTCACTTGCCTATATTTGCAACTGACCCTCTCAAAATATCCCTCTTGATCTCAACCCTTTTCAGCCAGCTGCTTCTTTAAATCTTCAATCTGTCTTTTCTGGGTATCGATCAATGTTTTTTGTCCATCAATTATATTGTTCTTCTTACTCAGATCCTCTTTTTGCGCGTGGATCACATCCTTCTGTCTATTTAAATCCTCCTTCTGCGCATCGATCACATCCTGCATCTCATCGATCATATACTGTACTGTATTCCGGTCCAGTTCCTGTAATTCCTTTGAAAACATCTCCATCACCTTTTCCGCGTTCCGGCACAGCTGATAGATCTCCTCATAATAGATTTTGAACTGGGGATACTCTGTGATCAGTTTTACGATCATCTCCGGTCCATCCACACTCAGAAATGTCAGCCATGCGTCAAGTTTGTCTCTGATACCTTCATTGTGCAGAATCCCCCGAAAAATGTCAAGCGGTATGAATCCCTGAGTTTTGTGATGACAACCTCACCTTTTTCGTGTAGAATGAGAGCGAATTTCATTCATACAAGAAGAACGACTTTTTACATAAGGAGATAATTATGAGCATTCTGACTGTAGAACATCTGACTCACGGTTTCGGTGACAGAGCTATTTTCTCGGACGTCTCTTTCCGCCTGCTGCGCGGGGAGCACATCGGACTCGTGGGCGCCAACGGAGAAGGGAAATCCACTTTCTTCAATATTGTGACCGGGCACCTGACTCCGGACGAAGGAAAGATCGAGTGGGCGAAAAATGTCCGCATCGGTTATCTGGATCAGCACACGGTCCTGGAAAAAGGAATGACGATCCGGGACGTGCTGAAATCCGCGTTTGCATGGCTTTTTGAACTGGAGCAGAAAATGAACGATATCTGCGACACCCTCGGCAGCGCTTCCGAAGATGAAATGGCGCTCATGATGGAGGAACTGGGGACGATACAAGACACTCTGACGATGCACGACTTCTATGTCATTGACGCGAAAGTGGAAGAAGTTGCCCGGGCACTCGGGCTTCTCGACATCGGACTGGACAAGGACGTCACAGATCTGAGTGGAGGGCAGCGGACGAAGATCCTGCTCGGAAAACTGCTCCTGGAAAAGCCGGACATCCTTCTCCTGGACGAGCCCACCAATTATCTGGACGAGGAACACATCGCCTGGCTGAAGCGCTATCTCCAGGAATATGAGAGCGCCTTCATCCTGATCTCCCACGACATTCCATTCTTAAATGAAGTAGTGAACATCATCTACCATATGGAAAACCAGTCTCTCGACCGCTATGTGGGGGACTATACACATTTTGAGGAGGTCTATGCGGTCAAAAAAGCACAGCTCGAGGCAGCCTACCGCCGCCAGCAGCAGGAGATCAGCGAGCTGAAGGACTTTGTCGCGAGGAACAAGGCGCGGGTCTCCACAAGGAACATGGCGATGTCCCGGCAGAAAAAACTGGATAAAATGGACGTGATCGAACTTGCTGCAGAGAGACCAAAACCTCAGTTTCATTTTAAATATGGAAAAACTCCGGGGCGCTTTCTCTTCGAGACAAAAGATCTTGTCATCGGCTATGACGAGCCCCTCTCAAAGCCGATCACAGTCGCGATGGAGCGGGGACAAAAGATCGCGCTTGTCGGAGCCAATGGTATTGGAAAGACCACACTCCTCAAGAGTATCCTGGGGCTGATCCCGGCACTGGAAGGGACCTGTGAACTGGGGGAGAATCTGCAGATCGGATATTTTGAACAGGAAGTGAAAGGCATCAATACGAACACCTGCATCGACGAACTCTGGGCAGAATTCCCATCATTTACCCAGTATGAAGTACGTTCCGCTCTTGCCAAATGCGGGCTCACCACGAAACACATCGAAAGCCAGGTCCGGGTCTTAAGCGGCGGCGAACAGGCGAAGGTCCGTCTCTGCAAGCTGATCAACCGGGAGACGAACATCCTTCTGCTGGACGAGCCCACAAATCATCTTGATGCAGACGCAAAGGATTCACTGAAACAGGCGCTGACCGAATATCGCGGAAGCGTACTCCTGATCTGCCATGAACCGGAATTCTATCGGGATGTGGTCTCAGAAGTATGGGATTGTTCACAGTGGACGACGAAGATCATATAATTATCCACACAGAAAGGAAGAATAACAATGAATTTTACACATGAAGAAAACGCAGTCATACTTTATTCAGAGGAAGGCTCCCGCCTTGCTGAGATCACATTTCCTTATATTGATGAAAAGATCGTCGATATAAACCACACTTTCGTAGATTCCTCTCTCCGCGGGCAGGGGATTGCCGGCAGGCTGATGGACGAAGTGATCGCGGAGCTGGAAAACAGAAGCTTAAAGGCGGTCCCCAGCTGCTCTTATGCGGCAAAATGGTTTGAAAAACATCCAGAATATTCTCATCTTCTGAAATAACCAAGTTCCCGGAAAAGGTTCAGACGAACACCGGAGACAAAATAATTTGATAAGAGGGCTTCTCAAAAACGGTCAACGGACAGATAATGTCTGTAAACAGAGAAACCGATCCACCAGAAAGGACCGCTGCCTTTCCGGGCAGGTCTCATCTGAAAAATCAGGAAAGGAGATTTTCTTTATGGAAGTGATCAAGACCGACCATCTGACAAAATATTATGGGAAGGCAAGGGGGATCGTCGACCTGAGCCTCTCTGTCGAAGAAGGGGAGTTCTTCGGCTTCATCGGTCCCAACGGAGCCGGCAAGAGTACCACGATCCGCCTTCTCATGGGGCTGATGCGCGCCACATCAGGCTCCGCCTCCATTTATGGCATGAATATAGGTGATAATAAGAAGAAAATCCTTGAAAATACAGGATATATTCCATCGGAAGCTATGTTTTACCCTGGAACTACAGTCTCCGAGATCCTGAAGCTTTCGGCAGGTCTGCGCCACATGGACTGCTCTGCTGAAGCCAGGAGACTCTGCGAACGTCTTCAGCTGGATCCCGGAAAGAAGACGGACGAACTTTCCCTCGGGAACCGCAAGAAGACCGCCATTGTGTGCGCTCTCCAGCACCGGCCCGGGCTTTACATCTTCGATGAGCCAACCAGCGGTCTGGACCCGCTGATCCAGAAGGAATTCTTTGAGATCCTGCAGGAGAGGAATGCCGAGGGAGCCACCATCTTCCTCTCCTCCCATATCCTATCAGAAGTCCAGCGCTGGTGCAGCCGCGCCGCAGTCATCCGGGAAGGACGCCTGGCTGCCTGTGGACATATCACAGAGCTGGCCGGCACCAGAGCGAAGCGGATTTCTGTGGTATGCCCGGACATGCACGAGCTCAGAGAAGCACTGCAGAGGATCCTTCCCCCCGATTCCGGTTCACCGGTCAAAGACAGTCCCTCAGTCCACGGCAGCAGCCCGAACCAGGACAAAAATCCGCTCCGGGGCAAAGCTCCCGTCCAGGGCAGAAATCCGATCCGGGACAAAAACCCTCTCAGGGATTTCCGCTCCGGGGGAAATACCGCAAGCTTCCTCTGGCAGGGCGATATAAAGGAACTTTTAGACGGTCTCTCACAGGTTCCCTATACGGACATCACTGTCACCGAACCGGATCTAAGCGAGATCTTCATGCACTTTTATGAACAGGAGGGATCATTATGACACTGCTGAAATTTGAACTGAAACGGAGCCGGATCTCCCTGGCGGTCTGGACTGCTGCCATCGCTTCCCTGCTCCTGATCTGCCTTATCATATTTCCGGATATGAAAGGTCAGGTAAATGAATTAAATGCTGCATTTTCATCCATGGGTTCCTTCACCGAGGCGTTTGGCATGGACCGCTTAAATTTCGGCGAACTCATGGGGTTCTACGGACTGGAATGCGGAAATATCCTGGGCATCGGCGGCGCTTTCTTTGCCGCATATATCGGGGTATCCTCCCTTGCCGGCGAAGAGAAGAACCGCACCGCCGAGTACCTTCTCACCCATCCGGTGAGCCGGACCCGGATCGTTGCGGAGAAGCTGCTCGGTATCTTCTGCCAGATCCTGATCCTGAATGCAGTCAGCATGCTGACCTCTATTGTTGTAGTTCAGGGGATCGGGGAGGAACTGCAGATGAAAGAATTCCTTCTGCTCCATGCAGCTTATCTCCTTCTGCAGGCAGAGATCGCTGCGGTCTGCTTTGCCATTTCCGCGGTTTTGAGAAAAAGCGGGATCGGAGCCGGACTGGGGCTCGCCGCGATCCTGTACTTCCTTAATATCATCGCAAATCTCACTGAAGACGCCAAATGGCTGAAATATATCACGCCCTTTGGCTATGCGGAAGCAGCGGATATCATCACGGAATCCAGCATCGATCCTGCGATGGCAGCCGTCGGCGCATGCGTGACGATCGCCGGGATCGCAGCGGCATTTTTCATCTATGAGCGGAAAGATATCTATTAATATATGCCGAGGCGCTTCTCATTTTTCCGGATCATATAGAACACAAGGACAACGCAGTAGGCAAGCGCAAAGATCCACGCCATCGGATTAGCCAGGCAGACTGCCGTAAAGCCCGCAGCGTGCACGGCAAGCCATCCGCCCAGGCTTCTCCCCACAAGTTCCCAGACTCCGGAGATGATCGCGTGAAAACTGTACCCCATCCCCTGAAGCGTATTCCGGAAGATCATCAGAGAGCCATGGAACACGAAGAGACAGCTGCACAGGAAGAGATATCTCTGCGCTCCCAGAGCCACATCCGAGACAGTCTCTCCCAGCACAATATATACAAGCGGCTTTGCCGCTGGCAGGAGCACAACCCAGATTACCGCACCGATCGCAGAAACCGAATACTCAAATCCCATGGGCAGACCGACAATGCAGAGGCGCTTTACATGGCGCAGGGACGGACTCATCTCATCCTTTTTCACCCTCACATCCTCCATGTGACGGAACATCCACCACACATTGAGCGCTCCGCTGACAAACTGGCTGAAAACCGTAGCTGCTGCCGCCCCTCCCACGCCCATATCGAAAAACATGATCAGGACATAATCCAGCACGATATTGAGGATGCTGGAGAAAAGAAGGAAATAAAACGGATGCCGTGAGTCTCCGATCGCCCGCATAACGCTGGCAGAATAGTTATAGAGGACGCTCGCCGGGATTCCCATGAAAAGGATCCCGATATACTCCGCCGACATGGAGAAGATCTCTTCCGGCGTGTTCATGACTGTCAGGAGGGTCTCCGTCAGTCCTGTCGCTGCCACCGCAAGTACAGTGCTCAGGAACACACACAGCCATGTCCCGTTCCATAAATACCGGTGCATCTCTTCGTGGTCATCTGCCCCGAAACTCTGCGCCACAGGAATCCCGAATCCCACACAGGCTCCCTGCACAAATCCCAGTATCAGAAAATGGAGGGAAGATGTGGCGCCCACTGCTGCCAGAGCATCTGTCCCAAGGCACCGTCCCACGATCACCGTGTCGGCAAAACTGTAAAGCTGCTGAAAGATCGTCCCGAACACGAGCGGAACCGCAAAAAGGAAGATCTGTCTCAGCGGACGCCCCACCGTCAGGTTCATTGTCTTCTGTTTCTTATTCATGTCTTTTTTCTTCTTTCTTTTTCACTTTTCCTTTTCCTGTCAGATTTCGCAGCGGACAGGAGGATCCGTCACATCTTCCTGAGTATATCTTCCCGAATGCAGCCGGAACCCGTATCCCCTGGTGCCGCTGTTTCCCCGATAAGTGAATTATAACATTGACATTTTAAAAGATAAAATATATCATTTTAATAGAATCATAGTTTTAGACTATTAAAAATCGCGTGTGAACTGTGATCATTAAACGTGGAAGATCATTCAGGGAGGTGCCCCATGACGCTGGATCAGCTCAGATATTTTCAGACAGCCGCAGAGACGCTCCATGTCGGAAAGGCTGCACAGATCATGAATATTTCCCAGCCAAGCCTCAGCATTTCCATAAAGAAACTGGAAAACGAGCTGGAGGTTCCCCTTTTCGAGCCCAGCGGACGCGGCATCACTCTGACCTCTTATGGAGAAGAATTTCTTCCTTACGTGCGGAGTATTCTGCAGCAGACTTGACCTGGGGATCTGCTCAAGGACTGCCCCGGATCCGGACATCATCCAGCGCCCACTCCTGTACCAGCCCCTTGTGCTGATCCTTCCGGAACATGGAGAATACAGCCGCACTGCTTTTCAGACTCCGGAGGACGTCTGTACCGTTCCTTTCGTCTCATACCGCAGTGACTATCCCATGTACCGGCAGGTATCTGCACTGTTTGACCGCTTCCAGCTGCATCCTCAGATCAGCCACTACGCATACAGCGAAGATGCCATCGCCCAGCTTGTGGCGCAGGAACTCGGCGTCTCCATCGTAGCGGAGACCGAATCACTCGCCATCTACGACAACATCCGGATCCTGCGCCCGGACTGGCTCTCAGACGGAAGATATCTCTATCTCACTTATCACCGGCTGAGACATCAGGGAGACGCGGTGCGGTCAATGATGGATTTTACAGACCATTTCTTTTAGAATTCTTTCTTCCTCAGGATACGCCAGCTGCACAGCCAGGAGATCACAGCGACGACCGCCGGGACTGCTATGAGCATCCCGATGATCCCTGCTGCCCCGATCCGGTTCAGCACATCGACCGCCGCTTTCATCAGGTCAATGCCCGCCAGATCTGCCAGCTTTACCCCGCCGTAGATCAGGATTCCCGCTGCGGCGATCACCAATGGAAGGACGACTCTTCCCTTTTCTCCTTCGAACTTCAGCCGGAGCGGAAGCATGACTGACACGAACACCGCCGCCACAGACATGTAGGAAATACACATCGCAAACCATTCCAGAGTCAGCATCTCCTCTCCCCGGACCACACCGAAAATGATCCCGAATGCCATGCCGATGATCCATGCGCCCAGGACCATGAGCGCACTGAAGATATATTTCTCATTTACATAATCCTTTCTGCTTGCCGGCAGGGTCAGAAGAAAGGAAAAGCAATTCTCATATTCATCGTAAGAGATGGTCGTAGATGCAAAGATCGAGACGATGAGCGTGATATAGCCTATGGAAAATCCCGAATCCATCCCCGATATCTCAAGGAACACCGCAATGACCAGCGCCACCACAAGCAGAGACTTCCCCTGATTTTTCACAAGCTGAAAATCTTTGATCAATAAACCTTTCATAATCTTTCCCCTCCTATCATCATTGCTATGATCTCATCCAGCATCCCGTTTTCCACTACAACGCCCGGATAATTTTCTCTGTAATACTGTTTCTGGTCTGTAAGGCAGTCGTATCCGTAGCTCTCACGGCGAACTCTTATAATGTATGATCTGTCCAGTTTTGCGAACTGCTCCTCATCCACCTTGATCAGCCCGTACTGCCCCATGAGTACGTCCGTATCCTCATGCAGGATGATCTTTCCGTCATGGATCATATAGATATCGTCGCACAGGTTCTCAAGGTCTGTGGAAATATGCGAGCTGATGAGGATGCTGCGCGTCTCGTCCTCCTCCATATATTCCCGCAGGATATCCAGCACATCCCTTCTCGCCATGACGTCCAGGCCTGAAGTTGGCTCATCCAGGATCAGGATCTCTGCCCCGTGAGTGACCGCAGCGATCACTTTCAGTTTTGCCTTCATCCCGGTCGAAAACTCTTTGATCTTCTTCTCCATGGGAATGTCAAACCTTCTGCACAGATTTTCAAATCTCGTCCGGTCAAATCCCGGATACATCGCCTTCAGGACCGGGAGCACATCCCTTACACTTAAGTATCCGCTGAACCCCGAATCCGCCAGCACCACGCCCATTTTCTGCCGGTCCTCTTTTGTGAACTGGTCCGGGGTCCTGCCGAACAGAGCGGTGGTCCCGCCGTCAGCGGAGATCAGCCCCAGTATCGCTTTGAACGTCGTACTCTTTCCTGCGCCGTTTTCCCCCACCAGCCCTGTGATGCATCCCGGTTCTACCCGCATCGTGCAATCCAGCGTAAAATCTCCGTATGTTTTCTTCAGATGCTCTATCTTTAACATCTCACTGATCCTCCATTATCAACTCAAACAATTCTCTGATCTCTTCGTCCTCCAGGCCGCAGCTTCTGCCTTTCTGGATCGCTTTTTCCAGGTCAAGCTCCACCTCCCGGCGCTGCTCTTCCTTCATCTTCTCTGTGTTCGCCGCTGCCACAAATGTCCCTTTTCCGTGGACCGTGACAGCGAACCCTTCCTGTTCAAGATTATCGTACGCTTTCTTGACTGTGAGGGCGCTGATCTTCTGTTCCTTTGCCAGAGTCCTCACTGAGGGAAGGACATCATTTTCCTTTAACTCTCCGGAGACGATCTTCGCCTTGATCTGCTCCATGATCTGTTCATATATCGGTACCATTGATGAACTGTTGATTATAATCTTCATGTGTATCCTCCTCTTGTTAAACAGTATATAACAGTATTTAACTGTTGTCAACTGTTATACACTGTTTATTTTATAAACAAGACCAACGGTCTTTCCTATAGGATAAAAAAAGAAACGCCCTGTCAAAACAGGACGTCACTCTGCACCATTACTTTCAAACTCATCCCAGAAACCCGCTCCATCTCTCAGCATCATCTTCAGGCGTTCATACTCCACCTTCAGCATCTGTCTGCCCGTATCTGTGATGATATAGGATTTCCGTCTTCCTTCTTCCGCTGTTTTCTGTATCATGTTGTTCTCCTCAAACTTTGACAGCATAGCATACAGTGTTCCCGGTCCCACCCGGACTCTGCCTCCCGAGATCTGCCGCACCTTTTCCATAATATCCACACCGCAGCACTCCTCCGTCAGCGCAAGGAGGATATAATACATCGGTTCGGTCAATGTCTGAAACTGTTCTCTTGCCATTTCTTCCTCCTTTTCTCTCTGCTTTCATTCTCACGATCTTCTCATTGCAGCTGTATATCTGCCGTGGACCATGTTCTCAGACAGCAGCTTCACAAGGCAAGCTTCTCTTTTATCACACGCATCTGCCCTTCATCCGGCATCGCATCCGCGCTCAGGACCAGCACTGCGTCGCCCCATCGGACATAGAGGATACCGGTTCCCTGCATTTCTCCCACATATCTTGCATCCAGTGCATCCCATACATTCTCTTCTCCCAATGACAAAGCCTGACTGTCCGTTTCCCGCCGCCACACTTCATCAAGGATCCAGGGATGTGTCGAACGGTACACTTCATAAGTAAGACGGTCTGTTTCTCCCTCATTATCTTCTGATCTATTTTCCCCATACTCGACCATTCCGCACAGCCGGCTCCCCAGGATGCTTTCCGTATACTGATAGTCTGCCGACACCGGTTCTCCCGTCATCTCCCTGTAGTCCGCCTGTACCAGCGGAAGCTGTGCCAGCGCTTCCTCCCTGCCTCTTTCTTCCGGAACTGACACAGCCCACACGACAGCAAACAGGAGCAGCAGGAAAAAGACCGAGAAACCGCCTGCGATCTGAATCCCCCAGTTTTCCGCACGGCCTGGGCGGAAGTATGCGATCCCCCAGGAAACTCCTGACACCAGAAGAATCATCGTCCCCACTATAATGCACTCCTCCACGCCTCCTTCTGTTGCGAGCATGAGGAATATCCCTACCAGGAGCAGTATATAAATCCCCTTCCATGCCGCTTTACGGTGTGTTTTTCCATAAATGATCTTCTTCCCTGAATACATTTTCCGCTTTCCGGACACAGCCCACACCATCACTCCAATGCACTGTATGAGCCTCACAAGGGTCATTATCGTCACTGTCAGGAGCAGCGTTAGATTTAAGTTCGAAAATATCCAGTCCCCAAACTCCCTTCCGATCGCCCTGAACCAGAATGATACGGTAATAAACAGGGGAGCGAGCACCCCGCTGCCCAGCCGGCTGCCTGACAGTACTCGGCGTATTCCTCCGCCGGCTCTTCCGGTTTTGTATCCATCTCACTCCCCTTCGGAAAGACTTCTACACAATAACAGACATCCTCCGGTTCTCCTTTTTCAAAAACAAGCCCAAGCCTCCATTCCCGAAAATGCCATCCCTTCATCGACATACCGTGAAGATACTCTGCAAAGGCATCACATTCCAGGTAACCAAAGTCTTTGAACACCCTTCTGGTTCTCTTTTTCTTTTCTTTCACAGGATCACCTCCCCGCCCAATTATCGAGTATCGATATTTCTGCTTTTATTATATTATCGATACTCGATATTGTCAAGGAAGCAGTCTGATATCACTCAAGATCCGGGATTGTAAGCGCTCACCATTACAAAACGGGGATCCTGCTGCACAGGATCCCCGTTTTTGTCAGCCCAGGGCTTATTCTCCTTTCAGAGCATTCAGCGCGTCCGCAAATTCCTTCATATCTCTGTCAATCAGTACCGGGCGCCCGTTCGTTTTCAAAAAGCAGTGTGTCGTAGTCCCATATGCGCTCAGTTCGCCGCCCTCGCTCATATTGTAGATCTCATACCCAAGAGTAAACTTTACCCTTCCCAGTTCCTTCAGCGTGACGACAACCTTCACCTCATCGTCAAACTTCACACTCTTTTTGTACTCACACTCCGCATGAAGCACGGGACTGATATATCCCATCTCCTCAAATCTCCTGTATGGATATCCCATCTGGTTCAGCACATCGATCCGCGCTTCCTCCATCCAGCGGATATAGTTTGAATGATGGATGATCCCCATCTGGTCCGTTTCATAATACTTTGCCGTTCTTGTGTATGGTTCCACGTTCTGTTCCTCCTTCTGTTCGAATTTTCGGAATTATTCAAATTGATGCCGCATTTGCAGCGAGTACCGTGTACTTTTACAAAAGTACACGGCACCTTTTAAAAAGTACACGGCACCTTTTAAAAAGTACACGGCACCCGTTAAAACTTTCACGATATCGCATTGACCGCATCCCCGATATTCTTCACTCCCACAAGCCGGATTCCTTTGACATCCCGCAGTGTTTTGAGAGAAACTTCCGGCAGGATGCAGGTCTCGAATCCCAGTTTTTTCGCCTCATTGACACGCTGTTCCGGCATATTGACCGCACGGACCTCGCCGCTCAATCCCACCTCGCCGAAGACGATAGTCTTCTCGTCGATGGGACGGTTCCGGTAGCTGGACACCAATGCAAGGACGATCCCCAGATCAATAGCAGGCTCATTCATCCGGATCCCTCCGGCGATATTGACATAGGCATCGCAGTTGGACAGAGACAGTCCCAGCCGTTTTTCCAGGACAGCCATGAGGAGATTGACGCGGTTATAGTCTGTCCCTGCCGCGGTTCTCCGCGGCATCCCGAAATTGCTCCGGCTGACCAGCGCCTGGATCTCGATCAGGATCGGTCTTGTCCCCTCTATGGAGCACGCAACCACAGAGCCCGAAGCTTTCTCCGGTCTCCCGCTGAGCATATACTCCGACGGGTTCTCCACTTCCATCAGACCCTCCTGGCGCATCTCAAACACACCAATCTCGTTGGTGGAGCCAAAACGGTTCTTCACTGCCCGCAGGATCCGGTAAGACGCATGCCGGTCCCCCTCAAAATACAGCACAGTATCCACCATATGCTCCAGCACACGGGGACCTGCCACAGTCCCCTCTTTCGTCACATGCCCCACGATAAAGATAGGGATGATCAGCCCTTTGGCAAGCTGCATGAAGACGTTCGTAGACTCCCGCACCTGGGACACACTGCCCGGAGCAGATGCCACATTTTCGCTGTACATCGTCTGGATCGAATCGATGATCACCAGTTCGGGCCTCTCCTTCTCGATCACACCCCGAATGATCTCCAGATTTGTCTCGCAGAGCAGAAGAAGGTTTGAGGTAAACTGCCCCATCCGGTTTGCCCGGAGCCGGATCTGAGTCTGAGACTCCTCCCCTGAGATATAGAGGATCTTCTTCATCTGCGCCATCCTCTGACAGACCTGCAGAAGAAGGGTGGACTTTCCAATCCCCGGGTCGCCGCCCACCAGTACAAGCGAACCGGGCACGATCCCGCCGCCCAGCACCCGGTCCAGTTCTTTGATCCCCGTCTCACAGCGCACGTCGTCATCCGCCGTGACCTGAGTCAGCGGTACGACTTTCGCTTCCCGGACCGAGCGTGCCGCCACAGTCGTCCCTTTCGTCACACCAGTGACCGCTGTCTCCTCCACAAACGTATTCCACTCTTTACACATAGGGCACTGCCCCAGCCACTTGGACTCTTCGTGCCCGCAGTTCTGACAGAAAAATACGGTTTTCTTTCCTTTTGCCATTCCTTATCCTTTCTCTTCACCGTAACAAAACGACGCCCTTGAATACTTTTCGGGCCGCCGCGATACCATAAAAAGGGGGCAGAAATCCATCCGCCCCGTTAAACTCTCTTTATCCGCAGTACCCTATCAGCATTTGACAACTTTGACCTCTGCGCTCTGATCAGCGGAGAGTTCCACACTGACACTAAGTTTGCCGCTCAGGTTTGTCGCCATGCATCCTGCCGACGCCCCGTCAATGAACACCTCATACTCGCTCTCCGGCTCAAGTTCAAGAGTAAACTGGACATCCGACGGTGCGGAAACAGAAAATGCAACTTCTTTATCCGTCACTTTAAAGTTCTCCACTGCACTTCCAGGAACGGATTCATAAACGAACATTCCGTTTCTCTCCAACTTCGTGATCTCGGAAAATGTCTTGACTTTATAGAGATCTCCCTCAAATTCATAGTTGTCTTTCTTTGTCTTGGATGCGAGAGTATAATCTCCAAAGCTCAGTGTGCCGTCACTCTCTGCGCGCAATAATTCTTTCACTGCTGCCATCTTAACTTTCCTCCTAAGTATTCCACAAATTTCTTTGCTATGGTTATTATATACTAAACAAAATGTATTTTCTACAGAATTATTTTTCAGAAGAGGAATTTTTCACCGTACAGGTTGCAGTCCACACCGTACCGCTACTGTTCACTGTTATCTGTAATAAACCGGATCTCCTTGTGGGATACCCCTGCTTCCACATGGTCTCCCCGCTTCACTTCTCCGTTCAGGATCGCTTCCGCAAGCTTATCTTCCAGCTCAGTCTGAAGCGCTCTCCTGAGCGGTCTCGCGCCATACTTTGTGTCAGTTCCCTTCTCCGCGATCAGGTTCTTCGCCGACTCCCGGAGAGTCAGGTGGATCTCCATCTGCTCCTCCAGTCGTTTCGTCAGATCACGGCAAAGAAGTGTCACGATCTTCTTCAGATCTTTCTTCTCAAGAGAATGGAATACAATGATCTCATCGATCCTGTTTAGGAACTCCGGACGGAAGATCAGCTTCACCTCGTCCATCACATTCTGTTTCATGCGCTTGTAATCGCCTGCCGGGTCTTCTTTCGTCGCAAACCCCAGTTTCTTCGGCTCCACGATCGCTTTCGCTCCCGCATTGGAAGTCATGATGATCACCGTGTTGGAGAAATCCACCTTTCTCCCCTGAGAATCGGTGATATGCCCGTCATCCAGCACCTGGAGAAGGATGTTGAACACATCCGGATGGGCCTTCTCGATCTCATCGAACAGAACGACAGAATAAGGATGGGTCCTCACCTGGTCGCTGAGCTGCCCGCCTTCCTCGTGTCCCACATAGCCCGGAGGAGATCCGATCATCTTCGCCACGGAATGTTTCTCCATATACTCCGACATATCCACCCTGATCATGGACTCTTCGTTGCCGAACAGTGCCTCGGCGAGCGCCTTGGACAATTCGGTCTTTCCCACACCGGTGGGCCCCAGGAACAGGAAAGAACCGATCGGTCTTTTCGGATCCTTCAGTCCTACCCTGCCACGCTTTACCGCACGGGCGACGGCGCTGACCGCCTCCTCCTGGCCAACCACTCTCTTATGGAGTACCGATTCCAGTTTCTTCAGGCGCTGGGCGTCACTCTCGGCCAGTTTCTGCACCGGAACTTTCGTCCATGCGGATACCACTTCCGCAATATCCTCCTCTGTGACCTGGGGATGCACAGACGCGCTCTTCTTCTCAAAACGCTTCCTGAGTGCATTCAGCTTCTTCTGCACTTCGTCCTGCTCCCTCTGTACAAGGGACGCCTCCGCGAAGTCCCCGTTTCGGATACTCTCCTCTTTCTGTTTTGCCAGTTCCTTAAAGGAAGTCTCCAGAGCAGTGAGGTTCTCCGGCAGCTTATATCCCCGGAGGCTCACTCTGGAACACGCCTCGTCCAGAACGTCGATCGCCTTGTCCGGCAGATTCCGGTCCGTGATATACCGTTCCGACATCTGTACCGCCGCCTCAATGGCAGTCTCACCGATCTCGACTCTGTGATGCTTCTCATAGCGTTCCTTCAGCCCGCACAGGATCGCCCTGCACTGCTCTTTTGTGGGCTCTTCCACGGAGACCGGCTGAAACCGTCTCTCCAGCGCCGCATCTTTCTCAATATATTTCCGATACTCTGCGATCGTAGTCGCGCCGATAAGCTGAAGCTCCCCTCTCGCCAGAGACGGCTTCAGTATACTGGACGCATCGATCGCTCCTTCCGCGCCTCCCGCTCCGATCATCGTATGGATCTCGTCAAGAAAAAGAATGATATTCCCCGCAGATTCCACCTCGGAGATCAGTCCCTTCATCCGCTCTTCAAACTCTCCCCGGTACTTCGATCCGGCGATGAGCCCCGGAAGATCCAGGGTATAGATTCGCTTTCCTTTCATCTTCTCCGGCACCACCCCCGCCGCAATGCGCTGCGCCAGGCCTTCGATGATCGCGGTCTTGCCCACACCGGGCTCCCCCACAAGACACGGATTGTTCTTCGTACGACGGCTTAAGACCTGCATCAGACGGTACATCTCATCTTCTCTTCCTACCACCGGATCAAGCTTTCCTTCCTCTGCCCGCGCCGTCATATCTGTGCAGTACTGCTCCGTCATGGAGCGTCCGCCTTTCGCCTCATCCTGAAGCTCTTCCTGATATTCCTTCGGATCAAATCCCGCCGCAGCCATGATATCCTGAAAGATCTTCTGGAGATTGATATTCAGCGTGATCAGGATCCTGGTCGCAACACAGTCCACGTCCCGGATCATGGACAGAAGGATATGTTCCGTCCCCACCGCGGAAGTGTGCAGTCTGTGCGCCTCCTTTGCACTGTTTTCCAGAATATCACCGAGTCTGGGGCTCTCTTTCGGTTTCCTGCCATCAAGCATATCTCCCGCGGGCGCGATCAGTTCGTCCATCAAATGACGGATCTTCTCCTCCTCCACGCCGTTCTGGGCCAGCACCTGACCGGCAACCCCGGTATACTCCTGCCTCAGTCCAAGAAGCAGGTGTTCCGTGCCGATATACGGATGCTTCATCTCTCTCGCCATGCGCCCCGCATACCGGATGGCGTCCTCCGCCTGTTTCGTGTATGGTATCTGCATAATAAAACGATATCCTCCTGTCAACTTATCATGATGGTGAAAGCGGACTCTTAAACTCCGCCTCACCGCGCTCTCCCCAGCGCGTTCCGCCGTCTTTCCAGGTCTCTCATCGGACCGCAGCGGTCATTCATAATCATCAAAAATCTCATCCACCAAGTCATGCACCTCCTGCCGGGAGATCTTCTTACAGCGCCCCCTGGCAAGCACGATCCTGAGCTGGCGTCTCATCTCTTCGAGCTGCTCCATCTTATCGATGTCCAGCGCGATCACGGCGCCTCTCCTCTTGTCCAGACTGATATATCCCTCTCTTTTCAGTACGCTGTATGCCTTGTTCACCGTATGCATGTTCACCCCGATGGTATCTGCGAGCTGACGGACCGACGGCAGGGAATCTCCTTCCTGTATCACAGAAGTGGCGATCCCCAGGATGATCTGGTTGCAGAGCTGGATATAAATGGCTTCATCACTGTTAAAATCAACTTCTATCAGCATACGTTTCTCCTTTCCGCACCGTGTTATAGACATAATAGCACAAAGCATCCATTTTTCAAAGCGCTTTTTTGAATGACCTTTGGCGTGCGCGGCCTCAGAGTTACAGTGTGAACTGTAACGCCCCAAACGAGGCGGAGGCCTTGAACACTTTGGCGCCGCCGCAATACCGCAAATCGGTAAAAAAATTCCTCCCGTGCTGACCGGCATTATATCCTGCCAGTCCGCACGGGAGGAACTCCACTGCTTTTCTCAATCTGTCAATTCTCCGGATGAAAGCCCGCCGCCGGTCACGATCTCCCGTATTTTTCCCAGATCAGCTTTGGGATTTCTGTCCGGATCCAGAAGCCCGTTCGTCTCCTGTTCCACATCCGTCAGCTGCGTGTAACAGTACCCCGCAAGATACGGGATCGCTTCGGCAGCTTCAAACAGCTCTCTCAGCTTTTCAAGAAGTTTCTCAGGACCTGCCAGTTTCTCGTGATACCCCCACGACCGGGTATTTTCATCCTCCATCGCAAGTCCGCCAAACTCAGAGAGCAGCACCGGCTCGCCTTCATACTTCCTGCATTTGCTCAGGACCATCTTGTCCGTAGCATTGGAGGCGATCAGGCGCTCTCTGTCCGCATATTTCTCTTTTATACATTCTCCATGGTTCTCATAATCATGGATTCCGATCAGATCTGATCTCACTGCCTCCCATCCGTCATTTGTACTGATCAGCCTTGTTCTGTCCACAGCCCGGAGCAGATGATACATACTTTCGGCAAACTCCTGCTGCCGGGTATCCCACAGCACATCCCGGATTCCCCAGCTTTCATTGAAAGGAACCCAGGTTATGATACATGGGTGATTATAATCCCGCTCTGCCATCTCAAGGCAGGTATCTGCCAGCTCCCTTATCCCGCCGTCCCAGAACTCATAATTTGAGGGCAGCTCTTCCCACACGAGCATTCCCAGCCTGTCTGCATAGTACAGATACCTGGGGTCTTCCAGTTTCTGGTGTTTTCGCACCCCGTTGAACCCCATTTTCTTCGCGAGGATCAAATCCTGCAGCAGCGCATTTCCGTCTTTCGGCGTCATAAGTGTGTCCGGCCAATACCCCTGATCGAGCACAAGCTTCTGATAAAGGGGAACATGGTTCAGATAGATCGTTCCCCCGATCTGTTCGATCCTGCGCATTCCAAAATAGGTTTCCACCCGGTCCTGAAGCCGGTCATTTTCATAAACCTCCAGGGTAAGATCATAGAGGACCGGATGGTCCGGTTCCCATAATCCCTGCCTGTTATCAATAACATCGATATTCTTCACAGAGATCAGAAGGCGTTCTCTTTTTTCTCCGAGAGACTGCTCTCCCTTCCGGAGGGCAGTCCCATCCAGCGCCATCGTCCACTTTACCGTTCCTGCAGCCGGCTTCTGCGAAAGGCTGATCAGCATTTCCACGGTCTTTTCCTCAATATCCGGAGTGATCTTCGCCTTTTCAATTCGGTATCCTTCTGTCAGTTCCAGCCACACATTCTGCCATATTCCGCTTGTCGCGGTATACCAGCAGCGGTCCGTCTTCTGATCCCAGTGCTGCTTCCCCCTGACCTGTCCGGCTTCGTTCGCGTCAGCGCAGCGGACCGTGATCCGCATAGAACGGTCCTCTTCCTCCACATATTCGGAAGCCAAAAATGAAAAGGGAGTAAAACCGCCCCGGTGGCCGCCCGCCATGCATCCGTTGATCCAGACCATAGTATCCTGATCCGCCGCGCCAAAATGCAGCCAGATCCGTTTCCCTTTCATAGCCTCTGTGATCTCTATCTCCCGTTCATACCAGACGACCAGATGGATCTGCGTCTCACCGATCCCGCTTTCTTTTGACTGATAACAGAACGGTACTTTGATCATGCGGGAATCCGGAAAATGAAAAAACCATTTTTCTCTCAATCCCCTCTCATCATCATCATATACAAACTTCCACATACCGTTCAGATCAATCCATTCTTCTCTGTAAAAGTCCGGTCTGGGACTCAATGCACGTCTGTCTAAAATCATAGTTTGTATGCTCCTTCCTGATAATAATCGGCTCTGTTCCGTATCTGCCCATCCTTCTGCCGTATATGACCGCGCCTGTCTCTTCCGACTCGATCTCCATAGTCAGAAAGCCTGTTTCTTCCGCAGTCTTCACCTCTTCCGGCGTAAGGGCGATATCCGTCTGATACCCATAGCCGTATCTGCCCGTCTTTTTCCAGGGCACCGTTTTTTCCGGTCCGCATGCGCTGTTCGAGAATACAGCTTTTTCATCCCACGGGCTGTCTTCGAGAACAACTTCTTCCGTGCGCCTTCCATTGAGCCTGATCCGAATCCTGCCGCTGTATTTCTGCTCATCCGTGATCCTTGTTCCCCCGACGCATTCACAGGTGGAAAGTTCCACCCTCAGTATCCAGGACGTTTCCTCTTCTCCCGCCCCGCTTTCAAAGGGGACCGTCCACGCCGCAGTTCCTTTTCCGGAAAGGAAAAATCCGTCCCGTCCGGTTTCCTCACACAGATTTCCATATTTCCCCGCTGCATCAACATGTTCCGGTTCCGAGATCTTAAAATACTCTGTCTTCCCGCCGCCTCTGTCAACGTCTCCGTCAAACACTTCGAATCTCACGTCATTTTCCGCCAGTATTTCCCCACGGCAGCAGACTGTAAAAAAGAGCTGGACAGCACGCACCTTTTCCGGGATCTCATATTCAGTTTCTGTCACCACAGGCTCCTTTGCGATGCTGGAAAAACGGTATTCTCCAATCCGGACCGGAGGGATATCCGGCCAGACCAGATGGATCCCGTTGACATAGGAATATCCCGCCGGCGAAAAATCCACATGCCGGTATCCGAAATCCCTCTCTCTGCGTGTTGCACTCATCGGACTGGTATCTTCATTTTCCTGGGACGAAAGGTTCATCCTGATATATCCCGCTATACCGGGATACTTTCTCACCATCATTTCCAGCCGTCCGGTATGGACGAACTCACTGAGAAAGACCGGCTGGCCGTGCTGCACTTCATTGCCCTTATATTCAAGATCTGCAAGGTCCATCCTGCAGTTTCGCTGAAGCAGTTCCCGTCTGTCAGCATCTTTCATCAGTTCTTTGTTCCTGGCGTTAAAGCAGTTAAAACAGCTGCCCGGAAAGTTTTCTTTCTCCAGTCTCCCAAACAATCTCTGTGCATCATCAAACTCATCCGGATAAATATGATAGTCCAGTATGTCGCTCAGTCCCGTTTTTGCATATCCTGAATTGTCCACCATAAGAACCTGTTTCCCGTTCTCTCTGAAATAACCTGCCATGGCTTTCTGCCACTTCTGTCCGCCTTCGCTGTCCCAGGCACTGAGCTCATGACCACCCATGATCCCCCAGGACTCATTAAAAACAGAATAAATAACAATACACGGATGATAGTTCTGCTTTCTGATCATACGTTTCAGACGTCGGTAATACATGGAACGCCATATCGGATCATCCCATTTCCCATAAAAATTGCCGGGATGTTCATCCCATACGAGCATCCCCTCCTCATCACACAGCTGATACCAGGCCGGCTCGTTGTCTTTTATGTGCATGCGGATCAGATTATAGCCATACTCCTTCGCTTTTCTGATGTCATATTGCATAGACCCTTTTCCGCCTCTGACCGCCGGATAGGTGTAAAGCCCCCAGGGATTATACCCCTGGTCCAGCACGCCTCTGATATAGACATCCTCTCCGTTCAGTTGAAAGTATCTGCCTGCCCCAACCTTCCTCGCACCTGCTTTTCTCTCAAACACACACGTTTTTCCCCGGCCGCTCTGCGCCCATGCCGCTATCGTAAAAAGCTGCGGATCCTCCGGTTTCCAGGGCCGTATCTGTAATTTCCGGAAGTGGAAGGATGAACTCATTGTCCCGTCCTCATGCAGCACTGCACTGCCGGTCCATTCTCTCCCTGCGATCCGGACGGTCGTATTTTCGGGGATAGTAACATCTTCGATCTCTACTTTTCTTATTTTGAAATCATGCTCCCATCCGCACAGTCTGATAGACTGTTCTCCTTCCAGACGGACATACAGGATCTTTCTGTCAAAATATCCGCTTTCCCCTGTCGCATCCCATTCTGTACGGCACAGTTCTCTGCCACCAGCAAAAAGAGCGATCCGCTCCGTCCTGCCGGCTTCATACTGCACAGTAACCCGAAATACACCCTCAAGTGACCTTTCACTCCCGTACCGGGCCTCCCCGGATCCGGTCTTTTCCGGGAACAATTCGAGCCCCGGACCGCCGGCGGGACACCAGTGTATGTCCCCTTTGATCTCTGTCCCCTCCTCTGTATAGGAACAGTCTGCCAGAATCTCATCCGCTCTGTATTCCGGCATTTTTTCCATCCAGATATCCTGCCAGATCCCCGGGGATGCATGAAACCAGAAATCCTGCTTTCCTCTGCAGGACTGAACATGATCTGCCGGATATTTTACCTCGATCGTGATGACCGTTTTTTCGCCTGCCGTCAGGCTCCCCGCCGGGAAACGGAACCTTTCATATGAATCTATCGTACAGCCCGCCTGTACACCATTGATCCAGATCCTTGAAAAACCGGAAACCGCACCCACGACAAGGTCCCACTCTCCGGTTTCGGTCACGGTCACCGATCTCTGATACCATACTGTCTCCCCTGTCTCTCTCAGGTTGACATACCAGGAGGCTGCCTGGTGCAGATTCCAGTCCTCCGCCAGAAAACCTTCTCCGAAAGCTTCCAGAGAATGAAAAGAAAAGGGAACTTTGATCACTTTCGAAAAGTCATGCTTTCCCGGAAGAAACCATCCTTCACGCCTCCCTTTTTCTTCTCTGTCCCAGTCGAATTTCCAGACCCCGCTCAGATCGATCTTTGTCGTTTCCGCATCGATTTCTGTCTGCAGCACTCTCTTTCTGCCAGCTTCCTTTCTTGCTTCCCCTGCACAGATTTCCTTTCCCGTGCTGATGATCTTCACACGCAGATAATCTTCGCCCTCTCTGCCCGCTATGGCATCATAGCTTCCGGGCGGCACGTTCCTCAGCACAAATCTTCCGTCTTCTTCCGTTCTTGTCCAGTTATCCGCTGATCCGCACAGATGGAGCGTATACCCTGCCAGCGGCCGGCCGTTCTTGTCCTTCAGGAAGGCCGATGCCGGCGGGAACTCCTGTATTCCAAATGCGTTCCACTGCCCGAACACCGTTTCCTCCGCCGGATATTTCCCGCTGTTGACCGCTCCTAAAAGAATGCGGCACCACCTGCCTGTTTCCACATTTTCCGGGACCGTACATTCAAGGCACTTTCTGCCATTCACAGACACACTGCAGATACGTCCGTTCTTCCTGAACCGAAGACTGGCAGGAAAGTCTGATTCCCACTCCGTCCCCGCGATCTCCTTCATCCTTTCTGAACCTTCAGAGCGAAAACTGTCTCCCATGGGGATCCCCCGGGGAATCTGAACAGAAATCCTGCCCGGCACAACAGTCACACTGATAAAATCGCAGAATCCGCCCTTCCCGTAATAAAAACCGGCCGCAGCTCCGCCATCCGCTTGATCCACTCTCACCGCGACCCCGGCCTCATCCGCATCCACAAAGAACCGCGATACGAGGAAATGCCCGTCTCTGTATCTTCCATATTCCTTTACATGTACGGATCCGTCCGGGCGGTAATCCGCCCAGAGATCCGCAGGACTTCCCGCATTCAGGAACGTCCAGTCTTTTTCACAAAAATTATTCATCAGCTACCTGTTCCATTTCAGAAGTAAATTCGCTCTCCATAGCAGCCAGAGCCTGCTCCGGTGTTACCGTGCCTTCCATCGCCTCCTGGATATGTGTCTCCATCACATCACAGAGCCTGGAAGAAATATAGGGCACATCGACATCCGCCAGTGTTCTCGCATGATTCAGAGATTCCATCAGAGCGTCATACAGTTCACTGGACTCCGCCACTCCCTGGATTTCATACGTCGAGGTACGGCAGGGATCCATCGTGTTTTCAATCTTCAGAAGTTCTCCGTCCTTTGATGTCATAAACTCGATAAATTTCCATGCAAGTTCCTGATTCTGGCTGTCTGAGGCCACTCCGGCGCCCCATCCGCCCAGAACCGGCGTCTTTCCCGGAGCTACGGCAACGCCGATCTTATCCTTCACGGCAGAACCTTCACCCTGACATGTAAGCCACAGCCCCGGCCACTGTTCCATCATTGCCGCATTGCCGTTTGCAAAAAACTGATTGGCCTCATCCCAGCCCATCTGCATCCACTCGGCCGGCGCATATTTCTGCAGTTCCAGGATATAATTCATTGCCTGGATCCCGGCCTCATTATTCATATTCGGCTTCTTATTCTCGTCAATGTCATCTCCTCCTCTGTTAAAGAACAAAAGGCGGGTCGTTCCTTTGAGCATATTTGTGGAATAGCCGTAGTCCACCGGAGAATCAGGATTTTCGCTCTTTGTATAGATCATTGCAGGTATCATCCTTATGATCAGGATACTGTTCCTCAGGATCCGGTTGCCTTTAAACACATATCTGCACAGACCGAATCCCGCCATTGTGGAGAGCACTATCGAGATGAATGTAGTGCAGCCTGCCACAATGAGACTGTTCATAAAAAACGCTCCCACATTCGACTGGGTAAAGATCTCGATATAATTGTCAAGATACAGGGTGTCCATGAAAAAAATCGGTTTTTCCACAAATACCTGCGCCGATGTCTTAAATGATGTAAGCACTGTCCAGTAGAGCGGAAATGCAAAAAACACACCGAGTACGATAAAGATCACCAGCAGAATGACCGTCTGTATCACTTTCTTTTTCATCTGTCCGCCTCCTAATCATTATGCAGGCTTTGGGGGCAGTATGAAGTCGCAGCATTTGACTATCCCGGCGATCCGCGCATTTCATATATAGAACAGGATATCCCCGCGATCGCACAGACATGCATCCGGGAACTGACATCTTCCATTCTGTCCGGTAGAAAAGATAAGCATATCATCGTTCCGTCTGTTTTTCACCCAGCATAGGCAGCCGGCTGCAAAGCCGCCCTCATCCCTGCGCCGTGAAAAACGACGAAAAAAGGACTGTCACGCCAGTCCTGATTCTGGCGTGACAGTCCTCACATTTTATTCCGGCTTCAAATTTTAACGTGTCTGTCAAAGTTTTTTAAGTTCTTTTATCCTTTCGGAAAATGAATTTCCATCCGCGTCCCCTTCCCAGACTCGCTCTCAACGATGACTTTCGCACCGTGGAGGATCGCTCCGTGCTTGACGATGGACAAGCCCAGCCCGGTGCCTCCGCGCTCTTTGGAGTGGCTCTTGTCCACCCGGTAGAACCGTTCAAAGATCCTCTCCTGATGCTCCTTCGGAATCCCGATGCCGGTATCCGAAACACAGATCTTTGCTCCTTCCAGCGTATCCCCCACCCATACAGAAACACGTCCGTAATCATTATTGTACTTGATCGCATTTTCACAGATATTATAAATCATCTCATCCAGGATCTGGCGGATACCGTTGTAGACCACCGGCTCCCCGGTGACCTCCATCCGAATATTCTTCTGAGAAGCCTGCGGGGAAAGGCGGCTTACCACCTCACGGGTCAGTTCGTAGAGATTGACCTCTTCTTTTTCAAGCTCCACCGACTCCTCATCCAGTTTGGACAGCTTGATGATATCCTCCACAAGAGTGATCAATCTGCGTGCTTCCTTATAGATTCTCTCAGAAAACACAGGGATATCCACCGGCCGGACCATTCCGTTTTTCATGATCTCCGCATAGCCGGAGATGGAGGTGAGCGGAGTCTTCAGCTCATGTGAAACATTCGCCGAAAATTCCTTCCGCATGTTGGAGACGGCTTCCTTCTCCTTATTCTGTTTATCCATCGCCACAAGAAGAGGACGCAGTTCCGGATAGACATCATTTTCCAGAGGATATTCCAGATCCAGTTCATTGATCGGCTTGATCAGCCTTTTGGTCTGCCATCTTGCCAGCAGAGCCGCAAAGCAAAGCATCAGAACCGCCAGCGCGCCCATGACAGGGAACACATTTACCGCCGTCCTTATCAGCCCGTCCACAGATCTTGCAACCCGGAGGACAGAACCGTCATCCAGAAGGACAGCATAATAATACATCTCTCTGCCCACCGTATCCGACATCCTGACATCCTCGCCCGTTCCATTTTCCAGCGCATCCTGAACTTCCGGGCGGCCGCGGTGGTTTTCTATAGTGGTCTCGTCTCTGCGGGAGTCATAAAGCACCTCTCCGTCCGAGGCGATCTGAGTCAGCCGGGTATCCCAGTCCACTCCATCCATCTGTTCCAGATAATCCGTCCCGGAAATATTGATCGCAGCCTGGATATACTTTGCCTCCTGGCGTACTTCATCCTCCAGAATAGACATATTGCGGTTATAAAGGATCACCGCAAGGATGGCATAAAACAGAAAAAGTATCACAAACAGGATCAGCACCAGGCTGCGCTGGATCTTACTTTTCATACATCTCCCCCTACACGGTATCCCACGCCACGGACAGTCTGGATGATCTCGCCCCTGTCTCCCAGCTTCTGCCGCAGGGTTCTGATATGCACATCAACCGTCCTCGTCTCACCGTCAAAATCATAGCCCCAGATCTCGGCAAGGAGCTGGTCTCTGGTAAGGACGATTCCCTGATTCCTCATCAATTTCTCCAGAAGTTCAAATTCTTTTAATGTCAGGGAAATCTCTTTTCCGTTTACAGTGACTTCATGCTTTTTTACATTGACATGGACTCCCGAGATATCCATGTCGATGCGGTCCTCCACTTTTCCGGTGCGGCGCAGGACAGCCTTGATCCTGGAAACCAGCTCCATCATGCCGAAAGGTTTCGTCACATAGTCATCCGCTCCGGAATCAAGGCCGACCACCTTGTCGTATTCCGAGCCTTTGGCAGTCACCATGATGACCGGGATCCCTTTGGTTTTCGAGGAGGACTTCAGTTTTTTCAGCAGTTCCAGCCCGTCGTCGCCGGGAAGCATGATATCGAGCAGGATCAGTTCCGGTGTGTCAAATGCGAGAGCCTCCATGAATGCGGCTCCGTCCGCAAACCCTCTCGCCTTAAGCCCCGTTGTTTCCAGCGTATATATCACAAGTTCACGGATATTATCGTCATCTTCAACACAAAATATCATTTCTCAAGTTCTCCTTCTCTTCCCTATTTTCAAGACAGCACACGCAAAAATAAGTTGCATGCTATCTATTCTTCCCATCTTGCCTTTTGTTTGAAAAAAGCCGGCTTATTCAGCCGGCTGCATTACCATTTCTCAGCTTTCATGTATGATCGCGCTGTCTTTGTGAACACCCGTGATGGAGAACTCCACCCACTCTGCGATGTTCGTCGCATGGTCGCCGATACGCTCAAGATACTTCGTCACCATGATCAGGTCAAAGATCTTCTTTCCGTTCCTGCCTTTTTCTTCCTTGATGAAATCGATCATCTCATCACGAACTTCCTCAAAGTACTCGTCGATAGCGTCATCCGCCTTCATAACGTCACGGGCAAGTTCAAGATCTTTCTTAACATATGCAGTAACACTGTTGCGTACCATCTTGCTGACCTCAGATGCCATCTTTCCGATCACATGGATATCTTCATCTGCCGGAGCCCAATCTTTTGATGAAAGGATGATCTCCGCGATATCGGAAGTCTGATCTCCGATCCGCTCCATATCCGTGATCATCTTCAGCGCTGCTGAGATCCTTCTGAGATCTTTTGCCACCGGCTGCTGCTGGAGCAGAAGTTTCAGACACAGTCTCTCGATGTCTTTTTCAAGCTGATCGATCTCCTCATCTTCTGTGATGATGACTTTCGCCTGCTCACGGTCGCTGCTCTCCAGTGCCTTTGTCGTTTTTGCGATTGCTGCCTCGCACAGCTCTCCCATCTGTGTGAGCTGCTCATCCAGAAGATGGAGCTGCTCGTCAAACCTATTCCGCATTTAACCGAACCTCCCTGTGATATAGTCTTCTGTTCTCTTATCTGCCGGTATAGAGAAAAGTTTCTCTGTATCATTGTACTCTACAACTTCACCCAGCAGGAAAAAGGCTGTATTGTCAGACACACGGACTGCCTGCTGCATGTTATGTGTGACCATGACAATAGTATAATCTTTTTTGAGTTCCATCGCAAGGTCTTCTATCTTGGATGTAGAGATCGGGTCCAGAGCCGAAGTAGGCTCATCCATCAGCAGCACTTCCGGCTCCACCGCGAGCGCTCTCGCGATGCAGAGTCTCTGCTGCTGTCCGCCTGACATCCCCAGTGCGCTGGTTTTGAGACGATCCTTGCACTCATCCCAGATAGCCGCATTACGAAGAGATTTCTCTACAATATCATCCAGCTTTGCTTTTGAACGGATCCCATGCGTCCTCGGTCCAAACGCGATGTTGTCATAAATACTCATGGGGAACGGATTCGGCTTCTGGAATACCATTCCGACACGTTTTCTTAACATGTTTACGTCCATGCCTTTGAAAATATTCTGGCCGTCCAGAAGGATCTCGCCCTCGATGCGGCATCCTTCCACCAGATCGTTCATACGGTTGATGGACTTGAGCAGAGTAGACTTACCGCATCCGGAAGGCCCGATAAAAGCGGTGATCTTATTGGGTTCGATCTCAAGATTTACATTTTTGAGGGCTTTGAAATCGCCGTAATATAAATCGAGATTCTTGATACTTATCTTTGACATTTCCATTCCCTTTCTATGCTTTTGTGAGTTTTCTTGCAATCACGCTTGACAGAGTGTTGATTCCTACTACAAGGATGAGCAGGATGACCGCTGTCGCGTATGCCTGGTCCATATAGAGACCCTCGCTGGACAGAGTGTACATATGCAGCGCCAGGGTACGTCCGGATCCCATGATACTGTCCGGAATCTGGGCTACGGTTCCCGATGTGTACATCAGGGCAGCCGTCTCACCGACGATACGCCCGATCGCCAGGATCACGCCTGCGAGAACGCCCGGAATCGCGGACGGAAGGACGATGCGGAACACGGTCCGGAGCTTTCCCGCCCCCAGCCCGAAGCTTCCTTCACGATAGGAATCCGGAACTGCTTTGAGCGCCTCCTCTGTCGTTCTCATGATCAGCGGAAGGATCATGATCGCCATGGTAAATGCGCCGGCAAGAAGGGAGAAGCCCCAGCCCAGTGCATTTACAAAAAACAGCATACCAAACAGGCCGTATACGATAGAGGGGATACCGGACAGCGTCTCTGTCGTCAGCCGGATAACCTCAACGAATTTATTTCCTCTCGCCGCATACTCCACAAGGAAGATCGCAGAAAAAATTCCGAACGGAACTGCGATCAGCAGGGACAGCAGTGTCATAACGATCGTATTGACCAGCGCAGGCACCACCGACGCATTCTCTGAACTGTACTCCAGAGAGAAGAGAGACGGTGTGATGTGCGGCAGTCCGTTGATCAGGATATAAGCGATCAGGAAGATCAGCACGGCGAACGTGATGATCGCTGACAGCATCACGAGCAGCATCACGATAAAAGAGCCCGGATGTTTCAGATAAGTCCTGAACTTATCACCGATGGTTGTCTTATTACTCATGGTCTGCCCCCCTCTTTAATAAAGCTACACTGAAATTGATGATCAGGATGAATACGAAGAGCACAACTCCCGTTGCGATCAGTGCCTCTCTGTGAAGTCCTGTCGCATATCCCATCTCAATAACGATATTTCCGGTCAGAGTACGGATACCATCCAGGATGCTGGATGTGAGACGCGCCTGGTTTCCGACGATCATGATGACCGCCATGGTCTCTCCGATGGCACGGCCGATACCGAGTACGATCCCGGCGATCACACCTGATTTTGCAGCGGGGATGATCACCCGGAAGATGCTCCTCTCTTTTGTCGCTCCCAGAGCCAGGGATCCTTCATAATAATGAGAGGGAACTGCGCGCATCGCGCTCTCTGTCGTTCCGATGATAGTCGGAAGGATCATCATTCCCAGGATCAGGGAAGCGGTCAGGATACTGTTTCCGTTTCCCGGGTTCTGTACCAGGCCTGCGGCTTTGAGTGTCTCACCGAAGCTGCGGATCAGCGGCACAACTACCACCAGTCCGAAGAAACCGTAGATAACGGACGGGATCCCGGCAAGAAGTTCCGTCGCCGCCTTCAGCGGTTTATAGATCTGCTTCGGACAGTACATCGCCATAAACACCGAAGTCAGGATCCCGATCGGGACTCCGAAGATGATCGCTCCTGCAGTCACATAGAGGCTTCCCACGATCATCGGAAGGATACCGAACATCTCGCTGTTGGGACGCCACTCCGTACCTGTGATAAATTCAACAAATCCAATTTCGCTCATTGCAGGGATACCATTTGCAAACAGGAAGATGCAGATGAGAGCCACCGCCAGCACGGATGCACACGCGGCAACGAAAAATACTCCCTGCATGAATTTTTCAGTCCATGCTTTTGATTTCATTTTTTCCTCCTAATGAGCCGGGAAGATGCCATGTATCTGCCCGGCTCATAAATTCAAAGCGGAAAGTCTTTCATTTCAAGAATTTCTCTGTGTGGTTTATCTTTATCCAGCCCTATGGCTGAACTGGTGCTTTAGATCGCATCCCATGTTGTCACATCGCCAAGGTAGATGGATTTTACCTGGTCTACTGACATATCCTCTGTCGGGTTGTTCTGGTTTACGATAACTGCGATACCGTCTGTTGCGATCACTGTTCCTGTCAGTTCAGCAGCCTCTTCCTCTTTCAGTTCTCTGGATGCCATACCGATGTCATAGCTTCCCTCGATCGTGGATGTCATACCTGTTGTGGAATCAGATGTCTGAAGCTCGATAGATGCGTTCGGGTTTACCTCTCCGTAAGCCTCTACCAGTTTCTCCATCAGCGGAGATACGGAAGAAGATCCGCCTACGACACAGCTTCCTTCCGGAGCATCCCCTGCGTAAGCCTCTACCTCAGATACCGGGATGTAACCTTCGTCAGCAACGACCTGCTGTCCCTCTGTGCTCATGATGAATGCCATGAAGTCTGTAGCGACTGCATTGTCAAGGTCATTTCTCACTGCTACATTGAACGGTCTGGATACGGTGTAGGATCCGTTCTCGATGTTCTCTGCCGTAGCCTCAGCTCCGTCGATGGAAACTGCCTTTACAAGAGACTCGTCCAGAGATCCAAGAGAGATGTATCCGATCGCATAATCGTTCTCTGATACAGTTGTCATCATAACGGATGTATTGTTTGTAACCTGAGCGTCAAGTGTTGTCATATCGTTGTCGTTCTCATCCACAACGCCGAACAGCTCTGTGAAAGCTCCTCTTGTTCCGGATCCTTCCTCACGGGAAACGACTGTGATCGTGCTTGATGCATCCCATTCAGAAGCTGCTGCGTCTCCGCCTTCTTCTGTTGCTGCTGCATCTCCTGATGCTGATGTATCATCCGAGCTGCTGCCACATCCTGCAGCCAGTGATGCTACCATTCCTGCTGCTGCTAAAATTGCAATAAACTTTTTCATTTTCATTGTTTGTGATCTCCTTTTTCATAAGATTCGTGTTTGTTTGGTTATCTTCATCACGGTAATCATCATAAAAGAGAAATGTTAAATGTAAAATCAGGAGAATGTTAAATCTGTGTAAAGTCGGAAAAATCCCCATTTTACGCCATTTCGCATAAAATGAGGATGATTTTTCCTTTCTCTCTTTATCTATTTTACCGGTACACCCGCCTAACCAAGGAGGAATTCTTCGAGATCCTGTATGGTGTAGAACACTTTGTCCGCTCCCGCTTCTATAAATCTGTCAGCTGTCTCTTTGCACAGGCGGTCCTTCTCTTCCTGAGAGAGCGCCTCGTACTCTTCAAGGCTGAGTCCCATCTCCGAACTTCCTACCACGATACCGGCAGACCATACCCCTGCATTTCGTCCCTCTTTGATGTCAGAGACCGTATCTCCCACTTTCAGGACCCGGTTCACTTTCTTGATGCCCAGCGCCTCCATGTTACGGAAGATCATATACGGATACGGGCGCCCTTTCTGTCCCGTGGAATCCGGGCTGAACCACACATCCGGCTCATAGCCTTTCTCTCTTGCAGCCGGCACCACGATCTCCATCATCCTGTCATTGTATCCGGTGGTGGAACCAATCCGGAATCCGTTTCTTCTGAGCCGGTTCACTGTCTCCACCACGCCCGGCTTCGGATCGGAGTAATCCGGAAGGATCCCGAGAAGCTTCTCCTCAAAGATCTGATAGAGCGCCTGCGCTTCCTCTTCCCCCGGTTCCTTTCCGTACTTTTCGATCCAGAGCCCGCGGATCCTCTCCATCTTCAGCATAGTACGGATGTGATCGATCTTGAGCATCCCCATGGGCTCCCTTACTTCTTCCATGGTGGGCTCGATGCCGTACTGTTTAAACACTTCCACGAACGCCTGCACCGGCGCCATACATCCAAAATCAACTGTGGTCCCCGCCCAGTCAAAGATCACTGCCTTAATTTTCTTCATGATCGTATTCCTCCAGAAATTCTTTTATGATCGCACACACCTTTTCAATATCTTCCTTATAGATCTCCCCGATATTCCCGATCCGGAATGTGGGAGCCTCGGTCACCTTGCCCGGATAGATCGCGTACCCTCTGTCCTTGATGTACTCATACATCTGGGCGAATGTAAAATACCACATGTGTCGGTGAAGTAAATCTCCATTTTCCGTCCACTTCCATGGTCTTCCACTGGTCGTACAGGTCAAGGGACAGACTTCTCGCCTTCCCCGCACTCGCCTCCAAAAGATCTCTTCTCGCAATGATAAAAGAGAAACCGGGAACGCCCTGGATACATTTGTTGGCGCTGCTGACGATGAAATCAATGCCCCAGTCCGCCACCGGGATGTCCACGCCGCCGAAGCTGCTCATGGCGTCCACGATAAAGACTCTTTCTCTCTCTTTCACCACTTTTCCCACCGCCTCAATGTCATTGAGGATACCGGATGTGGTCTCGCTGCGCACCATGGACACATGGGTGATCGCCGGATCTCCGTCCAGGATCTCCGCGATCTTCTGGGCGTTGGGTACCTTATTATAATGTTCATTGTAGATCTGGTATTTGATGCCCGCATGGGAAGCGATGTCCGCCATGCGCTCGCCGTACGCTCCGTTAGCACAGATCAGCAGCTCTTCGTTCTCTCCGATCACACTCGTGAGCACGGACTCCACTCCGAACGTCCCGCTCCCCTGCATCAGCACCGCAGTGTACTCTTCTTCGGAGACATGTGCCAGTTCAAGGAGATCTCTCCGGATCTCCTGGGTGATCTGTTTGTAGTCGTCATCCCAGGTACAGTGATCGAACATCATCTCTTTCTTCACAGTATCCGTGGTCGTCAGAGGCCCCGGAGTCAGTAATTTATAGTTTTTCATGATTTTTCCTTTCTTCTTTGGATATAAATTTTTTATTTGCACGCTTCCGAGAGTTCCTGGTGTTCTTCCAGAAGATCCACGGTCAGCGGTTCTTCAAATACTTTCGGATTCGCGGAGATATTCGCCGCATCCGTCGTCTCGCCTTCATACAGGGCAAGGGGATAATAAGTCTGCAGTTCTTCCCTGCCATTCTCAATGATGCACCGGGCCATCTCCATCGCCTTCGCATTGGAGTCTGCGCCTTTGTCCACCACTGCCACAGATTCCGTCAGGCTGAAATTTCCTTCCTGCGGATCCACATAGTCGACAGGCAGCCCGTCCGCTTTGTCCGCCACCGCCTGCTGGCGAAGACCGAACCCGACCGCCGCCTCACCGGCGCGTACTTTCTTTAGTGGAGCAGAACCGGAATCCTCAATGTGGTCGCCCGCATTCTCATAGATGCCGGTCAGCACTTCCTTTGCCCCGTCCTCTCCGTATTCAGAGATAAGCCCCTGAACCAAAAGCCAGGCTGTGGATGAGGAAGAAAGATCCGTCACAGAAAGATATCCGCTGTACACAGAATCTGCCAGATCTTTTAACGACTCCGGCATGGGGAGTCCATTCTCTTTCAGCATCTCTGTATTTACAAGGATCGTTCCCTCCTGAGCCGTGATCGGCGCACAGTAGGAGGGGAATTCGTCAAGAGTGTTCACCTCAAACTCCAGATCCCGGAACATCTCATTCTGCTCCTGGGCACTGTCAATATAGAAGGTACTCATGGTCAGAAGGTCCGCCTCGATGTTCTTTCCCTCCGCCAGAAGCTTTCCTCCCAGCTCGGAGGTTCCGAAGGTCTGGAAAATGTACTCCCCTGCATATCCGTTCTCATCCAGCGCATTCTTCATCGCCTGGACCGCTTCGTCGTCCGCATTGGAGTAGATCACCACCTGTTCTTCACCGGATCCGCTTCCCCCTGCGATTCCCGCGCCGATCCCGACTGCCGCCACCGCTGCCGCCGCAAGGAAAGCCGCAGTCCTCCGGGGCGTCAGTTTCCTTCTGATTCCCGCCGCCCCGGCCGCTTCTGCCGCCGAGTTCTGCCGCGCCTGACTGTGACCATGGCGTTGACAAAATAGTAGCTGAACACTTCCAGAAGACTGGACACCGCGTTGGGGGGCACCACCCGGATGATGGTCTTCACCCAGTTGTCCCCCATGAGCATGGCTGTGGTCTCCCAGGATCCGTTCATCTTCGAGAGAGAACTCTTCATCATCAGATACGGCGTGGAGAAAAAATGCACCATATTACAGATGATCAGGATCGCAAAGGTGTTCTGAAGCCCCGTCCCTGAGAAACAGAACAGATAGGCAAGGCCGATCACCATTCCGGGGATCGTGTTGGTGATCAGAGCAATGCTCTCGATCACACGTTTCAGCTTTCCGTTCACACTGCTTCTCGCCGTCACCAGCGCCGCTCCGTAGGAAACAAGCGTCCCCGCGAGCGCGGTGACGAGCGCCACGATGACGGAATTTATGTACACGCCAAACAGTGTGCTGTCCGCGAACACCGCCCGCACATGTTCCATTGTAAATGACATCCGATAAGGCCACTCGTCCACAAATGGCACAAGAAACATGACCAGGAAGACTGAGAACACTGCGATCAGGATCAGAGCGCTCATGCCGGAGAAGACCGTATCTCTTGCCCGGTTCTTCTTCAGTTCGATCTGGAAGATCTTACTGTAACGTACATTGTAACGTTCCAGGATGGTGAGCACTGTGATGCTGACCACGGAAGGCACCAGCATGACCAGGGCCACCACTGCGCCGTTCCCGAAGTTTGGCACGCTTCCCAGCATCTCTGTATAGAGGACGCTTGCGATCACTTCATAACTTCCGCCCACAGACGCCGGAATCCCGAAATCAGTAAAACACAGGAAGAAGGTCTGGATAAAGGACGCCGCCAGCGTCCCAAGCAGAGGCTGGAGCACAGTCATCCAGAACGTCCGCACCGGCGTGTCCCCCATCAGGCGGGAAACCACCGTAAATTTCTTGTCGATATAGCCCATGGTATTGTTGATCAGCATGAATGAGATCGGAAGCGTGTAGATCACATATCCCAGGAGCAGTCCGTTGAACCCGTAGATATCAAAGAGCTGCCTTCCGAACAGGCGGGTCAGGAGTCCCTGCTTTCCGAACGAATAGATGATCGCGAACCCATAGGTGATCGTCGGGAGCAGCATGGGCACGCACAGGAATGCAAAGAAAAACACCGTCAGGATCACAAAGATCACTTTGATCTCTCTGTTTTTTCTCATCGCTCCCGCCCTCTTATGAAACCTGCATCTGGGCCTGCGGAATCGGGTTTGGCTGCATCTGTGCCTGAATCTGTCCCGCGAACAGCCTGCAGATGTTATTCTTCTTGATCTCGAGCTGGTTCAGAATGAATTTGCGCACGAAACCGTTCTCCGGTCTGGAGATGATCTCTTCCGGATCGCCGAACTGCGCGATCTGTCCGTCGTTGATGATCATCACCCGGTCAGAGAGGGTCAGCGCCTCCTCCGGATCGTGGGTAACGATGATCGTAGTCAGATTGTATTCCTTGGCAATGGTTCTGATCCGGTCCTTGATCGACTCCTTGATCACGCCGTCCAGAGCGCTTAAAGGCTCGTCCAGGAGAAGGATCTTCGGCTTCATCACCATGGTTCTGGCAAGGGCTGCCCTCTGTTTCTGTCCTCCGGACAGCTGGCTGATCCGCTTGTTCAGGTGTTCCTCCAGTCCCAGCAGCCGGATCAGGTCGTTTACCTCTTCTTCGCTGGAGATTCCCGGTCTGTTGCGCAGACCATATGTAATATTCTGATACACATTCAGGTTCGGAAACAGTGCATAGTCCTGAAACACAATATTGAACCCTCTCTTTTCCATCGGTACATCCGGAAGGTCCCAGGATGGAGATGATCTCCCCGTCTTCAATATCAAGGCTGATTCCTTTGAGCACGGGCGTGCCGTCGTAACTCTTCTTTACATTCTTTAAACTCAGCATAGTGCAGCTCCTTTTTACTTTCCCGCAGTCTTATTGTTATCTGTTGTTATCTGCCGCAGCGCCTGCCGCGGCTGTTGCGCACAATCAGATTATGCACTGATTTTCTTTTTTCGGCTATCAAGAAAAAATTAAGCCTTTGTAAAGGGATTGTAAACTTTACAAAGGCTTAACATATATATCGATGTAGAATTTCTACGGGAATCAGCACTTCTTTTCTTCCGGGCCGGAGCGCTCCGTGAGCCCTGACTTTTTTCCCGGATCAAAATGTTTCGCAGCCCCTGGCTTTGTTTCCAAGCCGGCGGAATACGCCCGCTCCCTCACCATCTTCTCTCCCCGGTCAAGGATCTTGACATATCGCCCGTAATCTGACGCGATAATCCCCATATAGAGCATGTCAACGATGAGAAGCTGAGGCATCCGGGAAAAGATGGCATTCCCGTAGATGAACTGCTCCTGGCTGGTGCAGATCAGGATATCCGAGTATCTGCTGATGGGCGAATCCTTAAAATTCGTGATGGCAATGGTGGTCGCCCCGGCTTTCTTTGCCGTCCTCATCACATCCACCGTGTCTCTTGACTCCCCGGAGTAAGAGATTCCCACCGCCACATCACCGGCCAAGAGGTTTCCCGCCGAGATCTGCTGATAGTAGTAGTCACTGAAATACCTGCAGGGCAGCCCCAGATAGAGCAGCTTTGCGAGCAGGTCCTGGGCTGTCACCCCGGAGTTCTCCACACTGTAGATATTGATCGATCTTGCCGTCCGAAGTGCATCCACCGCCTTTCTGTATGTCTTCACAGAAATGTTTTTCAGCGTCTCTCCCATCATCTTGGACGCTGTCTCTGTCACATAAGCAGGGATCTCCTCCAGGGTCGTCTCCTCCCGGAGCGTGTAGCCGTACAAAGGTTCCGTCTGCCGCTTTTGCCAGCCGGTCGATGGACGCGCCCGCCGCTTCCTCCAGATGATCCAGGATATAATCTGCCGCTTTTTTCTCGGATTTCCGAAGGTCACCGTACCCCGCCATGATCTGTCTTGTGATTCCGTTCTTCATTATTTTGCCCGCTCTCTATTCTGTAGATTTTCTACAAATTTATGATATTTTTTCTAAAATTTGATCTGTTTTCATTATAGCAGAGCAGTCAAACGGGAGGTATCCGGGATCGTGTTAAATGTTTGTAAAATCACTTTCCAAGTAGGGAAAGTACTCTCGGCCTCGCTCCCTTCGTATACTTAAATCCAAGGGCAAATCGAATAATTTCGGGCAAATAATATTTCTTATCTACAGCACTCAGATATCCCTGTCCCTCCAATTTTGCAATTTCTTCTCCTGTCAGACTGAGCATATCAAGAGTGAGAGGAAGCTGTTTATCTTTTTGATCCATATCTTCAAACTTTTTCAATATCTGATAAATTGATTTCATTTCTAACCTTATTTCATCATATTTTTCACTGGAGCACTTCGGAATTGCCCTCCGAATCTCCAAGGGCATAATATATCTGTCTGGATAGCTTATTTTTACCTGACTATAATTCTCTGTCGAATACTTCAAAAAACGGACAATATCCCTGGCCTGCAACTGCCCCGTAAAGTCCGAAAGCGCAGCTATAATCCACCTTGCCGAAACAGCTTCCCTAGAATCATTTCTCCCAAGTTTTTTCCCCCACAAAAGTTCTAGTTCTCTTTCCAGCGCTTCTCGGCTTGCTCTCAATATATCAATATTATTTGCAAACACATCCGATTTTGCCTGTTTTACAATCCATAAAGCAAGTCTCAGCGCTTCTGTTGATGACCAAGTCAGTTCATATTGCTGATATTGATTTCTAAACTGTTCAAAATTAACAGGAATCGCATCCTCTGCCAGATCTCTTCGCACAAATACAATCAAACCAATATTGCCAAAATTGAGGCTCCGCAATTCATTTATCACATTCTGCATCAATGCGCGCATAGCTGGTTTCCAGTTATCTGTTTCTTCAATCTGTTGATCCATCACAAGATCTTCCAGCCCATCAACCAGGAAAATAATTTTCTTACTCTGATGTTCCAAATACTGATCCAGCTCTTCCAAATTTCCAATATTATGCCCCAACATTCCTATCATAAGATCATGCCATATGCTCATCCACTCTCCAGAATTTGTTTTCTGCACACATTTTTTTGTAAGTGTATTATAGTTTGCCTCCAAGGCGTTCATACTAATTGCAATATCTGGCAGTTCATCATTTATTCTCTTTATACATTCTTTTGCCAGACCTCCAAGATATCTCATATTAACACTTACGAGTAATGGCAAAACAAGAGCGTTGTCCATACAAGTATCAGCTCTATCTTTATCTATACTCTTTAGAAATTCTCCCCATGTCTGCTTTGCCATAAGCTGTTTATAAATATATGTCTTTCCCGATCCTTTAGCTCCTAACACAGCAATTTGCGGAATTGTATCACTATAGTCTTTTGCTATTTCACGGATAGAGCCTGTCGAAAGCATATTGGAAGAAGAATTTCCTTCTGCAGTTATTTCTTTTGTAGCCAGAGAATGAATACATTTCAGGGTATCCGCTATCCTGCCTGGCAACAAAGTTGATTCCCCCTGTCTTTCAAACAATGTTTTTGCTATATCTCCCATTTTTCCAGACAGACCACTACCTTTCAAAAGTTCCAATATCTCATGAAAACTACCTAAATGTATAAACGGTTTATCAAATCCTATTCGTATACAGTAATTCTCTCTAAATAATAAATCATTTTCTTCTTCCTGATGCAATGCCTGTTCTAGATAGTAAAGCAGTTCATCTTCAATAGGTTGAAGTATATTTTCATCCATTTCTTCCGGAATCATAGTGAGGAGTATTCTGGCGCTTTGCAAAGATAGCGGAGATTTTTCATAAACTTTTTTCATTATTGATTTCATCCCCATCACCGACTGCATAGACGTGGAAGAGACAAAATATTTTTGCACTCTAGGATCAAGCAAAAAAGGAGCTGAGAATTCTGTAATTCCAGCCCGCAAATCCACAAGAATCATATCAGCTCCCAGCTCTTTTGCAATGCATGCAAGGAATTCTGTAACAATATATTTGTTATTTTGCGAAGCTATAATTTTTTCTGGAGTAGAATAAATATCCCATGTCTGTTCCTGTTCTCTATATACCGGTAAAAAATATTCCTCTATTTCCAAATCTTTTGTCTCTACATTAATAATATTTCTTTTTATCAGACCAGCTGTTTTCTCTGCCAGTCCCTTGTCCATATCATTAAAATGCATCAATGAAAGGACATCCAAATAACTAATCTGAGGATTAAAGGTACTCTTTTTCAGCATCCAAGTAAGTCCCGGGGCCTCCAAATCAGCGTCGATAATAAGTATTTTCTTTTTATCTTCATAAATCTCCGCAATTTCTTTCGTAAGTGCAAGCAATGATAATGTTCTCCCCACACCCCCTTTGTAAGAATGAAATGCAAGAATGGGGACCAAAAGTTCTTCTTTCACAGGCTCAATATCTATATACCAATCTTTAAAAAGAGGACTTTCATTTATAACTTCCCTGTCATCCTCATCTCCCCCTTCGTAGATGACAGAAATTCTTGCCTGATCAAACTCCAGAATAATACCGTTCTCTCTATAATTTCTTCCAAAAATCTCCCTGAAAAATTTTTCATCTTCTTCCTGGGTATGCTCTGTTTCATTTATATTAATAACAACCTCATCATTATATACATCTACTCTGTTCCAACTTTTAGGCCATTTTTTTCTATTCCTGCGCAGTTCAACCTCTATATCGTACCATGTAAACAGTTTCATCTCGAACCTCCTCATATTCGGGTTTTAATCCATTCAGCAATCCTTATCAATGTCTTCTCTGTTGTCTCTTCCTGATCCAAATCCTCTACCTCTGCACCATATCGCCACAACTCATTGTATCTAGAAGGAGGCACTGACCCTCCTGAATTCTTTAAACGAATATTTTTAAGGATATATTCATTACGTGGATTTACCTCTTTAATCATTGCCTTAATATCATGTCCCGCCAGCCTTTTTCCTCCATTACACTGGCAATAATTTTCCAACTCATTATATGTATTATTTCCCGTTTCCTTCATAATAAGACTTTTTAGTCCACATTCCACAGAATAAAACAGAATTAGCCGCCTTGTTTTCGGACTGTCATTTGAATTCTGATAGAGTTTGTAATGATTCCAATAACTTTGCTGGAACTCTTTTCTTGTAACGTTAATTTTTTTATTTGCCATCTACTGTCCTCTTCTAATAGTACTCCTTCAACTTCTTTTGTATATATCCATATAAATTATTATATTTAAGATTATTGTAAAGTTCAATATATGGTTTCGCATTTTCAATATTATTGAAATGGCACCGGAAAATCTATTTCCAGTGCCATTCTATAACTCATCTAATCCCCTTCCCTCAAGGATCCGTCTCGGGTTCTCCTCCAGCAGGATCCCCGACGCATCGATCCCGTAATAGAGGTCCAGGATACGCTCCGTCTCCTCCAGATCCGGCGTGCGCGTAAACGCATCATGGGCATCCGACGCCACAAGCCCTGCCAGTCCCTCGCCCAGGATATGATCTGCCGCGCGGAACGCGCCCCGGCCAAACTTTCCTGCAATACTTCCCGCATTCACCTGAAGGATCACTCCTTCCCGGTACAGTGTATATGCATTCTCCGGCTGCCGTTTTATAAAGTCGTACCGCTCCGGGTGAGCCAGCACGATGTGATACCCTTTTCGCATCAGAGCGTCCAGCGTCTCCAGCGCCTGCCGAAGCGAGATATCAAAGTAAAACTCCGTCAGGAGGAACCTGCCTCCGCCGTACCCCGGAAGAGGGTGGCTTTCGGCATAGCGCAGCAGGCTCTCATCCGCCAGCAGCTCCATCCCGCTTCGGACATCCAGTCCGATGCCGCGCCTCTTAAGTTCAGCCTGCAGCTGCTTCAGCGCTTTCCTGTAACGGAAGATATATTCCCCTGCGTCCTGCCGGTCAAACCTGCCATGAGAAGTGGCTGCACAGACTTCCGTCCCGCATTCTGCCGCGATCTGCGCCATCTCAACAGCCTCCTCCATACTCTGGGCACCGTCGTCCAGACCGGGCAGGATATGCATATGAAGATCAATCATTATTCCGTTCCTTCTCCCATCTGTTTTTCCGAATATTCACCGTAGCCATGTCCGTAACCATATTTCCGGTATCCATAATTCTCATATCCATATCTTCCGTAACCATACTCACTCGCAGACTCCGGATAATCATTGAACACATAGCCCAGGAATGGCGCGTTCTTTCCGCTCAAAGAGAGGAATCCCGTCCGGATCTCCCGCTGCGGGGCCTCGTCGTATTTCACCACATACAGGATCCCGTCCGCCTGGTCTGCCAGGATCCCCGCATCCTGAAACATACAGCAGGGCGGGGTGTCAATGATGATATAATCCATCCTCTTCCGCATCTCGCCGAGGAACGCCTCGATCTTCGGACTGCTCAGGATGGGCGCCGGCTGTTTCACCGGGCGGCTGCCGCCAAGCAGATACAGTTCCTTCCCCTTCATCTTCCGCAGCAGCCCCCTGCCGGGGCGTACGCCCTTTACCAGCTCCGCGAGCCCCATTCCTTTTCTGGAGCCAAACATTCTCGCGTCTTCCTGCTTTCGAAGGTCTCCGTCAATAAAGAGGACACGGCTCCCCTTCGCGGCAAACATCTCTGCCAGGTTCACTGCCAGTGTGGATTTTCCTTCTCCGGAGACAGTGCTGGTGATCAGAAGGATCTGTCCTCCATTCTTCTTCATCGCCCTCTCCAGACGGACCTGCAGCGCCCGTATACTCTCCCTGTATCCATAGGGCACCCGCTTCTCCATCACTGAAAGGATCCGGTTTTTGTGTGTCTTGCGGGCTTTCGAGCGCACATGGGGCACCGCCGCAAGACAGCGCAGGCTTGTGATCTGCTTCATCTCCTCTGAATTGCGGGCTGTCCTGCGAAACAGCGCGCTCATTCCCAGGATCACCAATGCGATGACCGCTCCGCCTGCTCCGCCCAAAGCCAGACTGCGGAGCGTACCGATCTGATTGTATGGTTCCGCAGGCGTCTCCGGCTCGTCCAGATAATTAAACTGGATATCTCCGAGGACGAAACGTGCCGTCTCCGGATAGATCTCCAGTGCCGCATCCAGAATCGCCCTGGCGTCCTGAGCGCTCGGACTCTCCACCCGCATCGTCACCACATTGGACTCCTCGATGGTCTCAGAAGTGATCGTGCCGTTCAGCGTATCCGTGCCCAGCTTTTCAAGAAGGGAACTCCGGAAAAAATTGCTTTCCAGGATATAGGGAAAGGTCCTTGAAAGCTGGTCTGCCGTATTCATATCATAGTAGAAACTGTAGCTTCCACTCTCACTGTCCCCTGTCGCCACCGTAAATGTGGCACTGCACTCGTACATCGGCTCGTAGCGCATAGACTGAAAGATCAGAAACCCTCCTGCGCCTGCGGCGATCAGGATCAGGACGAGCCACCACAGCTTCAGGAAGCTCCTCCACATAGTGCGCACCAGCAGTACGAGATCGATCTCCATTTCATCGTCATTCTGCGCATTATTCCTCTTCAGTTCGTCCATAAGCCCTAACCTCTTTCTTCCACATCTCGCCTGCTCTTCCCGTACCTGGAATAACCGGATCCGGCGGATCCGTATCCGGACATTCCCCGGAACCACTCTCTGTGGAATCCATTCAGGATAAATCCGGCGAAATCCCTTCCGCTCTGCCAGATCGTATCGACCATGTCATTGATCACCCGGATGTCAGCCCGGTCCTCCCGCACAACGAGAAGGACCGAATCCACCGCTTCCATCCAGATCTCCGCATCCGTTGACACTGCCGCAGGCGAACAGTCCACGATAATATAGTCAAACTCCCGCCTCCACTCTTCCATAAGCCCTGTGAGCGCCTCCACGTTCATGACCGCTGCAGGACGGGCCGCAGGGCGGAACTGAAAGAGTTCCCAGATCCGATCCTGTCTGCTAAACCGGAGTGCCTCTCTCCAGGAGACCTCTCCTGAGAGCACTTTATCCAGAGACTCCCTGCCCTTTTCGTTCACTTCAAACACTTTATGCTGGGCCGGTTTCCGCAGATCTCCGTCTACCAGCAGAACCTTCCGCCGCTTCTCAGCAAGGGCAAGGGCAAGATTCGCCGCCACCGTGGATTTCCCCTCATTCTCCGTGATACTGATGACCAAAAGGGCCTTCTGCCGGTTCCGGCGCATATGGTGCTCCACCCTTGCCTGAGCATTCCTTGTCGCCTCGGCGAAATCCATGGTCACGACAGGTGAATTCAAGAGCAGGGCCTGCTTTGGATTCCCTTTCTTTCCAGCAGCAGCCCCTTTATTTCTGAACAGGCTCCACCTTTCCCCGTCTGCCGGCGTCTTCCTCTCATAGGGGATCACGCCCCGGATCGTTCCGTCAAGCTGACGCGTTCCACCGACTTCATTCTTCACTGTAAACCGGAGGACATAGAACATACAGATCACCGCCGCCATCCCCAGCGCCCCCAGAAGGGTCAGGAGATATCTGTGGGACATGATCCAGGATGTGTTGGAGGGCGCCGATGGCACTTCCGGCTCCTGCACGACCTCAAGAGATGCATTGGAAAACACATTTCCAGCCACCTCCTCATAGTGCTCCAGCGCCGAATTGATGAACAGATAGGCCTGTCTCGGATCCGGACAGGTGGTGCTCAGGACCAGAAGGTTCGTCTCCTCGATGGGACTGCAGCTGATGGTCCCCTCGATCTCTGCTCCCACATCCTCAATGATCTTGTTTCGGAGTGCCTCGCTCTGAAACACCTGTCCGAAGACATCCGCCATCTGAGACGCCGCAGCCAGAGAAGAATAGGCGCTCCCGGATCCTCTGCTGCTCACCACAAGCGTAGAAGACGCCGTGTACTCCGGTTCATAGATGATGTTATGCACTCCCCCGACAGCAAGCCATACGGTCACTGCCGTCAGAAGGATCATCCACAGATTTCGGATCAGATCCACGCAGAGTCCCCGACAGCTGATCTCATCCAGTCTGAATAATTCCCGTTCCATAGACTCCTCCTTCTACTCTTCCACAACGACAGTCAGCCATGTCTCCCCGTAGTTCCCGCTGCTGTCTTCTGCCTCATAATGTATCTCATAGATCCCCGGTTCCGCCGTGTCGACTTCCGAGGACGCGGACACCTCCGAGACGTCCATCGTCCCGCCCCGGGCGTCCGTCACTTCCTTCACATACTCCCCCGGATCTATCTGGGCACCAGCCTGTACATAGACGATCCCCGAAGTGAGTGTGATCCCGACCGAAAGATTCTCCGGGCTCACCACATGGATCGGGAGAGCAGCCGTGGAGGAAGCCCCCATGCTGCTGCTCACCTCCACAGTCATGGTATAGGATCCTGCCCTCTGATAATTCACATCCGTATCTGTCTGGGTGATCCAGTCCTCCAGGTTCCCGTCAAGCTGATCCGATGCACTGAGCCGCTCCATGGCCTCCGCGTAGTTCCCTTCCTGTTCCGCAAAGACAAGCGGCTCCGTCAGGGTAAATCTGGGCGGATGATAATCCGTGAACCGGACTTGTCTGGTCAGTGAGGCCGGATGATCCGACGAGTCAAACACCACATAGGAAATGTTGCAGACACCCTCATCGATAAATCTGGAAAAAGATCCCGGTATGATCTGAGATGTCAGATCCCCGTCTGTTCCGTCACTGGCCGTCACCCCCTCCAGGAGCTGCTCTTCCGTATACTCACAGGGGATCTCCAATACCTCCCTGTCACTGCTGATCTCAGGCATGGTCCGGTCCATGCCGATCAGCCCGACAAGCTCTGTCGCCCCGAACAGGCTCAGGGACAGCAGGAACACAATGATCAGTGCCATTCTGACGATTCTCATACGCATTTCCTTTCTTTCTCTGCTCTAAAATTCTTCCAGAAATCTCCGGATCCCCTCTTCGTCCTCTTCCAGGATCCTTCCATTTCCAACCTTGTATACTCGATTGCACATAGAAAATACACTGGGCCGGTGGGCTGCCACGATGACGGTCCGGCTGGGCTCTTTCTTAATGATCTGACGGAGCACCCGCCGCTCTGTCGCCACATCCAGCGCGCTGGTAGCCTCATCCAGGATCATCACCGGCGCGTCCGCAAGGAGTGCCCGGGCGATGGACAGCCTCTGCTTCTGTCCCTCAGAGAACCGGGTCCCCCGCTCTCTCACTTCCGTGTCCATCCCGTGATCCAGTTTCTCCACAAACTCCCAGGCACAGGCCGCCTCCAGAGCGGAACGGATCTCCTCCTCTGTCGCCTCCGGCTTCACCATCCGCATGTTATCCGCGATCGTTCCGGAGAACATGGTGTTTCCCTGAGGAATATAGCTGAAAAGACGCCGGGTAGAGGAGGAGGCCCGAAGCGGGTCCCCGCCCGGATTCCCAACTGTGACCAGTCCCTTCTGGGGATGATACAGTCCCAGGATCAGGTTCAGCGTCGTGGTCTTCCCCTGCCCCGAAGGTCCGATCAGCGCCACGATCTCTCCCGGCTCCGCCCTGAAATCCGCATCCCGGTAGATCCACTTCTCTTCCTCGTAACAGAAATCCACTGAGTCCATATGTACAAATACACCCTCGTCCTTTGCCCGTCTCTTGATCTCCTCTGCCTCTTCCTGATCCTCCATCGAGTCCCGCGGGAGGCTGGTGATCTCCATGATCCGCTCTGCGCTGATCCCGGCACGGATGACCTGGGGCATCAGGTTCAGGATACTGCTGAAAGATCCTCGAAGGGACGCCGCCATGGACACAAACATGGTCATAGTACCATAGCTGATCTCCCCCTGCCAGAGACGGAAAGCGGCAAACCCATAGCAGGCGTACCCTACTGCCTGTCCCACAAGCGATGTAGCGACCGTCATATACTGCTGGAACTTGTTCTGTCTCAGGGCCACATCCACAGACTCCTGCTGAATCCGGTGGAACTTCTCCGTCACCCTGTCGATCATCCCGAACGCCTTGATGAACTGAAGGTTCTGGAAGGTCTCCTGATCGAACACAGTCCGGTCACTGGCCACGTTCTGGTTGTCCCGCTGAAACTCCCGCATCTTTCTGGCAGAATATCTGGATGTGATAAAAGAGATCGGTGCACCCAGCAGAGCGATCAGCGCCATCCAGGGGTCGTTCTGCATCACGATGATGAACGCCCCGCCGAAACTGATCACCGTAGTGACCACGTTCGGCAGAAAAGTGAGGATCGTGTTTGCCACCATCCCCGCGTCCCCGTTTACCCGGTAGAGCAGATCGCCGGACCGGTACTTCGCCAGAGACTCCCAGTTGGTCCGAAGAACCTGCTCGTAGATATCCGCCCGGATCTCGTTTGTCACCTTCAGCCGGACCTTCAGAGACAGTCTGGACTTTACCGCATTGATAAAGATCTGAGCCACACCCACTCCCACGTAGGTCGCTGCCACCCGGACGATCTCCAGCGAATTCACCCCGGTCACAGCATCCACCAGGTCCTTGCTGACAACGGACGTACCCAGTCCCAGAACAGAACCGGAAGCGCCCAGGAGCACGTAGGCTCCGATCAGCAGCCAGTAGCGCCGCACGTAGGCGTACATCCAGAGCAGCTCTGCCATGAGCTGCTTTAATCTTCCCTCTTTAATTCGCCGAATGATATGTTTCACTCTGCCCATATTTTCTTATGTAACACTCCCCTTACTCTCTTCTGTTTCTGCCCGCCACAGCCGGAGAGAAACAAAAATCCCACTCCCACATCCCGCCGCACTATTTGCGGGGATACGGGAATGAGATTTCCCCCTTTTCTATCACTTATCCTGTTTAAATATAGTCTCTTCTGTCAGACGGACAGCGTCTTCATCCGGACGGCAGGAGAGTTCGTAGACAGGAACCTTCGCCAGCAGATGATCCAGTGTCTCCAGACATAACTCCATACCGTTTTCCAGCCATCGAGGATAGAAAACACTGTTGGATACCGCCGTCACCTTCTCAAAGCCTGTCAGTTCCCGAATAGAATTCTCCAGCGTCTGCTTGAGCACGACCATGGCGCAAACCGGAACATTGGTGTTCTCACAGTAGGGCGAGGAGCCATGCCAGGGAGTGCCCCAGCCCAGGAAGGCATCCGGGGTCTCCTGAACGAAAACAATGTCACCGTTAATGATAATGGCATCACGATATTTGTTCCAGAGTTCTGCCTGCGTGGTCTTTCCAATACCTGATGGACCTAAGAAGAGGATCCCTTTCCCCTTCCAATCTACAAGGGAGCTATGGCACTGAATCATATTATGATACACTGCCCGCGAATAAAATATATGGTTCGCTAATATCGAAAAACTTGCCGGATCGTGCAACGATAGTAAAGTACAGATATTCCATTCTCGATTAGTCAGCAATATATCCGAACCATATCTCAAAACCTGTTCATATTTCTTCGAGAGCTCATATCGTTCAACTTGATAGTCCAAAGACTTTCGCTGTTCAATCCTTAGTTCAATATCTGTTGTCGAACTATTGTCACTCACAAACTTATCCCATGCGCTGTCATTCTCCCATACTCTTAGCGAATCCGTCACACGGAAATTTAGACATGTGATCCGAAAAATCAAATTATCTTTCAGTGACATCCTGATCACCTGTTTCAACTTTATGTATTAGGAGATTCCGCAGTGAAGTATACACAGTTGCCGCCTTCTAATTGAGATAAATGGCTATTCAAAAAAGCCGCTTTTTCTTCTGGATCCCAGTCGTTTAATATATCATCAAAACTAGCTGGCTGCTGCTCAACTAGAAACTGTTTAAAGTCTTCTTCACTTCCGTACTTATGCAACCCGTTATTTGGATCATCAAAATACCATCCTGTACCAGTATATCCACCTGCACCTGTCTCACTCTCATAACGCCATCTTATCCACACAACAACATATGCCGAATCATCAATTGGCTCAGGATTGCCGGAAACTATCGCCATCGGGTTGATTCCATTATTAACAACACTGGCCTCTACCTCTGCATAAATCTCACCACTATAACTCATCTTCATTCACCTTTCCTTTGTTTTTCTCATATAAATTTCGTATTGCATTACAATGCTTCTCTGGCACACGATCAATACTCCCACTCTCCGTTGCAAGCGTTGCTATACATTTAAAACATACATTTTTAGCGGAGCATTCCTTGCATTGATCCGGCCATTCAAGAGCTTCCTCATAAACCAGCAGCTGCTTCCACGCCTCCTGAAAAGACAGCTCTCGCACCGAAATATCCGGTTTATCTAAAAAACTGCAAAACCTCATATTTCCATCCCACAGTACCCAGTATCCAACCCGATAGTCTTTGCAATACGTGCACGGTTTTCGCTTTGGATCAAAAAAATCTTTTTCTCGTATCCTTCGCTGAATTTCCTTGCATCTGTGTTTTTCCTGCATTTCATTCACCCGCAGTCCTGTCACGTCCGTGTCTCCACCACGAAGTGAAGCCCGAACTCTCGTTGTCGGCACCCACTGCAAGCGGTGGCGATAAGCATAGTACGCCATCTTCTGTACAGCTTCTTGATTCTGCCTAATGATAGTACTAACAAGTGAAACTGGTATCCCCAGGCTCATCAGTGTATGTATTCCGTCGTTAACACGGCTGAATCCGTTTTTAACACCACATACAGACTCATAAATATCGTCATCTGCTCCATACAAAGTAACCTTAACTCGCCTGGGTGGGTATTTTTCCAATAAGTCTGCAATCTTTCCTGATATCAGGGACGCATTACTTTGAAGCGTTAGAAAAAAACCCATTTGCGAAAGTTTCTCCCATATTTCCGGAAATTCCGGATGCAGAATCGGTTCCCCGCCAGTAATGCACAACCATGTCGTTCCAGCTTGTTTTGCTTCTTCTGCAATACGCAGCCATTCTTTAGCAGTCAGTTCTCTGCCATAATGGGGAATCTCATCATTTTTCAGGTGGACATAACACATTCTGCAATTAAAATTGCATCGCGGGGTCAACTCAAATGTTCCTGAAATCGGGATGGCTTTTTCAAAAGCTTTCTCCCATACTGCTTTATAAAATGGATCAAGCCATTCCATTCGCCGACAGGCAGGTTCAAATTCATTGTGCACTAATCCACCTCATCTCCAGTATCTTTCTCTGACATTCCGTTGGAAGGCCACAGCTTATCCAACATTTCCTTGGGAATTCTTGTAAAATCGCCGCCGCGTTTCACACCGTCCTCCATAATATTATTGTCCGCCAGAATCTTCAGAAACTTCTCCACATCCTCCGCAGCCTTCTCTTCCGTAACTCCGATGTAGTGTTCCATGATCCGCTTCACCAGATCCTCTTTCTCGAATTCGTGGTCTTTCATATACTCCCACAGATATGCCGCAGAAGAAGATATGTAGACAATGTTCGTCACCTCCTGCACCCGCTTCCCGGTCGGAACGATGACATACTGTCCCGCAACTTCCCGCAGGATCAGCCCATCTTTCAGCTTCATCCTCTGTCATCTCCCTCCATACGTTTTTCTCTATCCAAACACTGCTATGGAATTGTCACTGCTTTTCTTTTCCATAAACTTCAATATTTCCGTCTTATATCCCTAAGCAGGCTCCCGCTTCCACACCCGAAACGTTCAAGGCGTTCCTCCACGGTATTTAACAAAAAATATGAGCGGAAATCTGCGCTCACATTTTCTTTCAGTATACATTTTTCTGTGTTACCGAACTGTTACTCCGGCTCTCCCCTCATGTCTCTTTCCTCCGCCATCTCCAGCATCGCACAGGTCTCCTCCGCCCAGGAATACTCCTGAAGATAGGTTCTTGTCACCCGCCATGACCGAACCGCATCCGGATTGCCCTTGAGCAGATCATAGTAATCACAGTCCACTTTCATGATATCGATCTGGCAGCACCCTCTGTTTCCGTAGAATATCTCTTCTGCACCGCACTCCCCCAGGATCTGCCTGATATACATCACGGCCTTCCTGTACAGGTTCTTCACCCTGCTGTCATAAACGCGATCCTCCCAGAGCTTGTCCGCTGCCTCCTCAATGGTCACGATCCCGCCCCTTCGGTCCACGCAGAGTGCCAGAAGTTCCTTTGCCTTTGCATTTCCAAAGTAGACTGCCCTGCCATCCACGAACATGTCAAATCTTCCGAATGTCCGGAAGTACACGCGCTTGTTCTGCCTTCTCGCCAGAAGCCTTGCCCGCTCCAGCACCTCCTCGATATCCTTCCTGTCATACGGCTTCGTCATATAGTAATCCGCCTTTACTTTCAGCGCATCATATGCATACTGCTCGTATCCTGTGATAAAGATGATCACCAGATCCGGGCGGATCTCCCGCATCTTTTCCGCCAGGACGAGTCCATTCATCCCGGGCATCTCAATATCAAGAAACGCCGCCTCAACCGGATTCTCCCTGAGGTATTTCAGAGCCTCTGCCGGATCCGAACATGCTGCCGCGATCTCTACCCCCGGCAAGTCCTCTGTTTCTATCTCAAACTGTCTGAGCGCAAGTTTTTCATCATCCACGATCATCACTCTCATCAGCATCACCTCTTCTCTTGTATCGCCTGGCCTTTCTTCGGAAAGAAGACCTCAACTTTCGTCCCCTTCCCCGGCTCACTCTGTATCTCCAGATTCCCTCCGGCGATCGTTCCGACCCGGAGCCGGATGCTCTGAATCCCAATATGGCTGTTTTCTTCCAGCTCTGCCGTATCAAATCCTGCTCCGTCGTCCTCCACCACGACAATATAGCCGGATTCTTTCTCAAAGCTGCGTATCTTCACTGTTCCGCCATTCACTTTCTTACATATCCCGTGCTTCACCGCATTTTCCACGATGGGCTGGATGGAGAGCGGCGGCACGCAGAAAGTGCTGGTCTCTATCTCCGTCTCCACATTCAGTCTGTCCCCAAACCGGATTTTCTCGATATTGAGATATGCCTTGATATGCCGCAGCTCATCGGTAAAGGGGACCATATCCCTGCCGCTGAGTACATCCAGATTCGATCTGATATATGTCGAAAAATCATATACCGTCTGATACGCCGTATCTGGATCAATGCGGATCAGTGTCCGGATAGAGTTCAGTGTATTGTAGATAAAGTGAGGCTTGATCTGACTGGTCATCAGCTCCGCTCTGCTCCTCTTGAGTTCCTGCTCCAGCTCTCTGTTTTCTTTCAGTTTCCGGTACAGCATATCAATACACCGGAAAAGAAGCCCCAGTGCATAGATCAGAAGTGCGCTTCGTATATAGATTCCGATCAGGCTGTCAGTCAGATAGAACCTGACCAGTTCTGCGATTCCCGCGGCAAAGATCAGGAGGATACATGCCAGTTCCGACCTGGCAAATCCACCCACGCCCTGCACTGCCACCCTGATGTAGATGAACACGGTATATGCCAGTATCATCCCTGAAAGCGCATGGCTCACCGGAAGGAGCTCCACAAGGTCCGGTCCGCCTGCCGCCTGTGATATGAGACACAGGATCTCCACAGCTCCGCAGACATAGAACAGCACCCGGGTGACTTTTCCGCAGACTTCCCGCCATCTGGCATAGAGGTAAGACAGCAGGAAGAGGGGATACATCAACAGGGACACAAATGTGATATAATGCCATATCTCCAGGCCGGTCCGCCGGAACACCATCCGCGATTCTCCGCAGAGCCACAGGGACAGAAAGATCAGAACAAGTCCCAGCATCCTCTGATATCCGTACATCTGATATTTTTGGTAAAGAATGGAGAGCAGGAGGACTAAAGCTCCCAGAATCCCTATGCTGAGACTCAGCATAAATGCAGGAAGCTGATCCGCCACTGTATCAGAGATCAGTTCATTGTAATTCCCAATCCGGATCTCCTCTATCTTTCCTGCAAACTCACTGTAGGGTGATTCCAGGCGTATCTCGATCTGTTTGCCTGCCGCCTCCTCAGACAGCTTGACAAAATTCCAGGTACTTGGCACCGCGTCGCCGATCAGTTTTTGTGAGGGATACTGGTAGATCATCTCCCCCTCAATATAGATTCTGACTCTCTGCAGCCTCGTCCGGAACACGATCCCTGCACTGTCGCTTAACCGTTCCGGAAGCGTCTTTTTCAGGATGATCACAGTATCTTTCGGTGCCGAAAGCTCAGCCGGCAGGTCCACGCTCCCTGTTTTCTCTCCGTAACTGTACTCCCACCCACTGTTGTATCCTGCCACGTTGCTGTCAGAGATCAGATTCTGACGCTGGGAAAACATAGACATACAGAAAAAAGCCACGGCTATAAGAACCGCCGCCATCTCGGAAATCCGTTTTTCTATTAGCCCGTCTGTTGCCTTTATCTCGTTCACCTTATTCGTTCAAATCCTCTTTTGTCTATTCAATTACTGTTTTATTTTTCCATATTTTGTGTTATATTCTAAACTGTATTTTTGGGAATTACAAGGAGTTTCTATCTTGAATGATCTGATCACAGTGATAAAGTATATCATACAGGACATGACAGAACCCGCCGGCTATCTCCCTTTCGGGGTCGCCGCCGGGGTCGTGTTTCTGCTGTTCAGAAAAGTCTTAAAAAAGAAATATGCCCTCCCCCACGGGAAGGCAGAACTGCGGCAGGATTTTCTCTTTTTTCTCGTCGTGCTCTACGCTGCCGTGCTTCTGAAACTCGCCTTCCTGTCTCGCGCCCCCGGGTCCAGAACTGACGTCAGCCTTCGTCTGTTCGAAACATGGGGTTCCACCTTAAAAGAGCATTCCTTCTTTCTTGAAAACATCCTCATGTTCATCCCCTTCGGGATCCTGATCCCTTATGCTTTCCCCGCTCTGCGCCGATTGCGCCGCTGCACTGCCGCAGGCTTTCTCTGCAGCCTGTGCCTTGAACTTGTCCAGCTCGCCACCGGAAGGGGCTTCTGCCAGCTGGATGATCTTGTGACAAATACGCTGGGCACTCTGATCGGAGCACTGATCTTTCTCGCCATCAGCCGTGTTCACGTTCACGGACGTACCGCCTCCGGCTGACCCTTCAGAAGGCACAATCTTTTCCCAGTGCCGCAGCCGTCTCTGACGCGGCTCTTTCAAAGAAATCGAGCAGTCCCTCCACATCAAACACCCTGACATCCTCTGCCGCCTCCGCCGGAACCTTTCTGTACGCTCTCATCTGCCGAAAGACACTCTCAATATCAGCATTCTTTGTCTCTTCGATTCCGGGATCACGGTCGAGCATCAAATCCTCAGGAATCTGGTACCGCTCACAGAGATAGGTATTCATCTTTGTATAATCTCCGTAATAATACTCATCCGATAAGTACTTCTCTCTCGGGATCCGCTCGCCGCTCCGTTTTAAAAGCACCTCACTGACGTCATCTTTTATCTCCGTGGGCCTTCCCAGCCTGTCATAATACTCTGCCACACCCGGAAGATATTCCTGCAGAAACTTCTTATCGATACAGAGATGATAGTAATATCCCAGGCAGATCGGATCACTCATCCGGTCCCGGTATTTTCTCCGGAACACTTCCGGCCTTGGCCAGATGATCATCCGGTCACGAAACGCCGGATCATAAAAGTGAGAAACTGTTTTCGGAACCGCCGCGTCAGGCAGAAGACTCCCCACATAAAGCTCATTGCGCATCTGAGGGTCCGTGCGATACGGAGATTCCGCCGGCAGCCTCTCAAGGAGCATATGTACCGAAACCAGATGCAGGATATATCCAGGCATAAAAAGGCCTCCTTAGATTCTCTTCGTGTTCTCCCCGCTCATCACGGCGTTTTGGCTTCCGCTGCGTTTCCCGTTCCGGTCCCCATCACTTCCGCGATCTTTTCCTTCGCTGCCTCCACGGAATCCATATCCGGGCGCATGACGTACAGGTCACTCCCATAATAATAAGAATAGTCATGGGCATCCGCTCCGGTAACGCTGGTGGTCTCCACGGTCCACGCCGGCCGCTCTGCCACCTCCATCTGGATCAGTTTCTTTACATCCTCATTCGTGAAATTCATCTCCACGCTCTCCTGCACAGTCTCAAAGAGCTTCGCATAATCATAGTTCAGCTCCGGACTGGACAGCTTATCCACGATCGCCTCGATGACTTTCATCTGATTTCTTCCCCGCTGCCGGTCTCCGTCCTCAAAGGCGTACCTTTCCCTCACAAACGCGAGAGCCTGCTCGCCGTTACATTCATTGCTCCCCTCAGAGAACTGACCGAAAGCAATATCGCTCTCTACAGTGATCCCTCCGACAGCATCCACGATGTCCACCACACTGGAAAAATTCACTTTGACATAATAGTTGATCTCCAGGTCAAAAAAGTTCTCCAGGGTCCGGACAGTACACTGCGCACCAAACAGGCCGCTGTGAGTCAGCTTGTCCATACTGCCGTCACGCCCGCCGATGCTGCTGCCGCCGGACATGATGGGCACGTAATAGTCCCTTGGGATGCTCACCAAAAGGATCTTCGCCTCCGCCGGATTCACCGCAGCCAGGATGTTCACATCCGACCTCGCCGTCCGATCCAGAGAACCATATGTATCCATCCCACTGATCAGGACAAGAAACGGCTCACTGGTCACATCTGCCTCCCGCGACACACTCTCCTGTTCCTGCTCTGTAGAGATACTGAAGATGACCCGCGTCTTCTCAGAGAAATCCGGCCACTCATCCTCGATCACACTCCGGGACGGCTCATCTATGACTGCAGCATCCACCGCGCCTTCATAAAGCGCTTCCGCGATCTCATTGAGACTGTCATATTCCTCCGTCTGCGGGCAGGTTCCGCCTCCGCTTTCAATCCCCTCTGACAGGGACGCTCTCTCCTCTTCAGAGACGAGGCGGTAGACCGCCATCGTCATCTCGCCGGTAAGATCCGCTTCCGAATTGACCTCACTGTCCTCAGGCACGATGACAGAGAGATCTTTGCGGACCACATCGGTCCCGGCCACAGTGATCCCGTTCAGAAAAGAATCCACTGTCCACAGCCCCAGAGACGCGATTGCCAGAAAAACGCCAAGCGCAGCTCCCACTGCTTTTCCTATCCTTCTTCTGAGTTTTTTCTTTCCTTTCTTTTTCCCCAGGTACATCAGCAGGAACACACCTGCATCCAGCAGTGCAAGAATGAGAAGCACCGCCCCGCACTGCAGCATATCCAGCATGCCAAACAGGATAAGACGGACTGCAAACCACACCGTCGTTCCTGCCAGCAGAACAGTAATGTATGTCCTGAGATCTTTTATGTATTTTAATATTGTTTTTTTCATGATCACGCCTCTGTCCTCTGTGCCTTACACAGTTTTTCTTCTGATTTATTTTTGACTCCATCCATATCCGTATCCGCTCACTTTATCCCTTCAAAGCAGCTTATACTTTTTCAGCAGACGGCTTCTCTGCTCGCTGACTGCGATGCTCTCGCCCATCAGGCTGCCTCCGTTTTCCCGGTTATACTGAAAGAAGCGCCCCCACCTCTTGAGCCAGCAGATTGGAAGGAGCCAGGGATGATCCGCCAGTTCCGGGTTTCTTGCAGTCATAAATTCAAGACTTGGAAACCCGCTCCGAAGGAGAGTCAGAAACCTGTTCTGCCTGCCTCTGCGGTCCACCGCCGCGGAAGTAATACTCGCCGCAGTCTGATATGCCTGCTCTTTACTGCCGAAGATCCCGTTATCCATCATCTCTTCCAGCAGATCATCCGGACAGTTCGGACCGTATCTTGCCGTCAGGTCAGACCCGAGATATTTCCTCCCAATGTAGATCAGGTCACAGAAAAACCGCTCTGCATGCACATTTTCAAGCGCTTCATAGACCCACTCCCACCGGATCTCATCGCCGAACGCCTCATCGTAGAGAAGGATATCCATCATCTGCCGGACCCCAAAACTGCTTGTTATCATATGTTTCAGCGCATGCAGCACAAGAAACAGAAAATGTTCCGTATGCCCCATGGTCCAGATCTCAGTCCCATCCACGCTCATCTTTCGCGCATTCTCAAAGACGGCACGAAAGCTTTCGTTCATCTCCCTGCGGATCACCGACTCCTGCCCGATCGGATTCGTATGTACCTCGATGCAGAGTCCATTCGCCGGATTGTCAAACGTGATCTCCTGGACTTCCTCCAGCTGTCTCTCTGATGTTTCCTGGCGCTCCGGCTCATATCCCTGCCTGACCAGCACTTCCCGCACCGTTTCAAACTCCTCCGGCCGGATCAGGATATCCTCATCCCCCGAAGGCCGATGATCCCGGAATTCTCCATACAATTCCCTGCAGACGATCCCCTTCATGACCAGTGGATGTACCCCCGCCCGGTCAAACGCCCTGTAGAGTTCCAGGAAATCCGCCGTCCTTTTGATCTGACACGCCACGATCCCCACGGTCTGCCGCGCGGTCTGGCCGTACAGCGGATCCTTCCGGAATTCCGGATTCCGGCACAGTATCTCTCCAACGACAGGCAGGATGTTCTGCTCCTGAGCCAGTTCGAGAAGCCCGCCGCGATCCACTGAATCCTTCAGGGAGAAAGGCATATGCCGCACCGCGCTCTTTAATATCGCCAACAGATTTTCGCTCTCTTCTCTCATATGTGCTTCCACATGGACTATATCTGCCCTTTTGTCTCCTTTCACTTTCCCATTTCGCGGAAATTTGTATTCTATTGTAAACTGATTTTTTCCAAATTACAAGAAGTTTACTTCTCATCTCTGTTGATCTGCAGCAGGCACATTGCTACTACCCCTATGATCACTCCGACCACGATCCCCGCGCCAAAAGCCGCCCACGCCATCTTATCATCTCCCCTGCGTTTTTCCGAGTATACCCGGTTACTTATGATTTTATGCCGGGAGGGGGTAAAAAATGTATTTTGCTTTTCTCACGGAGAATATTCACGCATCTCCCCGGAATCTTCTCAAATGCATATGCTGTACCAGATATCCGAATACCAGCGTAAGGAAAAAGAACTTCAGCGCTGTATTTCCGTAAGTTATTATGATATCCGGAATGTTCGCAGCCGCTCCCTCCAACGCTGTCTTGTCAAGGACTCCGAACTCCACCGCCTCCCAGAATGACACTCTGCCCGAATGACGGATATAGTAAAAACATGCCATATCCAGAGACACTTCCACATAATTAAAAAGCAGGAGCAGAATCGATCGTATCACATTGGCGGAAGGTTTCTGGATATCCGCCATCAGGAGCAGGGCAGCCAGATAGGTCACTGTATCCACCATAAAATAGAACAAAATTCCCGCGATAAGACAGTCCCAGTGCGTCCCTCTGACAGCTTCGCTGTAATGCACAATCAGAAATCCTGTCATCGGGAACAGCATCTTCACCACTGTGATCACCTCGACAGCCATCCGCCTTCTCTGCCAGTCCCGCTTGCCGATCCCTTCTTTCGCTGCATTGGACAGTATGCCGAAAAACATCCTCACCCACAGAAGCATACGCCGGAACAGACCGGCGATCGCAAAATATCCGCGTTTTTCATCGTAAACCAGGATCTCGTTATAGTATTGTTCCTGCGCTTCAAAAGAACTCTGAAAAACGACCTGGTGCCCCCTCTCATAAATCGGAAGGTATTCCTGTATGATACTGTCAATACTCTCCTGATCTTCTTTTTCAAGGACAAAAAAGATAATATTCTCTAACTCCGATGTCTCAAATGATTCCGGATCGCTCTGCTTCCAGTCCATCAGCGCGTTACCCACGGAAGACACGGCAATGCGGGCAGCCATCTCCATTTCATATTTATAGTGCCCCGATCCCATGATCGGAATGGCAACATTCTTTATATCCGGATAGAGCCGGATCAGCTTCACGATCTCGTGATAACAGGATTCCAGCGTCTGTATGCTCGAACTGCAGCACGTGTCAAACATTCTCTTTCTCTTGGATTCCGGAATATCCTCATCCCTGTACCTGGCGCCGACAGCATGGATCACATATCTGCAGAATCCATATCCGCCTGTAAGAACCGCCTGTCCCCTGGGACAGCGGACCCGCTTGATGACCGCCTTATCTTTAAAGCGCATCCGTTCATTTCCCTGAGCCAGTTCCTTACAAATCTTTTGGTTGAAAGTTTTCTTTTTCGAACGCAGCTTCTCATCGATCAGCCTGTGTATTTCCCAGTCAACAGTGCCTTCTCTCCCACCCATGAGATCAGGCGATGCCGAATTGACGATCGCGTCGATGGTAATCTCCTGCTCCGTCCCGCTGCCGTCTGTCTTCAGTTTTATCACCGGCGGATCTGCGATCTTCCACTGAACAGCATGGATCATCTGCCGGAATTGTTTGTTCTTCTCCATACTTTTTTATTCCTTACCTTCATCTGTGGCTGTAAAGTTCTTCATATGTAACGTATTCATTTTTTCTATCGTTTTTTTCGCCTTTACGATCAAACTATAATACTTTTGCTGCAGCTCCTCTCTTTGATCCTTCGGCAGCTTCCAATCATTCGCAATCTTCTTCACCTCGCTTTGAACATCATGTATAAGATCATATAATTTCGCCGCTTCCTTTTCCCTATCTATACAATGCCTGTATATCTGATAATCCTCCATATATACTTCATAGATCGACGGATTGTCTCCATCAATTAATCTACTCTCTTTCTTCTCCATTTCACTTATTTGATTTGATATGGCATACAGCATTACCCTGATATCATCTAAGTCCGTACGCTCTTCTCTTTTTTCGAGTTTAGCATTTCCAATTTCCAGAAGTTTGATTATCGAATTAACACCTGTCTGGTTGTCTTTTGTTGACTTAATTGCCTTTGCTATTTTCTCTCTGTCTTCCATCACTTCACGGTATCTTAAATCTTTATGATAATCAATTGTATTGATCGTACTAATATCAAATATTCTTGGCGTATTTTCTTCCTGTACTAATACAACCGGCAAGTCAAATGCCTGGCGGATTCCCAGCTCAAACAATACATTGGGATTTCTTGTGCTAAGATCGCAAATAGCCATCGGCGCTTCGATAATATCTCTTATAATATTAACCTGAATCAAGCTGCTGGACCTATCGTCATCAGCTCTTTTCGGCTCAAATCCCGCCTGAATAATTGCAGGCTTAAAAATATCTTCATAAATAAATTTAAAATGCCCTTTTTCATATCCTTCCGGGTCGCTTATCGGCATAATAACAAAACACTTTTCTTTCTTATCTATCTTCTTTTGTTCTTTGCCTTCCATCTTTCTCCCTCCTGTCCAAAGCAGTAGCTTCTGTATATTCTATCACATTTCACTCTGCCTCACCATATCCAACCAGCTTTCCCCGGACCTTTATCAGGAGCACGTCGATTGCAAAACTAAATTCCACCCTTTTTTCTCTGAGTATGGAATTTACTGTTTCTAAATCAAGACGTGGAATTTAATATTTCCAAAATATCCTATATAATCCATC
>NZ_JACJLR010000190.1 GCF_016902345.1 Mediterraneibacter glycyrrhizinilyticus | reverse complement strand
GGTCGATTGAAAAAGTAAATTCCACTTTGAAAGACTAAATTCCATTTTGCAAAAGTAAATTCTACTCATGGGAAAGGAAAGAAACTTTTTGAGAAGGTTTTATTCCATTTTTTGATCATTTCGTGTATATTGGAAATGGAAATCTTTGATTTCTGCCGGATTTTGGGCATAAACGTTCCAGGGTGGAAAACAGGTCAATTTTTCGGAAACGGTTAATTCCACCCCC
>NZ_JACJLR010000189.1 GCF_016902345.1 Mediterraneibacter glycyrrhizinilyticus | reverse complement strand
GACGTGCTTCAGTTCGATTCCGCCGCTGCGCGGCTCCATCTCACTGAAGGGCTCCGCCCTATGCATAAACAGAAAGGACCTGCCATTTGCAAGCCAGCTTGCATGGCAGTCTTCTTCTCTTTTGCGCACTGGGGTTTCCCTGCCGTCCGATCCGACGTGCTTCAGTTCGATTCCGCCGCTGCGCGGCTCCATCTCACTGAAGGGCTCCGCCCTATGCATAAACAGAAAG
>NZ_JACJLR010000188.1 GCF_016902345.1 Mediterraneibacter glycyrrhizinilyticus | reverse complement strand
TCCCCATCCACAGTTCAGCCTTGCAGCTCGAATCCGCCGCTTCGCTGCTCCTTCTCGCTGAGGGCGTCCGCCCTATAGTGAGTAATGTGCGATTTCCCCTGTGTAAGCCAGCTTTCACAGTATAATCGCACACCACTCACTGCATCGTCCCCATCCACAGTTCAGCCTTGCAGCTCGAATCCGCCGCTTCGCTGCTCCTTCTCGCTGAGGGCGTCCGCCCTATAGTGAGTA
>NZ_JACJLR010000187.1 GCF_016902345.1 Mediterraneibacter glycyrrhizinilyticus | reverse complement strand
TGAGTATTCCGTGGCTTCAGAGCCATTCAATCCGTTACAGAGAGCCATCCATTCCGAACGATAGAGCCACCTGAATTATAAGGGCAATCCGCTGTTGAGAGCCACCTCTTGAAGCAATACAATCATCCTAACGGATGAATCCGTAATACTTTGAGAGGAGGACGATCAAATGTCCAAAGAAAAACAAATTTTACATATGCTGCTGGATGGTTATAGCCAACGGCGCATTGCCAGT
>NZ_JACJLR010000186.1 GCF_016902345.1 Mediterraneibacter glycyrrhizinilyticus | reverse complement strand
GAAAGAGATTTGATAAAATATCAAAGCTGTCGCAAAGAAAGAACGACAGGAACCTTGATAACTGAACAATAGACAACAACCCTTGAAAATTTCTTTAAAGAGAAAATTTCTAAGAACGGTTCATACGAACCAAACAACAGTAAAGGGATAGAATTGCTAGTAGTGATTCTTGAACAGAACAAACACTTTTAACGAGAGTTTGATCCTGGCTCAGGATGAACGCTGGCGGCGTGCC
>NZ_JACJLR010000185.1 GCF_016902345.1 Mediterraneibacter glycyrrhizinilyticus | reverse complement strand
ACTAAGACTTCCCATACCTGAAATGGGCTTCGCTCCTTGAAAATTCAATATTTCAGCTGACAAAATAGTGATTTATGCCCCTATAGCCTCTGGATGGAGTGCGTTACGCAGATATTTCGGCAGTCTCGCTTCAAAATCAGCAGTAAAAGCTGTCAATTGCTCATCGCTGAGTTTTAAGATTTCCTGAAGGCTTGCCATCAAGGCATCCATTAGGATGCCAAGTGATCTATGGAAAG
>NZ_JACJLR010000184.1 GCF_016902345.1 Mediterraneibacter glycyrrhizinilyticus | reverse complement strand
CTGGATAATTGTTAATGTTGTTAATAACATTACCTCGGATGTCTTGATTTATAAGATATTTCTTACTTATCAATTGATTTTCTCTGTATGCAGTTTTCAAGGTACATCTCTGACTGACTTTTCATCAGCCATCAGAACTCAAAATCTCTTTTGAACTCTGATCACTGGTGAAACCAGCTCTTAACAGCACTGCCCTGCTGATTGGGTTGGCCCGACGGATTGTTGTCCGTCCATGCC
>NZ_JACJLR010000183.1 GCF_016902345.1 Mediterraneibacter glycyrrhizinilyticus | reverse complement strand
GAACGACAGAGACGGATATCGAGGGATGGAATACGACACTTGACACGATCCAGAATGACATGGGAGTTGATTTCCTCTTCTCCGCCGGAGACCAGGTAAATACAGCAAATAACGAAGGACAGTACGCAGGCTACCTGAACGATGCGTTCTCCTCCCTTGCAAGTGTGACGACGATCGGAAACCATGACAGTGGAAGCGCAGCGTACAATGAGCACTTTAATCTGCCCAATGAGAGCA
>NZ_JACJLR010000182.1 GCF_016902345.1 Mediterraneibacter glycyrrhizinilyticus | reverse complement strand
CTTCCATCATGGCAGATGTAATAATGCTCATCTTCAAAGACAGCGTATGTCATGTTGGAATGCTTCCCGATGTCCTCTTTGTATGCCCGTGTCTTTCGTTTCTCATGGTCTTGAAGTTTGATATAGCTCCGGATCTCATTCTCTTTCAGATACAGCAGGTTCTTCTCACTGCAGTAGCCGCTGTCGGCAGTCACCGCCTCCAATGTATCTCCAAACGCATTCCGGTGCTTTTCTAAAACC
>NZ_JACJLR010000181.1 GCF_016902345.1 Mediterraneibacter glycyrrhizinilyticus | reverse complement strand
TATGGAGCTGCCCTCTGATAGATATCCGGCTGCGGAAAATTTTATTTTAAGAGTTCTGGGCTCAGGATAATCTCATCAGCAGGGATTTTCCTGAGCCCGAACTTTTCCAACGCTTCTGTCCCGTATTGAAAGGCAAGCGCCGGATTTTTTAAATACCAGATGGTTACGGATCTCTTTGGATATGGTAGTACAGTCTTTGCCGAGTTCCCTTGCGATTGCCTTAAAGGACATAGAGGAATCCAG
>NZ_JACJLR010000019.1 GCF_016902345.1 Mediterraneibacter glycyrrhizinilyticus | reverse complement strand
CATATCTTTCAGGAATGGGATCAAGGTCCTCGTATCCGTAGGCCGTGGACTGATATCCAGCCATGTGATGTATTCTGAATCCACTCCATGCTGAAGATTATAAGCCGGTAGAGATGGAGCCGGAAGAGATCCGGCGTACCGGGGATGGCTGGTTCGTCGATATGGGGCAGGAGATCACAGGAGCCCTGGAGCTGGAAGCGCTGTCTTCTGAGGATGGCGCCCGCGTGGTCATCCGCTGCGGGGAAGAGCTGACTAAAGAAGGTGAGGTCCGGTATGACATGCGGTGCGGCTGCAGATATGAAGAGACCTGGACCCTCCGAAAGGGCGTAAACCGGCTGGAGCCCTATGATTACAAAGGGTTCCGGTATGGACAGATCCTCTGTGGAGAGGAAACGACGATCCGGCAGATCCGCGCCGTGGTACGCCATTATCCCATGGATGAGTCCCTCTGTACATTCCGGTCCGATCAGAAAACTGTGGATCAGATCTTTGGACTGTGCAAAAACGGAGTGAAATACGGGACCCAGGAAGGCTATCTGGACTGCCCCACAAGGGAGAAGGGACAGTATCTGGGAGACGCAGTCGTAACTTCCCGCGCCCAGGTCTGGCTCACCGGCTCGGTGGAGATGCTGAGGAAATGTGTGGACCAGTTCGCCCGGACGGCCGGAATCTGTCCGGGACTGATGGCAGTGGCGCCGGGATCTCTGATGCAGGAGATCGCTGATTTCTCATTGATGTGGCCACGGCTTCTGCTGACGGATTACGAGTTTACCGGAGACAGGGAGTTCCTGGGCAGCTATTATCCCACAGCCAGAGGGATCATCGAACATTTCCGGAAGTATGCGCGGGAGGACGGGCTTCTTGTGCAGGTGGCGGACAAGTGGAATCTGGTGGACTGGCCGGAGAATTTAAGGGATGGATATGATTTCGAACTGAGCCGTCCGGTGGTGGCGCCGGGCTGTCATAATGTGATAAATGCATTGTATATCGGTGCGGTAAAGATGGTGTCCGAGATCGAAGAGATCTTAGGAGTGCCGTGCAGTTATGATCCGGAAGCGCTGAAGAGAGCTTATATCAGGACCTTTTATTCGGAAGAGACAGGAATTTTTACAGACAGGCCCGGCGGCACCCACAGCGCCCTTCATTCGAACATCTATCCCCTCTATTACGGGTTATGCCCGGAGGGGACGGAAGAGAGGATCGCGGATTTTCTTGTGGAGAAAGGGTTGTGCTGCGGCGTTATGGTCAGCTATTTCTATCTAAAAGCACTGGCACGTATCGGAAGATATAAAGATGTTTACCACACTATCATCAATGAAAGCGAACACGGATGGGTCAACATGCTCCGGGAGGGGGCAACTGCATGCTGGGAGGCATGGGGGAAAGACCAGAAGTGGAACACCAGTCTGTGTCATCCCTGGGCGAGCGCACCGATCCCGGTGCTGATCGAGGACATCGCAGGAGTGATACCGGATCCCGGTGTGCCAGGCGGATTCCGGTTCGAACCTCATATCCCGGAGGAGATGGGAGATGTGGAAGTGCGGATCCCGTTCCGGGGAAAACGCTATGTGGTAAAAAGAAATTCAGGAAGGGGAAAAGCGGAAAATGGAGATAAAGGACAGATTTTCGTTGGAGAATAAGGTTGCTCTGGTCACAGGAGCGGCTTATGGGATCGGCTTTGCGATCGCTGAAGCGTTTGCCCAGGCGGGAGCAAAGATCGCTTTCAACTGCAGGAGCCGTGAGCATATGGAGACGGCTCTGAAAAATTATGCGGAGAAGGGGATCGACGCAAAAGGGTACATTTGTGACGTTACGGATGAGGAACAGGTCAGAGAGATGGTCGCCGATATCTCAGAGAAGATGGGAGAGATCGATATCCTTGTCAATAATGCGGGGATCATCAGAAGGATCCCCATGCTGGAAATGGATGTGGAAGAGTTCCGAAAGGTTGTTGATATCGACCTGAACTCAGCGTTTATCATGTCAAAAGCAGTGCTTCCCGGCATGATAAAGAGAAGGAAAGGCAAGATCATCAATATCTGTTCTATGATGAGCGAGCTGGGAAGGGAGACGGTATCTGCATACGCGGCGGCAAAAGGCGGGCTGAAGATGCTCACCAGGAACATTGCTTCTGAGTATGGGGCGTACAATATCCAGTGTAACGGCATCGGCCCCGGATATATAGCGACTCCCCAGACCGCGCCCCTGCGCGAATGCCAGCCGGACGGGTCCAGGCATCCGTTTGACCAGTTTATCATAAGCAAGACTCCCGCCGAGCGGTGGGGAACGCCGGAAGATCTGATGGGACCGGCCGTGTTCCTGGCGTCGGAAGCATCTGACTTTGTGAACGGGCAGATCTTATATGTTGATGGCGGAATCCTGGCTTACATCGGAAAACAGCCGGGATAAAAATGAAATATTGTGTGAGGTGAATCTGAATCATGAGAATTGCATTAATCAATGAAAACAGTCAGGGAAATAAGAATAAAGAAATTGAAAAGGCTCTGAAAAAAGTGGTGGAGCCCATGGGATATGAGGTGGATAATTACGGGATGTATTCCGCGGATGACGAGGCGCAGCTGACCTACGTGCAGGCGGGGATCCTGGCGGCTCTTCTGTTGAACTCCCATGCCGCGGATTATGTGATCACGGGCTGCGGTACCGGCGAGGGCGCCATGCTGGCGTGCAACTCCTTCCCCGGTGTGATCTGCGGGCACGTGGAAGATCCGCTGGATGCATATACTTTTGCGCAGATCAATGACGGAAATGCCATCGCTATCCCGTTTGCAAAAGGATACGGATGGGGCGGAGATCTGAATCTGGAATACATTTTTGAGAAGCTGTTCTGCGAAGAAAGCGGACAGGGCTATCCGAGGGAGCGGGCTGTTCCCGAAAAGAGGAACAAGCAGATCCTTGACGGGGTGAGAGAGGCAGCCTTCAGAGATCTGCTCGACATACTGAAAGATCTGGATCCTGAGCTGGTGAAGGGCGCCGTGCAGGGAGAAAATTTCTCAGAGCTGTTTTTTGCGCACTGCAGGGATGAGAAGATCGCGGATTATGTAAGGGAAATCCTGGGCTGAGAGACGGAGAAAGGAATCCTTTTTAAAGAAAGACCGGTGCTGCTCTTGGGGCGGCACCGGTCTTAAAAAATGGGCAACATAGTGGGATAAAATCTCTTCTACAGATATCTCCCGGTTATGCTTTCTTTATTATGTTTCACTTCCTCCGGCGTTCCCGCCGCCACGATCCTGCCGCCGGCTTCACCGCCGCCCGGCCCCATGTCGATGATGTGATCTGCGCTTCGGATCACGTCCAGATCATGTTCGATCACGATCACAGTGGCGCCATTCTCGATGAGAGTCTGGAACACGCCGATGAGGGTGCGCACATCCAGAGGGTGCAGTCCGATGGTAGGTTCATCGAAAACGAACACAGAGTCGGACTGGGCCTTTCCCATCTCGCTGGCCAGTTTCAGGCGCTGTGCTTCGCCCCCGGAGAGGCTGGGCGTCTCTTCCCCCAGGGTAAGGTATCCAAGCCCCAGATCCTGGAGTACCTGCAGTCTCTGGCGGACTGTCTTTAAGCTGGCACAGGCTTTCAGCGCTGTGTTCACATCCATTGCCATCAGCTCAGGAAGAGAATAGGGCTGTCCATCTTTTTCTTTCTTATTCGTGTATTTTATTTTCAAAGCGTCTTTTGAATAACGAGAGGCGCGGCAGTCCGGACACGTGATCTTCACGTCCGGCAGAAACTGAACGTCCAGATCGATCACCCCGGTCCCGTCGCAGACGGGGCAGCGCAGCTTTCCGGTGTTGTAGGAGAAATCTCCTGCTTTGAGTCCCAGTTCTTTTGCGTCCGCTGTCCGGGCAAAGATCTTCCTCAGCTCGTCGTGGACGTTGGCATAGGTGGCAACGGTGGAGCGGACGTTGATTCCGATGGGGGTGGCGTCGATGAGCTTCACCTGACCGATCCCGTCTGCATCCACGGAAAGTACATGATCCGGCAGTTTCTTTCCCCGGATCTTTGCTTCCAGTCCGGGGATCAGGCTCTCCAGGATCAGGGTGGTCTTGCCGGAACCGGATACACCGGTCACTGCGGTAAGTCTTCCCCTGGGTATTTCAACATCCAGCGCCTTTACTGTATGGATCGGACCGGTGGAGAGATGGATCCTGCCCTGGGCGAACATCTCTTCCGGCGCCGCCTGTTTTCTTTCCTGTACCTTTGCCGTACCGGCGAGGAACGGTCCGATCTTTGAACCGGGATCCTGAGAGATCGCGGGAACCGTTCCCTGGGCGATCACCTGTCCGCCGTCTGCTCCGGCGCCGGGCCCCATTTCGATGATCCAGTCTGATTCCGCAAGGATCTGGGTGTCGTGATCCACCAGGATCACGGAGTTGCCATCCGCGATCAAGTCATGCATGACGCCGTTTAATCCCACGATATTAGAAGGATGGAGCCCGATGGAGGGCTCATCCAGGACGTAGAGGACGCCTGTGGTGCGGTTCCGCACGGCGTGGGCAAGCTGCATCCGCTGGCGCTCGCCGGTGGACAGGGTGGAGGAGCCGCGGTCCAGTGTCAGATAACCAAGTCCCAGATCCAGGAGTCTTTTTGCCACAGTGCGGAAGGAGTCGCAGATGCTCTCTGCCATGGGGCGCATCTCTTCCGGGAGGGAGGAAGGGATCCCATCCACCCATCCCATGAGATCGTTAAGGGTCATCCTGCAGGCTTCATCCAGTGAGATGCCGCGCAGTTTCGGGGACCTTGCGGCTTCGGACAGACGGGAACCGCCGCAGTCCGGGCAGACCTCTTCTTTCAGAAACTTTTCTACCCGTTTCATGCCTTTCTCATCCTTGACTTTTGAAAGGGCATTTTCCACAGTATAGACGGCATTATAGTAAGTGAAGTCAAGTTCGCCTGCCTGGTTAGACTTTTTGGCTTTATATAAAATGTGCTTTTTCTCAGCAGGACCGTTATACACGATCTCTTTTTCCCGGTCCGTCAGATCACGGAACGGCACGTCGGTGCGCACTCCCATCTCCCGGCAGACGTCTGTCATCAGAGACCACATCAGGGAGTTCCAGGGGGCGACAGCGCCTTCGTCGATGGTGAGAGAGTCATCCGGGACGAGCGTGGAGCGGTCCACTGTGCGCACAGTCCCGGTCCCGTTGCAGGTACGGCAGGCACCCTGGCTGTTGAAAGCGAGTTCTTCCGCAGAGGGAGCATAGAAGCGCGCACCACATTCGGGGCAGACGAGTTCCTGTCCGGCGGCAACGGCAAGAGTGGGCGGCAGATCGTGCCCGTTGGGGCATCGGTGGCTGGCGAGCCTTGAAAACATGAGGCGGAGACTGTTCAGAAGCTCCGTTCCTGTTCCGAAGGTGCTGCGGATGCCGGGAACACCCGGCCTCTGGTGCAGGGCGAGGGCAGCAGGCACATACAGCACTTCATCCACATCAGCTTTTGCCGCCTGGGTCATTCGCCTCCGGGTGTAGGTGGAGAGAGCGTCCAGATACCGTCGGGAACCTTCCGCGTAGAGGACACCCAGGGATAGGGAAGATTTGCCGGAGCCGGATACGCCGGCGATGCCGACGATCTTCCCCAGAGGAATGTCTACATCGATGTTTTTCAGGTTGTGGACCCGGGCGCCGCGGATCAGCATCTTATCGATCACGGGCTGTTTTTTCATAAGGCGATGGAACTGCTTCCGCCGGCACAGATATAGTATGCTTTATCATCTCCCGGTTTTACATAAATCCGAAGATCTGCCGGATCCATTTCCTCTGCTTCACATTTATCCAGGACCAGCTGTTTTATTTCTGCAAAGCTGTATTCCCGGTCTCCATACTGGAGATAAAATGAAATTTCCGGCTGCGTTCTTTTTGCACGCGGTGCTGCGGTCTTGGATTTTGTGGTTTTTACGGCTGTGTTTGCTGTTTTGGTTTTTGTTGATGTTTTATTCATAGTGTCCTACCTTCATTTTTGTTTTTTGGGCAGACTGCCCTTCCATATTATATAACGGGGACGGGGAGAAGTCAAAAATGATTCTGTATGGCGTGAACTGTGATTTTGAAAAACAGAAATGTGTTCCGGGGTGTTCCGGGAGGGGCAAACTGTGGTATGATATCTCCACATAGGATATGAGAAATATACTGAAGGAGGAGTACGGATATGTCAAATGCAGTTGTGACGTTGAAAAAAGGAGCAGGGCGTACGCTTAAGCAGGGAGGTCCCTGGATTTATGATAATGAAGTAGAGAGCATCATGGGAAGTTTCGAGGACGGGGATATCGTGCTGGTTCACGATTTTGACGGGTATCCGCTGGGAAAGGGCTTTATCAACCGGAATTCGAAGCTGACCGTCCGCATGATGACGAGGGAACGGGATACAGAAGTGGACGATGCGTTTCTGCGGATGCGTGTGAAGAATGCGTGGGAATACAGGAAAAGGGTCATGGATGACATTTCAAGCTGCCGTGTGATCTTCGGGGAGGCAGATTTCCTGCCGGGGATTGTGGTGGACAAGTTTGAGGATGTGCTGGTGGTGGAATCGCTGGCTCTGGGGATCGACCGGTTCAAGGAACGGATCGTCAGCATATTAAAGGAACTGATGGAGGAGGACGGCATCCGCATCCGCGGCGTTTATGAGCGGAGCGATGCCAAGGTCCGGGAACAGGAAGGGATGGAGCGTTACAAAGGTTTTATTGGCGAACCATTTGACACGAAGGTGGAGATCAATGAAAACGGCGTCCGCTACTATGTAGATGTAAAGGACGGACAGAAGACAGGGTTCTTCCTGGATCAGAAATATAACCGCCGTGCCGTGGCAAAACTGTGCCGTGGTGCCAGGGTCCTTGACTGTTTTACTCACACCGGTTCTTTTGCCCTGAATGCAGGGATCGCAGGAGCGTCCCATGTGACCGGTGTGGATGCCTCCGAGCTGGGAGTGGCGCAGGCGAGGGAGAACGCGGCGCTCAATGGGCTTGAGGACCGGGTGGAATTCGTCTGTGAGGATGTGTTCGACCTTCTTCCGAGATTGGAAAAACAGGGGGAGAAGTACGATGTGGTGATCCTGGATCCGCCTGCGTTCACGAAGTCGAGAAGCTCCATTAAGAAGGCGGTGAAAGGCTACCGGGAGATCAACCTGAGGGGGATGAAGCTGGTGAAGGACGGCGGATATCTGGCGACCTGCTCCTGCTCCCATTTTATGGACCAGGAACTCTTTACCCAGACCGTGGGACAGGCGGCGCGGAACGTGCACAAGCGGCTTAGGCAGGTGGAGTTCAGGACCCAGGCGCCGGATCATCCGATCCTGTGGGGCGCGGGGGATTCATATTATCTGAAGTTTTATATCTTCCAGGTGTGTGACGAGAAATAGGGTGCGGAGGCATCCGGAAATTCTTGAGTTATAAGGATTAAAAAAGAAAACGTTGCCATCTGTCCAAAATGCGGAGAGGTTTCCATTTATCTTGAAGATGTGGAAAAACTGAAGTGACCTTTGTCTGACCGATTCAGGATCTGCTAACGAGTTCTCAGAGAATAGAAGGGGAGGAACGTGCGATACTATAAGGATAGAAAAAAACTGGGAGGTCTACTATGTGCACTTGCATAACTTATCAAAATAAAGATTTTTATTTCGGAAGAAACCTTGACCTTGACTGTTCTTTTGGGGAGCAGGTCGTGGTCGCTCCGAGAAATTTCCCCCTGGAATTCCGGAGGGCGGGAAGGGAAGCCCATCATTACGCCATGATCGGTATGGCGTCTGCGAATGACAGTTTTCCTCTGTACGCGGAGGCGGTCAATGAAAAAGGACTGTGCATGGCAGGGCTCAATTTCCCGGGAAACGCATACTACCGGGAAGTGAGCGGGGAAGGGATCGAGATCGCATCCTTTGAGATCATTGCGTGGATCCTGGGAAAATATGCATCCGTTGCGGAGGCGGAAGTGTCTCTGAGAAAGATAAAGATCGTTGATATTGCGTTTCTACCGCAGATGCCGCCGGCTCCGCTCCACTGGATGCTGGCAGACAAGGAGAGGTGTCTGGTCCTCGAGGCGGTCCGGGAAGGGCTTAAGATCCATGAGAATCCTTTTGGCGTGCTGACCAATAACCCGCCGTTCGAATACCACAAAATAAATATGAACAATTACCTGAACTTAAGTGCCCGGAATCCGGAGAACCGTTTCTCAGACAGACTGGAGCTGAAAGGCTATTCACAGGGGATGGGCGCTGTGGGACTTCCGGGAGACGCGTCTTCAGCATCCCGGTTTGTGCGGGCGGCATTCCTGAGGTGGAATTCGGTCTCGCCGGAAGATGAGGATTCGAACGTGTCCCAGTTCTTCCACATCCTGGACGGTGTGGCGATGGTGCGGGGCGCCGTGGTCACCGAAGCGGGGACGTACGATATAACGACCTACTCCTGCTGCGTGAATACTCGGACCGGGACGTACTATTACAAAACATATGACGACAGCCGGATCCGGAAAGTGGATCTGTACAGGGAAGATCCTGAGGGATCAGCTCTGCGCTTTTTCCAATGACTTCATTTTCTTCATTTCCAGCGAGACAAGGATCACGGAGACAAGAAATGCCACCCCGTCTGCGATCGGCCCTGCATACAGAACGCCGTCGATCCCGAAGAACAGGGGCAGGATCAGTATCAGGGGGATCAGAAAGAAGACCTGCCTTGTCATGGAGAGGAGCAGTCCCTTCACAGGTTTTCCGATCGCCGAGAAGAAATTGGAAGAGATGAGCTGGACTCCGTTTACAATGACCATAAAGAGGAAGGTCCTCATGAAATGGATGGCGAATTCGAAGTAGAGTGCGTCCCCTTTTCCAAACAGCGATATGATCTGATGCGGGAAAAACTGAAACAGGATAAATCCGATCGTGGAGATGACAAAACTGCACGTGATGGCAAGCTGATAGGTCTTCCGCACCCGGGGGTACTGTTTCGCACCGTAGTTAAAGCCGATGATCGGCTGGGAGCCCTGGGAGAGCCCGATGAAGAAAGAGAGCAGGATGGCGTTCGTCTTCATCACGATCCCACATGATGCAAGGGGGATATCCTCTCCATAGACAGTCATAGCACCGTAATAGGTCAGAGAATTATTCATCACGATCTGGACCAGGGCGATCGCTACCTGGTTCAGACTGTTGCTCATCCCGAGGGAGGCGGTCTGAAGGCTTTCTTTCACGCTGAGACGCAGATCTTTTCGTTTCAGCTGCACACTTTTGAACCTGCGGATGTAAGCGATGGCAGCCAGGAAAGAGAAGAACTGTCCGATGATCGTCGCCCATGCGGCTCCCGCAACTCCCAGGTCAAACAGGAAGATGAAGACCGGGTCAAGGATGGTGTTGAGGATGGCTCCGATGAGCATACAGGTCATGGAATATTTCGGGCTTCCGTCCGCGCGGATCAGGCTGCTCATGCTGGTGGTGACGATCTGAAAGGGCATACCCAGGGCGATGATCCGTGAATAGGTTGCTGCATAGGACATGTTTTCCGCGGTTGCCCCGAAGGCGGTCAGCATAGGATACAGGAAGATCTCTATGAGGACCGCGTAGAGGATGCCGGAAAACAGCATCATGCAGATGCTGTTTCCGACAACTTTTTCGGCTTCTTCCTGTTCTCCTGCGCCCAGACAGAGAGAGAAACGGGAAGCACTCCCGATGCCGATGAGCAGAGAGAGGGCGAGACAGATCGTCGTCAGCGGATAGGAGACGTTGGTTGCAGAGTTGCCGAGATAGCCGACGCCTTGTCCGATGAAAACCTGGTCTACAATGTTATAAAGCGAACTTACCAGAGTTGCGATAATACTTGGGATCGCAAAGTTTCTCAGCAGAGTGGGGATGCTTTTATATCCCAGCGGGTTCTGGTTTGTCTGTGTCTGGTTCATCTGAAGTGATTCCTTTCTTTTGATTTGATCCTATTTCTTTTTGCTTACAGAGACGGCGCAGAGTGCCTCCTGTTTCAGTGTTTTTATAAAATTCAGCTGTTCTTTTTATAACAAAAAATCTTTCTGTGCGCAATGATTTTTGACTGAAGGATATCAACAAAAACATTGACATTATTGATTCTCAGTGGTAAAGTGTTAGCAGACCGATGAGGAAGAGCAAGTAACTTCAGCAGATGCTTCACAGAGAGCCGCAGGCGGTGGGATTGCGGTATGACGGAACTGAGGCGAATGGGCTTCTGAGGGCGAGTTGAAAGATCAAGTAGGCGAGCCGGAGAGCTGACTCCGTTATCAAAGAAAGCATATGATAGTATGCATGAGAGGATGTGGATATCTGCATCAAGCCGGGTGGCACCGCAGGAGTTTTTATTGAATGAACACTCTTGTCCCTGCAATAGTATTGTAAGGGACAGGAGTTTTTTTATTTGATCAGGAAAGTCCTCCGGGCCTGCCCGCTTTGTTCTTCTATAGGAAAGTCAAAGCCCTCTCCTGCGAGAGGAAAATGCCGGAAAAGACAAGGAAACACAGGTCCCGCAGATGAAAGGAGAGAGCATTATGAAACTTGAAAATTATGAGGTACATCTTCCGAACTATTCGATCGGAGATAAGATCTACGACAAGATCGGACCGGTGTGTGAATCCTATGGAAAGAAAGTGCTTGTGATCGGTGGGAGGAAAGCTCTTGAAGCCGCGTATGACAAGATCGCATCCTATGTGGGAAAGACGGATCTTGAGATCATAGGGAAAGAGATCTACGGGGAAAACTGTACATATGCCGCGGTGGAAAAGCTCCGTGAGATGCCCCTGTACCGGGAGGCTGACATGGTGTTCGGTGTGGGCGGAGGCAAGGCGCTGGACACGGTGAAATGTCTGTGCATCACAGACGACAAGCCTGTCTTTGCGTTTCCGACGATCGCGTCCAACTGTTCAGCGTGTACTTCTGTATCGATCATGTACAACGAGGACGGGACATTTTTGAAACCTCACTTCTTTGTGAGGCCGGTCATGCATTCTTTTATCGACACAGAGATCATTGCAAAGGCTCCGCACCAGTATATGTGGGCGGGGATCGGCGACACCTATGCCAAATATTACGAAGCAATGATCTCTTCGAGGGATGAGAGGCTGGAACATTTCACGGCACTGGGGGTGGCGGTCAGCCGGATGTGCTGCGATCCTCTTCTGGACTATGGGCCGAAAGCATATGAGGACCACAAAAAAGGACTCTGCACCTATGATGTGGAACAGGTGGTCCTGGCCATCGTTGTTACGACAGGGATTGCCTCGATCTTTCTGACAAAGGATTTTACGCCGGATTATAACAGTGGACTGGCACATGCCGTTTTCTATGCTCTGACATCCTATCCGGTGATCGAGGAGAGGCACCTTCACGGTGAGGTGGTAGGATTCGGCGTTCTTCTTGCCCTGCTCGTGGACCGGCAGGAGGATGAGTTCGAGAAGATCTACAGACTGAACCGGGCCATCGGTCTTCCGACCTCCCTGGAAGATATTGAGATTTCGGAGGAGCAGTGGGAGGAATGCATGGAGCGCATCCCGGATATGTCGGACGTGGCGCATTATCCATATAAAGTGACGAGAAAAATGCTGGAAGAAGCAATGAAAAGATTGAAAGAAAGAGCAGGGAGAGATGATGAAGAATAAAAACAGGACAACAAAGACAGGGGCGGTCATACTGGGAGTGTCCTTTGTATGGTTTACGACACATTTCGGAGGGGGCTTTGCTTCCGGTGCGCAGATCTACAGCTATTTTGTGAGATACGGTGTATGGTGCCTTTTCATGCCGGTGGCGGCAATGCTGTATAATACGGTGTTTTTTGCTTACAGCCTGAGGTTCGCCAGAAAACATGAAGTTTATGATTACCGTTCCTACAACAATGCATTTTACGGAAGGTTTGCGCCGGTCTTTTCCAATCTGTTTGAGGTGCTGTACGTCTGCGTGATGTGCGTGGCACCGGCGGTGGCTTTTGCGACGGGCGGAGCGACGTTGAGTGAACTGACCGGGCTGCCCTATCTGCTGTGTACGTTCCTGATCGGTGTGTTCATTTTTGTTGTGGCGATCTTTGGCACGGATCTGGTACGTCGGGTGGCGTCTGTCCTGTCCGTCTGCATCATTGCCGGGCTGCTGATCGTCTACATCCCGAATATCATCTCGAACTTTTCCGGGATCACAGACGCGGCTGCGAGTATGACCGCAGCGGAGCTTCCCCTGGGAGAAGCGCTGTACTCTGCCTTCCTGTACGGAACTTTCCAGCTCTCCAACATCGCGGTGTTTGTCCAGCATGCCAGGTCTTTTGAGAAGCCGGGGGATGCTGTGAAGAGTATGGGTGCAGGGTTCGTGGTCAACTCCCTTATGATGGTCATGGTAGTCCTGGGCCTGATGACGGTGTATACGAATCCGGAGGCGGCGCAGCAGAGCGTCCCCACACTCTTTATGGTACAGAACGGTGTGGGAGCGTCCTTTATGACCCCACTGATCTCGATCCTGATCATCCTGGGGGCTGTCTCCACTGCTGTCAATATGGTGGCGGCAATGGTGAAGCGTGTCTGCGGCGAGACGGGGAAGCGGGAAACGCAAGAGTGCGATAATGGGAAAGAAGAAACTGCGGGAGAGAAAGAAAATAATGCATATAAGAAAGAATTTAAAATCTCAAAAAAAGAAATTGTTGCGGCTCTGATCTGCTGTGCCGTTGACTTCGCGATTGCGCAGTTCGGGCTTCTGACCCTGATCCAGAAGGCGTACAGTGCCATCGCCTACCTGGCGATCCCGGTGATCCTGATTCCGTACATCATACATATGATCGCGACAAGATTTGACACAAAGCCAGTGTCGATATCTGATGGAAACCGTACGCGAAATATGGAAGCGGATTTTTGATCCCTCTTCGTATGTTGACATTACTGCACAAAATTTGAACTTGAATTTTGTGCAGTTTTTTAATGGGCTTTTTGTTGACGATTTCCCGGAAAAAAGATAAAGTAGAAGCCACAGAAAATGGTGCTGCCCAATGAGGAGCCGTTTTCAGGTGGGACATATTGTTCCATGATCTGCATATCTGTTTTATTTCTTGACAGGGATATGCTTCTTTTATTTCTATATCTTGAATCTGTCCCGTTTCGGGAAAGCTTCCGGATTGGTAAACAAATTTGCAAAAAAGAAAATATGATTTGCCGGGACCCCGTTTTCTGATGGCGCCAGATGCTCCTCTTTCGCAGATGCCCGGCAGGAAAGGACGAAGCTATGGGAAATGAATTAGGCTACAGGGAGTTCTGTTCTCAGTTCGACGCATTTTTTCGCAGAAATGAGAAAAGTTTTGGAAACGGGAAGGGTGAGATACGTTATCGTTTTTATCCCAAAGGGTTTACGGCTGTAAAGGAGGAGGACGCCCGTTTTATCCGTGACACCAATATCCGTTATTATCAACAGGATTCTGACCGGCTCCAGGGGGACTTTGCGGTCCTTGAAAAAGACGGGGAGGGAGACGTACAGACATTCTGCCGTTTTTCGGCAGAGAAGCTGTATGAGGACTACCGGAGGTTTGGATGGGATATCGTCAAAGAGGCGGTGTATGAAAATCTGGAATACTGTAATTGTGAAGAGATCGGGATACTGGATAAGCTGGATGATTATGAAACAGTGAAGGAAAGGCTCTTCCTGCGCCCCCTTAGTTACAACAACTTCGCCTGGGAAGCCGGGCGGTATGTTTACCGGAGATTTGCTGATATGGCACTGGTGCTCTATGTTCTGATTCGGGAGGATGAAAGGGGGATCGACAGCGCAAAGATCCCAAAAGAAATGCTGAAAGAATGGGGGATAACGGGAGAAGAAGCGCTGGATGACGCGATGCTCAACACATACAGCATGGCGCAGCCCCGCATGTATCTGTCACCCTTTGAGTGCATCAGCCCGCCCTTTGAGAGAGGGGCGTTCATGTCGTTTCACAGTCCGATCACATCGCTGGACAAATGGGCGATTCCGACGGTGACCACGACAAGGATGACAAACGGTGCGATCGCCATGTTCTATACAGGGGTAAAAGAGAAGATCGCAGAGCTGTACGGCGACAGCTATTATGTGGTGTTTACGAGTATCCATGAGGCGAGGACCCACTGCCGTGGAGTGTATCCGCCGAGGGAGATACTGAAAAGCCTGAAAGAGACAAACCGGGTATTCCCGAAAGAGGAGATGCTCTCGAACAAAGTGTATTTCTTCGACAGGGAGAAAGGGACGTTTGAAGCGCTGATGCTGTGACTTTGACAGATAAATGCTTTAAAGCAATAAATTGTTTTACATCCTCCTGTTTTTGTTATATACTGGACAGGCAGCAGTTTTTACGGCGCAAAGACCGAAGAACGGATCTGTGCCGGAGGAGTGCTGTGTCTGAGATCAAAAGAAAATGAGAGGAAAAAAATGGAAATCTTTCGTGCTGTATACAATTTACTCTGGGGGGATATCATCCAGATCCCCCTGCCGGGCGGGAGCACTCTGGGGCTTTCCCTCCTGGTGCTGATCCTGGTGCCTGCGGGGATCTACTTTACGATAAGGACCAGATTCCTTCCGTTCCGGCTGTTCCCGGAGATGATCAAGGTCACCCTTGAGAATAATAAGAAGACGGACAGAGAGGGGATATCCGGCGTGCAGGCGCTGATCGTCTCCACGGCCTGCCGTGTGGGGATGGGAAACCTGGTCGGCGTGGTCGCCGCCATCTCCGCCGGAGGGGCGGGAGCTGTGTTCTGGATGTGGGTGATCGCGCTGGTGGGATCGTCCACCGCGTTCATCGAGGCCACACTGGCTCAGATCTATAAGGAAAAAGATCCGCTGTACGGCGGATACCGGGGAGGGCCGGCGTACTACATCCATCACCTGTTCATCAAGAAGGGCAGTACACGGAAACACTCGGTGGTGGCAGTGCTGTTCGCCCTGTCCGGTCTGATCTGCTGGTGCGGTATCAGCCAGGTGATCGGGAACTCGATCTCATCCTCTTTTGAGAATGCGTTCCATGTGCCTCCGATCTACTCGACGATCGTGCTGGTGATCATCGCGGCGGTGATCGTGCTCAGGAAAAATGCGACGGTGAGAGTGCTGGATATCATAGTGCCGATCATGGCGGCGTGCTACTTTTTTATCACGATCTTCATCATCGTGAAAAATGCAGGACAGCTCCCGGCAGTCTTTGAGCGGATCTTCGCAGAGGCGTTTGGATTCCGCCAGGTTGTGGGAGGCGGCATCGGTGCCGTGATCATGAACGGGGCGAAGAGAGGTCTCTTCTCCAATGAGGCGGGCTCCGGCTCCGCGCCCTGCGCAGCGGCCGCGGCGGATATCAGCCATCCGGCGAAGGAGGGGCTGCTCCAGGCGCTGGGAGTGTTTATCGATACCCTGGTGATCTGCAGCTGCTCTGCCATGATCATGCTGCTGACTCCTCAGTCCATGACACAGGGGCTGGAGGGGATGGATCTTCTCCAGACTGCCATGCAGTACCACCTGGGAGAGTTCGGGGTGATCTTTATCGCTGTGATCCTCTGGCTGTTCAGTTTCTCCACCTTTCTGGGGATCCTGTTCTATGCGAGGCCGAATGTTGCGTATCTCTTCGGAGATAACTGGTTGTCCCAGACACTGTATAAAGTGCTGGCGCTGGTCATGCTCTTTGTCGGAGGCCTTGCGGCATATCAGTTTGTCTGGGATCTTGGGGATCTGGGCGTGGGGCTGATGACGGTGTTCAATATGATCGCCCTCATTCCGCTGGCGCCGAAGGCGCTGGCGTCGCTGAAGGATTATGAGGAGAATGAGATGAAAAAGCGCTGAAAGCCCTGAAGGAAAACAGGTGGAAATCGTAAAAAAGATATGATAAAATAACAGCGTCGGCGCAGAGAGAAAATCTCTGTGCGGACGCTGTTTTTTTTGTAACGGTGATGAGCCAAAGCCCGGGTTTGCCCGAGACCTTGGCGACCACTTACAATCCCGGAACGTTCCTTTTGGCACTTCCTGTGATTATTCTATGAAAAACAGCAGAGTAGTAAATAAAAAACATTCTAAAAAAATACAGAGGTGACACATGAGCATCAAACATATCTTATTTGACCTGGATGGGACGCTCCTTCCCATGGACCAGGATGAGTTTGTGAAATTTTATATGCCGCTTTTGGCAAAGTCTTATATTGAGGCCGGGGTTCAGGTGGACCCGAAAGAGTTTATCGGAGCAGTCTGGAAAGGCTATGAGGCGATGGTGAAAAATGACGGGAGCCGCACCAATCGGGAAGCGTTCTGGAGCTATACGGAGGAGCTGATGCCCATATCCCCGGAGGAGTCAGAGAAACTCGCGCTCCGTTTCTATGACGGAGATTTTAACCAGGCGGCACGCGCGACATCCCCGTCGCCTTTCTCCGATCAGATCGTGAAGACGGCGAGGAGAAGAGGACTTCACACGTATCTTGCGACCAACCCGGTATTCCCCAGATGCGCGACAATGAACCGGATCCGCTGGGCGGGGGTGGACGCAGAGGACTTTGAACTGATCACTACATATGAAGATCAGCGTTACTGCAAACCAAATGTGGAATATTTCCGGACGATACTGGAAGAGCTGAAACTGGATCCGGCGGAGTGCCTGATGGTGGGCAATGACGTGGAGGAGGACCTGGCGATCCGTGAGCTGGGAGTGAAGACTTACCTGGTGACGGATACGATGGAGAATAAGAAAGACCTTCCGATCCATACGGACTATATGGGCAGTCTGGAAGATTTGTTGGAATTTATCCGGACCATGCCTCTGGACTGATCCGGACCTGGAGGGAATTATATGGAAATTCGTGTTCTGAAATATTTTCTTGCGGTTGCCAGGGAAGAGAACATATCCAGGGCGGCAGAGAATCTTCATATCACTCAGCCGACTCTGAGCCGTCAGATCTCTCAGCTTGAGGAAGAACTGGGAACAAAACTTTTCGAGAGAGGAAAGCATCTGACGCTGACAGAAGCGGGCGTTATGCTCCGGCGCAGAGCAGAGGAAGTGACGGAGCTTGTAGACAGGATCGAAAGTGATTTCGCGGAACCTGCAGAGGTGGGAGGAAAGATTTCCGTGGGTGAGGGAGCTCTGAAGTCATCGAAACTCCTTATGAGGGCGATGAAGCGTTTCCGGGAGCGCTATCCGAAAGTGCAGTATGAGATATACTGTAATACTTCGGATTATATTAAGGAGCGTCTGGACAAAGGGCTGTGTGACTTCGGCCTGCTCCTGGAGCCGATCGATATTGAAAAGTACGATTTTATCCGTCTGCCAATGAAGGAGAGATGGGGGCTCTATATGATGAAGGGCCATCCGCTCTCCGGGAAGAACCGCATCACAAAGGCGGATCTGGAAGGGGTTCCGCTGATGACAGCGAGCAGGCTGTCGGTCCAGAAAGAGATCACAAGCTGGCTGGGAGAGGAGCTGGATCATCTGAATATTTTTGCCACCTGTAATATCTTTACCAATGCGCAGATCATGGAGGATCAGGGGGAGATCTGTTTTATGACGATAGAAGGCGCCATGGACTGTATGCCGGGGGAGAAATTTGTGTTCAGGCCGCTCTATCCGGCGCTGGAACTGTCCTCTGTTCTCGTTTGGAAAAAGTTCCAGCCTTTCTCCGTAGCGGCGGGCAGATTCCTGGAGGAGTTCAGATGTATGCTTTCGGAGTATGAGAGTGCATAAAATACAGGTATTGGACTTGAAAACAGTGGACAGATACAATAGAAGTGCAGTTGGAGAAGCAGATTCTCCGGCTGCACTTATTTCTTTTGTGAAAGGGCTGTGTGCCGCGGGAGTGTCCCGCACCTGCAGGCGGGGCATCGTATGCGGTGGATGCGGCGGAAAGGAGAGGTATGACGATCCGGGAACTGGGGGAAAGATTCTGTCTGCCTGTTGAGAAGCTGGAAAAGTATGAATCCTGCGGTCTGATCGAAGGAGCGGAGGATGAGGACGGAGTCCGACGGTACGGGGACGAGGTCATCGGGACACTGGGGATGATCTGTACCCTTGCGGAAGCAGGGTTTACCTGTGAAGAGATAAAGCGGTATCTGACATTTCCGGAAGACAGCAGAGGAGAGCGGGAGAGGATGCTCATGCTGAAAAGAAGAAGAGTGGAAATGCTCGAAGAGCTCCACCGGAGACAGAAACTGCTGGATATGATCGATTTTCTGATCTGGAAAAATAAAAAGAGAGAAGACTAGAGGAGGAAAAAGATTATTCTGTGATCGGGAGCGATGCGGAAGGAGTCTGCGTCTACTGCAATCACTGCCAGCCGTGTCCGGCAGGGCTGGACGTGGGGCTGATCAACAAATATTATGATCTGGCACAGGCGGGGGACGCGCTTGCGAAAGACCATTACATGAATCTGGAGAAGACGGCACAGGACTGCATTTCCTGCGGGCACTGCGATTCGCGCTGTCCCTTCCATGTGGAACAGGGGAAACAGATGCAGGAGATCAGAGCGTATTTTGGAAAATAAGATACACGGATTGTTCCTTAAATAATACACGACACAGAGCAGTTTGTTAATAAAATGACTAGGCAAAAAATTTTTCACATGGTATCATTAAAGGCAGGAAAAATAAAGGCATCAGAGGGTATGGCATCAGGGAAAATGACAATCAATGAGAATCATGGAGGGAAAAATTTTGAGGTACGCAGACGCTAATGTAATCAAGATCAAACATGCGGTTTTGGAGGAAGTGGCACGGCTGGCATTTGACGGAGAACTGGAAGAGCGCAAGGACGAGATCCCGATGAAATTGATCCCGGGACCGACACCGCAGTTCCGCTGCTGTATTTATAAAGAGAGGGAAATCATCAGACAGCGTGTACGCCTCGCAGAGGGGAAAGCGCCGGGGATCAAAGATGACGGAAACATCATCCAGGTCATCAGCTCGGCATGTGAGGACTGTCCGATCTCCAGTTACACGGTGACTGAAAACTGCCAGAACTGTATCGGAAAGGCGTGTATCAATGCCTGCAAGTTCGGCGCGATCGAGCCGGGACGTCATCGTTCTCACATCGATGCGTCAAAATGTAAAGAGTGCGGCAAATGTGCGGAGGCCTGTCCGTACAATGCCATCGCGCATCTGCAGAGACCGTGCAAATTCAGCTGCCCGGTGGATGCGATCTCCTATGACGAGTACGGCATTTCCGTGATCGATGAAGAAAAATGCATCCGGTGCGGAAAATGTATCCACAGCTGTCCGTTCGGAGCGATCGGCTCCAAGACATGGATCGTGGATGTCATCAAGGCGATCAAGGCAGGAAAGCATGTGTATGCGATGCTGGCACCGGCAACAGAAGGCCAGTTCGGATCGGATATCACCATGGCGAGCTGGAGAAAAGCCATGAAAGAGCTTGGATTTACAGAGTTTGTGGAAGTCGGACTGGGCGGAGACCTGACAGCGAAGAGCGAGGCGGAAGAGTGGCGTGAAGCTTATCAGGAAGGAAAGAAGAAGGTCACATCCTGCTGTCCGGGATTTGTAAATATGGTAAGAAAACATTATCCGGAGCTGAGCGATGCGGTATCCACTACAGTCTCTCCGATGTGCGGCGTATCCCGTATGATCAAGGCGAAAGATCCGGAGGCTGTAACGGTATTTATCGGACCATGCCTGGCAAAGAAATCAGAGGTTGTGGATCAGGCAATCGAGGGCAATGCAGACTACGCGCTGACCTACAGTGAGATCCGTGCGATGATGCGCGCAAAAAATGTGAAGCTGGAGCCTGCGGAAAATACATACCAGGAAGCTTCCGTATTCGGAAAGAGATTCGGCAATTCCGGCGGTGTTGCGGCAGCAGTGATGCAGAGCCTGAAAGAGTCAGGAAATGATGTTGATATCAAAGTCTGTAAAGCCAACGGTGCGGCAGAGTGTAAGAAAGCACTTCTGCTCATGAAACTCGGCAAGCTTCCGGAGGACTTTATCGAGGGTATGGCATGTGACGGCGGATGTGTCGGCGGACCGAGCTCCTTCAAAGATCAGAAGCTGGCAAAGAAATCCAGAGATGCTCTTATCCAGGAGGCGGATGACAGAGGAATCTACAAGAACCTGAGCAATTACGACGAAGAATCCTTCTCCATGCACAGATAAGAAGCAGGTAGCGGGAAGTAATATAGAGCGGACCGGCAAGCACTGGTGAAACAGGAAAAGCAGGAGACATCAGTTTTGATGTACTCCTGTTTTCTTTTCCTTCCGGTACTGTGTCGGTGTCCGGCCTTTTTTCTGTCTGAACAGCCGTGAGAAATACAGCGCGTCGTCATAGCCCACGGATCTGGCGATATCGCTGACCGGAAGGTCTGTTCCTCTGAGAAGGGAGCAGGCACGCCGGATGCGGAAGTCCAGGAGATATTCCTGGGGAGATGTGCCCGTGATATCCTTGAACAGCCGGTACAGGTAGGTACGCTCGATGTTTAAGTGGTCTGCGATGACCCGGATGTTGACCTGGTGGGCATAATTGTTCTCGATATAGCGGAGCGCCTCCTCCACATAAGTAATCTTTTTCTCCTTGGGCGGGATGTATTTCCTGGGGAATTTGCTTGCCAGAAGATACAGATATTCATACAGGATGCTGTTCATCATCAGATCACGGTTCTCAGGCAGATTGTACGCCTCGAACATCTTCTCGTGGCAGAGCCGGACGCGGTCGTCTTTTCCGTAGTGGAAATACGGAGTCTCCAGAAGGGAAGTCCTCTTCAGATATTCTTCAATCTTGATCCCCTGAAATCCGATCCAGGTGTAAGTCCAGGGATGATATTTATCCGCTTCGTAGTAGATCAGTGTGTTGGGGCGGATCAGGAAGGCGTCGCCCTCCGAGAGCTGGCAGATGTGCCCGTCTGTTTTGTAGATTCCTTTTCCTTTTAAAATATAGTGGATGAGGTAGCCGCTGCGTACGACGGGACCATAGCTGTGGGAAGGCTCGCAGGTCTCATACCCGCAGGTGTAGATCATGGCGTCCAGGTTTCTGGAAAAATCATTGGAAAAAATATAGTCTTTCATGATACCTCCAACAATACTGTATGAAAAAACAACATTTGTCTATATAATATCAATTATATTCCAGTATAATGATTATTGCAAGGACAAAGGAAACACCAGTTGTCCATACCATGGTAATGCAGCTGCAGGTGAACTGAAAAGGGATTGAAATGATATGGGAGGTATCAAAAATGGATGCCGAAAAAAGGAAACAATATGAAGATATATCAGCAGAGATTGTAAAGCTTGCCGGCGGAAGAGACAATATCCTCGGTGTGGCTCACTGTGCGACGCGTCTGCGCCTGGTCCTGGAGGACAATGACAAGGCGGATACGCAGGCAATCGAGGACGTGGATCTGGTAAAAGGAGTTTTTGTGGCCGGAGACCAGATCCAGATCATTTTCGGAGCAGGGCTTTATGGTCGTTGGTCCGATCGGAAGAGGGCTGGCGAACGGGATCACGGCAGTGCTGGTGTGGATGACAGAAAACCTGGGAGTGGTCGGATACTCTGTTTTCTCGGCAGTACAGCAGCTGATCGTGATCACGGGACTGCATCATGTGTTTGGCACCATCGAGTCCCAGCTTCTTGTTGATACGGGAAGAAACTTTTTAAATCCGCTGATGTCTGTTGCCATGACAGCGCAGGGCGGAGCTGTGGGCGGCGCCGTAGTTTACTTCACAGACCTGGCAGCGCTTGGGTTCGGAACCACGGTTGTTCCGGGGATCGCACTGGCGGATCCGGCTCACAACGGCTATCTCAATTATATCATCGCCCATGTGATCGCACTTGCAGCAGGATTTCTCTTTGCGCTCCTGCTGGGAATCTTCTTCAACAGGAGAAAATCCTCCGAAGCAGTGAATGGAAACAGTATTTCAACAGACAGCAGAGATACAGCAGGGCAGCAGGCTCAGATATACGGAAAAGAGTCAGGAACAGATCATGCAGGAAATGCAGATGGGAAGAAGGCAGAAGTCCCGGAGGAGATCGCTGCATTTACGTCCGGTAAGTTCATCGGGATCGAGAAGGTAAATGATCCTACCTTTGCACAGAAGATGCTCGGCGACGGCGTTGCCATCGTTCCGGCGGAAGGAAAGATCTGCGCTCCTGCCGATTGTACGGTGGAGATGGTGATGGATACGAAACATGCGGTAGGGCTTCGGACGGCAGCGGGAAACGGACTTCTCAGCATGCCTGATCTTCACAGAACCTGTGGAGGGAAGCCATGTTGACAGAGAAGCGGAGAGAACGGTGAAAACCGGCGACAGGATCGCGGTCATCACAAAATAAGAGGGACAGCTATGGAGAATGATCTTAATAATTTTCAGAAAGCAAGGGCAGAAGAAAAAAGGATGGAGAGGACAGTGGAGAACTGTCCTTTCCGGACAAAATTCCACGTCATGCCTCCGGTGGGATGGCTGAACGATCCTAACGGACTGTGCCAGTTCCGGGGTGTTTATCACGCATATTTTCAGTATTCCCCCCTGAATGTGAACGGAGGCGGCGGATACTGGGGGCACTGTACGAGCAGGGACCTGCTCCACTGGGAGTACAAAGAACCGGTGCTTACTACAGATATCCCGGAAGACAAAAGCGGAGTCTACTCCGGTTCCGCCCTGACCGAGGACGGCAGGATGTATCTTTTCTACACCGGGAATGTAAAACAGCCGGGCAGTTATGACTACATCGACAGCGGGAGGATCTCCACCCAGATCCTTGTGGAATCCGAAGACGGACAGCACATGTCGGAGAAGGTGAAACTGCTGGGAATGGAGGATTACCCGGAGGATATCACCCAGCATGTGCGGGACCCGAAGGTGTGGAAAGAAGACGGGCATTACTATATGGTCCTGGGAGCCCGGGCGAGAGCCTGGGATGAGAACGGGAAACGCCGGGATAAAGGTGGGATCCTGCTCTATCAGTCTGACGACAGGAAGAACTGGAAGCTGTACCGGGAACTGGTCCCGGAGAAACCCTTTGGATATATGTGGGAATGTCCGGATCTCTTTGAACTGGGCAAAGAAAGAGTGCTCTCGTTCTGTCCTCAGGGGCTGGAATCTCAGGAAGAAAAATTTCAGAACATCTATCAGTCCGGATACTCTCTTCCTGGCAGAAGTCAGGATCCGGAGGAGACGTTCCGGGAGTGGGACATGGGATTTGATTTCTATGCGCCCCAGAGTTTTCAGGCGGACGACGGAAGAAGGATCCTGATCGGCTGGGCAGGAATGCCGGATACCACGGAGACGAACAGAAACCTGTCTGTGGCCAATGGATGGCAGCACTGTCTGACCCTTCCCTGCGAACTGGAATACCATGACGGAAAGATCTTCCGCATGCCGGTCAGGGAGATCTACGATCTGGACTGGGAGGAGGCTCCTGTCGGGAATGGAAGGTTCCACTGGGCGGGAAAAGCGTTGAAGCTGGACATGGGCGGAATCTGCGGCGAAAGGACCGTGATCCGGCTTGGAAACAGAGAAAATGGAGTGACAGTCACTGTAGAAGGAAACCGGGTGGAACTTTCCTTCCTGGATGAAAAGGGCGTTCCTTCCCGCTGTGGAGGCGGGCGCGGAAAGCGGACCGGAAGGACGGAAGGACCGGTGGAGGAACTTCTTGTCGTGATCGACAGTTCCATCATGGAGATCTTTGTAAACGGCGGAGAGACTGCATTTACGACGCGGATCTACCTTGAGGAGAAAGAGAGAGTGATCGACGTATCCGGATGTGATGGATATATATTGGAAATGATATAATTGCTTTAGATTTTAAATAAATGTCTTGGAGCGATATAAATATCCCGAGATACTGTGCTGGACATACGGTATCCCGGGATATTCAGGTTTTGCCCCGGCTCTTCTCGGTTTCAGCCCTCTTCACAATTGGCATAGAAACGTCCAGGCTTCAGATCCTGGATCCAGTCGATCAGAACGGAGGACACCGTTACGGTGATAAGCGAGAAGAAGATCCTGCGGACGGGTATATAACTCAGCGAAAGCAGAAGCACGGTCAGGTCAGTAAAGAGATAGGCGCGGGACAGCTTCCACCTGGTCAGGTGGGAGATGGTAAGCGCCAGGGCGTCATCCCCTCCGCTGGAACCGCCCTGACGGACGATCAGTCCGACTCCGACTCCCACGAACAGCCCTCCCGCCAGAGCAGCGATCAGCGGATAAGCGGACAGGTCCGGGAGCATGGGAGGGAACAGTTCCCAGAAGTCGTAGAACAGGGAGACGCTCACGGTTGAGATAATGGAGATCCGGATGAAACGTCCGCCCAGATATTTGAAGGCGAGCGCATAGCATATGATGTCGAGGATGGGCGTGATGACTGCCGGCTGCAGAGCAGTCCACCGGTCTATGAGAAGCATCATTCCGATCACGCCGCCTTCGGTGATCGCTGTCCTCTGATGTATATTGTGTATGCCGAAAGAACAGATCGCTGCGCCCAGGACAATGAAAAAGAATTTTTTCCATGTCAGTCCTTCCAGCATTCTTTCTGTAATTCTGGTAAACGATTTTCTAAACTTGATAAACATATGATTTCCTCCTCTTTACAGAATATCTTAAACCCTGGTATAATACCAGGGTCAAGAGCGAATCTTGAAAAAGGGGAAAATGACATGAAAGATTATTATAAGATCAATGAGATCTCGAAACTGTACGGGATAGGTGTGGACTCCCTCCGGTATTATGAAAAGCTGGGGATCCTGAGACCACGAAGGGATACCAACGGATACCGGCTGTACGATCTCAAAGATATGTATAAGCTGACTGTGATCCGGGATCTTCGAAAACTGGATTTTTCCATGGCTCAGATCGGAGAGTTCCTTGAGGGGCAGTCCGTGGACAATACCCTGTCCCTTTTGAGGGAAGAGCAGAGTCTGATGGAAGAACAGATCAGAGAGATCACAAGGAGGAAAGGGCTGATCCAGAAGAGAATCCGGTCCCTGAAGGCAGCGGAGCGGGAAACAGCCGGGGAGATCGTGGTGAAGAAACTGCCGGAAAGGCGCTGTGTGCGCATTGAGCAGTATATCACCAGAGATGAGGAGATGGATTTTGTTATCAGAAAACTTCAGAGGAAGTATGAGGACAGGATCCAGAATCTGGGAACCCAGACGATCGGGGCATTTTTTGCCATGGATGATATGGAACGGGGGATTGCGAACAGCTATGAGTCGGTATTTTTCGTGATGGAAGATCCGGAGGATGACGCAGGCTTTGTACTTCCGGAGGGAGACTACGTGTCTCTGTGCTATCGCGGCGGTTATGCCCAGAACGGAGAGCGGGTGCGCGACCTGAAGGAGTATCTTGAGCGGGAAGGGTTCACCCCGGCGGGACCCCCTTTTGAACTGTACAGGATTGACAACCGGGACACTATGCGCGAGGAAGAGTTCCTCACAGAGATCCAGGTTCTTCTGGGATGAAAACGACGTTTTTTTACACTTTTGCAAATGTGTCTAATTTCTTGATTTTATTCGGAAACTCATTGATATGAGTTTCTGAATTGGTTATAATTTGTCTGTTATTTTCTAAGAATAGTCACAGTAAACTGTGACATGATGAGGCGGGGACTTTGCTCCAGGTTTATTTTTTGTTTCACAGAAAGGAAGACAGACATCAATGCTTCAGATCCAACATATCCGTAAGGAGTATACGACCGGAAAACTGGTCCAGAAGGCGCTCGACGATGTGAGCCTGAACCTCAGGGATAACGAGTTCGTCGCCATTCTGGGACCCAGCGGGTCCGGAAAGACAACGCTTCTGAATATCATCGGAGGTCTGGACCGCTATGACAGCGGAGACCTGATCATCAACGGTATCTCCACAAAACAATATAAGGACAGAGACTGGGATTCCTACCGGAACCATACCATCGGGTTCGTATTCCAGAGCTATAACCTGATCCCCCATCAGACTGTACTGGCAAATGTAGAGCTTGCCCTGACAATCTCGGGGATCGATAAGGCGGAGCGCAGGGAACGGGCGGTCAGGGCGCTGGAGGAAGTGGGACTGGGAGAACAGCTCCATAAGAAACCGAACCAGATGTCCGGAGGACAGATGCAGAGGGTGGCGATCGCCCGGGCGCTTGTGAACGATCCGGATATCCTGCTTGCGGACGAACCTACCGGAGCCCTTGACAGTGACACGAGCGTGCAGGTCATGGACCTGCTGCGTGAGGTGGCGAAGGACCGGCTGGTGGTCATGGTCACCCATAACCCGGAGCTGGCGGAACAGTATGCGACCCGCATCGTTCGTCTCCGGGACGGAAAGATCCGCGCGGATTCCGACCCGTATATGATAGAAGAAGGGACGCAGGAGCCGCCTCAGCATAAAAACATGGGGAAATCTTCCATGTCTTTTCTGACGGCTCTTTCTTTAAGCTTTAACAATCTGAGGACAAAAAAGGCGAGGACGCTCCTCACCTCCTTTGCAGGATCCATCGGTATCATCGGCATTGCCCTGATCCTGGCACTTTCCACCGGCGTAAATCAGTACATCCAGACCGTTGAGGAGGAGACTCTGTCAGAGTATCCGCTGCAGATCAAGAGTACCGGGTTTGACTTCTCGTCCATGATGTCGGCCGGAAGCGGTGGGAGCGCAGACGGTGCAGAGGAAGAGTCCGGGGACATCCAGGTGATCGATATGCTCTCCAGTATGTTCTCCACGATGGATTCCAACGATCTGGAATCCCTGAAGGAATATTTTGAAAGCGGGGAGAGCGGGATCGAGCAGTACACGAACGCAGTCGAGTATTCTTACAATGCTGTACCCCTGATCTATAAACAGGAGGCGGACGGAGATGTGCGGCAGGTGAACCCGGATGAGTCGTTCAGTTCTCTGGGCCTGGGATCATCCGCCGGTTCAAACAGTATGATGTCTTCCATGATGAGTACGGATGTGTTCTATGAGATGCCTGAAAATACACAGCTCTATGAAGGGCAGTATGATGTGAAGGCGGGGCGATGGCCGGAAAACTATAATGAGTGTGTGCTGGTGCTGACGGGGAACGGCGGAATCAGCGATTTCATGCTCTATACCATGGGGCTTCGGGATTCGCTTGAACTGGAGGAGATGATCCAGCAGTTCATCGATGAGGAGGATGTGGATACGCCGGAGGATTTTACAGATTATTCTTACGAGGATATTCTTGGGATCACGTTTAAACTGGTGAACAGCGCCGACTGTTATGAGTACGACAGCGAATATGAGATCTGGCGGGATAAGACGGATGACAGTGAATATATGAAGAACCTTGTGGAAAACGGAGAGGATATCACCATTGTCGGGATCGTGCAGCCTTCTGAGGATGCGAACGGTCTTCTTCTTAACGCAGGCATCGGATATCCGGCTTCGCTGACAAAACATGTGGCGGAAGAGGCAGAAAAGAGCGAGATCGTTCAGAAACAGCTGGAAAATAAAGAGATCAACGTGTTTACGGGCGAGAAGTTCGGAGAGAGCAGCCAGACAGAGTTTGACACAGATTCGCTGTTCTCTGTGGACGCCGACAAGCTGCAGGAAGCATTTTCCTTTAACTCAGACGGGCTGACAGACGGTCTTGACGGAGCCTTTGATTTGTCGAACCTGACATCGGCGGACGGCGGGACGATGGATCTGTCCGGCATGATCGACCTGAGCGGGATCGAGCTGGAGATCCCGGAGATCCCGGAGATGCCGGCGCTCAGCCTGAGCGATATGATGGAAAGCATCGAGATCACTGCATCTGCGGAGGATGTGAACTCTCTGGTATCCGGTCTCCTGGAGGGATATCAGCAGTACGCGTCGGAACATCCGGAGGCGGATTACTCGAATCTGGGTCAGGATCTTCTCACCTATCTTCAGACCGAGGAGGCGCGCGGGATCCTCTGCGACAATATCTTGGCGATCATCGAGGCAAACGGAGGGATCACGGTGTCAACGGACCAGATCCAGGCAATGTTTACGGAGATCCTTGCCGGATACCAGCAGTATGCAGCGGAGAACGGATATACAGATCCGGACCTTTTTGACGAGTATCTCCTGGAGTACCTTCAGACTGCGGAAGCCCAGGCGATCCTGACCAGGTGGGGGGATGAACTGTTCCAGGCGAACAGCGATCTTACCATCACAGAGGAACAGCTCCGGAAACTGGCTTCGGAGATCGCGTCCGGTTATCAGAACTATGCCGCCGCCAACGGGCTTCCCGATCCATCCAGGATGGGAGAGCATTTTATCAATTACCTGGGGACGGACGACGCAAAGCAGAAACTTTCCTCCGGGATCACGAGCATGGTGGACACAGGGAATCTGGAAGAACAGATCTCATCCTCCATACAGGGATACGTGGGGAGCATGATGTCCTCCTTCACCGGGGAAGTGGCGCAGAATCTGGAGACCCAGATCACAGCCGCCATGACACAGGTGATGGAGCAGATCAGCACCGGTCTGGAGGACGCCATGGGAACGGCAATGACACAGCTTGGGCAGAACCTGGAAGATGCCATGAGCATCGATTCCAATATGTTCGCGGCAGCATTCACCATGAACATGGACGGGGAGGAACTCTCAGAGCTTATGATGTCCATGCGTTCTACAGAGAACGCGACTTATGAGAACAACCTGCAGACACTTGGGTATGTAGATTTTGACGTGCCCAGCGGGATCGATATCTATCCCATCGACTTCGAGAGCAAGGAAGAAGTCGTGAACATTCTGGACGGTTACAACAGCCGGATGGAGGCGGAAGGAAAAGACGAGCAGGTGATCACTTACACGGATGTGGTCGGTACGCTCATGTCTTCCGTGACGGATATCATCGATATCATCAGCTATGTGCTGATCGCGTTTGTGGCGATCTCCCTTGTGGTCTCCTCCATCATGATCGGCGTCATCACGTACATCAGCGTACTGGAGAGAAAGAAAGAGATCGGGATCCTGCGCGCCATCGGGGCGTCGAAGGGAAATATCTCCCAGGTGTTCAATGCGGAGACATTTATCATCGGGCTGTGCGCGGGACTGATCGGCATCGGACTTTCCCTGCTGCTCCTGATCCCGGGCAATGCGCTGATCCACCATCTGGCAGGGACCGATGAGGTGAGCGCGGTGCTTCCGGTGGGACCGGCGGTCATCCTGATCCTCCTGAGTGTTGTTCTCACCCTGATCGGAGGGATCATCCCGTCGCGGAAGGCTGCGAAGAGCGATCCGGTGACTGCGCTGAGGACGGAGTAAGTTACAGTTCACACCTAACCGCCGCCCGCATGTGAACTGTGATCCGAATAAAGATCATCTTACCTGAATTTAATATACTGATAACAGAATCACCATATTTTTGTGCTACAGTATGACCATTGGAAATAAAAATTCTGAATATTTACCGATGGAGAGTGCAGAAGTATGAGAAAAGAAAGAAGAAAGATCAAACACATCAAACTGGATCTGGCACGGAGTTATTCCGGGATGGAGGCAAAGGTGGATTCCAGGGCAAAGGAAGTGTTTAAAAGAAAACCTTATTCTGTGGTCCATGTCTGAACAGTCACGGACACAGGAAAAGCAGGCAGGGGCGTCATCCTGAAGACTGCATGAGCGCAGTTCGGGATGACGCTTTTCTGTTATGGCATTGAGCAGGGAAGCGGCTTCTGACCGTGGCAGCTCCCAATATGGCCCGTCTGTAATTCGTGCTAATAAGCGGGTATATTGTGCTAACATTTCTGGCTCTGAAAATGGTAGAATATTAAGCGGGATGTGCCTTTTGGGCAGAAGACCGGGGAGGTACGGCATTCCTGAGATCACATACAGGAGGTAGTTGCTGCATGGGAAAGAAAGCATCAGAGAATTTTAAAGTTTACCAAAACGAGAACGGGCCGAAGATCAGTACGGTCAGCCGCTCCGTGATCGAGGAAGATGGAAAGTATTTTAAGGATATCGACGGGTCCGGGAAGATCTCGGAGGTCAACGACTGGAGGCTTCCGGCACGGAAACGTGCGGAGGCGTATGTAAAGACGCTGTCTGTGAAGGAGAAGATCGCACAGCTTTTCATCTCAGACTGGCGCATGGGAAAATATCCCCACGTTGTATCAGAGAAGAATGAGGACGGAACAGGCGGTCCGGTCCTGGATGAGTCCGGCACGCTGGACGAGGCTGAGTTCCACGGGAAGACGATCTTCGGAGAACAGCATCTTCCGGGGACATCCACACTGATCAAAGAGTGGTTCTCGCGTCATCTGATCCTGAGGGCGAACCCGCCGGCAGAGGATCTGACGGATTTTCTGAACCAGCTCCAGAAAGTGGCGGAGGAGTGCGGGCACTTCATTCCGGTGGAGATGGTCTCAAACTCCAGAAATGAGAACGGCGAAGTCGTATACGGGATGAACGACGCGGCGGGAGTGTTCCCGACCTGGCCGGGAACGCTGGGTATCGCGGCGGCGATCAAGGGCGATGACATGAAGATCGCGGATCAGTTCGCGGAGTGCGTCCGGGACTGCTGGAATGCGTCCGGCCTGAGAAAAGGGTATATGTATATGGCAGACACGATGACAGACCCGCGCTGGCAGCGTACATTCGGTACCTTCGGTGAGGATACGAAGCTCATCGGCGAGATCTTTGAACATATTATCCCGATCATCCAGGGAAGTAAAGACGGGGTCACTGATGACGGTGTGGCGATGACGGTGAAGCACTTCCCGGGCGGCGGGGCCAGAGAGAACGGATTTGATCCCCATTACAAGATGGGACAGTGGAACGTATACCAGACCGAGGGAAGCCTTGAGAAATATCACCTTCCGCCTTTCCAGACGGCGATCGACTGCAACGCGTCCTCCATCATGCCGTATTACGCAAAGCCGGCGAAGGAGAAGAGCGCGCCCCAGACAGATAAAAACGGAGCTGAGATGGAAATGCTCCCATACGGGTTCGCATTCAACAAGCCGTTCATTGACGGTCTTCTCCGCAGACAGATGGGATTCAAGGGCTATATCAACTCCGATACCGGGATCGTTCACAATATGTGCTGGGGCGTTGAGATGCTGGACAAGCCGGAGAGAGTCGGATTCGCAGTGACCAACGGCGGCGTGGACCTGATAAGCGGACTGTTTGACAATGAAGAAGGCCTGGAAGCATACGAGCGCGGAAAGAATGATTACTACGATACTCATCCGGTGCCGGAAGGGTTTACAAAAGAAGAACTGGTCCTCACGGATGAATCCATCGACCGCGCAGTGACCTGTACTCTGACAGAGCTGTTTGAACTCGGAATGTTTGAGGATCCTTACAGAGATCCGAAGAAATCCGCGGAGACAGCGGCAAAGAGAGAGTACTGGGATCAGGCGATGGACGCGCACCGCAAGAGCGTGGTCCTGCTGAAAAATGACGGTGTGCTTCCTCTCGCAGAAGAGAAGCTGGAAGGAAAGAAAGTCTATGCGGAAGCCTTCGGAAAGGACAAGGAGTCTGCGAAAGAGGCGACGGACGCGCTGCGGGAAGCTCTGCCCGCTGAGATCCTGACCGGGGATCCGTCGAAGGCGGATTATGCGGTCCTCATGGTATCACCGTCCTCCGGCGCTTACTTCAGCGCGACGCCGGGCTTCCTGGAACTGGATATCTGTGACGGCAAAGTGGTGCATGATGTGGATGACGAGGGAAGACCGAAGGCAGAGACACACTGTGAGACCACACTGGCAGAGGCTGGGAGGATCGCCGAGATCGCAGAAGCGGTACACAGCAATCAGGGCAAAGTGATCATCAACGTGAACTTTACCCTTGCATGGCAGCTCGGAAATGTAGAGCCCTGTGCGGATGCGCTCACAGCCGGATTTAACACCTATCAGCCGGCGCTTCTGGATGTGATCTTCGGAAGGTTTGCTCCCACAGGAAAACTTCCGTTCACACTCCCAAAAAACGATGATGTGCTGAAGGTGGACGAGAACGGAGTCTGCATCAGTCCCAATGATGTGCCGGGGTATGATAAAGACAAGTATATGCCGGACGAGATGAAAGATGAGAACGGAAAGGCATATGCGTACCGGGATGCAGCCGGAAACTATTATGAGATGGATTTCGGCCTGCGCTATGACGAATAACAGATTAAAAATAGCAGATCTTCAGCGGAGGTTTTCTGCTGTCGGATCTCACGGACCGTCCGGATCGGGCGGTCCTTTTTTTAGGCGCCGGGATTGCCAGGAACAGTGACATGTCCGGCATATGTCTGACCGGACGTCTCCTGAAAGAGAAATTCGCTGCTTGCTAATAACCGGAAATTGGGATAAAATACTATCCATGAATAATTTGTCTGAACAGATCCCGCGCAGGCCATGCCGTTCTGATAAGCTTTGACCGGGAAAACGAAAGACGGATTTGAGGTGTTTATATTGAGAGAAGACATGAAGATATTGATAGCAGAAGCGTTTATTGACCTGCTGGAAAAAGAAAATATAGATAAGATCACCGTCAAACAGCTGATCGAAGAGTGCCATATCTCCCGTCAGACATTCTACTATCATTTCCGGGATATCATGGATGTGCTTGAGTGGGCCTTTCGCAGGTCTGCGCTGGAAGCGGCGGAGCAGAGCCTGCGGGCGGAGACCCGCCTTGACGCCCTCCGGGTTTTTGTTGATTTTGTAAAAAGACATAAAAACAAACTGGACAGACTCCTGAATTCAAAAAACTGGATCCAGATTGAGGGAATCCTTGTAGAGTCGGTGGCAATGTATCTGGATAAAATGGCGCGGAGCAAATTCACGGATTTTGAGATCAGCTATGATGATATGGAAATCATGCTCCAGTTCTATGCCAGCGGAATAGTCGGTGTGTTGATTCATTATAACAGGCAGAACCAGCTGGATGAGGAGAAGATCATCCGGCAGATCGAGAAGATCATCACCGGAAAGATCTATCCCGCCCAGCGCAGCTGATCCCGGAAAATCTGCGGGTCAGCTCCATATAGTGTTTATACAGAATGCCGAATCTGTGGATATATCCTTTCTGCCACGGCTTTGACCTTCCGCAGAAATGGAGCACTGCGGTGTTCTGCATCACCCAGTCCATATCGCAGGCACCGGCGCTGCGCAGCAGATAGGTATTATAGTTTCTTGTGTCATAGTTCCAGATGACGTCATCCAGATCCGTCGTCTTCCTGCCGTACAGGGCGTTCAGCACATCCTGGTCCGGGAGGAGGAGTTCTTTTCCATGTTTTCTTACATAGTGAAATATTTCTTCGGCATCGATTTCATTTCTTGCCACATCGAGATCCATCAGAAGAACCCCTGAATTATAATAATCATGGTCCGTCTCCAGCCGGAACTGGTTGATATTGTTTGCCAGTTCTGTCATACCGGTATGGGATGCGGCTGCGAAGAGATTCCCTTTCATATCCATATCCCACAGCGGGCGGAGCGGGTTGATGACAAGGATATCGGGATCCAGATAGATGATGCGGTGCAGGTCTCTGGGGAGGAACTGCGCGGCGAGAAGACGGTAGTACATTTCTTTTGGATACTGCCTGCTGACAGGCGCATCCTGAAAGCTGGTGCCGTCGATCTGTACCGGAAAGAATCCGAATCCGTATCTGCTGCACAGTTCTGTTACGGGGATCAGCGCTTCTTCCGGGATTCTGCTGTGCAGAAGCCAGATGTCCGGCTTTTCAGCCGGCTGGTTAATAGAGAGAGATGTCAGCAGCACCTGCAGCCGGGGCAGGTAATTCTGATCAAGCGTAGTGAGGATCTGTATTCGATCCTGTCCCTGATTCTGTTCCATGGGGGAGACTCCTTTTCTGATTTATACTGATTTTGTTTTATCAGAACTTTTTCAGACATCCTGTCTGTATCTCCAATATAGTCTATGAAGCATATTCCCACCACTTATAATCTTTTTTTATTGTCCAGACACAAACTCCGATCTGTCAGGATTTTTTACAGTTTTCTCTTTTTGTAAAGACAGATCTTAAAAACTGAAAGTCGCAATCTTTTTTTATATCTGCTATATAGAATGTGTAAGGAACGGAAGACATGGAAAGGAGGAAAGTTCCATGAAGATCGATGACAGTATATTTGCTGTAAAACTGTATGAGATGGCAGAGCAGTACGGAAAGCTGCAGTGCAGGATCCGTGTCTGCGAGCAGGGTGACAGTGAGAAGATCCGTTCGGAACTTAAGAAAGCGGAAGAAGAGTTTGAAGAAAATACACTGCTCCTTGAAGAAAAAGCAGGGTCCTGCCGGTCTCCGGCTGTAAAAAAGCTGTCGAAGGCACAGTTCGATTACAGACAGAAAGCGCAGGAACTGATCGAGAGACAGCTTGCCCACGATATCCATTCGGAAGACAGCCGTCCGGAAGAAGACGAGTGCGAAGCTGAGTTTTTATATGCAGAATACGCAATGGATTTTGCCACACTGACAATGCAGCAGGCACTGATCTCCGCGCTGACGGCGCTTGAGAACCAGAAAGAAGCGGAACGGGCAAAGACCGGGGAGACGCCCGGCTGACACAGTTAAGAAAATGAAAGATTAAGGAGGATGAAGATATGCAGGAAGTAAAAAAACCGAGAAAACCGCTGATCTATTATTATGTGATCGTTCTCATCATCCTGCTTCTGTTTAATTTCCTGCTCATGCCCTGGATGGCAGAACGGCGGGTACAGGAAGTAGGGTATGACGAATTTATCGAGATGACGGAAAATGAAGAGATCGGTCAGGTCCAGATCAATGAAGGGGACAACGAGATCATCTTTACAAACCGGGACGGAGAGCGGATCTATAAGACTGGGATGGTGGAGGACCCGGGAATGACAGAGAGACTGTATGAATCCGGAGCCAGATTCTCCGGACAGATCATGGAGCAGGCTTCGCCCATCCTCATATTTCTCCTGACATGGATCCTCCCGATCGTGATCTTTATCGGGATCGGGCAGTACATGTCGAAAAAGCTGATGAGGCGAAAGAGAACCTGTCCGAGATTGTGGACTACCTCCATAATCCCGGAAAATATAAGGAAGTCGGTGCCTCCATGCCGAAGGGGATCCTTCTCGTCGGACCTCCCGGAACCGGTAAGACCATGCTGGCGAAGGCGGTCGCAGGAGAGGCGAACGTCCCGTTCTTCTCCATGTCAGGATCGGAATTCGTGGAAATGTTCGTAGGTATGGGAGCATCCAAGGTGCGCGACCTGTTTAAGCAGGCAAAAGAGAAGGCGCCCTGTATCGTGTTTATCGACGAGATCGATGCTATCGGCCAGAAACGTGACGGCCGCGTGGGCGGCAACGATGAGCGGGAGCAGACGCTGAACCAGCTCCTCACAGAGATGGATGGATTTGAGACCAACAACGGAGTGATCATCCTGGCAGCGACCAACCGTCCGGAATCCCTGGACCCCGCGCTGACCAGACCGGGACGTTTCGACCGGCGTGTACCGGTGGAACTGCCTGACCTGAAAGGCCGCGAGGAGATCCTCAAAGTCCACGCGAAGAAAGTGAAACTGGAGGGGAGCGTTGACTTCAACCGGATCGCAAGGATGGCTTCGGGAGCTTCCGGAGCGGAACTTGCTAACATCGTTAATGAGGCGGCTCTCCATGCTGTCCGGGAAAACAGGAGTATCGTGACCCAGGCAGATCTGGAAGAGAGCATAGAGGTAGTCATTGCGGGTTACCAGAAGAAGAATGCGATCCTGACGGACGAGGAGAAAAAAGTGGTCTCCTATCACGAGATCGGGCACGCTCTTGTCGCTGCGAAGCAGACCAATTCAGCTCCGGTCCAGAAGATCACCATCGTTCCGCGTACGTCCGGAGCCCTGGGCTACACGATGCAGGTGGAGGAAGGCAACCACTACCTGATGAGCCAGGAGGAGCTGGAGAACAAGATCGCCACACTGACCGGAGGGCGCGCGGCGGAAGAGCTTGTCTTCAATTCAGCGTCCACAGGCGCTTCCAACGACATCGAGCAGGCAACGAAGCTTGCCAGGGCCATGATCACCCGGTATGGCATGAGCAAGGATTTTGATATGGTGGCGATGGAGACCGTGAACAATCAGTATCTGGGCGGCGATACTTCTTTAAGCTGTTCCGCACAGACCCAGGCGGAGATAGACCGTCAGGTGGTGGAACTGGTGAAAAAGCAGCATGAGAAAGCACTGCAGATCCTGGCGGACAACCGGGAGAAGCTGGATGAGCTCGCGGAGTATCTCTATGATAAAGAGACCATCACAGGGGATGAGTTCATGCAGATTCTAAATTCCTGATCCCGGCGGCGGGTGATGTGCATTGATATCAGGTGCTGAGCGATGCAGCATATTCATATAGATGATACAGAAGAAAACAGAAAGGCGGAAATACAAATGGGAAAGACGATCAAAGAGACAATGCAGGAATTTACAGTGAATCAGGCGCTGAAATATCTGGAGGGAAATCCGGAGGAGAATATCCCGAAACTGATGGCGTGGGTAGACCGGCTGATGCCGAAAGACTGGTATGTCAGCCAGAGAAATGCGATCCGCGGAGCAATCGAGAAGAAGGATAACTGGTATCAGCTGATCCTGCGGCTCTATCAGCTGGATCCGGGTGTGCGCAGGGCATTCTTCCAGAACTTTATCACGAACGCCAGCCTGAAGGGAAGCGCGACCCAGAATGAGATGGTAGAAAAATACAACTGCAATATCCCGTGGGCGATCCTGCTGGATCCAACCACAGCGTGCAACCTGAACTGCACCGGGTGCTGGGCAGCAGAGTATGGACATCAGTATAACTTAAGTCTGGAGGACATCGATTCCATCGTGTGCCAGGGAAAAGAGCTGGGGACCTATATGTATATCTACACAGGCGGCGAGCCGACGGTGCGCAAGAAAGATGTCTTTAAGATCTGTGAGATGCATCCGGACTGCGAGTTCCTTGCATTCACAAACGGAACCATGATCGATGAGGAGTTCTGCCAGGAGATGCTCCGGGTGAAGAACTTTGTACCGGCGATCAGCCTGGAAGGATTCGAGCAGGCCAACGACGGACGGCGCGGCAGCGGCGTATACCACAAAGTGCGCCATGCCATGGACCTGATGAAGGAGCATAACCTTCCGTTCGGTATCTCGGTATGTTATACCAGCCAGAACTTTGAGGACGTCAGCAGTGAAGCATTCTATGACATGATGATCGAGAGCGGGGCTCTCTTTGTATGGTACTTCCACTACATGCCGGTAGGACACGGCGCAGTGACAGATCTGCTCCCGACGCCGGAGCAGAGGGAAGAGATGTACCACAGGATCCGTCACTTCCGTGAGACGAAGCCGATCTTTGGGATGGATTTCCAGAATGACGGAGAGTATGTAGGAGGATGTATCGCGGGAGGCAGGAGATACCTCCATATCAATGCGAAGGGCGATGTGGAGCCGTGCGTGTTCATCCACTATTCCAACGTGAATATCCATGACACCTCCCTTCTGGATGCGCTGAGAAGCCCAATCTTCCAGGCTTACCACGACAGCCAGCCGTTCAACGACAACCATCTGCGCCCCTGTCCGATGCTGGAGAACCCGGAATGCTTGAGGAAACTGGTGAAAGAGACAGGCGCCGTGAACACGGATTACCAGGATCCGGAGAACGTGGATGACCTGTGCGACAGGTGCGGGCCTTATGCAGAAAACTGGAAACCAACGGCGGAGAAGCTGTGGAATGAGAGCCATGCCAGGTAATGGAGGGAAGCCCTGGGCGGAAGATTTACAGAGACAGATAAGCTGAAAGTTTTTTCCAATTTGAAAAACAGGATTGAAAAAGAACGTGTGTTCTGGTAATATAATATCAGAACACACGTTCTTTTTTGGAGCGTTTAGGGAGAAGGAAAAGACCGGGATCTCAGAGTGAAGCCTGCTTCGCCGGTCAGGAGGGAGAGGATCAGAAATGGAGAAACAGCGGGTTTATGTCTGTATCGACTTGAAATCGTTCTATGCTTCTGTGGAGTGCCGGGAGAGACATCTGGATCCGATGACTGCCAATCTGGTCGTGGCGGATCCGGAGAGGACGGAGAAGACCATCTGTCTCGCTGTATCCCCGGCGATGAAAGCCATGGGGATCCCCGGGAGATGCCGGGTGTTTGAGATCCCGGAGGGGATCCGATATATCATGGCTCCTCCGCGGATGCAGCTCTATATCGACTATTCTGCCGAGATCTACGGTATTTATCTGAAATATATCTCGAAGGAGGATATCCACGTTTACAGTATCGACGAAGTTTTTATGGATGTGACGGATTATCTGGAGATGTATCAGATGTCTGCGAAGGAGCTGAGCATCCGGATGATGCAGGATGTTCTGGAAAATACCGGGATCACGGCGACTGCCGGGATCGGGACCAACCTCTATCTGGCAAAGGTGGCGCTGGACATTACGGCGAAGCATGTGGAGGATCACATCGGGATACTGAACGAGGAGACCTATCGGATGACGCTGTGGGACCATAAACCGCTGACCGATTTCTGGAAAGTGGGGAAAGGGACCGTGAACCGGCTGGCCCGTGCAGGGATCACCACCATGCGGGAGATCGCCCGGGCAGACGAGGCGCTGCTGTACCGGATGTTCGGTGTGGATGCGGAACTTTTGATCGACCACGCGTGGGGGCGGGAGAGCACTACGATGGCGGACATCAAAGCATATAAGCCGAAGTCCAATTCCATATCCAGCGGACAGGTCCTCCCAAGAGATTATCATTTTGAGGAGGCGAAGCTGGTGGCCAAGGAAATGGCGGATTCTCTCTGCCTGGAACTGGTGGAAAAAGGTCTGGTCACCGATTCTGTCACCCTCCATGCGGGGTACAGTTACCGGCTGGAGAGGAAATCGGCGCACGGTTCCGCTGATCTGAACTCCGCGACGAGTTCTTCCAGGCAGATCATTGCCTGCACGGAGCAGCTTTTTGAGCGGATCGTGGACCGGCGGACTCCGGTGAGGCGGCTCAGCCTGACATTGAACCATGTGATGGACGAGGCATACCGCCAGTATGACCTCTTTACCAGCCCGGAAGAACTGGAGAAGGAGAACCGGCTTCAGAAGGCTGTGATCGATATCAAGGAGAAGTTCGGGAAAAATGCCCTCCTGCGGGGGATGGATCTGCAGGACGGAGCGACGGCGGCAGAGAGAAACTGTCAGATAGGAGGTCACAGAAGTGGAAACCAGAGGAAAGATGAGCAGAGAGATGCGGGCAAAGCAGTTCATGCCTTTCGCAGCGCTGAAAGGATATTCCGAAGCGCTGCGAAGAAAGGAAAAGATCACGGTGCCGAAACCGGAGTTCTCTGAGGAATATCAGGAAGAACTGGACCGGAAGCTGAGGCAGATGCATAAAAACGATATGGTCTCGGTGGTGTATTTCTCCAGAGGAGAATTCCGGAAAGTGACCGGGATGGTGGCCCGGATCGATTCCACGGCAAAGCTGCTCAAAGTGGTTGATACGAAGATTCCGATGGGGGATATCTATGAGATTGAGGAGCAAAGGCACCTTTAAAAGCACTTTTCGCGGCAATGAAGCGTTTGGCAGAACAGGGGACCGCTTTATACGGCCCCGTTCAGAATCTCTGCCAGATCTTTCTCCGGCGTTGAAGCCGGATGGATCTCATAATTTTCCACCAGGATCTTCAGCACTCCGGGCGACAGGAACGCCGGCAGCGTGGGCCCGAGATAGATGTTTTTGATGCCGAGATGGAGCAGTGTGAGCAGGATGCAGACTGCTTTCTGTTCATACCAGGACAGTACCAGCGTGAGCGGAAGATCATTGACCCCGCAGCCGAACGCCTCTGCGAGAGCGACGGCGACTTTGATCGCGCTGTACGCGTCATTGCACTGCCCCATATCCATGATCCGGGGAAGGCCGCCTATGGTGCCGAAATCCAGATCGTTGAAACGATACTTTCCGCAGGCGAGGGTGAGCACAGCTGCATCGGCGGGAGTCTGTTTTACAAATTCTGTATAATAGCTGCGTCCCCTGCGGGCTCCGTCGCATCCTCCGACCAGGAAGATGTGGCGCAGGACGCCGCTCTTTACCGCGTCGATGACCTGATCCGCCACGGACAGGACAGCGTTGTGGCCGAATCCTGTTGTGACTTCCGTCCCTCCGTTGATCCCCGAGAATTCCTGATCCTCCGTATATCCTCCCAGTTCCAGTGCCTTTTCAATGACTGGCGTGAAATCTTTCTCTTCACCGATATGGAGGACTCCCGGGTAGGAGACGACTTCTGTTGTAAATACCCGGTCAGCATAGCTTCCCTTTGGCGGCATCAGACAGTTTGTGGTAAACAGGACCGGTGCCGGGATCTCTGCAAATTCCTTCTGCTGGTTGTGCCATGCGGTCCCGAAATTCCCTTTCAGATGTGGATAGGCTTTCAGCTTCGGGTATGCGTGGGCGGGAAGCATTTCTCCGTTGGTGTAAATGTTGATCCCTTTTCCGGCAGTCTGCTCCAGAAGAAGCTGAAGGTCTCTCAGATCGTGCCCGCTGATCACGATAAAAGGTCCTTTCTCTACTTTCAGAGGTACAACGGTCGGTTCGGGATCGCCGTATGTTTCTGTGTTTGCCTTATCCAGAAGTTTCATACATTTCAGGTTGATCTCTCCGACTTTCAGGACGACGGGAAGGAGCTGATCCGGTTCCCAGTCCTCGCCGACCGCAAACAGCCCTTCATAGAAAAAGCCGTTGACTTCCTCGTCGGAATACCCGAGCACCATGGCGTGATACGCATATGCGGCCATGCCCCGCAGTCCGAACAGGATGAGAGACTTCAGGGAACGGATATCCTCGTCTGCGTTCCAGAGCTGAGCCATATCATAATCCTCTTTTTTGACGCAGGGCTGTGCACAGGTTCCGCAGTGTGGGGCGAGGGCATTTTTTTCTTTCGTTACATTTTTGATCTGCTCTCGTAAGGTTTCCTCATTGAAGTTTACGTTTGTGATCGTTGTGAAGAGACCTTCGATCATTGCGCGGTTGGTAGTCTCAGAGGGACTGTTTCCGGATGAAGCACGGGCAAGGCCGATCAGGGCTCCCGTAAGTTCATCCTGAAGCTCAGCCACATCTGAGGTCTTTCCGCAGACTCCGGACTTTCCAGTACACCCTGTGCATCCTGCGGTCTGTTCACACTGAAAGCAAAACATAGTATCAGACATCTTTATTAACCTCCTGGTCATGTAAATTCTTGTTGTAGTGCTTGACTTCACATGTCGATCATAGTACGATGATCAAAATAAATCGGTTGTTTTTACAACGAAAGGAGGGGCATGGAGAAATATATCATACTATTAAAAAATTCAAAGCTGTTTCAGGGAATTGACGAGAAAGAGATCACATCCATGCTGGGCTGCCTGTCCGCTGTCAGGCGGAACTTCCACAAAGGAGAGACGGTGTTCCGCAGAGGAGAGCAGATCGACTGTGTGGCGCTGCTGCTGGCGGGAAGCATCCATATTCAGAAAGAAGACTACTGGGGGAATTTAAGTATTTTAAATGAGATCACGGAAGGAGAGATCTTCGGAGAAGTGTATGCCTGTCTGGGGAGTGAAGAGATCCTGAACAACGCCGTCGCGGTAAAAGACAGCGAGGTGCTCTTTCTGGATGTGAAGAGGATCCTGACCATGTGTCCGTCGGCATGTCCGTTCCACGGACGGCTGATCCGAAACCTGCTCTCCGTGATGGCGCTGAAGAATAAGATGCTGACGCAGAAACTGGAGCATATGTCGAAAAGAACGACCCGTGAGAAGCTGTTGTCTTATCTGTCGGAACAGTCACAGCGAGCCGGAAGCCCGGTCTTTGACATCCCTTTTAACAGACAGCAGCTGGCGGATTTCCTGTCCGTGGACCGGAGCGCTATGTCTGCGGAACTGGGAAGGATGCGGGATGAGGGGATCCTGTCGTTTGAACGCAGTCATTTTGAGCTGAAATGATCACGGAGATCTTTTCTCATCCAGATATGCGGGCAGCCTTCGTCCAAGTCTGGTTCTCCGTAGGCGGTATAACCGAGTTTTTCATAGAACGGTCTTGCCTGCTGCTGCGCGTGGAGGATCACCTGTTTCCCTCCGGCGTCTCTGATCGCTGCCTCGGCAGCGGAGAGCACCCGGGAGCCAATACCCTTCCCGCGGTATTCTTTCGTGACGGCGATCCGTCCGACGATATACACACCCTCTGGCTGTCCGGGGAAAAAACGGCATGTCGCGGCAGGAGTTTTTTCTATATATAAAACGATGTGGGACGCAGTCCTGTCCACAGCGTCAAATTCTTCGTGAAAGCCCTGCTCTTTCATAAAGACCGCCTCCCGGATGCGGACGGCATCTTCGGGAAGGGTGTGAGAAACTCTGATATCCGTTTCCATATTTTTAATATCCTTTCCAAAAGTTAAGAATAACATTAACACCGGGATGAGAAAGTGTCAAGACAGGGAAAGGGACCGGAAAACGTATTGACAAACACCGGTATGTCCAATAAACTGAATGAGGTTATACATTAAGATGCATGGTAAGGAGTGAGACCATGAGTGAAAATATCATTGAATTAAAAAATATCAAGAAAGTCTTCGACGATACAGTGGTCGTGGAGGACTTTAATCTGACAGTGAAAAAAGGAGAGTTTGTCACCTTTCTGGGGCCGTCCGGCTGCGGCAAGACGACGACACTTCGGATGATTGCGGGATTTGAGTTCCCCACAGAGGGGGAGATCCTGTTAAACGGAGAGGATATCAGTCATATCCCTCCGAATTTAAGACCTATCAACACAGTGTTTCAGCGGTATGCGCTGTTTCCCCATCTGAATGTCTATGAGAATGTGGCGTTTGGGCTCAACTTAAAGAAGCTGCCCAAGTCCGTGATCGATGAGAAGGTAAAGCACGTGCTGGAAGTGGTGGATCTGGAAGGGTTTGAGAAGCGGAAGATCTCAACACTGTCCGGCGGACAGCAGCAGAGGATCGCCATCGCCCGCGCTATCGTCAATGAGCCGGATATCCTGCTCCTGGACGAACCCCTGGGGGCGCTGGACTTGAAGATGCGTCAGGAGATGCAGCTGGAACTGAAATCCATGCACGAACAGCTGGGGATCACGTTTATCTATGTGACCCATGATCAGGAGGAAGCGCTGACCATGTCCGATAAAGTGGTGGTCATGTCCGACGGTATGATCCAGCAGATCGGAACGCCGGAGGAAATCTACAATGAACCGAAGAACGCGTTTGTGGCAGACTTTATCGGCGAGAGCAACATTTTCGAGGGGCGCATGGCAGCGTCCATGACGGTGGAATTCTGTCAGACGAAGTTCCCCTGTGTGGACAACGTTCCGAAGGACACCCGGGTGGACGTGGTGGTGAGGCCGGAGGACGTCATCATTACCCGCCCGGAAGACGGACAGCTTCGGGGAGTGGTGGACTCTGTCGTGTTCAAGGGAATGTATTACGAGATCACCGCTCTGTGCGGCGAGAACGAGATCGTGATCCAGAGCACAAGAAATGTGGAGCCCGGAAGTGAGATCGGGATGCGGATCGGACCGGATGAGATCCATGTCATGCCTGCAGGCGTGCTGATGAATGTGTTCGAAGGGACGATCACAAAGGACGGACGGGCAGCGTTCGCAGGCGGTGAGTATGCCTGCGACCTGACCCAGCTCTATGAAGGTTCCACGAGGAGCGGTGAATGCACGGTCATCACTGCGGACGGACAGGAGATCAGTCTGGCGGGCATGGAAGTGACGGTGGAAGTGCCGGTCAAGGCGGTGTCCATGAGCGACGAGGCAAGGGAGTACCGGGCGCATGGAAATATTATTTCTTTCATATATAAAGGAAGCCACTATAACTATACGGTGCGGACGGCAGATGAGGAAGATTTTGTACTGGATGAGGACGATCTGTGGAACGAGGGGGATCATGTCAGTCTGATGATCCCGGAAGACCAGATCATATTAAAAAGAAGGTAGGGAATGATGATGAAAAATATTCGATTCAGCCGGAAACAGCTCTGCATCCCTTATGCCCTGTTCCTGATCTGTTTTGTAGTGCTCCCCCTTGCAGTGATCGTGTATTATGCGTTTTCGGACGGAAGTGGAAGATTTACCCTGGCGAACCTTCTGAACTTTTTTACAAACGGGAATACCATCGGCACACTCTGCTACAGCCTTGTGATCGCAGCGGTGGTAACGCTGGTCTGTCTCCTTGTCGCCTATCCGGTGGCGTATGTGCTGGCGCGCAGCAGCCTGAAGCGGGGGCCGGTGATCCTGATGCTGTTTATCCTGCCCATGTGGATCAACTTTACATTGAGGGTGACGGCATTGAAGGAGATCCTGACAGTGCTGGAGGGGAACCTGTCGCTGCATCCCTTCCTGAATACTGTGATCGCCATGACTTATGATTATCTTCCTTTTATGATCCTGCCGCTGTACACAACGCTGCTCCAGCTTGACGAGAGCCTTCTGGAGGCGGCTGCGGATCTGGGAGCCGGACCGGCAGCGGTCTTTTCCCGGGTGACGCTGCCCCTGTCCATGCCGGGGATCATCAGCGGGATCACAATGACGTTCCTTCCGGCGATGACAAACTATGTCATCCTGGATATGATCTACAACAGCACCTACATCATGGGTTCTCTGATCGGAAGTTATTTCAATATCTATGACTGGAACAACGGATCCATGATCTCTCTGATCCTGTTCGGAGTGATCTGCATCGTCACTCTGATCACTGGAAGAGGAGACCAGAATAATGCGGAGAACAGGGGGGCGATATTATGATGAAAAAGATCATTTCTTATTCCTGGCTTGCCCTTGTGGCGCTGTTCATGTATGTGCCGGTGCTGATCCTGGCGTTTTACAGTTTTACAGACTCCACCACCATCGGCGCGGTCCGGGGATTTTCCCTGCACAATTATGTGACGCTTTTTACCACGGAAGAACTGCGCAACATGATCGCGGGGACTCTTCTTCTGGCATTGGGAGCGTCTCTGATCGCCACAGTCCTGGGGACCGTGGGCGCCATCGGCGCGTTCTACTCCAGACCAGTCACAAGGCGGATCGTGGAAACGGCGAACCAGGTGCCGGTGGTCAATGCGGATGTAGTGACCGCATTTTCCATCTGCATCCTTCTGATCGTGGTGTTCGGGATCGAGAAGAACACGTTCATCCCTCTGGTCATCGGGCATGTGGTGCTGTGCGCGCCTTTTGTCTATCTTGCAGTCATGCCCAAGCTCAAGCAGATGGACAACGGCCTTTATGAGGCGGCGCTGGATCTGGGGGCAAGGCCGTTCCAGGCGCTGTACAAGATCGTGATTCCCCAGATCATTCCGGGGATCGTCTCCGGATTTATGCTGTCGGTGACGCTGTCGCTGGATGATTACTTTATCTCGACCTACACAAAACCGGCGACATTTGACACCATCAGCACCTATGTGGTAAACGCGACGAGGGGGGCCCAGACAGAGATCAAGACTGCGCTGTGGGCGCTGTCCACAGTGATCTTCCTCGTGGTGATCCTCGCGGTGGTGATCATGAACCTGGCATCTTTTGGAATGGCAAAAAAGCAGGAGGTGAGTGCGTATGACAGCAGAGAAAAAGACTGAGAAGGACTTCCTGGGAAGAGGGAGCAGAGGACACCGCAAAACGCTGCTGTCAGCCAGGGCTGCGGGAATGCTCGCCGCAGTGCTCGCCCTCGCAGCTGTTCCGGTGCCGGCAGTCTGTTCCGGGAATATGGCGCTCACTGCATCTGCAGCCTCCGGGAGCGAGGTGGTTCAGACGTCATCGGGGACAGCAGACAAAACCAAGGCATCAGATGGCGGAGCCGGATCCGGTCAGGCGTCAGCGGGCACGGAGAAGGTGACGCTGCGGATCGCCAACTGGGAAGAGTACATTGACGAAGGCGACTGGGACGAGGAAGAGGCGATCGATCTGGATGACGAGAACAGCACCGTGATCCTGGGGGAAAACTCCATGATCGAGGATTTCGAAAACTGGTACCTGGAGAACTACGGTGTGGAGGTGAATGTGGAGTATTCCACGTTCGGGAGCAATGAGGACCTGTACAATCAGCTCACGCTGGGAAATGATTTCGATCTCGTATGTCCCTCAGAGTACATGTTCATGAAACTGATCGCTGAAAACCGGCTGCAGCCTCTCTCAGACAGCTTTTTTGATGAAGATACGGAATTTAACTATTATGTCCGGGGTGTTTCAGACTATATCCGGAACATTTATGACAGCAATACGATAAACGGAGAACCCTGGAGCAGATATGCGGCAGGATACATGTGGGGGACCACAGGGATCGTTTACAATCCGGAGGAGATCTCAGAGGAGGAAGCGTCCCACTGGGCGATCCTTGCGGATCCGAAGTATAAGGGGCAGGTTACGATCAAAGACAATGTCCGGGACAGCTACTTTGCGGCCCTGGGGATCCTGAACGAGGAGGAGCTTCTGGATCCTGAGATCCTGAATGCACAGGACAGGCTGGAGCGGATCACAGAGACGATGAACCGGACAGATGAGGAAACCGTTGCCGCCGCTGAGGAGATATTAAAGCAGATGAAGGAGAATGCATATTCCTTCGAGTCCGACAGCGGGAAGGCGGACATGGTGACCGGGAAAGTACTGGCCAACTATCAGTGGTCCGGAGATGCAGTCTACACGCTGGACCAGGCAGAGATCGACGACTATTATCTCGCCTATGCGGTGCCGGAGGAGTCTACCAATATCTGGTTTGACGGATGGGTCATGCTGAAAGACGGGATTGCAGGAGATGCTGCAAAACAGCAGGCGGCTGAGGCGTTCATCAATTTTATGTCCAGACCGGATAATGTGGTGCGCAATATGTATTATATTGGTTACACTTCGGTCATCGCCGGCGGCGACAGCGATATCATCTATGCCTATGCAGACTGGTGCTACGGAGCGGAGGAAGATGCAGAGGATACAATAGAGTATCCGGTGGGATTCTTTTTCAGTGGAGACAACACGGATTCGGACTATGTGATCACTGCGGAGGCCGATCAGGTAAACCGTCAGCTTTTCGCGCAGTATCCGCCCCAGGATGTGCTGGAGCGGGCTGTGGTCATGCAGTATTTTGACCAGGAGAACAATCAGAGGATCAACCAGATGTGGGTGAACGTCCGCTGCTTTAACCTTGCCTCACTGTCCTGGCAGGACTGGGCAAAGATCGGTGCCGGTGTGGTCGTTGTGCTGGCGGCTGTTGTGCTCTTCCTTAAGAGGGATGACATCCTGCGGAAAAGGTAAGCTGCAAAAACAGGATATCTCAGATCCGGGGCTGCGTGTCTTTCATGTATTCTGAGATCAGAGTCAGGAAACGTTTCAGCACAGGCAGATCATGATTATATTGATAATATACTCCGAAAGAGATATGAGGCAGATCCGTAACGGGAATAAAGCAAAGGCCTGTATCTCCTGCGGAAACGATATCCGGATAAAGGGTATAACCGAAAAGTGCTTTTGCGAGAGCAAAGGCACTTTCTATATTTTCGGCAAAAAGTCTCTGACCCGGAAGCAGCTCCATGAGGATACTGTTTTGTATGGCAAAGAGGGAGTCAGAAATCTGACGTGGAGAGCAGGCAATGAAATTCCCGGCCAGCTGTTTCCTGGTGAGCGTCTTATACCTGGCCAGAGGGTGGGAAGGAGAACAGACACAGGAGATAGGAGCAGAACAAAGTTTCCGGAAGAAAAGAGCAGATACTTTCTGCTCATTTTTTATTCCCAGCGCAGCGTGCACCTGATTGTTCTCGATCATACTGAGAAGAGAGGGAAAGGGGACGAGCCGGATATTAGGACGGAGCAGCGGAAATTCAGCGGAAAGTTTTTCAAGGATCGGTGGAAACAGATTTAGTTCCATATAGTTGTGGCAGCCCAGTTCAAGTGAGATAAAATCTTCGTGGCTCCCGAGCCGTTCTTTTGCGGAAAGGGCCGTCTTTAGGATGAGCTGTGCGTCGGCCAGGAACAGGAGGCCGTCCTGTGTAAGAGAGACATTTTTACTGGTGCGGTTAAACAGTTTGGCATCCAGCTCCTCCTCCAGTGTCTGGATCTGATGGCTGACCGCGGGCTGGGTGATCTGCAGAGCCCGGGAGGCTTTTGAAAAATTCAGGTATTCTGCCACCGCGACAAAGCATTCCAGCTGGACTGTATTCATAGAGATTCCTCCTTTAAATTCATATAAAAATATAATAGATAACTATAAAAGATGTTTATTGATTATAGCACTTTTGAATTTCACATTCAATGCGATCTGCGCTAAAATCTCTAAGGAACAGAAAATAAGGATGCGAACTGTTCGGATGCGAACAACTTTGAAATCTTACAGGAGGTGCCGATAAGAATGACAGAATGTTTCAGAACAGAAGAGCTGCTCTTCATGATGAAAAAGATCGGCCTGAATCTGACAGCACAGATGGAACTGAATTTAAAGAACAAAAACATGACCGGCGTTCAGGCCTATTTTCTGGTCTATATCCTGAGACACCATCCAGATGGTACATATCTTACGGAGGTGTGCCGTGAGATCGGGGTGTCCAAGGCAACGGTATCCGCGTTGATCAAAAAACTGCGGGAGAAAGGATATCTTTATTTTCTCGCAGATCCGGAGGACGTCCGGAAAAAGAAAGTGCTCCCCACGGAGAAACTGATGGCTGAGGGAAAGGAATTCATACAGAAAGCGGAGCGGATGGAATCCGAGATCTGCAGCGTGCTCGACCAAAAGGAACAGGTCCAGCTCTGGAATCTGGAGAGGAAGCTGATCCGACAGTTTGCCGGAATGGAGTGCAGTGAAAACAGTGAAGAAAACAGACAGGAGGTATATCAACCGTGAGAAAAGTTTTACAACAGCTGGGAGAGTATGAGCGGGACACCTTTCTCTGCATCGGTCTGACCGCGCTTGAAGTAATTATGGAGATCCTGATGCCCTTTGTCACAGCGATCATCATCGACAGAGGCCTGGAGGCGGGCAATCTTCCGGTTGTCTATCGCTATGGGGCGCTTATGGTGGTCATGGCGTTCCTGAGTCTTGCTTTCGGAGCTTTTGCGGGAAAGAAAGCTGCCAGTGCAGCGTCAGGGCTGTCGGCCAATCTTCGGGAAGCAATCTACGCCAACATTCAGACCTTTTCATTTTCCAATATTGATAAATTCAGCGTGCCCGGGCTGGTGACCCGTATGACCACTGACATTACCAATGTACAGAATGCATTCATGATGGTGATCCGTGTGGCTGTCCGTGCTCCGCTGAATCTGATCTTCAGTTTTGCAATGTGTCTGATTATCAGTCCCCGCCTGAGTGCAATGTTCCTGATCGCTGTGGTATTCCTTGTGAGCGTGATCGGTTCGATCATGATCGTTACGCTGAAGATATTCAGACAGGTATTCCGCAAATACGACGACCTGAATGCCAGTGTACAGGAAAATGTGACAGCGATCCGGGTCGTCAAGGCATTTGTCCGCGAGGACTATGAGAATACCAAGTTCTCAAAAGCATCCAAAATACTTTATGATCTCTCTGTTAAGGCGGAATCGCTCCTGGCGTTTAACAACCCGGCCATGATGATCGCAGTCTACTTCTGCATTATCTCCGTGTCCTGGTTCGGCGCTCAGTTCATCGTAGGAGGTTCCCTGACGACAGGAGATCTGACCAGTCTGTTCAGCTATATCATGTCGCTGCTGATGAGTCTGATGATGCTTTCCATGGTCGTTGTCATGATCAGTATGTCCATGGCCAGTATCCGGCGTATCAGTGAGGTCCTGAGCGAGACGCCGGATCTGACAGACCCGGCGGATCCGGTGATGACAGTAGCTGACGGAAAAATTGATTTTAACCATGTGAATTTCTCCTATAAACACGGAAGCGGGAAAAATTCGTTATCAGATATTGATCTTCACATCAAGAGCGGCGAGACCATCGGTGTGATCGGAGGCACCGGTTCGGGAAAGAGCAGCCTTGTCAATCTGATCTGCCGTCTGTACGATGTGGATGACGGGTCCGTCTGCGTGGGAGGCGTGGACGTCCGTAAGTATGATACGGAAGTCCTGAGAAACCAGGTGTCCGTAGTGCTCCAGAAGAACACGCTGTTCTCCGGCACGATCCTGGATAACCTCCGCTGGGGCAACCCGGATGCCACGAAGGAAGAGTGTATCGAGGCATGTAAGGCGGCGTGCGCCGATGAATTTATCGACCGGATGCCGCAGGGGTACGAGACAAGGATCGAGCGGGGAGGAAACAACGTTTCCGGAGGTCAGAAACAGAGGCTGTGTATCGCCCGCGCCCTGCTGAAGAAACCGAAAGTGCTGATCCTGGATGACTCCACCAGTGCAGTGGATACTGCGACAGATGCGAGCATCCGCGCCGCATTTGCGAAAGAGATCCCGGGTACGACCAAGATCATCATTGCACAGCGCGTCTCCAGTGTGGAGTCTGCTGACAGGATCCTGGTCCTTGACGACGGCAGGATCGATGCCTTTGATACCCACGACAATCTGTTGAAAAATAATGCGATCTATCAGGAGATTTACAACTCACAGCTTGAAGGCAGCGGCGATTTTGATCAGCCGGCCTGAACCGGAAAGGAGGAAGAGTGATCTATGAGTGATAAAGTGAATCAGAAAAAATCAGAGACCCGGGAAAATGCGAGCATGAAAGTGATCAGCCGGGTCATCCGATATATGCTTCATTATTATAAATATCCGTTTCTGCTTGTGATCCTGTGTATTTTGATCAATGCTGCGGCAACGGTCATCGGAGCTACATTCCCTCAGACCCTGGTGGATGACTATATCACGCCGATGCTGGCGAACGGTTCAAAAGACTTCAGCGGTCTTGCGTCAGATCTGGTGCGTCTTGCATGTATCATGGGGATCGGTGTGATCACCGCATATACTTACAACCGGATCATGGTCAATGTCAGCCAGGGTACAATGCTACATTTAAGGGACGATCTGTTCCGGAGAATGGAAGCTCTGCCGATAAAATATTTTGATACACATGCCCACGGCGACATCATGTCTGTGTATACCAACGACGTTGATACCCTGAGACAGCTTCTGAGCCAGAGCATCCCCCAGATCATCAATTCGGTTGTCACCATGGTGGCGACACTGATCACGATGATCGTTCTGAATCCCGTACTGACAGTGATCTCTATACTGACGGCGGTTGTCATGCTCTTTGTGACGTCAAATTTTTCGAAACTGTCCGGAAGATATTATATCCGCCAGCAGATCGATCTGGGAGCTGTGGACGGCTTTATCGAGGAGATGCTGGACGGACAGAAGGTTGTCAAAGTGTTCTGCCATGAAGAAGCGGCCATGAAAGACTTCCACGAAGTGAATGAAAGACTGAGAGAGAGCACGGACAAGGCGAACAGATATGCCAACCTGCTGATGCCGATCAATGCCAACATCGGGTGGATCAGCTATGCCCTGGTGGCGATCCTGGGAGCCATTCTCGGAATCAACGGGCTGGCAGGAGTTACCATCGGTACCGTGGTCACGTTTGTCGGATTGAACAAGAGCTTTACAAACCCGATCACGCAGGTCAGCCAGCAGATCAACTTTGTCGTCAATGCGGCTGCAGGCGCCCACCGCGTCTTTGATCTGATGGACCAGGAGCCGGAGGCAGACGATGGTTATGTAGAGCTGGTCAATGCCAAAGAGGACGAGAACGGCAACCTGACCGAATCCTCCACAAGGACCAGTCTCTGGGCATGGAAACACCCGCATAAAGCAGAAGGAACTGTCACGTACCGGAAGCTGGAAGGCGGAGTCGTCCTGGATGATGTGGATTTTGGTTATACGGATGAAAAGATCGTTCTTCACAATATCAGCCTCTATGCCGAACCGGGACAGAAGATTGCCTTTGTTGGAGCTACCGGCGCAGGGAAGACGACGATCACGAACCTGATCAACCGTTTCTATGATATCGCAGATGGAAAGATACGCTATGATGGCATCAACATCAATAAGATCAAGAAGTCGGCATTAAGAAGGTCGCTGGGAATGGTGCTCCAGGATACTCATCTGTTCACCGGAACCGTAATGGACAATATCCGTTATGGAAAGCTGGATGCAACAGACGAGGAGTGCATCGAGGCAGCAAAACTTGCAAATGCAGACGGATTTATCCGCCGGCTGCCCGACGGATATAACACCATGCTCACCGGCGACGGAGCAAACCTGAGTCAGGGCCAGAGACAGCTGCTGGCGATCGCACGGGCGGCTGTGGCAGATCCGCCGGCGCTGATCCTGGATGAGGCCACATCATCCATTGATACCCGTACCGAGAAACTGGTACAGGCGGGAATGGATGCACTGATGAAAGGACGTACCACATTTGTCATCGCCCACCGCCTGTCAACAGTCAAGAATTCTGACTGCATCATGGTCATGGAACAGGGACGCATTATCGAGCGCGGAACCCATGACGACCTGATCGCGGCGAAAGGGAAATATTATCAGCTGTATACAGGAAACTTTGCAGATTAAGATGAAAAAATGATCAGAGAAAGAAACCCGTCTGATGGGACCGAAATACTTCCGTCTCATCAGGCGGGTTTTTGATTTAACAGGAAACTGTTCTAAAATACATGAGATCAGGTGCAGTGCCGGAAAGATCTGTCTGTGATGATACGCGCGCAGATCAGCCCCAGCGGGAGCATCATGATGATCAACAGAGCGGGGACGAGCCAGGTGGCCGAGACAGACAGGGACATCTCTCCCATATTATATGCTGCCCGGTACAGATAAAGTCCCGGGACCATGATCACGATGGAGGGCACCGTAACGGAGATCCTCGGATATCCCAGTTTCTTCATGAGGAAGGAAGCGAGGAGGCCTGCAGTCAGCGCTCCGACAAATGCGGCTACCGGTGCGGGAAATGCAGCGTAGTCCACAAGCTCCAGCCTCAAGGTGTTGGCGATCGCCCCGATCACTGCCGCAGAACCTGCGATCTTAAAGGGACTGTTAAACATGATGGAGAATCCGAACACTCCCACAAAGCTGGCGATCAGCCGGAGGATCAGGTGTACTTCAGGTGACAGGGCAAGGTCTGCGAAATCCGCCGGCTGAATCCCCAGAAGTGTTGACATGATCCAGCCGGTGAGTGTTGCGGTCACAACGATGATCACGGCGTACACAAGACGTTCCAGTCCGGAGCGCATATCCAGTTTTGCCAGGTCGATTCCGCTTGTGATGAACGGAAACCCTGGGATGATAAATAGCATGGCGCAGATATACCCCGCCTCATGGCTGCCGGACATTGGGAAAAGGGTCTCGCCAATGCGCAGGGATACAAGGTAAGCCAGGCAGGCAAGCGCGACGGAAGAGATCACGCACAGGTATAGTGTATAGTGGCGCCGGATCAGATGACAGCGGAGATGGTTCCCTGCGCCCGCGCCGATAAACGCACAGATCATTTCGACCGGCCCGCCGCCCAGCAGAAAGGTGAAGGCGGCGCAGGCGAAAGCGGCAGCCAGGCCAAGTTTGAAGGGGGTATACAGCCCACGGATCTTCTGGATCTCATCCAGCTCAGAGTGGAGCTGCTCTCCGGATTTGTGAACCCCTTCGGAAGGGAAATTCTTGACGAAACGTTCCAGACGGTCCAGCTTGGAAGTGTTTACCCCGGTGTTGTTCAGCGCAAGGGCATTCGTAAACGTTTTGTGCCCGTCAAAACAGGTGTAAACGATCGTCATAAGTCCGATGCTGGCAGTACAGGTAACGCCCAGCTGCTCTGAGAGAGCGTTCATGGAGCTTCTGACCCGCCAGGCTCCGGTCCCGCAGGATAAAAGCATCAGTCCGACTCTTCCGATCAGGGCTGCCTTGACCGGTACGCTGGCTTCTGTGATCGGCTTGTCTTTTACATGTCCGGTATAATCGTGCCAGTAGATATCCATATGGTTTGGGATGATATTATCTTTTTCCATGATGATTCCTTTCAGATAATGTGGAAATTTCCTTTCTGAAAAATTTCCGTCTATATTTTCCAACATAACAGTATAGAGAGAATTGGAAAAAAGTCAAGTGATGGTTGCTGGGGAGTGATACAGAAAATCAGTTCGCCTTGAGGAATCATGGCAGATGTGATACACTGGAGGCAATTCAGACGGAAGGCAGTTCGCCATATCTTGTTCCGTCAGATATTCTGGAAGTTCTTCGCTCCGCTTTCAGGAGCAGGATCAACCGCTTGTAACAACTGAAAAGATTCGTTATAATGAGGAAAGCATTAAAAAAGTATACAGTATTTGGATCTGTATGAATGCACCGGATCATATCGGGAACGCTATCTCAGAGTATTCGATCACAAAGAGAGACAAAATTCCCGGGATACCGGATGTAAAGGCGGCGTATGATAAATTATCGGTCGTTATGATCTGCCTGAATCCCCGTACGGGAAAAGGAAACCGGCTGACACAGATGCTGAACATACTTTTGTCGTCCGAGATAAAACCGGAAAGAAAGATAAGAAAGCTGGAAGAAGAATTTCATATACCAATGGAAGACGGAATGGGAAAGGAGCTGAATCAAATGTGCAATCTGAGCGATCTTGTAGAAGAGAAAGGAATCCAGAGAGGAATACAGAGAGGGAGAAAAGAACTTCTAGTCGAGATGATTGAGAAAAAACTCAAAAAAGGTAAATCAATCCATAGGATTGCGGATGAGCTGGAGGAAGATGAATCGGTGATTCGGAGTATGGTAGAAAAGATACAGAAAAAAGAGAAAGGAAAGATAGAAGATGAGCAGATATGATGTGATCATAATCGGAGCAGGTCCCGGAGGGATCTTCGCTGCGTATGAACTGATGAAGAAGGCGCCGGAGATGAAAGTGGCAGTGTTTGAGGCGGGAAACCCCCTTGAGAAAAGGAAATGTCCCATCGACGGGAAGAAGATAAAGAGCTGTATCAACTGCAAAACGTGTGCGATCATGAGTGGGTTCGGCGGGGCAGGCGCTTTCTCCGACGGAAAATATAACATCACCAATGACTTCGGAGGCACGCTTTATGAGTATATCGGAAAAGAGGCAGCCACGGAACTGATGCATTATGTGGACGAGATCAACGTCGCTTACGGCGGAGAGGGTACGAAGATGTATTCCACTGCCGGGACAAAGTTTAAAAAGCTGTGTATGCAGAACAAGCTGAAGCTTCTGGACGCTTCCGTGCGCCATCTGGGAACAGACATCAACTATGTGGTGCTGGAGAATCTTTTCAAGGAATTGAAAGACAAAGTGGAGTTCCATTTTAACTGTCATGTGGACAATCTTGAAATCGTGGACGGCGGCTACCGGGTGATTGCCGGAGAGGAGACGGCGGAGTGTGAAAAATGTATCGTGTCCGTGGGACGCAGCGGAAGTAAGTGGATGGAGAAGATCTGCGAGGGACTTTCCATCCCGACCAAATCCAACCGGGTTGACATCGGCGTCCGGGTGGAGCTTCCGGCGGTGATCTTCTCTCACCTGACGGACGAACTCTATGAGAGCAAGATCGTGTACCGGACGGAGAAGTTCGAGGACAAGGTCAGAACCTTCTGTATGAATCCCTGCGGTATCGTGGTCAATGAAAACACCAACGGGATCGTGACCGTAAACGGACACAGTTATGAGGATCCGGAAAAGCAGACAGAAAACACAAATTTCGCTCTTCTGGTAGAAAAACATTTCTCAGAGCCTTTCAAGGACAGCAACGGATATGGAGAGAGCATTGCCCGCCTTTCCAACATGCTGGGCGGAGGAGTCCTGGTCCAGCGGTTCGGAGATCTGATCCGGGGCAGGAGGAGTACGCCGGAGAGGATCGAGGAAGGATTCGTCCGCCCGACGCTGTCCGCGTCTCCGGGAGATTTGAGCCTTGTTCTTCCAAAGCGCATCCTGGACGGTATCATCGAGATGGTCTACGCACTGGATAAGATCGCGCCGGGCACAGCCAATGACGACACCCTTCTCTACGGGGTGGAAGTAAAATTCTATAATATGGAAGTGAAGTTAAACGAACACCTTGAGACCATACACAAGGGGCTGTATGTGATCGGCGATGGCAGCGGAGTGACCCATTCTCTGTCACATGCATCCGCCAGCGGGGTTTATGTGGCAAGGGAGATCGTGGAAGAGAAATAAATAAGTACGGGGAAGCCGGACTGGCGCATCTATACCCGAGATCGGGAATGGATGCGTATTTTCTATATGCTGAAGACATTGATAAAAAAGATGCGTGAGGAGGCGGAGAAGAGATCCTTTATTGGAACCAGAACCCTCTATAATCATATTTAAATACTCTGTACCACCAGGTATCCCCGGTCCCGGAAAGCGTCTGGATCGGGGTATTATTTTCGTCCAGCTCGACAGCGGTAAAGGCGCTCCCACTGTCGATGAGGAGATTGTTACCGGTCTTCTGGACAGAGCTGACATATCCCGAGTAAGTGACAGGGATATGTTCCACAAGTCCGAAGTATCGCTGTCAGTGGGCACGGCAGCAGTCTCAGCTTCTGCCAGGCTGTCCAGGTAACCGCCGAAATATGAGGGGAGGCCGGTACCTAGGAAGAATATGTATATGTATCAGTTCAGTCAGGCGGCTCAAATCCACTGCTTTGCAGCTTGCTGCAGGGCTGAACTGATACAAAAACATTGCAGAAAAGATTAAAAGAGGGTGAAAAATGGGAACGACCAGAAGACGAAAAAGATGGAGAAGTACATTTGCAGCTGCACTGCTGCTGCCCTGTATGGCAGTGACCACGGTCACGGCGGCTCCCTCGGAAGATGAACTGAAACAGCAGAAGTCAGAAGCAGAAAGCGAGGCGGAGGATCTCCAGGCGCAGCTTACAGAACTGCTGAATAAGGTTGCAGAGATGGAAGAGGAACTGATCGCTACCGGAGAGAAGATCACACAGGCCCAGGCGGATCTGGAAGATGCGGAGGCGAAAGCCGAAGAGCAGTATGAGGATATGAAGATCCGGATTAAGTATATGTACGAGGACGGACAGTCCGACGCATGGGAAGCCCTTCTGACGGCGGAAAGTTTCACGGATTTTGTTAATAAGGCGGAATACGCCAGCAACGTTCATTCTTATGACCGGCAGAAGCTGGAGGAGCTGAAGGAAACGCAGCAGAAGATAGAGGATCTGAAAGAGACTCTGGAGACAGAGCAGGCAAATCTGGAGGAGCAGCAGGCGGAATATCAGGCAGAGGAACAGAGTGTCAACGCAGAACTTGAAGCAAAGAGATCAGAAATAGAAGATTTTGACGAGCAGATCCAGGCTGCGGCGGAGGCTGCGGCACAGGGAGAATCCGGCGTGGCGGTCAGCGATCCCCAGCCGGGGGATATCGTCTGCTACAGCGGACATGTGGGGATCTACATAGGTAACGGACAGATGATCCATGCACCTCAGACCGGGGATGTGGTGAAGATCTCGGATGTGTACGGATCGCCGTGGTACAGGCGGTGCTGGTAAAAAAATATAGACCAAAACGGACCTTCGGAACATGACCGGAGGTCTTTTTTGGTAACGGCGGCCGATTCATTAAAGGCGTAAAGCTTAAATTTCTGGGTATTCCGGATTAAGGAAATGTAAAGTATTTTAAATGAATGCAAAGTGTATTGAACCTCTTTTTTTTAAAATATAAAATACTTACGGATTTAAAATCCGTGCAACCAAAGGAAAAAGTCCAGCTAAGAAATGTCAAGAGGTGATATGAAAAAAATAAATTTATTACAGTAGAGCGAAAAAGGGTAACCTTAACAGACCATTCCCCAATATAGGACTGGTCAGAAACTAAATATTCAGAATGCTGTGTTGATTATGCAGCCTTCTTGATCTTATCGGGATGTTCTGAGGCAAAGCGTCTGCAGTGTTCTTCCGGAGTGATGATCTCAAAAGGTTTGTTATCCCGAAGCATGGCAAAGATGATGTTACAGATCTTATGCATGACAGCGCCCATTGCTACTGGCTTTTTCTTGCCGGAGCACTTCCGGGTGTAATAGTCGTAGATCACAGGATTCACAGGTGTGCCGCTCCCTTTATCAACCTTTACGTTATTGAGCGCGGCCATGTGAAGGACCCTTCTGGCAAGGCTGGAGCCACGCTTGGACATATGGACTTTATCGCCATTGAGTTTCCCAGACTGTTTGACAGCGGGGTCAAGCCCCAAATAGGCATAAAGCTTTTTCGGGGAAGAAAAAAGTTTAAAATCCCCCATCTCTGCAATCAGGACGACTGCGCTTAAGAATCCAATCCCGCGCAGGGACTGCAGAAGGCAGA
>NZ_JACJLR010000180.1 GCF_016902345.1 Mediterraneibacter glycyrrhizinilyticus | reverse complement strand
AGGGTGCTCTGGAACCCTTTTTCTTTCTATATACTGATGACAGTATACAGGGCAATCCAGAGACGTGCAAGCAGAGCAGCATAATGCTAAACTATGAGGTCAAAAACATGGTATCACCTCCATCATTCGAGACTATTGAATATTCTGCGGTGGCGGAGCCACCCAATCTCCTGGAATAGAGCCATGGAATCCGTTATCGAGAGCCACTCGTCCGATGGTGGGAGCCATGACCCGTGTCGTGGCTC
>NZ_JACJLR010000179.1 GCF_016902345.1 Mediterraneibacter glycyrrhizinilyticus | reverse complement strand
CTTATGGAAATGGATGCCTGCCGGAAAGGATGTTTATCATGCATTACAAAAGATTACTTACATTTATTGACGGCGTTTCTTCTTACCTCTCTGTCGGCCTTGATGTTGGCGCTGATTTTACCTGGATGTCAATTGCTCTCCCCAATGGTTCTTTTGTCGGGAAGCCCTTTAAGATCATCCATTCTGATTCTCGGTCCAGAGATCTCGCTGTCACAAAAATAAAAGAAGCACAAGAGACGTATTCTC
>NZ_JACJLR010000178.1 GCF_016902345.1 Mediterraneibacter glycyrrhizinilyticus | reverse complement strand
AGCTCCCTTCCATCATGGCAGATGTAATAATGCTCATCTTCAAAGACAGCGTATGTCATGTTGGAATACTTCCCGATGTCCTCTTTGTATGCCCGTGTCTTTCGTTTCTCATGGTCTTGAAGTTTGATGAAGCTTTTGATCTCATTCTCTTTCAGATACAGCAGGTTCTTCTCACTGCAGTAGCCGCTGTCGGCAGTCACCGCCTCCAATGTATCTCCAAACGCATTCCGGTGCTTTTCTAAAACC
>NZ_JACJLR010000177.1 GCF_016902345.1 Mediterraneibacter glycyrrhizinilyticus | reverse complement strand
TCGGAGATGCCCGGATGTTTGTGATCGAAGGAATGGCCAAAGTCCGAAAGGTCATTGAAGAAAACAGGAAACGAAAGCTGACAAAGCATAAGAAGCTCCCCAATAACACCATCATTGAGATCGATCATTGTTCTCCACTTGAGATCCTGAAGCTGCAGAAGAACCTGATGCGGATTGCGGAAGGAGAAGGGATCGGATTCGTTTACGGGAAAGGAAAGCATAAACCTGAAATCCAGAAGCTCTACG
>NZ_JACJLR010000176.1 GCF_016902345.1 Mediterraneibacter glycyrrhizinilyticus | reverse complement strand
AAGCTCCCGAAGCGCCGTTCGCGGCTAAGATGGATCAGTCTTACAGGAGAACTGTGACAGAGGTCGAGGTCACAGATACATCCTATACGATGACAACATACTATGCGGATGACATGACTGTTCTTGACAAATTTACGATCAACAAGACTCCGGCGGTACAGCCGGTTGAGCAGAAATCAGTGATCCTTACCCTGGGAAGCGACGAGACAAGCCGCGGACTGACATGGTATGCGAATACAGAAGAAGC
>NZ_JACJLR010000175.1 GCF_016902345.1 Mediterraneibacter glycyrrhizinilyticus | reverse complement strand
GATTGCCCTGTATACTGTCATCAGTATATAGAAAGAAAAAGGGTTCCAGAGCACCCTCTGTAGCAAGTCGTGTACTCTGAAACCCTGGCATTAAAACCATGGTTATTGTATCAGATTACACGGTTACTTACAATCATAAAAATGATATTTTTTGTTGAGAGCAGCGCCATATCCTACTGCCCGGTCTGCGGGGAGCCGCTTTCCTACCGGGATTCCTGTGTCAGGATCATGCGGCTGGAGGGCGGGATGA
>NZ_JACJLR010000174.1 GCF_016902345.1 Mediterraneibacter glycyrrhizinilyticus | reverse complement strand
ACTCGGTCGCGGGCTGGCGCCCTATACCTGTACAATATGACGTTCTGGAAAGCGCGCTTTCCGAACGCCCTCTTTCTACTCGGACGCTTCAAGCCCTGCTGCGCACCTCCTCTCCGCCCTGCTCCGACTCGGTCGCGGGCTGGTGCCCTATACCTGTACAATATGACGTTCTGGAAAGCGCGCTTTCCGAACGCCCTCTTTCTACTCGGACGCTTCAAGCCCTGCTGCGCACCTCGTCTCCGCCCTGCTCCGA
>NZ_JACJLR010000173.1 GCF_016902345.1 Mediterraneibacter glycyrrhizinilyticus | reverse complement strand
AAGATTGAAGCGAATGCAAACAGATATACGTTCGTCTGGCGGGGCAGCCTCAACTATCATCTTGCCGGCCTGCTGGACACCATAGATGCCCTTTATACAAAGTATAATACGTTTCTGCTCGAGAACGGATACGGTCCCAAATACGACCTCGGAGATGCCCGGATGTTTGTGATCGAAGGAATGGCCAAAGTCCGAAAGGTCATTGAAGAAAACAGGAAACGAAAGCTGACAAAGCATAAGAAGCTCCCCAATAACAC
>NZ_JACJLR010000172.1 GCF_016902345.1 Mediterraneibacter glycyrrhizinilyticus | reverse complement strand
CACGGGCTTTGCGAGTACCTGCCATAACCTACCCTCCATAATTGTAGTGAAATAGTCTAAATATCTTTCGACTACAATTATAGGTAAAACTTGAGGATCAGGAAATCCGTAGGAATATTTGGCGCTTACGGCGGAGTAACGGTTCCTGGACGCAATTGCGCAACGCACCTCGATTCCGCTTCGCTCCATCTCGGTCGTGGCTTTCGCCACATGCGCTCTCGGCTCCGGCCGCAATTGCGCAACGCACCTCGATTCCGCT
>NZ_JACJLR010000171.1 GCF_016902345.1 Mediterraneibacter glycyrrhizinilyticus | reverse complement strand
CAGCAGGTTCTTCTCACTGCAGTAGCCGCTGTCGGCAGTCACCGCCTCCAATGTATCTCCAAACGCATTCCGGTGCTTTTCTAAAACCGGGATCAGCGTATTATAGTCTGTCCGGTCATTGCTCACATATCCGTGGATAATGAAGTAATTCTCTACGGCGATCTGGACATTGTATGCCGGTTTTAACTGCCCGTTCATCATATGGTCTTCTTTCATCCGCATGAATGTTGCTTCCAGGTCTGTTTTGGAATAGCTGTTGCGGTCTTT
>NZ_JACJLR010000018.1 GCF_016902345.1 Mediterraneibacter glycyrrhizinilyticus | reverse complement strand
TCGTCAATTCCATTATACCAAACGGGACAGGTTTATGCCTTTTTTATTGGCTGAAATATTGAATTTTCAAGGTTCAACACACCGTATTGGTGTGGGAAGTTTTAGTTATTGAATAAATCCATTTTATATGATAAATTATCTCTGTCAGATATTATATCTGTGAGTTGAAAAAGTCTTTTGAGCATTTAAAAAAGCGATTGCGTCTATTTGCAACCGCTTTTTTATCGTTCAAGACATCGCTTCTTCACCCTTCATACATTTTCAAAACATCCATCCGCCTCATCAGCATCCCATACTCCCGCTCTCTCCCCGTAAACCATTCCTTCCTGATCTCCGCGGTCTGATTCAGCCCAATCTGTTTCACCGCATAAACCGCCGCCTCCATCTGCGTCATCCTTTCCGGAAGCATCGTCTGACAGTTTGCGCCTTCAACCGTATCATAGGAGCGAAACGCCTGATTAAAGTCCATCAAAGGGTGAAGTGAAACTGGTCTGTTCGTCTCATTATCTACCAAAAATCCCCAGTTTCCCCAGTGGCGGTCCGTATTCCCCACGAGATAATCCAGTATATTCATCATATGATAAGAATATCGGTCGAGGTCAAAGATATATTCCAATGCATCCATCTCATGATTTACCGCATAGATCTCAAAAGCCTCCCGGGATACGATGGAATATCGTTTCGATGTCATGATCTGGCTGGAAGAGACCTTCTCTCCTTCATATTCATCCTCTTCGTACACGACCTGTCTGCACTGAAAGCACTGACAGACCCTGCTCGCCAGAAGCTCATTTTCCACATATTCTGAATCCCCGTCTTTCAAAAGACGGAATCCGTTCTCCGTCCGGACCCATGCTTTCGGGAAACATCCATTTGTCGTCAGATCAGGGATCAGGCTGTCATTTTGTACCGTGATCTGCTTTCCACACAGCGACACATCAACAAACGCATTGTCCAGATGATTATCATACAGATTGATCTCCCGGAATGAAATCTCTTCTCCCTCTTTTTTCACCCAGAAAATATCCGTCAGAGACAGACAGTGATAGGTAAGTGCGATCTGCGCCCTGTCCCTGTCCGTCACAGCCTGCGCCGCCCCGATACTGTTCAGGATTTCCTTCGCATAACGACGATCCAGCGTCAGGATCCGCATAGAACACCAGTAATAAAAATTCGTCACATTATTGACCAGAGTATCGATGTCCGTGTCCATGCCATTGCCTTCCGTCTCTTCCAGATACAGGTTAAACGGCATAAATCGGGCGTCATAAACCTTACACCGCCCCTGAGTGTCAACCCTTGCCACATTCCTCTCACCATGCATGATCTCATATACCGCTTTCATCCCACTGTCACCACCTCTCGCCTTTATGCCGTCATTTTACTATAATCCCCCAAAAAAGTAAACGGATGAAAAAAGTCATAAAAAAGAAGCATTTCCAACCTGCCAGCCCCGCCGCAACAGTCAGAAACACTCCCTTTTACATCTCACTTTTTCACCCTTCACTCCCATCAATCCAGGGAGCAGCAAGCCCATCTCGAACCCATAATCTTCCATTCCAGCCCGCAGTTTCCAGGGAGCAGCGTCCCGCCCACGGGACGCGCCCTCCACAATTTTTCACTCCTGCTCACGACTCCCAGGGAGCAGCGTCCCGCCCGCGGGACGCGCCCCTCCACAATTTTTCACTCCTGCTCACGACTCCCAGGGAGCAGCGTCCCGCCCGCGGGACGCGCCCCTCCCGGCCCCCTCTTCAAAAACTGCCGGAGGGACGCACCAGCCGGAGGGGATGCGCTGTGTTGGCTAAGGACCGTTAAAACGACGCCGGCACTTGGAGCGCGTCCTTTGCGCTCCTACGTGTCCGCTGCGCTCGTTTTCCGAGCGAAAGCGTGTCCGCAGACAATACAGCACATCCCCCACCGGCGGACGTCCCCCCGCCAGTTCCTATTCCTCGAAGGCTTCCTTCATCTTCTCCATAAAGCCCTTCTTTTTCTTCTTCTCACCTTTATCGCCCTTTCCGGCATCATCGTTCTGGTGCAGGGTATTTCCTGTCAGTTCATCAAACCGTCTCAGAGCCTCTTTCGCCTCAGCGCTCAGCCTCTCCGGTGTCTGGATGACCAGAGTGACATAATGGTCGCCTCTCACCTGGGAATTGCGAAGAGACGGTACGCCCTTTCCTTTCAGGCGGACTTTTGTATCTGTCTTCGTTCCCGGTTTCACCGTGTAGATCACATCTCCATCTACCGTCGGGATCCGCACATCGCCGCCAAGAGCTGCCACTGCGAAAGAGATCGGTACAGTAGAGAAAATATGAACGTCCTGTCTCTGGAAGATCGGATGATGCGATACATTGACTTCCACGAGAAGGTCACCTCTCGGACCTCCGTTCATTCCCGGCTCTCCTTTGTCGCGGATGCGGACACTCTGTCCGTTGTCGATACCTGCCGGGATCGTGACTTTGATCTTCTTCCTGCTGGAGGTGTATCCTGTTCCGGAGCAGTCCGGACACTTCTCTTTTATGATCTTACCGGAACCGTTACAGTTCGGACATGTCTGAACGTTCTGGACAGTGCCGAAGAAGGACTGTGAAGTATAGACTACCTGACCTTTTCCTCCGCACTTCGGACATGTTTCCGGTGAAGTCCCTGCTTTCGCCCCGGTCCCATGACAGGTTTCACAGGGATCTTTCAGGATAAGGTCCAGCTCTTTCTCACATCCGAACACCGCTTCCTCGAATGTGATGCGGATGCTCTTCCGGATGTTCGCCCCTTTCATCGGACCGTTGCTGCGCCCGCGGCGTGCTCCGCCGCCTCCGAACAGATCGCCGAAAATATCGCCGAAGATATCGCTGAAATCAGCCCCGTTAAAGTCAAACCCGCCGAATCCGCCGGCACCTCCTGTGCCTCCTTCAAATGCCGCATGACCAAACTGATCATACTGGCGCCGTTTATCGGCATCACTTAATACAGCATATGCCTCCGAGGCTTCCTTAAATTTCTTTTCTGCCTCTTTATCGCCTGGATTCATATCCGGATGATATTTCTTGGCAAGGGCACGGTATGCTTTTTTGATCTCCGCGTCGGTCGCACTCCTGCTGACACCGAGCACTTCATAATAATCTCTCTTTGACTCTGCCATAACTCTACAACTCTACCTTTCTGTTTTCACTAAACATGTTACACCTCTGCTGTACCTTCAGAGGGATTCCTCTTTTCACTCCTCATAAGTTCCAGCTTTTCTGACGGAATGCTAACCTAAAAATTCTACGCAGCCGCCTTTTATGCGGTTCCGTAGAATTTTCAGCCGCGGATCTCCCTGCCGGAGAGATTCTCCGGCAGAAAAAACATCCGCAACATTGCCTTCTGTAACAGTTTATCTTATCAGTTTGTCAGGACTATGTTTAGACTTCTTTATAATCTCCGTCTACCACATCATCGCCCTGGAACCCGTCCGGTGCCGGACCTGCTTCCGGTCCCGGATTCGGACCGCCTGCTGCGCCTGCACCTGCTCCGGCGCCAGCCTGCTCATACATCTTTGTGAACAGCTTCTGAGCACTCTCCATCAGTTTTTCTTTCGCAGCCTTGATCTCAGCCACGTCAGCATCTGCTGCTGTCTCAGGAGTAGATTTTGCAAGAACGTCTTTCAGTGCCTGCATATCAGCCTCTACTGCCGCTTTATCGTTTGCATCCAGCTTGTCGCCTACATCTTTGAGGGCTTTCTCCGTCTGGAATACCATCGCGTCAGCTTCATTTCTCGCGTCGATCGCTTCTTTTCTCTTCTTGTCCTGAGCTTCAAACTCAGCTGCCTCTTTGACAGCCTTGTCGATATCGGCATCAGACATGTTGGAGCCTGCTGTGATCGTGATGTGCTGCTCTTTACCTGTTCCAAGATCCTTAGCGGATACGTTTACGATACCGTTTGCATCGATATCGAAAGTAACCTCGATCTGCGGTACTCCACGCGGAGCCGGCGGGATTCCATCCAGTCTGAACTGTCCGAGTGATTTGTTGTCCTTAGCGAACTGTCTCTCACCCTGTACAACGTTGATATCTACAGCTGTCTGATTGTCTGCTGCTGTGGAGAAGATCTGGCTCTTCTTTGTCGGGATCGTTGTGTTTCTCTCGATCAGTCTTGTAGCAACACCGCCCATTGTCTCGATAGACAGTGACAGCGGAGTAACATCCAGAAGAAGGATATCGCCTGCGCCTGCATCGCCTGCAAGCTTACCGCCCTGTACGGATGCACCAAGTGCAACACACTCATCCGGGTTCAGAGATTTGCTCGGCTCTTTGCCTGTCAGTCTCTTAACTTCTTCCTGTACAGCCGGGATACGTGTAGATCCACCTACCAGGAGCACCTGTCCCAGGTCTGCCGCTGTGAGCCCTGCATCGGAAAGCGCGCGTCTTACCGGCTCTGCTGTCTTGTCAACTAGGTCTCTTGTCAGTTCGTCGAATTTCGCCCTTGTCAGGTTCATATCAAAGTGCTTCGGTCCCTCTGCTGTCGCAGTGATGAACGGAAGGTTGATGTTTGTCGTTGTCGCGCTGGAAAGCTCTTTCTTTGCTTTCTCTGCCGCCTCTTTCAGTCTTTGGAGAGCCATCTTGTCACCGGAAAGGTCAACGCCCTCTTTTGCCTTGAAATCAGCAAGCATGTAATCTGTGATCTTCTGGTCGAAATCATCTCCGCCCAGTCTGTTGTTTCCGGCTGTGGAAAGAACTTCGATGACACCGTCGCCGATCTCGATGATGGAAACATCGAATGTACCGCCGCCGAGGTCATATACCATGATCTTCTGCTCTTTCTCGTTGTCAAGTCCGTAAGCCAGTGCAGCTGCCGTAGGCTCGTTGATGATACGTTTTACATCAAGTCCTGCGATCTTACCTGCATCCTTTGTAGCCTGGCGCTGTGCGTCGTTAAAGTATGCCGGAACTGTGATGACTGCCTCTGTTACTTTCTCACCAAGGTATCCTTCTGCATCTGCTTTCAGTTTCTGAAGGATCATCGCGGAGATCTCCTGCGGAGAATATTTCTTTCCGTCAATGTCTACCTTATAGTCTGATCCCATCTCTCTCTTGATCGAAGAGATCGTTCTGTTTGCATTTGTTACCGCCTGACGTTTTGCAGGCTCACCTACAAGACGCTCGCCTGTCTTTGTGAAAGCCACAACTGATGGTGTTGTTCTTGCGCCTTCTGTGTTTGCGATGACTGTCGGCTGTCCGCCTTCCATAACAGCCACGCAGCTGTTTGTCGTACCAAGGTCAATACCGATTATTTTTCCCATAGTAAGCTCCTCCTTAATATATTCTTTTTTATTCTAAATATTGTGAATGTCAGTTTGCAACTTTTACCATGCTGTGTCTCACGACACTGTCACGGTATGTGTAGCCCTTCTGGAATTCCTCTGCGATAATGTTCTCGCCGAGTTCCTCATCCTCCACATGCATCACTGCATTGTGGAAATCGGGATCAAATTCCTTTCCCACCGCCTCGATCGGTTTCACGCCAATCGATTCCAGTGTGGTCATAAGCTGTTTATAGATCTTTTCCATGCCCTCGGCAAACGGAGTCGCTTTCTCCTCCTGTGGCATGGATGCCAGACCTCTTTCAAAATTATCAACGACCGGCAGGATCTTCTCTATGATATCCTTCGCGCCGATCTCGTACATCTGGGATTTCTCCTTTTCCGTACGTTTGCGGAAGTTATCAAACTCTGCCATCTGGCGGGTCAGACGATCGGTAAGTTCTTCGATCTTCTCGTCTTTTTTATCCTTCTTGTTTTTCTTTCCGAAGAATTTTTTCTTTTCTTCCTTCGGCTCGCTGTCTGCGGCATCCTCTCCTGCATCCGCTGTCGCTTCTGTATTTTCTTCCGCCGTTTTATTTTCTGCCGAAGCTTCTGCACTTTCTTCCGTCGGTGCAGCCTCATCATTGCCGGAAGATGTCTCTTCCTTTGCTTCTTCCGCTGCTTTGGCTTTCGCCTCTTCCACAGCTTCCTTTACCATCTCTTCTTTGCTCATCTCTGTCACCAGCTTTCCACCTTCCTATCCTTTGGGATCTTTATTGTAAATCGCATCCAACTCACTCTGCAGAGTCTTCAGCGTCCTCATGACATGTTCATAATCCATACGCTTCGGTCCGATGATACCGATCGTTCCTTTCATGCCCTCCCCCAGTTCGTAAGTAGCTGTCACGACACTGCAGTCCTTCATATTCTTTACCGGAGTCTCATCTCCGATATAAACCTGGATCCCGTGATTGTCCTCACTTGCCAGTGTCTCTGTGACAAGATCTGCCAGCTGCTGTTTTTCCTCAAACGCACTGATGATCTCCTGGGCGCTCTGCTTGTCGCTCAGCTCCGGATACTTGAAGATATTCGTCGCTCCGCTTGTGTAGATCTCCATGTCGTCATCCACATGGATGATCTCCGCCACAGCGTCCAGCACATGTCCGACCACTTCACTGTGGATCCCGGCCTGCTCTTTGAGCCTTGCGATGAGCCCCAGCGTGATCTGGTCAATGGACATTCCGTTCAGCGTCGTATTGAGAAGCATGTTCAGCTTCAGCAGGTTTTCATTGCTTAGTGTTTCACCAACTTCAATGATTTTATTCTTGATCACATTGCCGCCGAGAACGATGACCGCCACGATCTGTTCTGCATCCACCTGAGAGAGCTGGATGAATTTCAGTGTGTTGCGGTTATTTACCGGAGAGGACACCATCGTGGCATAGTTCGTGTTCGCCGCCAGAACTTTCGCTGCCTGGCGCAGGACCTGTTCCACTTTGTCCGTCTTCTCCAGAAGACCGTTCTCCCGTTCCGTGATCTCCTGCTCCTTATCCTCCATCAGCATATCGACATACAGTCGGTATCCTTTATCAGAAGGAATCCTTCCTGCGGAGGTATGAGGCTGGAAGATGTAACCCAGGTCTTCCAGATCCGCCATCTCGTTTCTGATCGTTGCAGAACTGAGGTTCAGATCTGTATATTTCGTAAGAGTCCTGGAACCTACCGGCTCCCCTGTCTCGAGGTAGTTCTGTATGATCGCCTTCAATATGATAAGCTTTCTCTCGCTCAGTGAAGCATCAATCGCCACAGTTCTTCCTCCTCTCCGAAATATCGACTGAAAATCCTGAATCTTTTCTTCTTCTGAGCAGCCCCATCAGAAAGGGATCTGCTCTTTCGAATTATTAGCACTCATTTATTTCGAGTGCTAACATCTTCCGTATATTAAGATAGCACCACGATTTCTTTTTGTCAACCGTGTTTATGATTTTTTTAGATAAACCCGCAGAACACATAATTGCTGATGTCAATTCCCCTGGGCGTGAGCCGCAGCCTCCCATGTTCTTCTGTCAGCAGTCCTTCCTTTTTGAACTTGCTGATCTGAGTCCCATATATCTCTGAGATCTCTTTTCCGTACAGACTGCGGAATTCTTGTACAGAGATCCCTTCCATCTTGCGAAGCCCCAGGATCATAAACTCAGACATCTGCTCCTCCCGGCTCAGACGCTCGATCTCTTCCAAGAGCCCCGGGGGCTCCGCGATATCGGACTTCCCTGTGTGTCCGTCTGGATTTTTCCCGGGAAATGCAGCCATATATTTTTTCATATCAGCTGTGTTGTGGAATCTTTCCTCCCTGATCAGGGAAGATGCCCCCAGCCCCAGCCCCAGATACTCTTTCCGCTCCCAGTAACCCAGGTTGTGCCGGCATTCAAATCCCGGTTTTGCATAGTTCGAGATCTCATATCTGTGATAGCCGTACTGCTCCAGAAGGACAGCCGTCCTCTCGTAGATCGCCCGGTCCTCTTCCTCTCCGGGCAGCGGCGGAAGATCTGCAAGACCTCTGTGCTGCTGTTCCTGACCGTTCTCACCGTACCATTCATAGAACGGTGTCCCTTCTTCTATAATAAGACTGTAAGCCGAGAGGTGCTCCGGCGCGAGTTCCGCCACAGTAGAAAGGGTTCTCTCCCAGCTCTTTAACGTCTGTCCGGGGATCGCTGAGATCAGGTCGATATTGATATTGTCAAATCCGGCGTCCCGCGCCAGAGAATAGGTCTCCAGGAACTCTCTGTACGTATGGATCCGTCCCAGCATCTTCAGTTCGTCATCGTTCACAGACTGAAGCCCGATGCTCAGACGGTTGATCCCGGACACTTTCCATGCTTCCATCTTCTCTTTTGTCACCGTCCCCGGATTGACCTCCATCGTGATCTCCGGGTTTCCCTCAAGATCGAAGTTCTCATAAATAACGTCAAAAAGACGGGCGGTGTCCTCCCCATCCAGCACGGATGGGGTTCCCCCGCCCAGGAACACCGTGGTCACACGGCAGTCTGTGAAATTGTCTTTTCTGCTTTGGATCTCCTGTATGAGCGCATCCACATAAGCCTTCCGCTCCATCTCCCCTGACGGGAAAGAGAGGAAATCGCAGTATGCACATTTCCTCACACAGAAAGGGATGTGAACATACAATTCCAGTTCTCTTATCCCCTTTTTTTCTGATCCATTCTCTTTCTCAGTCATCATCCAGTTTGAGCACACTCATAAATGCCTTCTGCGGGATCTCTACATTTCCCACCTGGCGCATGCGCTTCTTTCCTTCCTTCTGCTTCTCCAGCAGTTTTTTCTTACGGGAGATGTCCCCTCCGTAACATTTTGCCAGCACGTCTTTGCGCATCGCTTTAACTGTCTCTCTGGCAATGATCTTGCTTCCGATCGCCGCCTGGATCGGGATCTCGAAGAGCTGTCTGGGGATCTCCTGTTTCAACTTCTCGCACATCCGTCTTCCCCGGTCATAGGCGCTGCCCGCAAATACAATGAACGACAGCGCGTCCACTTCTTCCTTATTGATCAGGATATCCAACTTCACAAGCTCAGAGCGCTGATATCCCATCATCTCGTAGTCGAAAGAAGCATAGCCCCTGGATCTGGATTTCAGTGCGTCGAAGAAATCATAGATGATCTCATTGAGGGGCAGATGATAGTGGAGCACCGCCCTTTTCTCTTCGATGTATTCCATACTCTGGTAAATACCCCTGCGCTCCTGACACAGGTCCATGATCGCTCCGATATAATCCGAAGTCACCATGATCTCCGCCTTCACCATCGGTTCTTCCATGTAGTCGATCTCTGCCGGGTCCGGCATGTTGGTGGGATTGGTCAGGTCAATGACTTCCCCGTTTGTCTTGTGTATTTTATAGATAACGCTGGGCGCCGTTGTCACCAGGTCCAGATTATACTCTCTCTCCAGCCTCTCCTGGATGATCTCCAGATGGAGAAGCCCCAGGAAACCGCAGCGGAAACCGAATCCCAGCGCCACGGAAGTCTCTGCCTCAAACTGGAGCGCCGCATCATTGAGCTGCAGCTTCTCCAGGGCATCCCTGAGGTCCGGGTATTTTGCGCCGTCTGCGGGATAAAGCCCGCAGTATACCATAGGATTCACCTTTTTGTATCCCGGGAGCGGCTCGTCACAGGGTCTGGAAGCATCTGTGATAGTATCTCCCACACGGGTCTCTTTCACATTCTTCAGGCTGGCGGTGATATATCCTACCATTCCCGCGCTCAGCTCATCGCAGGGGATAAACTGGCCTGCTCCGAAAGTCCCGACTTCCACAACGTCTGCTCGGGCTCCCGTCGCCATCATGAGCATAGGGGTTCCCTTCTTCACGGTCCCTTCCTTGATCCTGCAGAACACGATCACACCTTTATAAGAATCATATACCGAATCGAAGATCAGCGCTTTCAGAGGCGCCTCCGGATCTCCCTGGGGAGCCGGGATCTTCGTCACGATCTGCTCCAGCACTTCATGGACGTTCTGCCCGGTCTTCGCGGAGATCAGGGGCGCATCCTCCGCGTCGATCCCGATCACGTCCTCGATCTCCTCCTTGACCCGGTCCGGATCCGCACTGGGAAGATCAATCTTGTTGATCACCGGCATGACGTCCAGGTCATGATCCAGTGCAAGGTACACATTTGCCAGGGTCTGCGCTTCCACCCCCTGCGCCGCATCCACGACAAGGATCGCACCATCGCAGGCGGCAAGACTTCTTGACACCTCGTAATTAAAGTCCACATGCCCCGGGGTGTCGATCAGGTTGAACATATACTCCTCCCCGTCATCCGCCTTATAAATGGTCCTCACTGCCTGGGCTTTGATGGTGATGCCCCTCTCACGCTCCAGGTCCATATTGTCCAGCACCTGCGCCTGCATCTCACGGCTGGTAAGGAGTCCGGTCATCTCGATGATCCGGTCCGCCAGGGTAGATTTTCCGTGATCGATATGCGCGATGATGCAAAAATTTCTTATCTTTTTCTGATCGATTACTGACACTTTTCTTCCTCCATATATCAATGCTCTTATATCTGTCATGCTGCGCACCACAGACTTTTGTTCTCTCAAAACGGCGTTTCGCTGTCACACCTGCGCTTTCCCGGAATGCTTCACGATAAAAAGTTCCACAGCCAGATTATCCGTCAAAAGCCCGGTCTTCACTCTCTGCTCGATATCCGCCCCGTCCTCCAGGACTGCACGGAGTTCAGACATCCGGAACTTTTTTGCCTGGTCCATATATTTCCCGGCTGCAAAGGGATGCAGCCCTGCTTTTGAGGCGATCTCCTTCTTCCCGTATCCCTGACCTGACAGTCCTTTCACCTGGAAAAGGATACGGTACTGGCGGATCATCAGAAAAAGGATACGCATGGGCGGTTCCTTCAGAGCGAGAAGATCATAGTACAGGTCCAGTGCCCTGCGCTGGTTCTTGTCCGCCACCGCGTTCACCATATCAAAAATATGGTTGGTGATCTGTGTCACACAGACTGCGTCGATATCCTCTCTGGTGATCTCCTGCCGGTCCAGAGCATAACAGAAGACTTTCTCCAGTTCCCGCTGGATATTCTCCATATCTGTCCCGACTTTATTCAGAAAGTACAGGATCACCGAATCCGAGATCTGTTTCTTCTCCCGGCGGACGATTCCCTGGATCCAGCGCTTCAGCGTCCCTTCATCCTGGGTCGTGAGCTCTACGATATGCCCTTTCGCCTTTACCGCCTTGTACAGTTTGCTGCGCTTGTCCACTTCATTTTCCACGAAAATGAAATACGTGGTCTCAGGCATATCCTTGATATAGTCTGCCAGCTCTGCCCCCGCGCTCTTGAAAAACCCGGTATCCTCAAACACGATCAGGCGGCGCTGTGCAAAGAAAGGCAGCGTCTCCGCCAGGTCGATCACTTCCCGGACATTAATATTCTTCCCCTCATAGTGGGCATAGTTCATCGTGTCGCCTTCCGGGAGCATCGCCTTTATAAAACGGTCTCTGTACTGCCGTTTCAGATACCCCTCCTCACCGTAAAGGAGATAGATCTGTTTAAATTGTCCTGTCTTAAGATCTTCATTCAAGCTTTTCATAACTTCTCTATTATATAGGAAAAACTCCGGGTTTGACAAGAGCCGGAAATTCATTCGGGAAAACTTTCTGTATGGAGATTCATTCAAGATAGCTTTCGATCTGGAGGCTGCTCCCGTCGCTCCTCAGCATGACTGCCCCGCACTCCTGTGTCGAGCAGATCACGCATCCCGCATTCTTGAGCCGTTCCAGTGTCTCCTCGTGGGGATGTCCGTAGCGGTTCTCTATCCCTGCCGAGATCACAGCGACAGCCGGCTTTACGATCTGCAGGAATTCCTCCGTCCCCGAATTCCTTGAGCCGTGATGCGCTGCTTTCAGGACCGGATACCTCCCCAGCCTTCCGCTGTTGACAAGGCTCTGCTCCCCTTCCAGTTCCACGTCCCCTGTGAGCAGCATCCCGAATGCTCCATACCGCGCGCCCAATACAAGGGACGCCCCATTTCCCGGTCCCATGCCAGTCCCGCACTCCGGACCCAGACATGTGATCTCAAGATCCGTATCCCCGTTTCTCAGGCTCTGTCCTGCCTCGATCATCACAACTCTTGTCCCGTTACGGGCTGCAGTACGGCCGATCCCGGCCAGTTTTTCATCCAGGTATTCCTCCGGCGGCAGTACAAGATTCCGGATCCGGACACCCAGTTCCTGATCTTCCAGAAGTTCCGCCATCCCATTGATATGGTCTTCATCCCCGTGAGTCAGGAAAACGTAGTCCAGTTCCTCTACCGCACTGCTAAGAAGATATGGTTCGATCCGGTAAGTCCCCACAGATGATACGTCACTGCTCCCGCCGTCTATAAAGAGATTCTCCCCTTCCGGTCCCCGGATGTGGATCCCGTCTCCCTGCCCCACATCCAGTACCGTGATCTCGGTCCCTGATCTCAAGGTATAACTGCCCCGGCACAGAAGAGTCATGACAGTGGCAAATACCAGCAGCACGATTCCGGAAAGCCGCATGGTAAGAGAAGCAGGATCCGGGAGCGCCTGTTCTCTGCCCTTGTTTTTCATGCTGCCGGACTGTCTCTGTTCAGGCCGTATGACATTTTCCCCGATGCATGCTTTCTCCCGCTCTCTCTTTCTCCTCTTTTCCGCCATGAAGAAAAAGACAGCGCAGACCGCTGCGATCGCTGCATAGTATACTGCCAGCCAGGCCATCCCCGGCTTTCCTGTCACGATCCGGCTGCATGGAAGCTTCCCCGCTGCACTGCATGCCATATCATACAGCCAGAGTACGGCGCGGCAAGCCTGAAGGACAGCCCCTCCGGCAGACGGCAGCACCATTCCTGCAGCCAGTCCGCCCAGTCCTGCCCCCATAGCAAGGGGCATAACCGGGATCACAAGGATATTCAGGATCACTGAATAGGGCGGCACTTCAAAGTAGAAATACAGAAGAGGGCCCAATAAGAACAGATTAACTGCCAGGCTTGAACTCACACTCTCGAGAAGTTTGTTCTTCAACGCACAAAATGCGGAAGAAGCATTCCCTGCGCCGGCTTTTCTTCTGCATTTGAACATTTGTCCGCATCCGAACATTTCGGTGAAAACCGGGTTCAGCAGCCAGATGCCAAGGATCGCTCCAAAAGAAAGCTGAAACCCCGCGTCAATGATATGCAGGGGCTGCCGGGCGCAGATCAGTGCCGCAGCGAGAGACAAACTTGTAGGCAGGTCGTAATCCCGCCCGGTCATATCCGCTCCAATACGGACGAGGAACATGATCAGAGCGCGGAGGCTGGACACACCTGCGCCGATCATCAGGGTATAGAGGATCAGCACGCCTCCGCCCAGGATTCCTGCCGGAACAAACCCCAGACCAATCCTGCGGAGTGCTCCGTAGACCCCCATGCCGATAAAAGACATATGGAGTCCGGAGATAGCGAGCAGATGCCCTATCCCGTTCTTCTGGTACATCTTTTTCATCTCTGCGTCCAGCCCGCTCTTTTCCCCCAGAAGGATCGCGCTCATCGTGTTCCCGTAGTATTCTCCCAGGTGTTCCGTGAGCATGCCTTTCCACTGTGCGCGAAGCCCTGAGAGAAACTCCCTTATCCGGTCCGTCTGTTCCGATCTCACAGACAGGCTTTCCGCCCAGACAAGGACATGGATGCCCTGTTTCTGATAGTAGGAACGCTGGTCAAAGTTTCCGGGATTGCGCGCCTGCTCAAAAAGAGAAGCTTCCCCGTCCACCTGTATAACGTTTCCGATATTTATTTTTTTCTGAATCTGATCCGGATTGATATAAACCAGAATGTTTGGTTCGTTGATCTGCTGCCCAAGGGCAGATACGGCGTTGTCCTCAAGATAGAGTGCCGTGACTTTGTTTTTCTCTTCGATCCTGCTGACTGTTCCGGTAAGAGCAAGCTGTGTCCCTTCAGAAACAGCAGATTCCAGTGCGGAAGGTCTCTGATCTTCCGCACACTGAAATATGCCTGCTCTTACCGCCTGCACGGCGAGGAACAGGATACATACCATGCAAAGTGGTCGTCTTATCATTCATTTTCTTCTGCTGCGACCCAATCCTTGTCTTCCTGGAGCGGCTGAGAAAGATCCACCGTCTCCATGTATCTCGCGTTCGTCTCTCCATTGATGGTGATCTGCACCCTCACTGCATTCGTACCTTCAACAAGTGAGTTGACGATCGAATAAACCGTGACCTCCGGATAGACATCATATTCTGCCGTCAAAAACGTGCTGTCAAAATTCACATAACAGATGCCGTCCTTTGTTGTCACACTCAGCAGATTTGTGTTCGGGTTGATCGTCGGATATGCGCCGGATCTCTGTGGACCCTGGATCAGTTTCTCAACGATCAGTTTTTCCTTGGATACATTGCTGCTGTACCTGACATCCATCTGCTGTTCTACCAGTTTGTCACCGGATTCATTTGCAAAATAGAGATGCAGTGTGTCCGTCTGATAAGAACTGGGGGACGATCCGGTATTTTCCACAAAATCATCCTCATTCATCAGCCCGACGATATTGCCGGAACTGTCCTCAAGAGGCGCCGAATCCACCGTAAACATGATCCCGTTTATCCCCTCGATCCTGAGAAGTGACTGGACCACTGCTGCCCGCACCAGTTTTTCTTCCAGCTTTTCCATTTCCAGATATGCGCTGTTAAAATCAACAGCAAGAATACTGCCTTTCAAAGTGCATCCCTGGACCTCCACGCTCTCTGGAAGTGCCGACGTATACTCGATCTCTTCCGCCGGCGCTTTCATTTCCCGCAGCACACCCTCTGCCGCGTCCAGAGCATCTTCCTCGGAAATGCTGTAAGAGATCTTCACAAGCCCGGTCCTGTCTGAATTCAGACCGTAAATATAAGACTCGCCGTCTCCCACGTCCGTCCTCCCTGAACATGCCGTGAGGAGGAGCATTACACAGGCACAGATGACAGAACATATCCTCCTGCTTTTCTTCATTTTATACATTCCTTCCTATGACGCCACATAAGTGAGAGGGGTCCTGACAGTAAACGTGGTCCCTTCCCCCTCTGTGCTGTAAACCCTGATCGACCCCCGATGCATGATCACCGCGTTCCGGGCGATGGCAAGACCAAGTCCGGTGCCGCCGATCTCCCTTGAATGGGACTTGTCCACACGGTAAAAACGCTCAAAAACATGTGCCTGGTCCTCCTCGGGGATCCCAATTCCGGAATCCTCCACTTTGATGTAGAAATATTTATGATCTGCATTCAGAGATACGTGTACCCAGCCATTGTCTCGATTGTACTTGATCGCATTTTCCACCAGGTTGGAGATCGCAAGCGAAAATTTCATCTCATCAATCTCCGCCGAGACCGGACGAAAGCTCTCCATCACCATTTCCACATTTTTTTTCTCTGCGATGGGCTTCAGCCGTTTCAGGATCTGTTCAAGCATATCATTGATATTAACGGACCGGATATTGATGGTCTGCCCGGTCTTGTCCATCTTCACAAGGGAAAGAAGATCCGTGATGATCTGGTTTTCCCTGTCGATTTCCTTCGCAATGTCTCCCATAAATTCCTGGTACATCTCGATCGGAACATTCTCCTGTTCCAGAAGGGAGTCCGCCAGCACTTTCATGGACGTCATTGGCGTCTTCAGCTCATGGGATACGTTCGAGACAAATTCTTCTCTCGACTCATCGAGCTGCTTCAGTCTGCCCAGCATCTTGTTAAAAGCTTCGCTGATCAGCCGGGTCTCCGTAAATGTATCTTCGTGCAGGACATCGTCCGTGTATCCCTCTGTCACATTTTCGATCGCGGCAGTGATCCTGTGGAGCGGTCTCACCACGCGGTCAGCGGCAAATACTCCCACCGCTGCCAGAAGGATCAGGATGATGCCGATCAATGTCCCTCCCTGTGTGTACAGGATCGCCACCGAACTTTCCAGACCGTCTGTGGGCACGCTTGCATGGACCACACCGATCACAGCGTTTCCTCCGGCCTCCGTGACCGGGGAGGTGACCTCTATATAATGGTTCTTTGTGTCATAGTGATTGGTGCTCTCTCCGCGCATGGACCGGACGACATTTTCCGAAACGTCTGTCTTCCCTTCGTCAAGGCTGTATGTATCCTTTATGACTTTCAGGTCCTGATCGATCACCATGATCCGGCCGCTGTAGATCGTCGCCATCTGTGTGAGGTTCGCGTTGACCACCTCAGAGGACGGGTCTTCAAAATAACCGTAATTATTCAACTGATTGCCGAGGATTGTGCACTGATTCTGGATCTCCGCTGTCTGGAGCGATATCGAACGTGACTCATAGAATTTCACGATCCCGAAAAGCGCTGCCGTACAGGGCACAAGCCCTGCCAGCATCACGATCAGGATAATGCGGAACCTAAGGTTCCTGAAGATTTTGTCTTTAAACTTGAAATGTGATCTAACCCTGGAAATAATAACCCACTCCCCACTTTGTATGTACATACTTCGGCTCACTCGGGTTCATCTCGATCTTCTCCCTCAGCCTTCTGATATGTACGTCCACTGTCCTTGCGTCTCCCGGATAATCATAGCCCCATACCAGATTCAGAAGATTCTCCCTGCTGTATACCTTGTTGGGGTTCATCGCGAGCAGTTCCAGCACATCGAACTCTTTCGCCGTGAGATTGATCTCCCGTTCTCCGATAAAGACTCTGCGGCTCTCACAGTCTATCTTCATATTTCCTTTCACGAGGACCGGGCTGCCCGCCGGTTCCTTCCGCTTGGATGTGCGCCGCATGATCGCTTTGATCCTCGCCTTCACCTCAAGGATGTTGAATGGTTTCGTGATATAATCGTCCGCTCCATACTCCAGTCCCAGGATCTTGTCCATATCTTCACTCTTCGCCGTGAGCATGACGACCGGCATGTCCGAGAACTCCCGGATCTGCTGGCATACCTGAAAGCCGTCGATTTTCGGGAGCATCACGTCCAGGAGCACCAGGTCATATTCACAGTTCTTCGCGTACTCAAGCGCTTCCTCCCCGTCGTAGGCGCAGTCCACTTCCATGCCTTCCTGTTCCAGGCTGAAACGGATTCCTTTCACGATCAGTTTTTCATCATCTACTACTAATATCTTCTTACTCATACTCCACTATTCCCGCTTTTTATATAGTTATGTCATCCTTTATCTTATTAAATACTCCCTCTTTGATGCCCTCGATCTGCATCAGCTCCTCAATGCTCCCAAATCTCCCGTTTTCTTCCCGGTATCTGAGTATGCTCTCCGCCTTTGCCTCGCCGATCCCTGTCAGCGTCATGAGTTCATCTTTTCCGGCTGTATTAATATTTATCTTTCCCTTTTCCGATCCGTCGGTTACTCCTGTCTCCAGACCCCCTGTACCGCTCTGGAATGCTTCCGCTTCCTCCCGATCCGGTACATAGATGCGCTCCCCGTCCGAAACGACTTCCGCCTGGTTGAGAAGTTCCTGGGCAGCTTCCTCTGTCACTCCTCCGGCAAGTTCGATCGCCTCATAGACCCGCGCACCGCTTTTCAGTTCATATACTCCCGGAGAATTGACTGCCCCGCAGACATAGACGAAGACAGACTCCGCTTCGGGAGTCTCTTCTTCTGCGCGGGACGAGGTTTCCTCTGTCCCTTCTCCATCATTTTCATCTTCTGTGTCCTCTGTCTGATCCGACGCATCTTCCTCTGACCCTTCTTCTATAACGCCCTCCGGGCTTTCCTCCGAAAGACTGATCTCAGTCAGCCCGTCGTTCTCCCTGCTCCCGCAGCCGGCCAAGGCCAGTATCAGTATCCCCAGGACACATAATCCCTTTATTTTCTCTGTTCTGTCGTGCATATTTCCCTCACAGTCCACAGGCTGTGAGAATACCCCTTTATGCCGGACAGTACTATTGTAACGAATTTTTCTCAGAATTACAATAGACATTTACATGTTTGTTACATTCTTGACATTTTGTTACGGGATTATTACATTTTTCAGACCGGATACGCACTGCCCGCTCCGGTCTTTTTACTCCCACTGGAAGATCGTGATCCCTATGACCGCCAGCGCGAGCCCTCCCAGCTTCCGCCAGTCAAAAGGTTCTCTCTCCATCCCAAACAGACCGAACAGCTCTATGAGATAGGAGACCGCAAGCTGCGCGATCACGATCAGGAGAGCGGACTTTGCCGGTCCCAGCGCGTCAATGCTCTTGATGACGGTCCATGTGATCCCCGCGCCGATCACACCTCCCAGGAGCATGTATCTCGGCTCCACCTTTCCGATCGCCGCAATGCTGTCTCTCCCGGTAAAGAACCATACGGCAAGACAGACCATAAGGGCCGAGAACTGGACCCAGCCGTTGCTGACCCACACTCCCGTCGTCTTTGTCACCTGCGTGTTGAACACTCCTTGTACGCTCATCAGGGCGCCTGATAAAAGTGCGATAAAAAAACCAATCATCTTAAAACTTCCCTCCATGCAGTTTATGCCCGCTTTTCAGGTAGTATGTCCGATGACTGGTCTTTTTATTCGTTATAGATCACGAAACGCCCTTTATGCAAGCGCCCGTTTCAGCTTTTCTATCATCTCATCAATGTGCTTCTCCTCCACGATCAGCGGCGGCACAAAACGCAGCACATTTCCTTCCGCCTGGATCACCAGCAGTCCTTCCGCAACTGCGCGGCTGATCACTTCTCCTGCCGGTTTTGAAAGTGCCAGACCCTGCATGAGCCCTTTTCCTCTCCGCTCCGTGACACAGTCAATCTCACTGACAAGTTCATCCAGCCGCTTGGTCAGGTAAGGAGCAACGTGGTTCACATGTCCGACGATGTCCTCCCGCTCGAAGATCTCGATCACTTTCTTCACTGCGGTGCACGCCAGCGGATTTCCTCCGTAGGTCGCGCCGTGGTCTCCGGGCTGCAGCGAATATTCGGCAACTTTCTCTGTCATGGCAAATGCTCCCACCGGGATGCCGTTTCCGATAGCTTTGGCCATGGTGATGATATCCGGCTTCACGCCGAATCCCTGCCATGCGAACATAGTGCCGGTCCTGGCCATCCCGCACTGGACCTCGTCGCAGATCATGAGGATATCATTGTCGTCGCAGATCTTCCGGATTCCTTCCATGAATTCCTGCGTTGCCAGGTTGATGCCGCCCTCTCCCTGAAGAGGTTCCAGGATGATGGCGCAGGTCTTGCCGCTGACCAGGGCCTTCACACTGTCAAGGTCATTGAATTTCGCAAATTTCACTCCGGGGAGTACCGGCTCAAAGGGCTCCCGGTATGAGTCATGTCCTGTCACGGACACAGCCCCGAAACTCCTCCCGTGGAAAGAATTTTCCATGGCGATAAACTCATATCTCCCGTTTTTCTTTGTGTAGGCATACCTTCTGGCAGCCTTCAGCGCGCCTTCGTTCGCCTCTGTGCCGCTGTTGGTAAAAAATACCCTGTCCATCCCGGATACGCGGTTCAGTTCTTTTGCAGCCTCCCCGCAGCTTTCATGATAAAAGAGGTTTGAGGTATGACACAACTTATCGATCTGCTCCTTCAGTGCATTGTTGAGTTCTTCATTGCCGTATCCCAGCCCGCACACGGCGATCCCCGCCGCGAAATCAAGATATTCTTTTCCATCCGAATCATAAAGATACACTCCTTTCCCGTGATCGAGAACGACCGGGAAACGGTTGTATACGTGGAGCAGATTCTCCTCTGCCGCCTGTATTTTATTATTCACCATGATAATACCTGCTTTCTTCACTGTTTAATATAGCGGTTCCGATTCCTTTGTTTGTAAAGATCTCGAGAAGGAGACAGTGGGGGATCCTGCCGTCCAGGATATGTACCCGGGAGACGCCGTTCTCGATGGCGTCAATACAGTTCGTAAGTTTCGGCAGCATTCCGCCCCCGATATATCCGTCCTCCATCAGTTTTTTCGCCTCGTCCACCCGCAGTTCCGAGATCAGGGTATCCGGATCTTCCGGATCTTTGTATACCCCTTCGATGTCGGTGAGGAAGGCAAGCTTCTCCGCCTTCACTGCGCGGGCGATGGCACATGCCGCGTCATCCGCATTGATATTATATGTATTGTATTCATCATCAAGTCCCACCGGGCACACGATCGGCAGGAAATCTTTCTCCAGAAGATCATAGAGAATCTGAGCGTTGACCTCCTTGATCTCGCCCACGTAGCCGATATCCTGTCCTTCTGAATATTTCTTATCTACTTTCAGGAGAGCGCCATCCTTTCCGCTGATCCCGATGGCGCGGACCCCCAGCTCTTCCACAAGCTGGACCAGGCTCTTGTTCACCTTGCCCAGGACCATCTCCGCGATCTCCATGGTATCTGCATCCGTCACCCGGAGTCCATTGACAAACTGCGGCTCCATACCGACTTTGCCGACCCATTTGCTGATCTCCTTGCCTCCGCCATGGACAATGATCGGTTTGAACCCGACCAGCTTGAGCAGGGTCACGTCCTCGATCACCCGTTTTTTCAGGCTCTCGTCCACCATGGCGCTGCCGCCGTATTTCACCACGATGATCTTCCGGTTAAAGCGCTGGATATAAGGCAGCGCCTCGATCAGCACCTGCGCCTTATCCAGATATTGCTGCATATTCTTATTCATAAAAACCTCCTTAGCTGCGGTAATCCGCATTGATCTCAATGTATCCGTGGGTCAGGTCGCAGCCCCACGCCGCAGCCTCCTCATCGCCTTCCTTGATGTCTGCGACAGCGGTGACCTCCGGCTGAGACAGGATCTCCGTGGCTTTCTCCTCACTGTAGTCCAGAGCCACTCCGTTCTCGATGATCTTCAGATTCCCTGCCGCGCTCTCGAAATAAAGATCGACTTTCTCCGGGTCAAACTCTGCTCCCGAATACCCCATAGCGCACAGGATCCTTCCCCAGTTTGCATCATGCCCTGCGATCGCAGCCTTAGTCAGGTTGGAGCAGACGATGGATTTGGCAAGGGTCTTTGCCTGCTCTTTCGTGGATGCCCCGACGATCTTTGCCTCGAACAGCGCGGTCGCTCCCTCGCCATCGCCAGCCATCTTCTTCGCCAGAGTCTCGTTCACATAGTGGAGCGCCTCCAGAAAGAGGTCATATTCCGGCGTTCCCACTTTGATCTTCTCATTATCCGCCATGCCGTTTGCCAGCAGGAGGACCGTATCATTGGTAGAGGTATCTCCGTCCACAGAGATCATGTTATAGGTATCTTCGATATCCGTGCTCAGCGCCTTCTGGAGCGCCTTCTTCGAGATCTTTGCATCTGTTGTGATAAAGGAGAGCATAGTGCACATATTCGGGTGGATCATCCCGGAGCCCTTTGCCATGCCACCCACGGTCACCGTCTTCCCGCCGATCTCAAATGTCACGGCAGCTTCCTTCTTCTCAGTGTCTGTGGTCATGATGGCTTTCGCCGCTTCCGTCCCGCTGGCAAGATCACCTTTTTTCGCATCCGCAAGTTTTGCGATCCCCGCCTTGATGCGGTCGATGGGAAGCTGCATCCCGATCACTCCGGTGGAACCCACGAGGACGCCCGCCTCATCCACTCCCAGGATCTTCGCCGCCTCCTTTGCCGTCTCACGGCAGTACGACATCCCTTCCTCTCCGGTGCATGCATTTGCGATGCCGGAATTGACGATCACTGCCTGGGACTTTACCTTGCTCTCCACAACAGCTCTGTCCCACTTGACCGGCGCCGCCTTCACCACATTTGTCGTAAATGTGCCTGCTGTCTTGCACGGTTTTTCGCTGTATATCAATGCCATATCCGTGCGTCCCTGATATTTGATCTCTGCCGCCGCTGCTGCCGCCTGAAATCCTTTTGCTGCGGTCACTCCGCCTTCGATCACCTTCATATCCATCATTTCCTTCCTAAATTGTTTTTACTGTTCGTTAAATGCTGTTATATTTTCCTCATTCAGCGTAAAATCATAGTAGTTCAGATCCAGCCGTTCCGTCCATCCGATCGTGTTCCAGAATGCATTTCCGATATCATTTTTTGTGAACGCGATCAGAGAGACTTTGTTGATATGCTCATCTTTCAGCGCTTTCATGGCATGAACGACCATGTCCTTCCCGATCCCGTGGCGCCTGTACTTCTCATCCACACAGACATGGTAGAGACAGCCCCGTCTCCCGTCGTGGCCGCACAGGATGCTTCCCACGATCTTTCCGTCCTCAACTGCCACAACGCTGGTGGTGGGATTTCTCTTCAGGAAGCGGTCCACGCCTTCTCTGGAATCATCGATGCTGCGGATACCGAATCCCTTTATCTTTTTCCAGAGCGCATAAACCTCATCATAATCATCTATTGTCATAACCCGTATCATAATACACACCTCATCCTTCCATTTGAGCCGCGGCAAAACCGTTTTCCCACGGATCCCCGGTCACGGGAACATGGGGACCAGCTCAAGCCCTTCGCTCTCTTTCAGACCGAACATCAGGTTCATGTTCTGGACCGCCTGTCCCGCAGCGCCCTTCACCAGGTTGTCAATGGCGCCCATCATGATGATCCGCCCTGTCCTCGGGTCGATCTTAAATCCGATGTCCACATAGTTGCTGCCCTCCACCCATTTCGTCTCCGGGCAGACATCCTTGTCCAACACGCGCACGAACTTTTCGTCTGCGTAGTATTTGTCGTAAACCGCCTTTACATCTTCCCAGTTCACTTCTTTTGTGAGCTTCGCATACTCCGTGGCAAGGATCCCACGGTTCATGGGGACAAGGTGGGGCGTGAAGTTAAGGACGACCTTCTCTCCCGCCGCATAGCCGAGCTGTTCCTCGATCTCCGGCGTATGGCGGTGGGTCGCCACACCGTATGCTTTTATATTCTCGTTGACCTCACAGAACAGGTTTGGAAGCTTTGCCCCCCTCCCTGCTCCGGATGTACCGGATTTGGCGTCAATGATCAGAGTGCTCATATCGATCAGTCCCTCTTTTGCCAGCGGATATGCCGTAAGAATGGAACAGGTCGTATAACATCCCGGATTCGCCACCAGGCGCGCCCTTTTCACATCTTCCCGGTTGATCTCACAGAGCCCGTATACTGCTTCTTCAAGAAACTGCGGCGCTTTGTGCTCGATCTTGTACCATTCCTCATACACTTTCACATCCTTGAGCCGGAAGTCCGCGCTCAGGTCAATGATCTTCACCTTGGAAAGAATCTCCTCGTTCACCAGGGATGCGCACAGCCCCTGCGGTGTTGCCGTAAAGATCACATCCACCTGGGATGCGAGTTCTTCCATATTGTCATCCATACACTCTGCGTCCACGATCTGAAACATGTTCTGATAGACGTCTGCATATTTTTTCCCGATATAACTTCTCGAGCCGTACCATTTTATCTCTGCCTCTTTGTGCCCCATTAATATTCTCACAAGTTCGCCGCCTGCATATCCGGTAGCGCCGATAATTCCTACTTTGATCATCTCTCATTTTCCTTTCCGATCTATACACTGCAAAACTCAGGGGATTCCCGGCTCCAGTGTCTTTCTGCTCTATATCACATTTTTTTATCATATACCACATTTAATAGGAAGTAAAGCGCTTCTTCCTGATCCGGCAAATGACTACTTGCATAATAATACATCTATTCTGTATATTTTGCAAGTATATTTTTATATTTATGCATGTTTTTAGCATTTTAATGCATAAACAAACATCTTGTGTCTCATGATATAATCACTTTATGATCGTGGTCAAAAAATCTTCCGGATACGCACATTTTCATGCTTTCATCCGTTATACATTGTGAAAGGAGGCGGGCCGAAATGAATCTCGAACAATACTACGACGACATCTACCGCTACTGCTTCCTGCGTCTAAATGACAGGCACGCTGCCGAGGATCTGACTCAGGAGACCTTTCTCCGCTTTCTTGAAGCTTCAGAATACAGGGACATGGGAAAACCTCTTGCCTTCCTCTACACCATCGCAAGGAATCTCTGCATCGACTATATCCGCAGATATTCAAACAAAGCAGATAAGAGTTCTCCCCTGGAAGACCCCGGGATCTTTCCCGCCCCCTCCTGCGAAGGAGCGCTTGTCGATTCCCTCGCACTGGCACAGGCCCTCTCCCTGCTCGACAGCACCGACCGGGAGCTCATCTGCCTGAGATATGTAAATGAGATTTCCGTGTCAGACATCGGAAAGATCACGAACCTCTCCCGGTTCTCTGTCCGCCGCAGGCTCAACCGCTCCCTCAAACTGCTTTCGCAGCATATAAGAAAGGAGGATTTTTGACCATGAAAAAAAAGAATCTGAAGCAGGATCTTCTGGATGTTTACCAGATCCCGCCCGCCTGCAGAAAGCAGGAATTCTTCCAAGGCAGACAATGGAATGAGGCATTGAACAGAGTTTCCTTCTCGCCAGGATCCCCTTGCGGAATCTCATTACCTGAGTTTCTCCGGATCCAGGCAGGATATATCCGTCTCAGGAACTGGCTTCTCTCCTTTGTCCTGTTTTTCACAGCTCTGCTCTTTTCCACAGAGGCGGTGCGTGAGTCAGGCATCAGCAGCCGTCAGTTTGTGGGGATTCTCTCTGCGTGCATCCCCTTTCTTGCACTCACTACCGTGTCAGAAGGAAGCCGCTCTGCACGCTTTGGCATGGAAGAACTGGAGATGCATACCCGGTTTTCTCTCCATTCCGTCGTCTGCGCCAGACTGTTCCTTACAGGGGCCGGCAACCTGCTCGTGATCGGAGTCCTCATCCCATTCCTCCACATCACATGGGGAACCGGGATCGCTTCTATTTCCGGCGCACTTCTCATCCCGTATCTGCTTACCTGCAGTCTGGATCTCATGATCCTTCGCCGGTTCCGCAGCAGGAACAGCATCTCTGTCTGCGCTGCGGCAAGTACCGGGGTCAGTGCCGGATGCCTTGTTCTGTCCGCTTCAAATCCCGGAGTATTTAATAACCTTTCTCATTCCACACTGCCCGCTATACTCCTGCTCGGAGTGACAGCAGCAATAGAACTAAGAAAATATCTCAAGCAATCGGAGGAATCAATATGGAACTATACATCGACCGTTTGACCAAACAATACAAAAATAAAATTGCCGTGGACCGTATCTCCCTGAATCTGGGTGCCGGGGTCCACGGACTGCTGGGCGCCAACGGAGCCGGAAAGACCACACTCATGCGCATGATCTGCGGGATCTTAAGACCGGACAGCGGAAGCGTCTCTTTCGACGGCATGGACGTCTCTTCTGAGGACTACCGCGCCATCCTGGGCTATCTGCCTCAGGATTTCGGCTATTATCCTGACTTTACAGGGCTTGATTTTCTCATGTACATGGCTTCTCTGAAGGGGCTCCGCAAAAAAAACGCCCGCTATCGGAGCCGGGAACTCCTCTCCCTTGTGGGACTGGAAGGGCAGGAAAAGAATAAGATCAAAACTTATTCCGGCGGCATGAAGCAGAGACTCGGCATCGCCCAGGCCCTCCTGAACCATCCGAAGCTTCTCATACTGGATGAGCCGACCGCCGGACTGGATCCCAAAGAGCGTGTCCGGTTCCGGGATCTTATCGCCCGTCTTGGCAGGGAGAGTGTCGTACTTCTCTCCACCCATATCGTCTCTGATGTGGAACAGATCGCAGACAGGATCCTGATGCTCCGCGGCGGACAGCTGATCTTCGACGGCTCAGCCGATGAGGTCCGTGGAAATCTGGAAGAATTCTATCTGGAGCAGTTTGACGAAGAAAAATATGATATCAGAGAGGGAAGCTCAGATACGCAAAGAAAGGAGGGGGCACATCATGTATAATTTCTGGACACTGGCAGGATTTGAATTCAAAAAGCTCTTTAAAAGGAAAGCAGTCTGGCTCCTCCTTCCTCTCCTGATGGTATTTACTGTCTTTTCCGTCATCCTTCCTTCATTCTTCTCCTCAGCCATCTCAGATTCGAAGACAGGACAGACATATACATTGTATGAACTGCAGCAGACACAGCGCAGAGAATCTGTATCCATCAAAGGGCGCCTCATCGACGACAGCCTCCTTGAAGAGACGCGGGCCGCACAGGATTCGGATGAAACTCTTGAAAACGGTCTCCCCGTCTCCGTGCGGTATGACGGGATCAGTAATTTCATCCTCTCCTCTGTGGGAAGACTTCTCAAGATCGAAGACGCATCCCAGTTCACCGGCACCGCAGACGAACTGTACTCCCTCCGGTCGGAAGCCATACAGGAGAGCTGGGAGAAAGACGGACTCACCAAAGGCGAGCAGCAGTTTCTCTCTGAAAAGGAAGACTCTCTCGAGATTCCCTTCCAATATGGATATAACGGCGGCTATAACATGATCATCAGCTCCATAATCACCGTCAGCGCCATGCTGACCTTTCTCATCGCGGTGTGCATCCCCTCCATGTTCAGCTCGGAGCACACGGGAAAGACAGATCAGCTGATCCTGTGCAGCCGCTTCGGAAAGGCACCGGTCTATCTGGCAAAGATATTTACCGGGATCATCTTCTCGCTGGGAGCGACACTGCTCATGCTCCTTTCTGCCGTCATCCCCTCCTTCCTCCCTATATTGTCAAGTGATTTTCCTTTAAAATAAAGGTTTTTCAAGTTACTATCTCAGATGAATGAGCCATGGAGATGGGCATTTCTCTGTATCTGATACGAAAATAGCTGGTTTTGGGTACACGAAGTAAAACGTCTTCGTATTTCGTTTTACATGGCCTTGTGTATACCCTTCCATCTATGGCAGCGCACCTCCCGTGTCTACCAGGATCTCCTGCGTCTCCGCCGGGTCCTCACTTCCTTCGTCCCGCCTGCCCATAACCAGGGTGTCAGCTTTGCTCCTGTGCAGGGTCTTGCCCTATGGAAAATATACCTGCCGACTACTGGCTCATTCTTTGTCTTACATTTACTGACTTCCGGCACGCTTCCTCATTCCGGCACCTTGCGGCGGACGTTTCCCCGTAAATGATTCCACCTGCCTCCAGCTGTCCTGCCACAGCTGAATTCAATCCACTTCTTCCTCTTCATGGGCTCAATTCAACTGTGACAAGCATGGATCAACGATTCCTGTTTTACTTTATTACGCTGCCTGTATCTGGGGCCTGCGGATATCTCCCATCATTTTTTCCGGGTTATAATCCACCCCTTTGGTCAGTATCACATAAAAGATCCTGATCACTTTACATGCGATTGCCACTACGGACTGCATCTTCTTCAAAGGATTCTCTTTGCGTGTCCGATAGTACTCGTGGATCGCTTTAAACTCCGGATTCCTCCCGATCAGTGACAGCGCTGCTTCATACAGCACATATCTCAGGCGTTTCCGGCCTCTGTAGCTGATCCGGCTTTCGCCTTTATGCTTTCCTGACTCATTCGACACAATCGCATATCCTGCCAGCTTCTGCAGCTGTTTTGGATCATCGAAACGTCTGATGTCCCCTACTTCTGCAATAAATCCACTGACTGTGACCAGTCCAACTCCCTTGATCGCCATCAGTTTGTCGATATATGGGATCTCTTTCAATTTTTCTTCTATCACCCCAAGCAGTTCTTCCACTCTTGATTCATATACATCCATATCTTTCAGCAGGTTCTTCAGTTCAATCCTTGCCGCTTCCGGCGCTTCCTTACTTCCAACGCTGTGCTCTGCAGCCGATACCAGGGTCTTTGCCCTCTTCATTCCGGTGCCTCTCAGTTTTGCGTCCCTCCAGATCCTGTTTACGCCTTCCACTCCCAGTTTACAGATATCCTCCGGCAGCGGTGCTGTCTCCAGTACCATCCTTCCGCTGACCGCCTTTAGATCCCTGTAAACGTCTTTATACTCCGGGAAATAGATGGAGAACCATCTGGCGATCCGGTTTTTGGCTCTGGTAAGCTCTTCCTGTGCCTGGAACCGCATGTTTGACAAACTCCTGATCTCTGCATAAATGCCAGTAGGTATATAAGGATAAGAGAAACGTCCTTCATTCACAAGACTGGCGATCGTCTTTGGGTCTTTGCGGTCATTCTTGTTGGGATTATTGTCGTCCAGTTCTTTCGACTTTTTTACGTGATGGGGATTTACATGCACCGGCCTCATTCCATTGTCCTGCAGGAATTTTCCCAGGGCGAACCAGTAATGACCGGTTGGCTCCATACCAGGAATCACAACGGATTTGCCATTTTTCTCTAAAAGATCCTCCATCCAGGCTTTGAAGGTCTGAAATCCCGCTTCAGTATTGCTAAACTCAAAAGGCTTTTTGGTAAATTCATAATTCCTCCAGTCGAAAGCACGGACAAAATGAGTTTCACTTCCAACATCAATACCAACAATTAAAGTTTTTTCAGTAATGGATGCAATTTTTGCGTTTTGTGTGTTATACTTCATTTCAGATACCTCTCTGTTCTATAGGATTTGTACTAACCAGCAAAGTCAGCAAATCTTATTTTACTCTGAGGTATCTTTTTTTCTCAACCACCTTTCGTGGAATTCCCTATATTTGTATTATACAGGAAGCTCCTGTATGGGACAGAAGGGTTTCACGTTCCGATCCAGATCCTGGTGCCTCAGGCCTCCTGGGATATGACAACAGGAGAAGCCGGCCTTATCCTGATCGGGCTCTGCCTGATCGCATCCGTACTCCACTGCTGCGCGGCGCTGTTTTTTTCAGAGCGGTTCAAAAGCAGTGTCCCGGCTATGGGGATCCTGCTCGGCTTCCTGCTGTTGTCCGGTTTCCTCAATATCCCGGACTCATACCGCATCGCCTCTCAGATCTGGGAATTTGTGCCGCTGAACCTGGTTTCAGCAGGCGGGACCATCTTCAATAACCGGCTGGTCCCCTTCTTCGGCACTTACCTGACCTCATGGCAGGCAGGACCTCTGATCTATCTCGTTCTCTGCCTGCTGCTCCTGACTGCCGGATACCGGGTCTATTCCCGATGGCAGGCGGGCGGAAGATAACCTGATGACCGGGTTTATGAAAAAAGCCTTCCTGACCGGAACCGCTGACAGACGTCAGCAGATCTCCGGCAGGAAGGCTTTTCCTGTTCCTCTTCTGTTCTACCCCCGCCTTAAAATAGTGCGGACGCCCAGGATCTTTTATTTTCTGATCTGACCGTTTCCGAAGATGATGTATTTCGTCGTGGTCAGAGCCTTCAGCCCCATCGGTCCTCTGGCGTGCAGCTTCTGGGTACTGATCCCGATCTCCGCTCCAAATCCAAACTCAAATCCATCCGTAAACCGTGTGGACGCGTTCACATAAACCGCCGCAGCGTCGATCTCATCCTGGAATTTCAGCGCATTGTCATAGTCTTTCGTCACAATGGATTCAGAATGACCCGTGTTATATTTATTGATATGTGCGATCGCCTCATCGATGGAATCGACGATCTTCACAGAGATGATGGCGTCCAGATACTCTGTTCCCCAGTCTTCCTCCGATGCAGGGACGATCTCCGGACTGATCGCCTGCGCACGCTCGTCCCCGCGGATCTCCACATCATGCCTCTTCAGCTTCGTCACAATCTTCGGAAGGACTTCCCCGGCAGCATCGCTGTGGATGACAAGGGACTCGCACGCATTGCAGACGCCCATCCGCTGGGTCTTGGCATTCTCGACGATATCTGCTGCCATCCCGTAATCTGCAGATGCGTCCACATAGACATGGCAGTTTCCTGTGCCCGTCTCGATCACAGGGACCGTACTGTTCTGGACCACATTGGCGATAAGCCCTGCTCCTCCTCTGGGGATCAGTACATCGATCATGCCGTGCATCTTCATCATCTCATTGACAACATCCCTGCTGGTATCCTCCACAAGAAGGACAAGATCCTGGGAAAGCTTGACTTTTCTCAACCCTGCTTTTATGGCGCGCACGATCGCCTGGTTGGAATGGATCGCGTCGCTTCCGCCCCGCAGTATCGCTGCGTTTCCTGTCTTAAAGCAGAGCCCGAACGCATCCGCGGTCACATTCGGCCGTGACTCATAGATGATCCCCACCACTCCGAGCGGCACTCGCTTCTGTCCGATGCGCAGTCCATTGGGACGTGTCTTCATATACAGCACTTCCCCGATCGGGTCTTCCAGTGCGGCGATCTGCCTTAAGCCTTCCGCCATATCTTCTATCCGTTTCTCAGAAAGGGCAAGCCTGTCGATCAGGGACTGCTTCGTCCCCTTTGCCTGTGCAGCCTCAACATCTTTCGCATTCTCTTCCAGGATCATCTCCTGCTGTGCCACAAGTTCATCTGCCACAGCAAGCAGCCCTCTGTTCTTATCATCCGTCCTCAGCTTTGCCGCTGTACGCGAAGCTTCTTTTGCAAGTCTGGCGAGCATCTCCATATAACTTTCCATCGTTCTTATCTCCTCTCTCAAAGACTTGTGTTGTCCTGCTGTCTCTGTTCCCCTCAGCCGGTACTTTACTCCACTGTTCCCTATTGTACCATTATTTTCCGGATTCTTCCATGATTTCCACTGTTTTTTCAAAGAATCCCTAACAGTGGTGTTACAGTCCACATCCCCGGCCAGGCTGACAGATAGCTGCTGTCTCAAAAACATGCCGGAACAGATGCTGCTCTCTTTGATCGTTTCATCTGTTCCGGCGTATTCTGTTTCCGTAATGGATCCTTCTTTAGTTCCCGCGCTGCCATTATACTTTGATCCGCTCCGCGATCTCGTCTCCGAGCACAAACCTTTTGTCCCGGATCCCGATGATGACGCTGTCGCGGCAGCGCCCGATCAGACGGATGGTCCCGCCTTCTTCTACATGCTGGCTGTGCAGGAATTCGACGACTTCCGGCACGCCGAACATCCATTTGATCGTGTAGGTCTCACCCGGTCTTGCCTGAGATAATGCCTGCATGGTATCCCTCCTTTTTTCCATTTTAGGAAACACATGCAGGGTTAGTCAATCGCAATCTTCGTTGCACTGAAGCGACGGAAGTAAGACGCCACTTCTGCCGTTAGAGGCAGGCAGAACGCGGTGCAGGAAGAACAGGAGAACATCATCCCAGTTCCTTCATCCAGATATCCCGCAGATATCCTCCGTACTTCTCTTTTGTCATCACATGCCGATATCCCTGCCGCCTCACATTCTCCCTGCTGAACCGGTTTTCGGGATGGACCGTACACATCAGATACCGGTATCCCATCCTTTTCAGGTCACGTTCCGCTTCCTGCATCATCCGATGCTGAAGGCCCATCCCCCGGAACTCGGGCAGCACTGCGGCTGTATCCATCAAAGCAACCTGCTCCAGCCCGGTTTCCTTCATGCCGATATCATACCCGAGATTCTCCGGATCCATACCCGGAAGCACCGCAAAGAACATTCCCGCTGCTTTTCCCGAATCCAGATCTCTGGCAATATAAAGGAGTCCCCGGTCTGCTGTCATCCAACGCTCAAATTCATCGTAACTTTCCGCCACGAACCATTCCTTCCGCGTCATCCGGTGCGCCACCGTCCGAACGATCTCTTCTGCCTCTCTGAGGTATTCTCCTGGCACTCTCCTGATCTGCACATTCACTTTTCTATTTCCGTCTTTCATATCATCCTCCGTCCCTGCCGGACTCCTTTTGTTTATATACTCTCAGCAGCATACATCCCCAGCGCCACGCCGGCAAGGCACAAAACCACACTGAGTGTCATATAAAGAAATGCAGGGACATATTCCGCATTTTCAAGAAGTTCGTACGCTTCAAGAGAAAACGTGGAAAATGTTGTGAATCCGCCGCACACGCCGGTCTTAAGGAACAATACCATGTTTGCCGGCACATCCCGCTTTGCCGCAGTCCCGGCAATGTACCCGATCGCCAGCGCTCCCAACACATTCGTGACCAGAGTGAGCACCGGGATATTCCCCTTATACGGAATCAGGCTGATCCCGTAACGGAGCATGGCACCCAAAGCACCGCCTGCTCCCACGCAGAGAAAACCTGTCATCCTCTCTTACCTCACATATACGATATAATCTTCTTTTCTCGGCTTTGCAGCCGGCACGTCTCCGTCCGGGTATCCGAGGATACAGTGCCCCACTCCGACATAATCGCCTTCGATCCCCCATTTTTCAAGGAGTTCTTTCCCCTCCGGCGAATCAAAGACCTCGCGTGCCCTGTGGATCCAGCAGGATCCCACTCCAACCGCATACGCCGCGTTCATCAGGTTTCCCATGACAAGGCTGCCGTCCTCCACACAGGTCGGACGCTCTTTCGACGCCAGCACGACCAGTACGGTCGGAGCGCCGTAGAACGGGTCCATGCCCTCTGAGGCTCCCGGGAAATATTTCGCATTCAGGCGGGACAGCAGATCTCTCGTCTCCTTATCTTGTACCACAACGATCTTCGGGGACTGTTTTCCCATCCCAGTGGGAGCGTAAGTCCCAGCCTCGAGGATCTTCTGCAGTTCCTCCTCTTTGATCTGCTCCGGTCTGTAAGAGCGGATACTTCTCCTGTTTTTCAGGTCATTCAATGTTGCTTCCATCAAAAATTCCTCCTTCTCGCTCCTTGTTTGTTCTTAATCTTTCTACCTGCTCCTTCTTCTGATCATATTCGCCATTCAGACGCCGCTCTGTTCCAGGCTGGCAAAAAACATTTCGTACAGGTCATCTTCGCCCTCGAGTACCGGAGAATTTTCCCCGCCGCCATTGGTGCTGCGTTTCATCGTGGCATAAAACTCATCCCCCGCCTGCACGATATCCATGGGGTAGATCTCATATCCCAGTTCTCTGCACACCCTGCAGAACTCGCCCAGGTAATCCTCGCTGTCTCTTGTCGCCAGAAACCGTTTTCTCAGTTCATCGTCTTCAAGCGCCCTGTTCTGTAATTCATCCATTATCTCAACCGTATTTTTCATCGTTATCTCCTCCAGTCCCGTTTCATTTTTCAATTATTATGAAGGCTGTCTGCACCGAATCACTCATGTGTATTCTGGCATGTCTGGCAAATATCATCCGCGTGCGTTTTTATAGATCTGATAGATATCATCCACATCCAGTTTCTTCACACACCCGATAGTACGCTTTCTGTAGTGGCTGCACTTCTCCGCAAGTTCCCGGAACTGTTCTTCCGTGGGTTCCACTCCCAGTTCCCGCAGATTGACCGGCATATCGATGGAGCGGTAGAACTCCTCCATCGCCTCGATCCCTCTCAGGGCGGTATCCATATCGTCCTCTGCACGTTCTACACCCATGACGTTTACGGCAAACTGAGCAAAACGCTCCGGTCTCGCATCCGCCACATATCTCGCCCAGCTTCCCCACACTGCTGCAAGCCCCGCGCCATGGGCAACGTCGAACATACCTCCCAGTTCATGCTCCAGCTGATGGCTCGCCCAGTCTCCGCCGTCCGTCCCGCATCCTGTCAGTCCGTTATGTGAGAGGCTTCCCGCCCACATCACTTCCGCCCGGGCATTATAGTTGTCAGGCTCGTCCATGAGGATCTTTGCGTTCTTCATCACCGTGCGGATCAGATGCTCACTGATCCCGTCTGTCAGTTCCATATTTTCAGCCTGGTTAAAGTACCTCTCCATCGTATGCATCATGATGTCCGTACATCCGCTTGCCGTCTGATACTTCGGGAGCGTCATGGTGAGTTCCGGGTTCATGACAGCAAATCTCACCCGGCACAGGTCGCTGTTGCATCCTCGTTTCAGCCATCCCTCTTCTTTTGTGATCACGGAGGAATCACTCATCTCGGAGCCCGCCGCAGCGATCGTCAGGACTACACCGATGGGAAGGCACGCCTGAGGCTGCCGTTTTTTTTCATAGAAATCCCATACATCCCCTTCATCAGCCACGCCGTAACCGATCGCCTTCGCGGAGTCGATCACACTGCCGCCGCCCACTGCGAGGATAAAGTCCACGCCTTCTTCCTTACAGAGCCGTATCCCTTCATACACAAGAGACAGCCTGGGATTTGGCACCACACCTCCCAGGGAAATGTAATCGATCCCCGCCTGGTCGAGAGCACCGTAGATGCGGTCTAACAGCCCGCTCCTCTTCACGCTCCCGCTCCCGTAATGGACCAGGACTTTCCTGCATCCCTGCTGTCTCACAAGTTCTCCGGTCTGCTCCTCTGTCCCTTTTCCGAATACTACCTTCGTCGGGGTATAATAATTAAAATTCTCCATCCTCACATTTCCTCCTGTTTTCTATATCATATGACCTCAATCTGACACGGCCCCATCGCTTCCAGCGCCCGGTCATGGCTCTCCGGTGTCACGCCTGCGCAGCAGGACGTCATGATCCTGACCGGGACCTCCGGCAGGTATGCTTTCAGAAGGAGAGCGTTTGAGATCACGCAGATGTCAGTGCAGACGCCGACCAGCAGGATCTCCTCCACCTTCTCTTCCCTGTCCAGTTTCCTCATGTACTCTCCCAGTTCCACACTGCCAAACGTGGGCTTGTCGATCAGATCCGCATGTTTTTCATCCAGCGCTCTTTGCACATCCGGGTTGATCTCCCAGCCTTCCGTTCCTTTTACACAGTGGATCACCGGAAGATACCGTCCTTCCTGCGTATCCATGTAGTCTTCTGTATGGGTATCCCGCGTCGCCACGATCTTTCCTTCAAAGCCTTCTATCGCTTTCACCACATCCGGGACGATGGCGCACGCTTCTTTCGTTCCAAGCGCTCCGTCCACAAAGTCATTCTGCATATCGACTACTACCAAAACTTTCATCCGTCTGTTTCTCCTTTCAGATCGTAATAAAATATGTACTGCTGCATCACTCCTGCGCATCCTCTGTACCGTTCAAACGGGAATCCCCCTCCATATCGGGAGTCTGCCACTTTCTTTATATGGGTATCCACCGGAAAGGCGTCCAGATGGTGCAGGGCAAACAGGCAGATGCAGTCCGCCACCTTGCCTCCCACTCCCGGCAGTTTCATCAGCTCCTCCCTCGCCTCCGGATACTCCATCCGGGACAGCCCGGAAAGATCCATCTGACCGGAAGCTGCCATCTGTGCTGTCCCGCAGATGTATCTGCTGCGGTACCCAAGCTTCATCCCCCGGAGTTCCTCCTCCGTCGCGCCGGCAAGGCTGTCCGCGTCCGGAAATGTATAATACACTTTTCCTTCCGGCGTCTCCCTCTTTTCTCCGTACCGCTCACTCAGCGCGCTGATCATCTTTTTGATCCGCGGGATATTGCTCTGCTGTGACAGGATGAACGTAATGACCATCTCCCATACATCCTGACGAAGGATGCGGATCCCGCTCCCGAACTCCGCCGCCTTTTTCAGGTATTCATCCTTCGGATCGATCCGTGAAAGATATTCTCCGTAATCCGTCTCCAGATCAAAATACGACTTCCAGAACGCTTCAAATTCTTCTTCCCCGCAGTGAAAGATCGTCCGCTCTGCCTGAACATCCATTTTAAGATACTTATCCAGAGCCGTTACTTCATATACCCCTTTCCCGGTCTCATCCAGCCGGAAGCACTGTCCGGACCGGCAGATCTGAGGGATGGAAAAATGTTTATTGTCAACTGTTATCATATTGTACTCCTATGCACCGCAGTTCGGCTGCGTCCATTATAGCATCGATCGGTTCTTTAGAAAAGTCATATCTGATCGCAGGAAAAATGTAAAATTTAGAGTGTGTCCTACTCTCACTGCAAATTTTCTGCTATAATAGTGCCTTGGGAAAAATACGATCCTTCCATCGACCTCATCTTCCTTGACATCCAGATGCGGCTGCTGGACGGGCTCCACACCGCAGAGCGTCTCCGTCAGATGGACGGAAGCGTAGGGATCATCTTTCTGACCACACTCACCCAGTATGGTCTGGAAGGATATAAATACCAGGCAACAAACTATATCATAAAACCGCTGAAATACGCTCGGCTGAAATCAGAACTGGACAGATTCATCGGACGGCGGCGACGGGATGAGGTCCCTTCCATCGTGATCACGAACGACTCGGGAAAATATAAAGTCCCTCTGAAGTCGATCCGCTATGTCGAGTCATTTAAACGGAACCTGTTATTCCACACAGAGCAGGAAGAGATCATCAGCTACAGGAGCATGAAAGAGATGGAGCAGGAACTGTCAGACAGAGACTTTGTCCGCTGCCACACCAGTTATCTCGTAAACCTGTTCTATATCAAAGGCGTAAAAAAACTCGACATCGAGCTGATCTCCGGCGAGCATATTCCGGTCAGCCAGCCAAAACGGAAGGAATTTATGGAAAAACTTACAGAGTATTGGGGGGATTTCTTATGACAGCGTTTTTGGATCTGCTCGACTTTATTTTCGCCTGGGGATACACCTTTGCCTTTTTCTGGATCATACGGACATTTATCCCTCTGCGTGCAAACCTTCTTTTGAAGATCACAGCCTTCTTCGTCTGCGGTTATCTGGCCGATTCGATCATCTACGCCAACGACGCGGGCAGCCTCTTCGGCACCATGGCCGGATTTTTCGCCTTTGTCCTCATTTTTTACCGGGTAACGTTCATGGAAAAACTGTCGGTCCTTCTGGTCTTCTATCCCGCCCTCATCGCCATCAACTACCTGATGCTGGATATCGGCGGCAGGATCTTTAAAGCAATGACTCACGCCACCTACGAGGAAACACTTGTCTCGCCTGAACTTACGCTGATCAGCACCGAGATCCATACATTCTCCCTGTTCCTCCGCCTGCTGTTCTGGGTCGGAGCCTGGCTGGTCCTGAGGAGGTTTCTCTCCAGGATCACCTCTCACCTGACTCTCCGGATGTGGCTGATCGTGGATATGCTGATCCTTGCATCCTTTGTGGCTATCTTTACGATCCTCTACTTCATGCCAGAGGACACTCTGATCTCCTACCCGATCTGCGGCGCGTCCATCTTCTCAAGCTTCGGGTGCATGTATCTTGCCTCCTACATCTGCGACTCCATGCAGACCGCCTACCGGGCGCAGGAACTCCAGATGCAGAAGGATTATTACAAAGACCGCATCCGGGATGAGGAGCGGGTCCGCCGGATCTATCATGACATGAAGAACCATCTGCTGATCCTGGAGAATCAGCCGGGGGGCAGACGAGACACGCCGGACCGCAAACAGACTACGGGAACAGATCTCAGATTATGAGAATTATGTCCATACCGGGAACGAATTCCTGGACATCATCATCCGGGATAAATCGGCGAAAGCCCGGGAAAAACACATCGACTTCAATGCTGTCATCCATTTTGAAAACGGAGATTTCATGGATCCACTGGATATCAGCACAATATTTGGAAATGCCATCGACAACGCCATCGAAGCAAGCGAAAAACTGCCCGAAGACCGCCGCCTGATCACAGTAAAGGCTGCAAAAGTACGTGACATGCTGATGATCACCGCAGAGAATAATATGGAACCGGGCGGCCAGCCTCACGACGGCACTTCAAAAAACGACCGCTTCCTGCACGGTTTCGGCATCCCCAATATCAGAAAAGCGGCAGAAAAATACGACGGTCAGTGCAGTATCAGCGCGAAGGACGGAATATTCCGGCTCAAAGTTCTGATCCCGGTCTAAACCATTTTCTGCATTACGCATAACAAGAAGGATACTTCTTATCCGGCAGCAATATACAATTATGCGATCACTGTTATAAAAAGCGCTGAAGTCTCAAGACCTCAGCGTTTTTTCTTAAGATATCTTTTTATATTTCTTCTTTCTCCCCGGTTCATCCCCGGTAGTTCTTCAGCCGGATCTTCGTCCTTACGCCGTCTGATGCCACATCCAGTTCATAAAGATTCGCTCTTGACAAGAGGAGGCTGTCCGTATTTCTCCCCATGATAAGGTACTGATTCGTTTTATCAAAGGCAATGTATCTTCTCATCTCATCCGTCAGCAGGAGATCCGCATGTTCGATCACGATCATTTTGCGTTCTGCCTGACGGATCACCCGCCGGACTTCCAAGCTTTCTGCTTTGTCCTCAGCGCTGATGCAGAGGATCCTTGTGTCGCTTTCCGCTGCCTCCCTGATCATATCACAAACCATCCCTTTGGCGCTGCCCGTGCTCTCCACCAGAAATGTAATATTGTTCCAGAATTCAAGTTCTGCTCTGCAGGAAGCCCGGGTCAGCCTCATTCTCTCCATGATCTCCGGTTTACTGTACATTCTCTCTTCCTCCGAATTCTCATCCTTCCAGAGTCTGCTCTATGATGCTCCTCATGATCTCTTCCGTCATCTGTCCCGGCACGTAGCCGAAGATATTTCCATCTTTATCGATCATAAACGTAGTTGGAAATGAAGTGATCCCATACCAGGTGAACATCTCCCAGTCTGTATCCATGAGCACCGGATATGTATATCCGTTCTCCTGCATAAACTGTGTGATCTCTTCCCCGGATCCCTCCTGCCCCATGCCGGGCGCCGCCGCTCCCAGGATCACGACCTCCGCGTCATCTCCCTGTGCCGCGTATTCTTCATACAGTTTCTGTATATCCGGCATCTCCGCCCGGCAGGGAGGACACCAGGTTCCCCAGAAATTAAGAAAGACCACTTTTCCTTTATAATCCGAAAGCCTGTGCGTCTCTCCATACTGATCCGCCAGTTCAAACTCATATGCAGCTGTCTTCTCCTGATCGTCCGAAGCCTGCCCCTCATCCGAACTCTGGCCGCCGGAAGCTGATCCTTCTGTACTGCTGTCTTCCTCCTCAGGATCTTCTGTTCCGGAATTTTCTGTCTGGGACTCTGCACCGTCCTCTGTCACTTCCGGGGAATTCCCGCTTTCTTCTGGCGTATCTTCCTGCACAGTGCTCTCCTGTCCCGCATTACCCTGAATATCAGACAGATACCCTGTGATGTCGTTCATCTTTCCCGTAAACATGAGCGCCCCCATCAGGATCATAAGGACGCCTCCTGCTTTCACGGTATACTTCACCACGTTCCTGTGTCTTTGGAACAGTTCCAGAAGCTTCGCGGTAAAGATCCCCGCTGCCAGAAAAGGCAGGATAAATCCCAGCGTGTACACCCCGATCAGCAGAAAACCTTTCAAACTCGTCTGTGCGCTTCCTGCCATGAGGAGCACACTGGCAAGTGCTGGTCCCACACAGGGCGTCCAGGCAAAGCTGAAGGCAAATCCCATGATAAGCGCGGTCAACGGCGACATCGTCATCTTTTCAAGCCGGAGAGGAAGCCTGTGCTCTTCCGACAAGACTCTCGACGAGCCGAATATCCCCAGCTGATACAGACCGAAAAGGATCACCAGAATCCCTCCGATCCGCGCAAATAGCATTCTCTGATCTTTAAAAAACGTACCCGCGGCAGATGCACCCAGGCCGAGTATGAAAAAAGCAGCGCTGATCCCGAGGGCAAAGAACAGGACACGGATAAAAAGCCGGATCCTGCCCGCTCGCCCGCTCCCTGCCGCCGTCTCCACCCCGATGCCGCCTGAGAGGTACCCCAGATACAGCGGTACCAGTGGAAGCACACAGGGGGAGAAAAAGCTCAAAAGTCCCTGTAGGAACACCGTCACTGCGGAAATCCCTGTTTCTATCGTAAAACCCATGATTCTTGTCTCCTGTCAGTTGATTTTTAATAGCTGGCACTTTCTACTATAACAGTTCTCCGGCATATGAGCAATTCTTTTCCACTGACAGTGATGTGAAGCATAAGTCTGTCAAATTCAAAGTTGCGTTTGACATTATGGCAAAAACACTCCACAATATATTCAGCGGCTTAATGATTCATTTGTTTTGCACGCAAAATAATTTATAAGGAGACCAGCTATGAAGTATGATTTTACAACAATTATGGACCGCCTTGGCAAAGACGCAATCGCTGTAGACATCCCTCATTCCGGAAATGCAGAAGGTTTCTTTGCAGATGCCAGGGTGAAAGACGGCTTTCGCATTATCCCCATGTGGGTTGCTGATATGAACTTTCCTACCGTTCCCACTGTTCCTCAGGCGATCATCGAAAGGGCAGAACATCCTGCCTATGGATATTTCCGTCCGTCCAAAGACTATTTTGATGCGATCATCCGGTGGCACGAAGAGTCCTACGGCACTGCCGGGCTTACTCCGGAATGCATCGGATATGAAAACGGTGTTTTAGGTGGCGTTGTCAGCGCCCTTCGCATCTTGTGCCAGCCCGGTGATTCTATCATCATCCAGTCTCCAACTTACATCGGCTTCACACACTGTGCGGAGGATAACGGATGGAACCTGGTCCTTAATCCGCTGATACAGGATGAAAAAGGCATCTGGCGTATTGATTATGAAGATCTGGAAAAGAAAGTTTCCCAGCAGGATATCCACGCTGCCATCTTCTGCTCTCCCCATAATCCAGCCGGACGAGTCTGGGAGAAATGGGAAATAGAAAAACTGATGGAGATTTACAGGAAATATAATGTGTATGTAGTATCCGATGAGATCTGGGCGGATCTGACCATGCCCGGCCATCATCACACCCCCACCCAGATGGTCTCAGAGGACGCCCGCATGCGCACCATCGCCATGTACGCGCCGTCAAAAACCTTTAATTTGGCAGGACTGGTCGGATCGTATCACGTGGTCTATAATCCTTACCTTAGGAGCCGGATGACACAGGCCGGAGCTGCAACACATTATAACATGATGAACGTACTGTCCACTCATGCCCTGATCGCCGCATACTCTCCGGAAGGCCGTGAATGGGTAGACGAACTGTGCCAGGTCCTTAACGGGAATCTGGATTATGCAGTTTCCTACATTAATGAGAATTTCAAGGGCGTTAAGACCAGCAAACCGGAAGGGACTTATATGCTTTTTCTTGACTGTACGGAATGGTGCCGTACTCATGATGTTGATATTGACACAATCCAGAAACGTGGTATCGAGGTGGGCGTCATCTGGCAGGACGGACGTCCGTTCCACGGGGACTGCCATATCCGTCTGAATCTGGCGCTTCCTCACAGTCTGGTAGTGGAAGCCTTTGAACGGATGAAAAAATATGTTTTTACTGAGTAAAACACTTTACCGAAACCTGAAACACACAGCGGGGACTGACGATTCCATCAGTCCCCTTTTTTCTCTGTTCTTATTTGAATGACATTCTGTGATTTATTTTCCGTTTGATAGCCACACCAGGCTGCCTTCTTATGAAAGCTGTTCCAGAACCCACTCCACATCATCTGTGGTCTTCAGTGTTTCCAGAAGAGCCGGATCTTCAAGCAGTGTACACAGCTTGCCTAACAGATCCAGATGCTCATCTCCGATCCCTGCGATACCAAATACAAGCTGAGCTTTCTCTGCGCCGAAATCAACGCCTTCCGGATACTGTATGAATACGATTCCCGTCTTCTTCACGGTTCCCTTCGCCTGTGTCGTGCCGTGGGGAATGGCAACCCCCATGCCCATGTAAGTAGATACAAGCTTCTCCCGCTCCTGCATCGCGTCCACATAAGACTCATCTACATACCCAAGCTTTACGAGAAGTTCTCCTGCAGCCCGGATCGCCTCTTCTTTCGTGACAGGCTTCTGCCCCAGCTTGATTCCGTCTGCTACGATAATCTGCTTCCTGATAGGTGTATCCGGAATCACGATATCCGTATTTTCCCCGGCAGGCGCCGCCGGTGCATCGCCCGTGGTCAGCTGAACATACAGTGCATCCAGAGCCGGATCGGCCAGGAAGTTGCCGATTGTGATCAGCTGTGCCTGGGGCGCTGATTTCTTCGCTCTCGCGGCAAGAGTGGTCTGTACGACTGCAATATCACAGTCTGCCGGGATGTTGTCTACGGAAGTATTGGATACCGAGATATCCGGCCGGTCATTTTTAATTCGATTGCGGAACTTTGTCGCCCCCATCGCGGAAGACCCCATACCTGCGTCACAGGCAAAGATGATCTTTCTGATCTCGGAAGAACGCTCGATCGTACCCGGGACCACATTCTCCCCTTTCGAAGCAGCCTTCATGGATGCCACCTCGCTCTGTGCTTCTTCCAGGCTCTTTCCGCCTGCCATCTTTACGATCGGAGAGGCCACGGCAAAAGAGATTCCTGTCGCGATCAGCACGCCGACGATGACCTTGAACATATCGGAACCTGGACTCATCATCAGGTAGGCGATAATAGACCCCGGAGATGCCGGTCCTACCAGTCCGCAGTCAGTAATGGTAAACCAGAAGATCGCCGCCATATTTCCCAGGATCGGAGCAACGATCACAAGCGGGTTCATCAGGATATACGGGAAGTAGATCTCGTGGATTCCTCCCAGCAGATGGATGATCACCGCGCCGGGCGCCGAATCTTTTGTCACCTTATCTTTACAGAAAAACATGTAGGCAAGAAGGACTCCAAGGCCCGGTCCGGGGTTGGGCTCCAGCATATACATAATGGACTTCCCAAATTCTGCCGCCTGTTCTGTTGCAAGAGGGGTGAAGATCCCGTGGTTGATGGCATTGTTCAGGAACAGCACCTTTGCAGGCTCGATAAAGATCGAGACCAGCGGAAGCAGACCGTTCTGCACAAGGATATTTACCCCTGCTGAAAGGACTGCAAGGATTCCGCTCATAAGCGGTCCGATGGCAATATAGCCCAGCATGGCAAGGATCATACCGATAATTCCGGCAGAGAAATTGTTGATCAGCATCTCAAAGCCGGCCGGCATACGTCCTTCCATGAGCTGGTCGAATTTTTTGATGCAGAATCCCGCCAGAGGTCCCATGACCATGGCTGCCATCAGCATCGTGATCGATGTATTGCTCATAATCGCGCCGATCACGGCGATCGCTCCTACCACACGTCCCCTGTCGCCACCGACCATACGTCCTCCGGTGGAAGCGATCAGGATGGGGATGAGATAGGTGAGCATAGGACTGACAAGGCTGTTAAATCCTTCGTTTGGAATCCAGCCGGTATCGATAAAGAGCGCGGCAAGAAATCCAAAAGCGATCAGGGCGCCAATGTTCGGCATAACCATTGCCGATAAAAATTTACCAAAACTTTGTACTTTACTTTTCACAAAACCGTCCTCCATAAACTCTCCGGTTTTCAATGAAGAATGGTTCAACTGTCATTTTTCCGTACGATCACAGGACCTGTACGCCGTATTTTCTGCACTCCTCAAGGAACTCCTCCGGCAGCTTTCCGTCAGACACCACGATATCAACATCAGAAAGGCTGCAGAAGCTGAAACTGCACTTAATATCCACCTTTGATGAATCCATCAGGGCGATCACCTGCCCGGACTGATGGATGGCAGTCTGTTTTAAGAGTGCCTCATCGCTGATGCCGCAGGAAAACCCCACAGAAGGATGAAATCCTGTAACACCAAGAAACGCCTGGTCAAAGTTCACCCGCTCCAGCTCTCTTATGGCAGAATATCCGAATACGCTCTGGCTGTAACGGTTTAACCTTCCCCCCGGGAGCATCACGGTCGGTCTGGTCAGATTTGCCAGCTCTGTGGCACAGCTCAGACCGGTCGTGTAGATCAGATAGGACTGATCCGGGATCTGCCGGGCAAATGCAGTGGCAGTGCTTCCCGAATCCAGGAAAAAGGTTGTGTCAGGGCGAAGCAGTGTCAGCGCTTTTTTGGCGATCTCCTGTTTCTCCGGAATATTGCGTACCGATTTCCGGTTCAGAAAATCGTCGGTCCCGATAATGACCTGCACGGACTTTGCGCCTCCGTGCACGCGCAGGATCTTCTTCTGTTCATCCAGAAGCTTCAGATCCGTGCGCAGAGTCATCTCCGATACATTGGGAAAGGCTTTTTTGATCTGAGCAAAACGGACCGTTCCCTTTTCGTTGATCAGTTGAACAATCGCATCTCTGCGCATTTCCATTGAATCCATACATTCCTCCTGTCCGTGTCAGGATAACACAGACAGATTATCCCGACACTGATTATTCTTCAATAAAATTTGCAAGCAGATATTCTTCTGCCTCCGGGCACCACAGTCCGTTGTGTGCATCCACGATATCTGCCAGTTCGACCAGACGTTTATCTCCATCTGCCTCTCCTTTTGCACGCAGATCGGTAAGCGCTGTCAGCGGCATGGAAAGATGGGTATAGATCAGTTTCTTTCCGCCCGGGATCTTCGGCAGGTTCAGCGTCGTCTCCGCTGCCGCGTCCAGTCCGCCGATATGTGTCACCATAACGGCCGGATTAATGCGTCCCTCTGCGGTCAGCTTCAGCGATTCGATCATGTCATCCGTATTGCCGCCGGTGGTCCCCATCACATGGGTAGAATTATAGTGTACATCATAGAAGTTAATGGAAGCACTGAACTGGTTATCTGTAGGTCCTGCAAAGAAGTTCAGACAGCCGTCACGTCCCAGGATCGCACTGGACTGTGTGACAACCGAAGCAACCGGAGCATAACAGAGCACATCATCGTATCCTGTTCCGCCGGAAATCCTCATCAGTTCCGCCACCGGGTCCTCAAAGTTTCCTGTATTTACAAAGTGAAGCTCGATTCCGTCTTTCTCTGCTTCCTCCGGCGGGAAAAGCGCAGCCGCACGGTCAAGGCGCTCCTGATTCAAATCTGTCACTACGACCATGGACGGACGGACATCACGGTGAAGCGCATAAGTAAGCGCTCCAAGCCCCATCGGGCCGGCTCCTGCCATAATCGCCATTTTTCCGCCTTCTTTGATCCCCATCTGATGTGTATAGACGCCCATTTTTGTATGGTAAGCCGCATTGAATGCACCGATGCTGCAGGACATGGGCTCAGCCAGAGATGCCTCGTAGTAAGCGCGGCCATGATACTCCAGCAGACATCCCAATTCCATTACTTCTGCCGGGATCACGCAGTAGGTCGTGTCTCCGCCGAAAAATTCATAAGAGTATCCGGGACTCCACATGGTTCCCTTGTAGTTCAGAGCCGGCTGCAGTGTAAACTTCATCCCCGGTTTGAAGGTATCCTGATGATTCTTTCCAACCTTGACAATATCTCCCGCAAACTCGTGTCCCATGATAGCCGGATGATCCGCCACATCTTCATGGACACGTTTGTGGGCCGTTCCCAGAATCGCACATTTATATGTAGACATACAGATACTGTCAGAAACCACTCTGACCAGGATCTCATCGTCTGTGATCTCGGGAAGTTCAAATTCCTCCAGACGTAAATCATTGGCTCCGTGAAGACGTACTCCTCTTGCTTTCATAATAAAACTCCTTTCTTTATCATAATAATAATTTTTTCGTTTTACAACCATTTTTTTTCAGTTCAAAAGTAGTATGATTAAAACTCTTTTTACTTTTTCATATATTCAAATCCGACGAAACACAACTTTCGGAAGCAGCTCTTCGATCACCTCATACTCTGCCGCCTGTGTCCCGCTGCACATCACATTCGCTGCTCCTGTAGCCGTAGAAAGACGGACTGTCTCCTCCAGGCTCATCCCTGACTCTTCTGCCACGGCAAGGGCAGCAACCACGCTGTCTCCGGCTCCTACCGTACTTCCAACCGGAACTTTAAGTCCTTCCGCATAAATGGTCTCATCCGGCGTCACATACAATGCGCCCTGACTGCCCATGGAAACCACAACTTTCGCAATGTGATACTCTTCCATCAGGCTTCTTGCTGTCTCTGCCAGTTCCTCCGGGGTCTCAAGCGTCCGTCCCACCAGGGCAGACAGCTCATGATTGTTCGGTTTGATCAGATAGGGAGAGGCTTTCAGTCCTGCTTTGAGCAGATCCCCGTCTGCATCCAGAATCACTTTTGCCCCTTTCCTGCGAAATTCTTCCGTCCAGATATAATAAGTATCCTTCGGGGAACCTTTCGGCATACTGCCGGAAATCACAACAATATCTCCCTCCGCGACCTTTCCCGCGAGTTCTTCCAACAGCGCTCCGAGGATTTCTCCGGACACTGTCACTCCCGGTTCATTGATATCGGTATTCGTATGTTTTTCCGGATCAATGATCTTCATATTCGTGCGGGTCTCTCCATCTACAAAATGGAAACAGGTCGAAAGTTTCATTTCCTCCAGGGCCGAAAGGATCGCACGTCCCGTATCTCCCCCGAGAATCCCGGCCGCAATGCTCTCACCGCCCAGCTTGCTGATTACTTTTGACACATTGATCCCTTTTCCTCCGGGATCGGTCCGCATAGCTGTGATACGGTTGACCGCATCAACCGTCAGTGAAGGGATCTCAACTGTCTTGTCAAGAGCCGGATTCAGTGTTACCGTGTAAATCATGGCAAACCTCCTTTTGTTTTAACAATTTTATTGTGTTGATTCAACAACTTCTATGTATAGAATAACACTTTTTTGTGAATTGTCAACTATTTTTTCAACATTTTTATAATTTTAAAAGCTATATACTTTTATTTCAACAATTTTGTTTCATCCTTTTCAGAAGCTCTGCATCTCTCCTCCCTCCGGAAGCTTTTTGTTCTACAGGAGACTCCGGAGAACTTTTTATATAGAATGAAAAAGACGCCCTGCTGTCAAAAGGCGTCCTCTCATCTTCCATCTTTTCTTCTTATTATGTACAGATTCTGTTGTTCCAAGTTCAAAAAAGTGTCAGCTGTTCATATTCCTGCTTCTTTTCAAGCATAACCGGTGTCTTTTTAAGGAATTCCGCAGTCCTGCCCTCCTCAAAAATCCAACTCTCGGCCTCCTTTTTCTCCAGGATCAGCGGCATACGGCTGTGAACTGAGGCAACTGAGGGGTTCGCCTCCGTAGTCAGAATGACAAACCGTCTCTGCCCGTATGAAAGCAAAAGATCCCCCTTTTGCTTAACCATACATGTTCTCAGCACGGCTCTGGATGCCGGAACAGCCTCTGTCTGCATTTTTATTCATAAAATATGCATTTTATTCTGTGTTTATGCATAAAATTAATTTTTATAAATTTTCTCTTGCATAATTATAAAATGTGGTGTATAGTATGTTTTAGCTCACAGGAGCGGTACATCAACAGGAAAGATTCCGGTTCTGCATCGGATCCGGAATGTGGATAAAAATACATTTCAGGAGGCATTTACCATGAGTAAAGAAAAAGTTGTTTTAGCATATTCAGGCGGACTTGACACCACAGCAGTCATTCCGTGGCTGAAAGAAACATTCGGTTATGAAGTCATCTGCTGCTGCGTTGACTGCGGACAGGGCGAGGAGCTGGACGGGCTCGAGGAGAGGGCCAAACTTTCCGGAGCTTCTAAATTATACATTGAAAACATCGTTGACGAGTTCTGCGACGATTTTATCATGCCCTGCGTAAAGGCCGGCGCTGTATACGAGAACAAATACCTTCTCGGAACATCCATGGCACGTCCCGCCATCTCAAAGAAACTGGTGGAGATCGCCCGCAAGGAAGGCGCGGTAGCTATCTGCCACGGCGCAACAGGAAAAGGGAACGACCAGATCCGTTTTGAGCTGAGCATCCGTGCTCTGGCTCCGGATATCAAGATCATCGCTCCCTGGCGTATGACCGATCTCTGGACCATGCAGTCCCGTGAGGAGGAGATCGAATACTGCCGCAAACACGGCATCGATCTTCCCTTTGACACCAAACACAGCTACAGCCGTGACCGGAACCTCTGGCACATCAGCCACGAGGGACTGGAACTGGAAGATCCGTCTGTGGAGCCCAACTATGACGATCTTCTCGTGCTCACAGTTCCGCCGGAGAAGGCGCCGGACAAACCGGAATACGTGACCATGACATTCGAAGCAGGTATCCCGAAATCTCTGAACGGGAAAGAGATGAAAGTATCCGAGATCATCACCGAGCTGAACGCTCTGGGCGGCAAACACGGCATCGGTATCATCGACATCGTGGAGAACCGTGTCGTCGGAATGAAATCCCGTGGTGTGTATGAGACACCGGGCGGAACCATCCTCATGGCGGCTCACGAGCAGCTGGAAGAGCTCTGCCTTGACCGTGCTACATACGAAGTCAAAAAAGAGATCGGAAACAAGCTGGCACAGGTGGTATATGAAGGAAAATGGTTTACCCCTCTGTGCGACGCACTCCGGGCATTCGTTGACGTGACCCAGCAGTATGTGACCGGCGAAGTGAAGTTCAAACTTTACAAAGGCAACATCACAAAGGCAGGCGAGACCTCCCCGTACTCCCTGTACAATGAGTCCCTGGCAAGCTTCACCACAGGCGACCTGTACGATCACCACGACGCGGACGGATTCATCAATCTGTTCGGACTGCCGCTGAAAGTACGCGCGATGAAGATGCAGGAACTCTCAAAAGAGAATCAGAAATAACGTATTACATTTACTCAGCGATCAGCTCCAGAAATTCCTTATCCTCCCGCAGGAAGTCATACCTGGGGCTGGTCTGCAGCTCCTTTTTCAGGACCGGAAGGATTCTTGTGCCGTACTGTTCTTTTGCGTCCTGCCGCTCCCTGCTCTCTGCACCGACCTGCTCCTCTGTTTTATCGTTTTTATCTATATGGCGGTAAAGCGGGGAGTCCGGCATTTTCCAGGGAGCTTTTGCTATATTCAGCATCTCACGGATATACTTTACACTCTCCCGGACATCCTGCTTTTTGACAGCAAGTTCCATAGGGATCAGGATGGAATTATACCCCCACAGCTCGTAGAGTTCTGCGGTCTTCTGCCCGATCTTAGCGATCTTCTGTGCATCCTCCTCATCTCCCTCGTCCATAACGATATCAAGAAGTTTCATAAGGGTCATATGCACTTCATTGATATCTCCCAGGATCTTTCCTTCCAGTATCCTCGCTGCCTCGTCTCTCTTTCCCTGTGCCGCCAGTATTCCAGATTTCATGATCCGTTTATCTGCGCTCCGCTCCGGCATCAGTTCCAGGAGTTCCTCCGCGCGTTCATATCTGCCCTGCCCGATATACTTACCGGAAAGCAGATATGCGGCGCTGCCCCTGATCTGTTCATCCTTTGCATTCTCTGCCACAAATTCATAGCGCGCAAGTATTTTTTTCTGATATCTCTCATGTTCTTTCCCGGAAAGTTCCGCCTGCTCCAGAATGAACGAGCCCTCCAGTGTCACGTTCAGGCTGTACATCAGTTTCATACAGTTCGGATATTCCCGGATCCGCTTCTCCGCCAGACAAAATCCTGCTCCAAACCCGCTGCCCTTTATTTCCTTTACCACATCTTCGCACACTCTCGCGATCTCCTGATCGGTCAGTTCCAGCGCTTTCCTCTTTTCTCGTATCACTGTATGGATCGGCATCGTTTCTGCTCCTTTCTCTGCGGAATAGCAGACCAGATCTCCCGGGTTGAAAAGCTTTCATCCAGCCTTCCGCATTTCTTCTTGAATAAGATTATAGCAGGGAACTGCCGTCAGCCACAACGGAGTGTTCTTCAAAAGATGAGCGGCGGAAATTAACCGCCGCTCAACTGAAAAATGTCACCAAAAATGCTGTTCTCCCCTGCGCCATCCAAACTCATGCCAAAGAAAACGCCCACAGATTGTTGATCTGATATTCCAATGTGTCATAGTCCCACAGGGTCTCGCTGCGCTTTCGGCTGTTGGGATCGTTGACTCGGATCTTCCCGTCCTCCACGCCGGTCAACACGATAAAATGTCCCGTTGTCGTAAAATCACCGGGGCGCATGCTGCATACGACCGGATGGCCGCTCTCCAGTTCCGACAGAATCCCGCTTTCACTTAAGCTCAGTTCCTGTCCCTGCACGCCGAAGTGAACCGCCCCCTGGGTCATCAGTTCCCAGCTCGTTCCTGATTCTCCCGTATAATATCCCTGTTCCTCGGCATACTGTGCCACTTTATACGGAGTGATGCTGTTGTCTCCTGTCAGCCCTGCCGCCACCATTGCGATCACCGTTGGCCCACAACCGTTGATCGCGATCATGTTATCCCCGTACTGTGCATAGCCCCACCGCTCATCCCACTGGAGAAGGAGGGGAATCTCTCCGGATCTGGTCTCACCGATATCTTCTGCCGGAGCCTGATCCTTTTTCTCTGTATACCCCCGCACAAAATCCGCCGTCTCCTCATTGTTGGACAATAATTCCAACAGATCTGCCGGATACTGATCCGCCAGCTCCAGTACATGTCGCACTGTCTTGTTTGACTGAGCCATCTCCGTCAGCTTTGCCCTGACCTCCCCGTCAGAGATACTCTGCACCGCAGCCGTGTTCTGTACCTGATAGGAACCGGAATCTCTCTCGATCCCGGCATCCGTCATCACAAAATTCTCCCCGATAAAGTTTTTCAGAAAAACCACTGCCGCGAAAAGAGGAACGATCACAAAAGCGAGCCGGATGATTCTTTGTAGCCGCCGTTTTCTCCTGCCCCTTTTGTTCAACCGTCTTTTCCCCGTGGGTCTTCTTCTCATATCATCTGGCACTGTATAACGCCTCCTTCTTCATGGAAGTTATTATATAGAGGATTATCGACAGAATTTTGGAACAATTTCTTAAGATTTCCGATAGTTAAAAAAATAACAGGTGCCGTGTACTTTTGAAAAAGTACACAGCACCCGTTAAATTTTTCACATACCTTCCCGGTCATTGGTCAGCTTCAGCTTATCAAAAACAAAGAACATCAGTCCCATCAGCATTCCGACCACGCATGCCAGCACCATTCCGGTGAGCTGGATGCTTCCAAACTGAACGTTGATGCCTGAAAGTCCGGTCACAAAGATCACGGAAGTCATCGCCATATTGCGGGATTTTCCATAATCCACCTGGGATTCCACAAGGATACGGATTCCTGATGTGCCGATCATGCCGTAGAGCAAAAAGGAGATCCCGCCGATGACCGGGCCAGGGATCGTGTTGATCAATGTCGTCATCTTCCCGATAAAGGAGCAGATGATGGACAGTACTGCTGCGCCTCCGATCACATACACACTGTAAACCTTTGTCATCGCCATGACACCGATGTTCTCCCCGTATGTGGTAGTCGGCACAGAACCGATCAGACCGGAGATCATAGTCGAAAAGTTATCCGCGAACAGGGACCGGTGCAGCCCCGGATCTTTTAACAGATCCCGTCCCACGATCTTGCTGGTCACGATCTGGTGCCCGATATGCTCGGACGCGATCACAAGCAGGACCGGAAGGATGATCACGATCGCCTCCCATTTGAACTTCGGCGCGGAGAAATTGGGGATTGCAAAGAAAGAAGCTGCCGCCACTTCCGAGAAATCCACGATCCCGCATGCGAGCGCCGCAGCGTATCCCGCGATGATCGCGATCAGGATCGGGATGACCGACAGGAATCCGCGAAATACTACTGACCCGATCACAGCAGTCAGAAGCGTCACCAGAAACACGATCACATTCTTCGGATCGATCACTTCATCTGCCAGCCCCGCGTTGGACGCCGCCGTCCCTGCGAGTTCCAGTCCGATAAGCGCCACCACCGGCCCCATCGCTGCCGGCGGCAGCACCACGTCGATCCAGTCCGAGCCGAATTTATAGATGATCAGCGCCAGGATACATCCCAGAAAACCAACCGCCACAAATCCGCCCAGTGCATAACTGTACCCCCACTTCGAGATCACAATCCCTGCCGGCGCCAGAAACGCAAAGCTGGAGCCCAGGTACGCAGGCGCCCTGCCCTTTGTGATCAGGATGAACAGCAGGGTTCCCACCCCGTTCATGAACAGCACCACAGCCGGATTGATTCCAAACACAAAGGGAACCAGCACAGATGCGCCAAACATAGCGAACATGTGCTGGATACTTAAGGGGACGAGCAGTTTAAAGGGTACTTTCTCCTCCACCTGTATGATTTTTTTGTTTTCCATTTCTTGTCCTCCTCTTCATGTCACTCTCTGCCTGTATCATGCCACACCGGGCGGAAGCGGGCTCGCGCCCGGTGTACTGATACCTTTCACAGTTTAACATATCAGCGCCGTAAAAGAAATGTTTCTTTTTCCCTCCCAACTTCCCGCATCACTCTTTTCACATTTCCGGATGCGATTTTATCTATCTGTCTGGGTGTGATGCCTGAATCTCTCATTGCATCCCACAAACAATCCAGATCCTGTACCCCGCTGATCTTTTCCGGCAGCGCCTCCGTCTCAAATCCGTCAAAGTCTGATCCAAGTGCCACACCATCCTCACCCGCCTGATCTATCATCCGGCAGATATGACGAATCAGATCCTCCATCTCGGCACGGAGAGTTTCACCCCGCCCGGAACTGCTTTTCAAAAAGGCCGAATAAAAATTGACCCCTGCCACTCCGCCCTTTTCCCCCAGTGCGCGAAGCATTTCATCAGAAAGGTTCCGGGGATGCGGGCACAGACTTCTCGCGTTGGAATGGGATGCCACAACCGGTCTGCGGCTGTATCGGATACAATCCCAGAATCCGCCGTCTGAGAGATGGGAAACGTCGATGATCATCCCCAGTTCATTTATCCGCTCCACCACTTCGATCCCGAACGGTTTCAGTCCCTGTTTCATCACATTTGGATCCCGGCTGTTTGGGCTCCCGATACAGTTTTCATAATTCCATGTCAGCGTGATCAAACGGATCCCATTCTCATAGAGCCTGCTCAGTCGTTCGGGCCTGTTATTCAATACGCCCCCTTCTTCCAGTGTCAGAATGCCTGCTACCTCTTTCTTATCTTCGTCCGGAAACGTCCCCTGTCTCTCCCGGCCGGCATTTCCGAAAGCTTTGATGTCCCTGACGACCCGAAACATCTCCTCATCCTCCGACTGAGCCAGCTCCGTCATTTCAAGGACAGCAGCGTAAGCCCGGTCCCATGCGCCGCTGCCAATCCCTGGATTCGTTTTCTTTCCCGAAGCGGCAGATCCTTTTTTTTCATCCTGGGAGCCAGAAGATTCTTCCAGATAGTCGGCCACATTTACAAAACAGGCAAAAAACTGCGCCATTGCCCCCGCTCTAGTGAGTCTTTCCAGATCAACACACAGGTCATTCCTTCTGAAAGAATCTGAGTGTCCTTTCCAAATTTCACTCAAAGTGTCGCAATGCATATCGATCCATTGCATCCCATCCCTCCTGTCATGCTTTGATCTTCTTTCTTTGCTCCTTTATCTTTCTCTCTTTCATCCGGTCTTTGTCATACAGAGGACGGGTTCTCGCTCCCTGCTGTCACGCATGCGGAATATTCGTAAACTCACTGATCTCCCGGCTGACAGTACAAAGATCCTCCACAGACAGATCGTGCAGATTTTCATGTCCCGTGATCCGGGCGAACATCTTCAGTTCCTCCAGCGATACATTGAGAAAATTCGCCACTCTCGCCGCAGCGGCATCCTCGTGAAGCCGTTCTCTTAAATCCTCATCCTGGGTCGCAATTCCCATGGGACACATGCCTGTTCCGCAGATCTTATACTGCTGGCATGCCATAGCGATCAGCGCAGAAGAGGCAACAGCTACTGCGTCCGCGCCCATTGCGATTGCCTTTGCAAAGTCAGAGGAAACACGGAGTCCGCCTGTGATGATAAGGCTGATGTCCGATCCGATGCTGTCCAGATACTTTCTGGCACGGTACAGGGCATAGATGGTCGGCACACTGGCGGAATCCCTCAGAAGCTTCGGTGAAGATCCTGTGGCTCCGCCCCGTCCATCGATGGTGATAAAGTCAGGCTCTGCATACACGCAGAACGCCAGGTCCCTCTCAATCCTCCCCGCCGCGATCTTTACCCCCACCGGACGTCCTTCCGAAGCATACCGAAGCTGAGTGATCAGGTTTTTCAGATCCTCCTTTGTTTCGATCCCCGGGAATCTGGAAGGCGCGAACACATCTTTTCCCATAGGCTTGTTGCGGATCCGGCTGATCTCCTCCGTCACTTTCTCACCGGGCAGATGTCCGCCCATCCCGGGCTTTGTCCCCTGACCGATCTTGATCTCGATCGCATCCGAATTTCTCAAATTCTCCGGCGTTACGCTGTAGAGATTTCCCACATACTCAAATATGTACTTCTCTGCCGCTTTCATCTCTTCCGGCAGGATGCCGCCTTCACCGGAACACATCGCTGTATGTGCCATCGCAGCTCCCCTTGCCAGAGAGATCTTCGCCTCCCTGGAAAGAGCGCCGAAAGACATGTGGGAAATATACACCGGATTATCCAGTAGCAGCGGTTTTGCCGCATGTTTTCCGATCACTGTCCTGGTATCCACCGGGGCATCCTCCTCAAGGGGCATTGGGTCTAACTGGGCGCCCAGGATGAGGATATCGTCCCAGCCGGGCATGGGGATCTCCGTTCCCATCGCGGCGGAAATACTCTTTCCTGTCACCGCCATCTCGTGAATCTCCTTCATATATCTGCAGGATTCATCATGACGCATAAATTCTTTCGGGTAATCCAGCTTCAGTTCTTTCTTTTCCGGCGCGGCCGTGGTCTTTTCCTCCTCATAGAGATAAAACTTATCCGCAGGCTGATGACAGACCGGACATTCTTTCAATTCAGAAAAGTTTCTTTCCTCCTTCTCTTCATCAAAAATGTACCCGCACACGCTGCATCTGTATTTTGCCATCCCTGGTTCCTCCTTTCGCGTTTTTATTTATCCGATTAAACTCAGTATACCTTACAGAAGCCGATTCCACAATCGGATTTCATTTCCTCTATTTTTCTGCAGGATTTCTCTCCTGGCGATGTCCTTCCTTTCTCTGCCTGTATGCATAAATTACCAGTTTCTTACATAGTCTATGATACGTCAAAAGGACAGTGTTTAGAATTCTGTTCTCAGAATAGTTATCGTTTATTGAAAAGGAGATATTTATGGAGCCAACCATCGGAATCGTTGTCTGCGGTTTCACCGGGAACCGACAGTTTGTCACCAATCCTTACATCCAGGCGGTCCGCTACTCAAAAGGCCTGCCCATCATCCTCCCGCTGGTCCGAAGCGACCGCATTCTGGAACAATACACAGAAATCTGCGACGGCTTCCTCTTCTGCGGAGGCGGAGATATCACGCCCCTTCTCTTCGGGGAGGAACCCAAAGACAGCAGCGGTAAAACCTGTATCACTGTAGACCTGTTCCAGATCCGTCTCATGAAAAAGATCCTGCAGACCGGCAAACCTGTATTGGCCATCTGCCGCGGTATGCAGATCTTAAGTGTGGCATGTGGAGGGAGCGTCTGGCAGGATATGAAGATGATTCCCGGCGGAAGTGTCTTAAATCATATGCAGAATTCTTCTGCAAGAAGTGATATCAGCCACCGGATCCGCACAGAACGTGACAGTAAACTGCGGCAGTACATCGGCTCCACCCTCTATGTAAACAGTTTCCACCACCAGTCCGTCAACGCGCCCGGGAAAGACATGCTGATCAGCGCCCGGGCGCAGGACGGTACCATCGAGGCCATCGAACTCTCCGGACATCCCTTTGCCCTCGGCGTTCAGTGGCATCCGGAATGCATGTACCGCACCTCGCCGGAGATGCGCTCCCTTTTTCATGAATTTATCTCACATTCACTCATAAAGAGCAGCAATCCCGGACATAATAACGACTGAACCTTGTTTCAATTATTATTTCATTTAAAGGAGGAAATCAGACATGTCAGAAATATCCATTCTCGACCTGCAGAACCTGCGCCATCTGATCGGAGGCTACAACACCACCCACTGTAAGATGACTGATTACGCTTCCCAGGCACAGGATCCGGAGATCAAAAAACTGTTCCAGGATGCAGCGGATTCCGCAATGAAGAATAAACAGGAACTCATGAAATTTCTGTAGGAGGTAATAAAATCATGGATGAAAAAGCAATGGTAGCCGACGCTCTGGTCGGTGTAAACGGAGAATTGAAAATGTTCGGAGACATGATCGCGCAGACAGAAGACAAAGAACTCAAACAGTGCCTGAAACAGATCCGCAACCAGTGCGAGATGTCTCAGGAAAAACTGTATGATGCAGCGAGGGAGAGAAGTTATTATGTGCCGGCGGCAAAGGCGACACAGGAAGAGATCGAACATGTAAAGTCCATCCTTTGACCAGATACTCCAGGGTCTGCACAGCGGCAGGACAGGGCGCAATGATCAAGACTGTTTCAAGTTTTGTGTAAACTGAAAAAACTGATATAAGATATATCATTAGTTACTTTGGGCAGAGCCCATTTTTTGAGGTTCTGCCCTTGCTTGTATTATAATGCAGTTCCCAGACATGTCAAGCATGGCTGGCTAACCCAGCCCTCTCAGGCGGGAAGCTGCTTATAATCTGGATAGTCTTTCTTCAAAGAAAATCTCCAGCTGCGAATGGATCTGCCCCCAATCCTGTCGGTGGCCTGTCCATTTTTTGTGATATCCATCATTGCCAAATACAGCATTTTTAAAAGACTCTCATCAGAAGGAAACACTGTCTTAGATTTTGTGACCTTTCGGAGCTGGCGGTTAAATCCCTCAATTGTATTGGTGGTATAGATCAGACGGCGGACCGCTTCCGGATACTTGAAATAGGTTGAAAGATTCGCCCAGTTGTCTTTCCAGGATTTCGCTATTTTCGGGTATTTTCCGCTCCATTTGTCATCAAAGCTGTCCAGTTCTGATAATGCGATTTCTTCTGTTGGAGCCGCATATACACGTTTCAGATCAACCATCAGGGGCTTAATCTCTTTATAGGAAACGAACTTCGTTGTGTTCCGAATCTGATGAATGATGCATTGCTGGATTTCTGTTTGTGGAAATACCGCCCCGATTGCCTGAGGGAATCCCGTCAGCCCATCCACACATGCAATCAAGATATCTTCTACCCCGCGGTTCCTTAGCCCGTTCAAAATGGAAAGCCAGAATTTCGCGCTTTCGTTTTGTCCAACATACATGCCAAGCACGTCTTTATGTCCTTCCATGTCGATCCCAATGGCGATATAAACCGCACGTTTTACAATCCGGCCTTCATTGCGCACATGGTAATGGATGGCATCCATGAAAACCACAGCATAAATTTCTTCCAATGGCCTTTCCTGCCATTCTTTCACAATGGGAAGGATCTTATCAGTGATCCGGCTGATGGTGCTGTCAGAGATTTCGATGTCGTATAGTTCACGCATATGGCTTTCAATATCATTCGTGGTCATTCCTTTGGCATACATAGAGATAATCTTTTCCTCCATGTCCTGAGTGACGGTATTCTGGTATTTCTTGACAATCTGCGGTTCAAACTCACCTTTCCTGTCCCTGGGGATGTCGATTTCCATGTCTCCATAGCTGGTATGCATTGTCTTCTGAGAATGTCCATTTCTAGAATTATCCGTTTCCTTGTTACGATAATCATACTTAGAATAGCCTAATTCCTCGTCCATCTCCTAGTCCAGAGCACCTTCCAGAATAATGGACATCATATCCCGCATGATGGAGTTAACATCTGAATCTGAATGCAGGACAAGGATAGTATACTGGAAAAAGGCAAAAAGAAACCATGAAGTTACAACTGCAACTCCATGGTCCATATGCCTTGTAATTCTAACTGCAACGACCTATGTTGCAATTAATTTTTCAATTGACCTGCTATTGAAAGAAGTATGCACAAATTGAAAAGGGTTGTTTAAAAAAGAACGAACAACTTAAGTATGAAGTAATTCGAAATCGTACCCCGTTTAAAAAATTTCTAAAGAAAGGTTTTCAGCAACTTTATTTTCTTTGTCAATCAAAAATTACATGTTGGATTGTCGTCATATTTTAGAACCCGAAAGCAAACAAAATATTTCTATAATACATCAATAAGTAATGATAAATAGCCCACAATATTAATTAACGAATGAAGCATTATTGATGCAAATACATTTCTATGTTTAACATAAAACAGTGTTAAGATAACCGATGGCACAATATAATAAAAAAACTCAGGTATCGAAACTATATGAATACAATCGAAAAGAACAATCGAAATAACTGTTGTTACGAATAGTACATATTTAGATTTTGGTTTTCCTATTATTCCATATCGGAAGGTCATTTCTTCAATTACAGGAGCCAAAACGCACCCTTGTATTACACTTAATATAACAGGAATAGAGGCCATTTGATTTTTTACATTTTCATTGTTAGCAGGCAATATCTCTACCCACACATTTTGAGCTATCCAAAGCATAACCAATGTTAGAACCAATTCTATTATCAAAGTTATAATTAAACCTACATAATACTTTTTATCTGTTAATTTAGTATTGCGGATAAAATTCCACTCTTCTTTCAATTCTCTGTGAAACAACGCGATTACAATTAAAAAAAGTATTACATATACCATAAAGGAAGCCCATTCATCTGATATGATAGGTGCAATTAATTCCCATAACCCAAAATTAATTAAGTAAAAAAATAAAATAACTGCAATTCGTTTCCATATTTTATTTATACTTTTCATAAAAGCATTTCTCCATAAAACTCTAGGTGAACAAAATCGCTGTACGATAGCCTGTCAAGGCTACAACACAGTTTTTGTTCTTTTAAAAAGTCAGTTGATTACTTCCTCAAAAGTATTTATTAGTTAACACACAAAACACCCAGAAAGTTTCACTGCATATGAAAATAATGCTATTATACCATTACAAAATTACTTTTACAAGCAGTTTTATTCTTGAGCAGCGATGAGGAATGAATTTATATTCTTCGTCGCATCCGCCACGAATATTCGTAACCGCCAAATAATACTGCGGTAAAATTTAAAATTACTCCAGCCCTTTGCGAGTTGGAGTAATTCACTATAATTCACATGCGATTTTTGATAGATTGGAGTTTTTCACTCCAGGGTGCCAGCTCCGCCAGCTGTTTATCGGTCATATCTTTATCCAGCCGATGCTCTAGCAGAAATTTAAGCTATCCGTAAATATTAAGTCCATGTGCTTTTGCCATCTCAACCATTGTGTAGACCACAGCGCTGGCATTCGATGCGTCAACAGAACTGCTGAACAGCCAGTTCTTGCGTCCTACTGCGAATGGACGGATTGCATTCTCACTGAGATTATTGGTAAAACTGCACCAACAGTAGATGATCCAGTTGGCAAGAGTAGTGCGGCTGATCTGAGCGCCATACTGTTTCCAGTCTTTCTCCTGCCGGTAAAGCGGAAGCCCGTTGGCATACTTCTGATACATGTTCCATGCAACGGTGGATGCCGAGGCAGGACCCTTCCCAACCAGAGCCGTCGGAACCTGAAACTTTACGATCACGGATTTTTCTGTATCACCGAGTCCTTCCTTGCAGGATGGGCATCCGTAACTCTGGCTATAGTATTCGATCACTTTACAAGTGGAAGGAACCAAAGGTTTTTTTGGTCAGATAATCTACCTGTTCCTGAAGTGCTTTCTCGTGACTGGATTTTTCGTCAATAATAAAACGGAGGGATTTGATCAGCTCAGTCTGTTCAGATATCATTGTTTTCAGTTGTGATATCGTATCTTTCAGCTCTCTGAGCCGGATATCTTTTGCACTGGAAGCCATCGGTTCTCTCCTCGGATTTGATACCTTTATTATACCAGAAACAGGGCTTTTACTAAAGGGAAATAGCTTCTGAAAAATGCTGAATCTACAAGTAATCTCCAGATTTTTCTGTGCAGGATTTTGTTGAGATCCAGATGCTTTTACTCTGCTTTGAGAGCTTTGGGCTGGTCAACATCAATCCTCGACATCAGCCAGTCAAACTCCCGCCAGGAAAGATTCCGGACCTCCGACTGCTTCCTGGGCCATTGATAGTAAGCGCCAAATATTCCTGCGGATTTCCTGATCCTCAAGTTTTACCTATAATTGTAGTCGAAAGATATTTAGACTATTTCACTACAATTATGGAGGGTAGGTTATGGCAGGTACTCGCAAAGCCCGTG
>NZ_JACJLR010000170.1 GCF_016902345.1 Mediterraneibacter glycyrrhizinilyticus | reverse complement strand
CCTGCCTGCCGCCGGCATAAGCCAGATGGGACTGGATGTACCGCTCTGTCTCCGCACGATCCAGGTGGGGAAGGACACAGTTGATATCGATCCTCTGCCGGACAGCAGCGTACCGCTGCATCCGGAGTTTATCCCACAGTTCCGTCTGGCCAACCAGTACAAGCGCCATCGGGCTGATGGAATCAAAGCGGTAGTTTAAGAGAAAGCGAAACTCCTCAATGGTCTCCTTCTCCAGAAGATGGGCCTCGTCCAGGATGCAGACCACTT
>NZ_JACJLR010000169.1 GCF_016902345.1 Mediterraneibacter glycyrrhizinilyticus | reverse complement strand
CTGTTTATGAGCGAGGTCAATTCCCCATAATTGGCGTGGTACCTCCTTAAAATCATCATTGTCAGACAATTATAATTACTCATTCATGCCTTGATTACCTTTATCAATACATTACCGTAAAGTCAAGGATTTCAACCGCGTTAGCGGCGCGAATGCGTCCTTGAATTTTCGGTAATGCATTGATATTCTATAAAACCGCATGAATATACAACGCTGATTATAGGGAATCATAGCGACGAAAATGAGGAAAAATGCTCGCCAAAAAACA
>NZ_JACJLR010000168.1 GCF_016902345.1 Mediterraneibacter glycyrrhizinilyticus | reverse complement strand
TTATGATTCTGATTTCAGCTTCGCTTTCGTCGGCGACCCGCAGATCGGAGCAGGAACGACAGAGACGGATATCGAGGGATGGAATACGACACTTGACACGATCCAGAATAACATGGGAGTTGATTTCCTCTTCTCCGCCGGAGACCAGGTAAATACAGCAAATAACGAAGGACAGTACGCCGGCTACCTGAACGATGCGTTCTCCTCCCTTGCAAGTGTGACGACGATCGGAAACCATGACAGTGGAAGCGCAGCGTACAATGAGCACTTTAA
>NZ_JACJLR010000167.1 GCF_016902345.1 Mediterraneibacter glycyrrhizinilyticus | reverse complement strand
GTATCCCCAACTGGGATGTTGGTACAGAACTCTCATCATTGACAGATCTCTTCTGGAATGAGGAACGCCTCCGGCATTACAGCCGAATGAAAAAGGCAGATGCCTGTACCATCGTATCGGCGCTTAAAGTGCTGGCAGAGCATGGATGTATGAATTAAGCTCTTCCGTGATAGGGGCGGATGGCCGCCCCATCACAGGAAACATTCCATGACAGATATCCTGGCAATCTCATGTCAGCATGACAGAGCGAGATCATGACAGCCAAGGAGAGCATTAACA
>NZ_JACJLR010000166.1 GCF_016902345.1 Mediterraneibacter glycyrrhizinilyticus | reverse complement strand
AAAAAAGCCTGAGTTCTTAGCGAGGTTTTTTCGAGCTTAGAACCAGGCTTGTTCGCCGCGCTTGGTGAGGTCCTTTCGAACCTAGCAAGGCGAACTCCTCCGTCCGGATACTCTTCCCTCGACTTGATAACTCGACAATAGACAACAGCTCTCTACTTCCTCTTCCGTTTTCGAAAGAAGTCTTTCTTCCTTAGAAAGGAGGTGATCCAGCCGCACCTTCCGATACGGCTACCTTGTTACGACTTCACCCCAGTTATCGGCCCCACCTTCGGCAGCTCCC
>NZ_JACJLR010000165.1 GCF_016902345.1 Mediterraneibacter glycyrrhizinilyticus | reverse complement strand
TGGCACCCTCATAGTTGTCATAGCCGCAGGTTATGCGGTAGGAGGCTTTAAACGTACGGTTGAGACGCTCGATCATCTGTTTGAAAGGCCGGAACTCTTTGGAGACTTCGTCCTCGTTCGTAAGCCCGATGACCTGAGTGATATCAAAACGGAACTTCTCACCGAATTGGTGGAAGAACTGCTGTGCCGCAAGTGGATAGGCGCTGTATCCATCGGCGATAAAGCGGAAGTTTTCCGGAAGCTGCTTTAACTTACGGAAAGCCATGCGCATAGCAAGGATG
>NZ_JACJLR010000164.1 GCF_016902345.1 Mediterraneibacter glycyrrhizinilyticus | reverse complement strand
ATTGACAATTCCTTTTTGAGGTGATAAGATAGCACCTGTCGCTGAGGACAGCACCTTGAAACCGCAGCACTGAAGCACTGCCGGAGACGCGGAGGCGGAACGACCGGAGTGTGGGGAGTGGAAAACGGGGAGCTGGAAGCGCTGGAAAAAAATGAAAAAAGTTGTTGACAACGCTGAGCTGATGTGATAACCTATACAAGCTGTCGCTTGAAGCTGACCGAGAGGAAAGCGGAAAGGACAGAAAAGAAAAATAAAAAAGTTCTTGACAAAGCGAAAGAGATTTGAT
>NZ_JACJLR010000163.1 GCF_016902345.1 Mediterraneibacter glycyrrhizinilyticus | reverse complement strand
ATCAAATCTCTTTCGCTTTGTCAAGAACTTTTTTATTTTTCTTTTCTGTCCTTTCCGCTTTCCTCTCGGTCAGCTTCAAGCGACAGCTTGTATAGGTTATCACATCAGCCCAGCGTTGTCAACAACTTTTTTCATTTGTTTTTTCAGCGTTTCCAGCTCCCCGTTTTCCGCTCTCAGCTCTCCGGTCGTTCCGCCTCCGCGTCTCCGGCAGTGCTTCAGTGCTGCGGTTTCAAGGTGCTGTCCTCAGCGACAGGTGCTATCTTATCACCTCAAAAAGGAATTGTCAAT
>NZ_JACJLR010000162.1 GCF_016902345.1 Mediterraneibacter glycyrrhizinilyticus | reverse complement strand
CCAACAAGGGCAGCCTTTTTTGAATCGAATTTATCATTATGCAGTTTCCTTATGTTGATATTTGTGCTATTCTTAGTGATGATAGGATTTATGACCGAGCAGTCAAACCCCTTATCACGAAGGAAGCACAGGAGCGGGATGTGGTAGATCCCGGTAGACTCAAGGAAGCAGCGGCTTTTGAGAGAATACGTCTCTTGTGCTTCTTTTATTTTTGTGACAGCGAGATCTCTGGACCGAGAATCAGAATGGATGATCTTAAAGGGCTTCCCGACAAAAGAACCATTGGGGAG
>NZ_JACJLR010000161.1 GCF_016902345.1 Mediterraneibacter glycyrrhizinilyticus | reverse complement strand
CGCCCCGGTAAAACTTTGATTCGATCCCCAGCTGGTCCAGCATCCCTTTATAGAACCAACGCGGGGTCAGTTTGGAATCCGACAGATACAGGAACAGGTATTCCTCTTTTGGCAGGCTGGTCACAAACCGGCGGATGAGCGTGGATTTCCCGCAGCCCGCGTCCGCAGTGACTACTGCAAAAAGCTGGCGGTCTGCCGCATAGGCGAGTCTCCCCAGGGTATCCGCCATGGCAGGCGATTCGTAAAGATCGGCAACCGGTGTGTCCCTCGAAAAGGGAGTGTGATCCATCT
>NZ_JACJLR010000017.1 GCF_016902345.1 Mediterraneibacter glycyrrhizinilyticus | reverse complement strand
AAAAGTCGTTATAATAATCTTGTTTTCGCATAGTTCCATTATAACATGGAACAGGGAGAAAGATGGTTGTCGTTAGCCATCTTTTTTCTTTTTATAGGATAAATTTCGGAGGCAGATGTGACTCGTATGAGTCACATCTGCCCCTGATTTGGACTATCTATTTCCCGACAGCCCCATTTTTTCTCTTCTGTCTGCAGTTGTTCTCCTTACTCTTTAGTTGTTCACCTTGTGCTGGGGCGCAAAGGAATCTGCGGTAAGTTCCCGGAATGTATATCCTCTGCTCCGGTAAGACTCAATGATCTTCGGCAGCGCCGCCACTGTAGTGTCCTTTGCGTCAGTGTCATGCATCAGGATATTAATCTGCTTCCCCTGCCCGGAAGAAGCGTTCTTCACCAGTGTCTCCACCGGAACATTATTGCCGGCTGCATCCGTAGAGTCACAGTTCCAGTCAAAATACTGGTATCCCTTTTCCCTCACCTTTTTCGTCAGACTGCTCATAATGCCCTTCGTATACTTCGCACTGACCAGGTTGCTGGATCCTCCCGGGAAACGAAGGAGTTTTGATCTCTCCCCCGTCGTCTTCTCCACCAGATCCGATATCTTCTGAAGGTCGTCAAAATAAGCTTTCTCGGAGGAATAGACCCTGCTGTAGTCGTGGGTATATGTATGAAGCCCAATGGCATGCCCTTCCTCCTTCGCACGTTTCATCAGATAGTTATACTTCGGATTATTTCCTGTAACAAAGAAGGTCGCTTTTACATTCTCTTTCTTCAGAATATCCAGGACTTTCTCCGTATTGGCAGACGGACCGTCATCAAAGGTGAGATAAACCACCTTTTCCTCCTTTTTCTTTACCACAATCTTTCTCCGTACCTCCGTCTGATTTCCGGAACGATCCTTCGCCCGGTAGTCCACATAGTATGTACCTGGAACAGACAGATCCAGATTACTGTCATCCACCTCAAGGAGCGGCACCGGATCCATATCATCTTCCACACTGACTGCCTCCTTTGCATCAAACCCCTCTCCCGCAACAAGCACCCGGTCTTCTGTCCCGCTGATCCTGGGACCGTTCTCATCTTTCACCCTGATCAGTTCCGTCTCTTTCTCCGTCCGGTTTCCGCTCTCGTCTTCCGCCGCGATCCGGATTTTCCATGCGCCTGCCTCTTTCCTGATTTCCGGATCAACAAAGCTCAGCGTCACTTTCGAGAGATCTTCTGCCTTTTCTACAAACTGCTCAGGCTTTACTTCCTCCACTTCATCCGTGGTGTAAGAGCGTACGGACAGTTCCGGAGGCGTCAGATCCCTTACCTGCAGCACCGCACTCGCCTGACGTTTCCCGTAAGTATAGCGGATCGGATAGTCCCCCGGCTTCGTCAGATCTGCTTCCGTCTCGACTTTTACCTGCTCCGGATTCCCACCGAAAACAAACCGGACATTGTCAAGGGCATCAAACTGCTCTGTCATTTCTTTTACAACCACCCTGCTCTTCAAAAAAATCGGGAACATGTTCAGATACAGAAGTGCTCCTCCTACAGGAATGAGCAGAGCCAGGAGCATCAGGATAATCAGATATCTCCTTTTTCTCCGCCGCCTTGTTTTTCTGAAACTGCTGTTTCTTAAGTTATGATCTCTTCTGTTGTCATTTCTATCTTCTCTCTTCATACCCCTGTCCTCTTCTATAATCTTTCTTCATATATCGTTTCATCTGCTGTCTCGCTTGTGAAACTAAGATAACATCCAGATACTGGAAGGGCAACAGAGTTCCAAAAATCATAACTATTATTAAAAAAGTATTGTCGTTATTTTTAAAAAATATTAAGAAATCGAAAAAGTATCTTCTTATTCCAGCACAAAGATCCTGGAATCAAAATCCCTTCCCGGATGCATCCCCGGCAGGGCATCCCCGGCGCTGGTATCCGTCGTGACCAGCCCCACGTTCATCAGTTCGTCTCCATAAAAGCTTCCGCAGCCCTTTCCCCGGGCTTCTCCTTCCTCGCGCACACCATACTCCCGGCCCGGGTCAAGTCCCTCAAGCTTCAGACGCATATACGGCATATTCACTCCGTTGAGGATCTTGTACCATCCCACGATCGCTTTCTTACAGTCCTCGCTCACCACCATCCAGGCCGTAATATTTCCATCCCCTTCAAACGGGCTCTTCAGCCGGTAAAATGTGCCAAACTGGAGCAGTTCACGGTACTTCTTCATAAACTCCACCTGACGCTTCACTTCTTCCTGTTCCCACGCACTGAGCCGGTTCAGATCCAGCTCATATCCGAACGTCCCGAAACATGCCACATTCGCCCTCGTGGACAGGGGAGTCTCCCTCATGACCTGATGGTTCGGGGATGCGGACACATGGGCGCCGATGCTGCTGATCGGATAACAGTAGGATGTCCCGTACTGGATCTTCAGCCGCTCCACCGCGTCTGTATCATCGCTCGTCCACCCCTGAGGCGCATAGTACAGAAGTCCCGGATCGAATCTTGCTCCGCCGCTGGCGCAGGACTCGAACAGCACTTCCGGGAAGGCGGATGTCAGCCGCTCATACAGGTCATACACGCCCAGGATATAGCGGTGGAACACCTCACCCTGACGGTCTGCCGGAAGCGCCCCGGAATAACACTCGGTGATGCTCCGGTTCATATCCCATTTCACGTAAGATACCTTCCCTTTTCCGAGGATCTCCGCCATGTTCTCATAGATATAATCCACGACTTCTTTTCGGGAGAAATCAAGCACATGCTGGTATCTCCCCTGAGATTGGCTCCTCCCCGGCACCGCAAGGATCCACTCCGGATGCTCCCGGTACAGATCCGAGTTTTTGTTCACCATCTCCGGCTCAAACCAGAGTCCGAACTTCATCCCCATGTCCTCGATCTTCTGTGCCAGCCCGGCAATCCCGTTCGGGAGCAGTTCTGTATTCGCCTTCCAGTCCCCCAGCCCGGCAGTATCATCCCGGCGCGCTCCGAACCAGCCGTCATCCAGCACGAACAGCTCGATCCCACACTCCTTTGCCGTCTCTGCGATCCGCAGCAGTTTCTCTTCGTCAAAGTCCATGTAGGTGGCTTCCCAGTTGTTGATCAGGATCGGTCTCACCCGGTCTCTCCAGTATCCCCGCGCAAGCCGTTTCTGATACAGACGGTGGAAGATCTGGCTCATATCATTCATGCCCCGGTCCGTGTAGACCATGACCGCCTCCGGAGTCTGGAACTCTTCGCCCGGCTCCAGTTTCCAGTCAAAACTCTCCGGATGGATCCCCAGAAGCACCCTTGTCGTATCATGGGTATCCACCTCAGCCTGGGCAAGAAAATTGCCGCTGTAGACCAGGCTGAACCCGATCGCCTCTCCCTGAAATTCATCTGCTGTCGGACGTTTCAATATAACGAACGGATTATGCTCATGGGAAGAATGTCCTCGCATGCTTCCCACGGACTGGATCCCCTTCTCCAGCTTCCGCACTTTTACATGCCGCTCTCTCGCCCAGGCGCCGGAGAACTGAACCCAGTCATACTCACAGTCCGGCAGGTCCAGGCACAGACTCATCGCTTTCAGAAGGTGCACCGCGCAGCCTCCCCGGTTTCTGAATCTGGCGCTCCTTGCGATCACGCCGTCTCCGGCAAACAGAGTATAGAGAAGCTGAAGCTCGATTCCCGTCACATTATCCTCCAGAGTAAGAATCAGCGTCTCCGCCTCCTCATCCCTCTCCGTATATGTCGCCGGCAGCCCCGGAAGTTTTGGTTTGCCCGCCGTCACAACATGGCTTTTATAGCAGAAATCTGAGATCCTGCTGCCGTTTTCCTGGAGGATCTCAACCGCCGGAAAACGGTAGTCTGACGATCCGTACACCCCGTACTCCTGTTTCACATGCTCAAGTGATAATGTTCTCCGCCCCTCAAACACATAGGACCCCATGGAACGTGGAACCATCTCCAAAAGATAAGAATAATCCTCCTTCTGATGAACCCGCTTTCCGAAATAGAGCTGCCCCATATGTCCGTTGGGGAGTACTCCCATAATATAGCTGATCTTTGAATTAAATAGATGAAATGTCTGATTCTTCTCATTAAAAACAATGCTCATGACTGTTCCTCCTTCTTATGCTGTTACAGTTCACGCCTTTTACTGTATAGCTATTATAAAAAAAGCAGAATAAAAAAACAGGTTTTCATGTTGGAGAGAACAGTTGAAATGTTAAAAAAAGGACTGTAGTTTTTCCTACAGTCCGCTCAGATGACTGACCGGTTTTCCCCCGTTCAGCCTTGTCTCTGTCTTCTTCAGATTTTCCCTTTGTTCTTCCCGGCTTTTTCTTCGATACTTCGACGGCGTAATTCCGTTCTTTGCCTTAAATGCTTTCGAGAAGACAAGAGGATCGCTGTAACCACAGGAGAACGCCACACTTTCGATTGAAATATCTGTTATGGCAAGCAGTTCCGCCGCCTGGGTCAGACGGTAATTGGTCAGATATTCCTGGGGTGAAACTCCCAGCTCCTTCTGGAACAGTGTGTACAGATAACTGCGATTGATACATACATAGTCCGCCACATCCGTAATATGGATCGGGTTGCAGTAGTTGTTCTGGATAAACTCCACCGCTTTTCTTACATAGAGACTCCCCGCATTCGCCTCCGAGGAGGAGACGACGTCCATATCCTCTGCCAGAACCCCGAAGAAGGCGTACAAAAGCCCCTCCAGAAGGAACTGGTCCGATGCCGTGTACGTATTGTGCCGCAGCATATCCATCACAGTCCGCCTCAGCCGCTCTCCGTGGCTGCTGCGGTAGATGAGGCGGTTCTCTCCCAGCCCCATCCCCTTCAGATATTCCTCCGCCCGCGCTCCGTCGAATCCGACCCACAGGTAGCTCCACGGATCGCTCTCATCCGCCTGGTAAAAGGTCTGGACCCCGGGCTGGATCAAAAAACCCTGCCCCGCCTCCAGCTCATACCTGACACCGTCAACCGTGTAACGCCCTCTCCCCTCTGTGATGTAGTGGATGATGTAGTTCGGGCGCACAGCCGGTCCGAAACTGTGCCCTGCACTGCAGTCCGCATATCCGCAGAAACACAGATACAGGTCTGAAAACTGCCGTTCTTTTATCTGCAATACATATGACTCTTCCATGATGTCCCCGCTTCACTGTCACGATTTCGGCGGCATGAATTTAAGGATCAGTTCCGCAACATTTGAAACCGGCATAGTCTGAAGCCACACACGTCCCGGTCCGGTCACGATCGTATTGAACAGCCCTTCGCCGCCAAATACCATGTTCTTGATCCCGGGCACGCTCTTGATCTCCATACTGCAGGTTCCATCCATAGCTGCAAGATATCCCGTATCCACCACGATCTGCTGCCCCGGCTGCAGTTCATACTCCACCACATGCCCGTCAAATTCCAGGAACGCCATCCCCTGTCCGGACAGTCTCTGCATGATAAATCCTTCTCCGCCAAAGAAGCCCGCGCCCAGCTTTTTCTGGAAAAATACGGAGAGTTCCACTCCGGATTCTGCCGCCAGGAAGCCGGATTTCTGCACGATGATCTCATTTCCCGGGCTGATCTGCCGCGCCATGATCTGCCCCGGAAAACTGGAGGCAAAAGCGATCAGCCCGTTGCCGCCCTCTGCGGTATACCTGTTCTGAAAGATCGCCTCTCCCGCAAACATCCTGCCCAGCGCCTTTCCGATCCCGCCGTTGGATGTGGTCTCCATCTTCATATTCGGCGACATCCAGCTCATGGAACCTCTTTCCGTGATCATCTGTTCCCCTCCGTCCAGATAACAGATCACTACCGGCAGAGTATCTCCCTTGATCTCATATCTCATTTCCTCGTCCTCCTTCTCTTCTCCCCATCTCTTTTCCTGCTGGAGAAATCTTTTTTGTGCGGGATATCCCGCCCGTCAAATCCCCGTCCGTTCCTAATTTTCCGCAAACAACCGTAAACAATTATCGCCGGACAGGAAAGTCCCTGCATATGACCATAGTATCATATGCAGGGACTGATTTCATCATATTCAGGTAAAATCTTATTCTTCCTGAGTGCTTCCGCTCTCTTCCGGCTGCCGCGGAACGTTCTGCCCCTCCGGCTCCTGCCCGGCTTCCTGAGGCATCTCCATCTTCGGCAGGATGATATCTGCTTTGAACAGATCCGCCTCTGTAGAGATCTTCAGTGTGCCGTGCTGAAGTTCCACAAAACTCTTTGCGATCGCCAGACCCAGTCCGGATCCTTCCGTGTTCCTGGACGCATCGCCTCTCACAAACCGGTCTGTGATCTCATCCACATTGAAATCCAGCTCTGTTGCAGAAACATTTTTCATGGAAATGTGCACGTGCTTTTCTTCTTCCGTCATCTCAATGTATGCCCGCGTATGCCTCATAGCATATTTCGTGATATTGACGATCAGATTTTCAAAAATCCGGTAGGTTTTCTGGCTGTCCAGATACATCACGATCTTATGATCCGGCAGCTTCCAGCGGAATTCCAGATTGGCTTCTTTAATCCTGCTGTCGTTCTCAAGCCCGACCTGCTTTAGCAGATCCACGATGTCCACCTTCATGTAATTCATCTTTACGCTCTTGCTCGCCGCCTTGCTGATCTCAAACAAGTCCTCGATCAGCACCTTCAGCCTCAGAGACTTTTTCTCCAGCACTTCGATATACTCTCTGCGCTTTTCTTCATCCTTTTCATTTTTCAGAAGGTCTGTGTAAGTAATGATCGCCGTCAGGGGAGTCCTCAGGTCATGGGAGACATTGGTCACGAGCTCGGTCTTCATGCGCTCGTTCTTGACCTCTTCCTCCACCGCCTTCTTAAATCCCTTCTGGATCTTCTTCAGTTCCTCCCGGATGGGATTGAAAAGTCCCATATCTCCCTCGATAGGAGTGTCCAGGTGTCCTTCCGCCAGCTCATTGGTGGACTTCAGGAGCAGACCGTATTTCTCCTGCAGATCCCGGGTGAACCTGCGCAGGAACAGAAACAGCAGGATCGAATAAATGATCAGCGCAAACATCCCGTAGAACCAGAACAGGCACACGATGGCAAGGATGACAAAATTGATCACCACGATCCTCAGGATCGTACGATTCGTCTTATCCCTGAAATCCAGATGCAGCAGCGCGTCATACTGATCCATGAAGAATCTTTTCACTTTTCTGATCACGTTTCCGATACCGTCGCGCACTTTCTTGGCATTGCCGTCCCCATACCGGATCCAGCGGATCACTTTCGGAGTCAATGTGCGCTCACGCCAGTATGCACCTTTCATCCGGATGATCGCCCGCAGGGATGTGAACGCCCAGAATATGATTCCGAAGATACACATCCACATCAGGAAATTGACCATCACTCCCATGCCGCCTCTGAGCTCGCCCTGCAGCGTGCTGTACACAACTCTTCCGGTTGTCCAGAAGATGTCGCTCACCAGCAGGAAAAACAGGACAATCACCGGGATTTCAAAGGACACCCGGAACAATTTCATCTCACTGATGTCAAGCCTTTTCACGCAGGGGAGAAGGAGCGCTGCGGCAATGACCACAAGGATCATGATCTCAAACGGGTCACGGAATGCATTTGAATTGGTCATACTGTTCAGATCCATAGATTCCGGATACGTCGTCTCTGTATAGGACGACAGATTTTCATCGGTCATCCCATAGATGATACTCACGCCGCCAGGTTCACAGATCGATGAGATATTATTGCTGTACCTGATGTTCTCTGCTTCCAGTAAATAATTCGACTCCACCGCATATTCATCCTGAACCGCCAGCTCGCTTCCGGAGACCTGGATCGATGACAGTTCTCCTTCTTCAGAAAACTGATATTCAACCCGGAATGCATAATACGATTCTGCATTCATAAGACGGTCCGCCGCCTGATCCGTCGTCTCATCCAGGAGGGAGTTTCCCTCTTCATCAAACACCCCATACTCCATGAATTTCCTTGTCAGGTCAAACTCCTGCTGTCCGTAATTGTAGAGGACCTCTGACAGCTCCGTCTCCTCTGAATATTCGTTGTACAGGATGTAATTCCCCTCTGCCAGTTCATCCCCCATATCGAAAACCGCCTCTGTCTGTCGGTTCTCCTGCCCGGTCTCGCTCTCCAGATAGCGTCTGATATTTCCGTAATTATTCATGATCAGAATGGAGCAGACCCCTAAAAATAAAACTACAACAATCACGCCGAGTTTACGGCTGTTTTTCGATTTTGTATCCAACACCCCACACCACCTTTAAATATTTTGGATTCTTCGGATCCAGTTCGATCTTCTCTCTTATGTTCCTCACATGGACCATGATCGTGTCCGTATTGATCGCTTTCTCCTGCCATACCCGCTCATAGATCTCCTCAGAAGAGAACACCCGCCCCGGATTCTTTGCCAGAAGAAGGATGATCTTGTACTCGATCGGCGTCAGTTTCACCGGGACTCCGTCCACAGACACTTCCACCGTATCCTCGTTGATCTCCAGGCCTCCGATCACATGGACATTCTCCTTGGGAGTCAGCTTCTCCAGGAATTTCCGGTACCTTCTCAGCTGAGAATTCACTCTCGCCATCAGCTCCATCGGTGTAAACGGCTTCGTCACGTAGTCATCGGCACCGATGTTCAACCCCGTGATCTTATCAACCTCCTCCGACTTCGCCGACAGCATGATCACCGGAAAGTCGTATTTCTCCCGCAGCTTCATGGTCATCCGTATTCCGTCCATCCGCGGCATCATGATGTCCACGATCGCCAGATGGATCTCCTCCTTCTCCATGATCTCCAGCCCCTCGATCCCGTCCGCAGCCTGAAATACTTTGTATCCCTGACTCTGCAGGTAGATCTGGACGCCCTCACGTATCTCCTTGTCATCCTCCACGATCAATATGTTGTTCGTCTCCATTACCCTGTCTCTCTCCTTCTAAGCTCGTTTATTTTTTAACAGGTGCCGTGTACTTTCTCACAGGTACACGGTACCTGCTGCATTTGTATAGTATTTTCAGAATATTCCATCCATTTTCCAGACACTACTGATTCTAATCCATCTTTTTCTCCTAAGCAACCCTGCTTTTTACACTCGCTCAGGCCAGCATATCGATCGCCTTTTCCCCAAGGAAATATCCCGCTCCTACAAACGTCAGGTTCCAGAGGAACACTCCGCACAGGGAGGTCACTGTATATTTCGCAAAGTTCATCTTGATCATCCCTGCCGGGATGGAGATCAGGGTTCTTGCCACCGGAAGCAGTTTGCTGATAAAAACTCCGACGCATCCTTTCTCCCGCAGATAGGAGATCTTTTTCTCCACCGCATCCCTCTGTCCGGGAAACTTTCGGAAATATAGTCCCAAAAGCTTCGCACCGCCCAGCCTTCCCAGCAGGTAGAGGAGCCAGCTTCCCGCAAGTCCCGCAGCCACGCTGAGTATCATCACCACCGGAAAACTGATCTCGCCTTTCGCTGCCCAGATCCCTGCCAGCGGCATGATCACTCCGGCGGGGAATCCCGGCAGGTTCAGATATTCCAAAAAGACGATGAGGAAGATAAAGAACGCACCGTACTGTATAAAATAATCTGTCAGTATCTGGATATTCATTGATACAGCCTCCTTTAACTGTTTGCAGGATATCCTGTAAATCTAAAGGAGGCTGATATAAGATTCCTAAGAAATTCTAAAGATTTGTTGAACCGTTTTTCAGAAAACAGCGCCCGCTCTGCGCTGCCTCAGTCCTGAGTGCGAAAATCAATGTGTCCTGTCTCCGCGTCCATACCGTCCACGATAGCCAGAGACTCCAGCTGGTAGCCGAGATTCCTTATGATGCGCCCGCCGGACTGGAAGCCTTTCTCGATCGCAATGCCGATTCCTTCCACCGTGGCACCCGCCGACTGAACGATCTGGATCAGCCCCTGGAGCGCGCAGCCGTTTGCCAGGAAATCGTCGATGATCAGCACATGGTCTTCCGGTCCCAAAAACTTCTGAGCCACGATCACATGGTTGATACATTTGTGAGTAAAGGACTCCACTTCCGCCACATACATCTCACCATCCAGATTGATGCTCTGGGACTTCTTTGCAAATACCACAGGAACGTTAAAATGCTGTGCAGCAATACAGGCAATCCCGATCCCTGAAGCCTCAATGGTCAGGATCTTGTTGATCGGCTTGTCCGCAAACCTGCGTTTAAACTCCGCCCCCATCTGATTCAGCAGCTCAATATCCATCTGATGATTCAGGAAACTGTCAACTTTGAGTACATTTCCCTCTTTTACAACTCCGTCCTTTACGATTCGTTCTTCTAAAAAGTTCATCCCTGCAACCTCTTCCTTTTATTATTTATTTTCTTCATCTTTCTCAAAGATCAGAAACACTCTTCTCAGTATCCATGAATTGATCCATGCCACAAGTGAACCGCCGATCAAAAGCCACAGCGGAACTGCAAACATGAATGTCGTCGTATTCCAAAATGATCCCAGAACCGCCGCCACGATGACCACCACCATCAGAAACGTATACGGCAGCTTCGCCACTGTAAGGATCAGCGCATTCTTCAGTGTCGCGCCGATCGGGTTGATATACCTTGCCGTCAGTGGAAATGCATACGTCATCACTGAAAGGAGGATAAAGCCCAGCAGCAAAAATAAAACCCGGAACACAAAACTGAGCTGCCCTGGCAGTGCTCCCGTAAAATTAAAGTCCAGCCACCAGACGATCCAGAGAGCAGCAAACAGCAGCCACATGATCGTACTCTGTTTAAAATTCTCCTTGAATGCCTTAAAAAATCCCCTGAAAATGTAACCTTCTTCATTCTTCACCATTTTCAGCATGACAGAATACAGTGCTGTCGTAGATGCCCCGATTGTAACGATCGGGATACAGCAGACCAGCCACATGATATTCAGGCATACCATATCGCAAATCTTAGAAAGTGCACGAGTTACCGCGTTATCCGCAAGATTAAATTTCATTTTACCATCTCTCTTTTCGATAATTTTCACGACAGTTCAGCCATGCAGTGAGGAGGAGCTGCAAAGCAGCGGATTCGAGCTGCATGGCTGAACTGCTACTGATTTTCTTACAGTATAGCACAGGGATATGGACAGATACAATCCAAAAAAGAACAGATATGTCGAATAATGTCTATCGACTGCGTACACCTCTGGAAAACTCCCTAAAGGCAAGTTCTGCCGCTACTCCATTCGGAATAACGGCAAAAAAATAGAGCGGGTGATGAGAATCGAACTCACGTATCCAGCTTGGAAGGCTGGTGTTCTACCATTGAACTACACCCGCATCATCTCTGACACAAGCAGTATAATATCACATGTTTCCCAAATATGCAAGTCCTTTTTTTAATTTTCTTTAGTTTTTTTAATTTTGTAATATCCGTTCCCTCTGTTTCCCAGCTTCTCCTCTGTTAACTTTGACTTCCTTCTTCCTTCGGTATATAATGTCCAAAGGGCTTTTTTTAATAAATCTGTCCGATACTATGAAGAAAAGGAGTTATCATTATGAGCAGAAGAACAGCAAAAAAGAGACTCAAAAAAATAAATCAGGTACAGGCTTCCGCAGCCGCCGCTCCCTCCGCAGAGCAGACTTCACCGGGCGCTGAAGCTGGGTTTGTAACTGCTCCCGCAGCAGCATCATCCGGCGCAGCCGCTGAAACTCCGGCCGTGACCGGATCCGCAGAAGTCAAGGCTCCTGCATACGAAATGTTCCTTCAGTATCAGAATTCAGAGTTCACAGTCGAAGAGATCGCGCAGCGCATCCTCGATAAATGCTCTGCCGAAGGCATGGACAGCACTGATCTTAAAATCTATGTAAAACCGGAAGACCGCAAAGCTTACTTTGCCTGCGCAGGCGGAAACAGTTTCATCGACTTATGATCCAGGCGCCATTGCAAAATAGATGAGTGATCACCTATGGAGCAATGGCTCCTTTTTTCTCCATTTTTCTATATTTCGTTGTTAAAACAACATAATTATATCCATTCATGTCATACAATATTTCTCGCAAAGCAACCAACGATAATTCAGCTTACGAAAGGATGATATCATGATAAGAAAGATCATTCAGATCAATGAAGAAAAATGTAACGGCTGCGGACTCTGTGCGTCCGCCTGTCACGAAGGCGCCATCGGCATGGTAAACGGAAAAGCCAGACTGCTGCGCGACGACTACTGCGACGGCCTGGGCGACTGTCTCCCCGCCTGCCCCACGGGAGCCATCTCTTTTGTAGAGAGAGAAGCGGCCGCGTATGACGCCGAAGCGGTAAAAAAACATATGGCATCCAAAACTCCTGTTTCCCCTGCCGGCTCCCAACTTGGCCAGTGGCCGGTACAGATCAGGCTTGCCCCGGTCAGCGCCCCATATTTTCAGAACACTTCCCTCCTCGTGGCAGCAGACTGTACCGCTTACGCCTATTCACGTTTTCATGAGGATTTTATGAAGGGAAAGGTCACACTGATCGGCTGTCCAAAGCTGGATGCCATCGACTATTCCGAGAAACTCACCGAGATCATCCGTGGAAACGAGATCAAAAATGTGACTGTCATCCGCATGGAGGTTCCCTGCTGCGGAGGCCTTGAACACGCTGTGAAGAAAGCACTTCAGGACAGCGGCAAGGTCCTCCCCTGGCAGGTAGTAACGATCTCCATCGACGGAAACATACTGAACCGCTGACCTGTTATCCCATCACTTCTTTATAAGAAGCATGTTTCTCAAGGTCCTGTGTCAGCTTCGCCATCTGTGACAGATCCCCGATAAGGATCACACCGCACAGTCTGTTGTTGAGGAAATAATACTTATAATACTGCCCTTTCCCCATGTCCTGGAATTCCACCGTCTTATAGAGAAGGTTCGGATTCTTCCCATTGTCTCCCGCAGCGAAAAGCGCGGTATTCATCCCATGGAAGGTGAGGGCGGCTGCCACAGGCCGGTATTCCAGGTCCTCTCCGGCTGCGTTTGCCCCGGCTGTCTTACCCTGTTCCACCGCTTCCGGCCAGATCGCATAGTTCACGCCCTGATACTGGGCACAGTCACCGCAGGCATACACGCCTGGAACACTGGTCTCCATATGGGCGTTGACCACAACGCCGCGTTCCGTCTCTGCCCCGATGGTTCCCGCGAGCGCCGCGTTCGCCCGGACTCCCGCAGAGACGATGACCAGATCTGCCGGGAAGGTCTCTCCCCCTGCGATCCTCACTCCGGTCACGTGCTCCGGGCCCTCGATCGCCTCCACACTCACTCCGGTGCGGATCTCCACACCGTTACGCATTGCAATGTTTTTCAGAAGTTCCGCCGATCCCGCATCAAGCTGCCGTCCCATGAGGACCGGAGCCACTTCAAGGACCTTCACGTCAAGACCGCCTTTTTTCAGTTCCCAGGCGGCTTCAAGTCCCAGAACCCCACCGCCGATCACCACGGCATTCTTTGCCCCCGACATCAGCTTCTCCACTTTCTCCACATCGGAAAGCCTGCGGATCGCCACAACCTCCGGAAGGCCGCTTCCCTCCATCGGCGGGATAAAGCACTCGCTTCCCAGAGCGTAGATCAGTTTCGTAAAGTGTACTTTAGAACCATCGTCCAGGATCACTTCTTTCGCCTTCATATCGATCTCTGCTATATTCTTTCCGAGCATCTGGTATACCTTGTTCTGCTCATACCAATCCGGACCTTCAATCGCGATCTGCTCCGCACTCAGTCCCGCGACGATCGATTTCGTCAGCATCGGGCGGTTATACGCCGGATATGACTCGTTGGAGATCATGATAACTGCCCCTGTCTTGTCTCTCTCCCGGATCGCCTTTGCCGCATTAAATCCCGCAGCGCCGTTTCCAAGGATCACATAGTACTCTTCTGTATTATTGACAAAACCGCTCTCTTCTGCATCCACCGGGACAAAGTTTTCTTTTCCCACGCCGCAGACCGGACAGATCTCCAGGGAAGAATCAAAGATTTCGCCACACACGAGACATTTCACCAGACTCCTTGCGCCCTTCTTCTTCGGTTTCACAGGCTCTTTATCAAGGACTCGGCATCCGAACTGATAACCGTACTCATACGCACTCACCAGATCTGCCTCGGAAGGTTTGAACCGGACGCGGAACCCCTCCGACACCTTCATCTTCAGCTGCTTTAATCTCTGTGTGATATTCGGGACACCTTCGCCGCTCCAGCCGTAGCTCCCGAACGCCCCTGCATATTTCCCGCCATGGGTTGCCGGGAACATGCCCAGCGTCAGGTCCCAGATCGGTTTCAGGGCCTCCCCGACGATGGTGGGAGTTCCCAGCAGGATACCGTCCGCAAACAGCAGTTCTTCATTCACCTTCGCTGCATCCGCTTCCACCATGTCGTAAGTCCGCACGTCGATCTCTCCGCTGTCCCGCACGCCTTCCGCGATCTTCTCGGCAAGCATCCCTGTGTATCCGTAAGCGCTCACATAAGGCATGATCACAGTCTTTCTCTGATTCGGGTTTACAAGGGTGGACCACTCTCTGTACTGCTTCATGACCGCTTTGATCCTGTCTCCCACCAAAACCGGACCGTGTCCTGTGCAGATCATGCTGATATCCATATCTTCCACGCGGTCCAGCGCTTTGAGCATGAACGGCTTAAAGGGTCCTATAATACAGTCATAATAGTATTTCAGCGCCTTCTGGTAATCCTCCTCATTTTTGATCTCCGTGGAGACCACTTCCGGCAGACAGTAGTGCGAACCGAAAGAATCGCAGGTCACAAGGATCTGCTCCTCCTCAATAAAGGTGTACATGGTATCCGGCCAGTGCAGGTTCGGCACAAACAGGAAATGCAGCGTCCTCTCCCCGATCGTCATCTTCTGCCCGTCACGCACGGCGATACTCACAAAATCCCGGTTTACGATCTCTTTGAGAAAGCCGATGGCGCATCCTGTCGCAAGGATCTTCATCTGAGGGCTGTAATCCAGAAGCCGCTCCACGCTTCCTGCGTGGTCCGGCTCCGTATGGCTGACCACCAGATAATCGATCTTTGTCACATCAATGACCTCTTTTAACTTTTCCAGATATTCATCGAAGAATTTCGCCTTTGCCGTCTCAAACAATACGACCTTGTCTCCGGTCTTCATCACATAGGAGTTATAGGTTGTCCCAAATTCCGTGTACATGATGATATCGAACACTCTGAGCTTGTCGTCGATGATGCCTGTCCAGTAAAAGTTTTCACGCAGTTTCACACTATTCATTTTGTTTTCCTCCATTTCCTGTACTGTTCCTCCCCTGATAAAAGGCAAAGAAACTGCCGCAGCAGCGAGGGCGCTTCTGCGAAAATCCCTGTTGCTGCGGCAGTCCCCGATATTGTCATACACTTTCCGATAACTTATATTATCTCGTCCTGCCTGCAAGACGGCTTTCTTCTTTTTTATCTCTGCGCTTGATGCCAAACAGGAATGTGGTCCTGTTTGCCTCCTTCAGACTCTCCTGACGAAAATATTTCGCCTTGTCCATCACCTCGAAGAGCCTGTTCCGCCAGGCTGCAAATCTCGATGACATCCTTGGTCTGTTCAGCTCATCCTCCAGACTGTGGCTGTCCTCATAAATCTGAAATTCTGTAACAACCCAGCAGATAAGAAGAAATGTGACCGCCAATAAAATTGTTGCGATATAAACTTCTGTCATAGTATCCTCTCCTTTCTGCTATGCTTACCTAGATTTTAGAACTTTTGAGAGGGTTAGTCAATATTTTCAGAAATTTTTATCAAGTTTTCTTTATTGTCCTCACATTTCAAAAATAGCAGACAAGGCTTACCCCGTCTTTAATACCGGTTCCATGCCTTCTGTTTCATCACTGCTTATTTTTCGCCGGTTTATTCCGGTTTATACCCCGGCTTTTTTGCATACATCCGCAAGGCAGCACTTCTCGCAGTAAGGCTTTGTCCTGGCTGTACAGACATCTCTTCCGTGGTACACCAGCCTGTGGCAGAAATCGCTTCCTTCCTCCGGAGGGATGATCTTCCAGAGCGCCATTTCCACTTTCTTCGGCTCCTTGATCCCGTCCACCAGTCCGATCCGGTTGACCAGGCGAATGCAGTGGGTATCCGTCACGATGGCCGGTTTTCCGAACACGTCGCCCATGATCAGATTAGCACTCTTCCTCCCGACTCCCGGAAGTTTCAGCAGGGCATCAAAATCATCCGGCACTTTTCCATCGTATTCATCCCGGATCATCTTCATGCATGCGCTGATATCTCTCGCCTTGCTCTTCCCAAGTCCGCATGGACGCACGATCTCCTCGATGTCATTTACATCCGCGTCCGCCAGCGCATTGACATCCGGATATTTCTCATACAGTCCCTCTACGACCACATTGACACGGGCGTCCGTACACTGCGCCGCCAGCCTGACGCTGACCAGAAGTTTCCACGCCTGGTCATAATCAAGCGTACATCCCGCATCCGGATACTCCTTTTTCAGTCTCTCGATCACTTCCAGAGCACGTTGTTTCTTTGTCATCTGCTGTCACCCTCACTATTATCTCTGTTTTCATCTGAACCCGCATTTTCATGTCCCTGTGTGGTTTCATATCCCCCGGCGTTCTCAACTTCCTCTGTGCTCTCAAATTCTCCTGAGATCTCAGATTCTTCTGCCACTTCTGTTTCACGCTCAGGAATCCATTTTCCCTCTTCTGACATTCTTCTGAGTTCATCTATCGCCTCTTTGAACCGATCCGAAACCGCAGTCGGATTTCTCCTCAAAAGGCTTGCCGCATGCAGGTAATGCCTGTCTGTCCGCTCTCCCATCTTCTGAAATTCCCGATAGATACTGTCGCGGATCTCGGAGAGCTCTCTTCGTCTCTCTTCGCCGATCAGTTCATCCACTTTGGACGGAAGTTCCTCCTTTAAGAGGAAATCAGCCCGGGAAGCCAGCTCCTCCAGCAGTTTCTTCTGCAGCTCACGCCGCTCACGTATCCCCGCAAGCAGCAATGCACGCTGTCCGGATACTGTCTGGAGCATCTCTTCCGAGCGCTTCCGATAGTCTTCCGCGATTCCCTCTGCAGATACCTTCAGCCGTTCCTGCATCTTCCGGATCTGACGCCTGCTCTCTTCTAACTGAGTCAGAATATTCCTCATATCCATTGCCTCGTTGAAAGACTGGGTAAAATCCACTGCAGCTACAATGCTTAATATCAGCGCTGCATACTCTGTAATGTTCAACGGGATGTCCAGCACTACCTGTTCCACCGGCGGATGCACTACCTCGGTCATCAGCACAGAAAAACACCCCCAGCAGAAAGACGCCGCCGGACAGATATATCCGTTCAGATTAAACTTCACATTCCTGTAATCCCAGTATCTGACATGGAAGAGACGCTCCATCGCCGTCCCTGTAAAATATTCAAGCACCGTCGCAGCAAACATCCCCAGAAAAAAGACCAACACACCATTTCCGCGGACAGATATGGTGAAGATCAGGATGACCACTGCCCCCGAACCATAGAGCGGGAGCAGGGGGCCGTGCATGAACCCCCGGTTCACCCAGCGTCGCTTTTTTGCAGATACATAGCAGCTTTCCCAGATCCATCCCACAAAACTGTATATAAAGAAAAAAATGATCCACTGTGAAAGATAATACGACTGCATTATTTCTCTTCAATCTCCATGATCATGTCTACTCTGCGCTGATGGCGTCCGCCCTCAAACTCTGTGTTCAGCCAGGTATCAACGATCATCTTCGCCAGCTCTCCGCCCACGACTCTGGCCCCAAACGCAAGAATATTGCAGTTATTGTGCGCCCTTGCCATCTTTGCCGTAAATGGCTCGCTACAGACTGCCGCCCGGATCCCCTTTACCTTGTTCGCCGCAATAGAGATTCCCAGGCCTGTACCACAGATCAGGATGCCCTGTTCCACTTCTCCTGCCACAACAGCCCGGGCCACCTTTTCTCCATAAACCGGATAGTCACAGCTCTCCGATGAATTGGTCCCATAATCCACAACTTCATGTCCTTTTTCTTTCAGGAATTCTATGATCTCCGCCTTCATCTCCAGAGCTGAATGGTCGTTTCCTATTCCAATCTTCATATACTTTTCCGTCCTCTCCTCATAATATTTCTGAATTTTAAATGCATAAACAAGTCAGTGCCCTGACCTCTCCCCTATCATATCAAATTACTTATCGGAAGGCAAATAAAAACACTGTGCACATCTTCCGCCGCTTCTTTCAAGGTTACTTGTCCGCAACGAATCTTTAGATACTGCACAGTGTCTTATATCATCTTTTTTATGCTGTTCTTGCCTTTCCGGCGCATGCTGCCTCAAACTCTTTGAGTTTCTGCTTTGCCGCAGGATTCAGATACTTGGGCACTTCGATCTGTACGGTCACATACTGATCACCGTGTACAGAAGGATCTTTCATGGAGACAATCCCTTTTCCCCGCAGGCGGATCTTCGTTCCGGACTGTGTTCCTTCCTTTATCTTACACAGCACATTTCCATATAAGGTACTGACCACCGCTTCTCCGCCGAAGACCGCCGTAGTAAACGGAACATTCACCATGGTGTACACATCCATTCCTTTCCGCTCATATCCGGGTTTCTCAGCCACCTGGACCTTCAGGAGAAGATCCCCGTTTTCTCCCCCGTTCGTTCCCGGCATCCCCCTGCCTCTCAGACGGACGCTCTTGCCGGAGTCGATCCCCGCAGGGATATGAACCTTCAGCGACTGTACTGTCCCGCTTGCCGGGTCCTGGAGACGGATGATCTTGTCGCATCCAAACGCAGCTTCATCAAATCCTACGGTCACTTCAGTATGCAGGTCCGACCCTTTTGCCTTGAAATCGGCTCCGCCAAATCCGCTGTAAAAACCGCTGCCGCCGAAACCTCCGTTCCGGAATCCTCCGTCTTCAAAGCCGTCCCTGGAGCCTCCTCTGGCCCCTCCGCTGAATCCCTGGGATTTCCCGCGGTTGAAAATATCACCGAATATATCATTGAACATATCGTCCATATTGCCGCCCTCAAAATGATACTCCCTGTATCCGCCGCCGGGTCCTCTGTAAGACTGATAGTACGTGCCGCCATATGAATCTCCATAAGCCCCGCCGCCTGCTCCGCTCTCGTCGAACGCCGCATGCCCAAACTGATCGTACAGTTTCTTCTTTTCTGGATCACTCAGGACATTATACGCCTCTGTGACCTCTTTAAATTTTTTTTCTGCCTCTGCATTGTCCGGATTCATATCCGGATGATATTTTTTCGCCAATTTCCTGTATGCTTTTTTGATCGCTGCTCCGTCCGCTCCTTTTGTCAGACCGAGCACTTCATAATAATCTCTTTTCGCTGCCATATCCATCACCCTCTTATCAGATCATTTCTGTCATCGTTTCCCTGTAACTCCGGTCACTCTTTGCTGAGCAGACGCCGAGCCTGCTCTGATCCTCCCATCAAAAAGAAAACCTCGGGAACATCCCGGGGTCAGAAACCTGTACTTTAATTTTACCTGCTGTATCGTCAATCTTCCTTCCCTCTCCGGAACGTCCATCGGCAGAACACTATTTCCATGTTATACTCTTCCGTGTTCTAAATGTAATATAGCAGATATATTTTCTTATGTCAACCCAATGCAGAAGCAATTCTTTTAGCGGATTCGCTCTGCTGCCATTCTCATCATACTTCAGGGACCAGAAAACGCGCCGATCCGCCTGCATATGACCGGGTCTCCTCGCTCCACTGAGCAGCTGTTCAATGCGGCGGATCGGCTCTTTCAGACTAAGCTGTCATTTTATTTTGAATCCTTCTCCGAACACCTCACTTGTCTCGGTAAACATAAGAAATGCTTCCTGATCCACTTCCTCCACAGCATTTCTGATCAGGTATGCCTCCGCCTTAGAGCATGCGCAGAGCAGCACATCTTTCTTCTGTCCCGTATATCCGCCCATAGCCGGAATGGATGTAGCTCCGCGCTTCACTGTTTCGCCGATCCGCTCCGAGATCTGCTTTCCCTTTCCCGTGACAATGATCGCAAGCGTCCCCGCCCCAAACCCATACAGGATCTTATCGATCACGATCGTGGAGACGCCGGTCGACGCCACACCGTAGAGTCCCGCATCCACATCGCCGAACACCGGCCATCCCAGGAAGATCACTGCCAGGTCGATAAGGAGGGTGATCACTCCGATCGACAGGTGGGGCCTCTTTTTCTTGATCGTCAGAGCAAGAAAATCAATTCCACCGGAAGATGATCCCCGCACATAGAACAGAGCCATGCCGGCTCCCAGAAAGATCCCCGAGTAAACCGCTGCCATCATCCGATTCCCCTCATACATTGGCGTAAACGGAAACACAACATCCAGGAACAGGGATGAGATCACCATCGTCTTCGCACTCTTCAGCAAAAGCTGCTTCCCCACGGTCTTATAGCTGATCACAACAAGAGGGATGTTAAACAGAAGTGTCATCGTTCCCACAGGAAATCCTGTCAGATGATTTAAAAGGAGGGCAAGACCGGATACGCCTCCCGGGGCAAAGCCGGCATTTCCTGCGAAGGTATAAATACCGGCAGCATAGAGGATACTGCCGGCAATATCGTAGAGGAGGTCTGCCCCTATATTTTTTAGATCGATCTTCTTTCTGGATCGTTCGCTTGTTCTCTCAGTTCTCATTGATCACCACACCTGTTTTTTATCATCAATAGTATGTGCAGTATAAAACAATTTATACTTTCAAAAACATATGATATCATCTTTTCATCGAGACGGGTTTCTTTCCGTCTCACGAATCTATTACCCCTGCCGCACACCAGATGCGGTACACTTCTCATTTTCGGAGCCCGAACTCAGGGCATGGTCCCGATAAATGACAGATGTATAAGCAAAGTGGATCAATACATACGCTACAGGAAATTCAGACTATTCCTTTGACTCATCTTTCAGATATGATAAAATAAAAGCGGAAAGTCTCTTATTCCTATATGTGTTGAGACACATGCAGGAAAGGAGAACAACATGACTGATGCAAGAAACATTCACAAAGGAAACAAACACGACACCGACAATTTTATCATGCTTCCCACTGTGGACATATGCTTCAAGGGTTTGATGAACAACCCTAAAGTGCGGAAAGGCTTTATCGCCGCTCTTTTAAATATCGATCCGAAAACGATACGCGAAACCACTCTGCTTCCGACAATCCTCCGACAGGATTCTCTCAATGACAAGCTGGGCGTTCTTGATGTTCGCGTTTTGATGGAAGACGGACAACAGATCGATATGGAAATGCAGGTGGCATACTTTGAATACTGGGACGCCAGGATCCTGTTCTATCTGAGCAAGATCTTTACAGGGCAGTTGAAGAAAGGGGATCCGTACGAAAATCTAAAGAAATGCATCCACGTAAGCATCCTGGATTTCATTCATTTTAGCGATGATGAGGACTGCTACCGTACGATCTCCTTCTGCGATGAAAAGACAGGCAAAAAGTATACTGATCTTATGGAGATCCAGATCCTGGAACTCAGGAAACTTCCGGATGATCTGACAAACAGCAGTGACATCATCAACTGGATGCGTTTTCTCGGTGGGAAGTCCCGAAAGGAGTTTGAAGATATGGCAAAGACGGATGAGTACATCGAAGAAGCGTACAGAGAACTGGAGCGGCTCAGTGCTGATGAGCAGGCCAAGCTGGAATATGAAGCCCGTGAAAAAGCGATCCGTGATTATAATTCCCAGATGAACAGCGCACTTCGACGCGGGATGCGAAAGGGGATAGATCAGGGTATGGAACAGGGGCTTGCGCAGGGCATTGAACAGGGAAAGAAGAGTTTGATCCAGACAATGCTCAAAAACGGCACAAGTCCGGAACTGATTTCACATCAGACCGGGCTCGATCTGAGCGAAATTCTGCAGATAGGAAAAGAAGATAAAATAAATTAAGATCATACTGCCGCCGTGCGAAGCTCGATTCCGCTTCGCTTCATCCCCTCTGTGTACCTTCACACTAGGCTCGCAAATACCTCGCCAAGTGTTCAGGCATCGCTCACGGGCTTCGCCCTATGATAAAATAAAAGAAGACCCGCAGGAAAATGCAAGCACTTTCCTGCGGGTCTTCTTTTATTTTATCGCACGGCTCATTGCCAATGCGAACATTACTTACTCGATGATGGATGCTACTGTTCCAGATCCTACTGTACGTCCACCCTCACGGATAGCGAATCTCAGACCTTCCTCCATAGCTACCGGATGAATCAGTTCAACTGTCATCTCTACATGGTCGCCAGGCATGCACATCTCTGTGCCTTCCGGAAGCTCGCAAACACCTGTAACGTCTGTTGTTCTGAAGTAGAACTGCGGTCTGTAGTTGTTGAAGAACGGAGTATGACGTCCACCCTCATCTTTTGTCAGAACGTAAACCTGGCATGTGAACTTTGTATGGCATGTTACTGTACCCGGTTTGATCAGACACTGTCCTCTTTCGATCTCTGTTCTCTGGATACCACGAAGCAGAGCACCGATGTTATCACCTGCACGAGCCTCGTCGAGCAGCTTACGGAACATCTCGATACCTGTTACGACTGTTTTCTTAACATCCTCGTGGATACCGATGATCTCAACTTCGTCAGATACATGAAGTGTACCACGCTCTACTCTACCTGTAGCAACTGTACCACGTCCTGTGATAGAGAATACGTCCTCTACCGGCATCAGGAACGGTTTGTCTGTGTCACGCTCCGGAGTCGGGATCCACTCATCAACAGCGTCCATGAGCTCCATGATCTTGTCTCCCCACTCTCCGTCCGGATCCTCAAGAGCTTTCAGAGCTGAACCCTGGATAACCGGTGTGTCATCTCCCGGGAACTCGTACTCGTTGAGTACTTCACGGATTTCCATCTCTACAAGCTCAAGCAGCTCCTCATCGTCTACCATGTCACATTTGTTCATGAATACAACGATGTACGGAACGTTAACCTGACGGGAAAGAAGGATGTGCTCTTTTGTCTGAGCCATAACACCGTCAGTAGCAGCAACAACAAGGATAGCGCCGTCCATCTGAGCAGCACCTGTGATCATGTTCTTTACATAGTCAGCATGTCCCGGGCAGTCAACGTGTGCATAGTGACGTTTCTCTGTCTCATACTCAACGTGTGCTGTAGAGATCGTGATTCCACGCTCTCTCTCTTCCGGAGCCTTGTCGATGTTCTCGAAATCAACTGCTGCGTTTCCAGCTACTCTGTGGGACAGAGTTTTTGTGATAGCAGCTGTCAGAGTTGTTTTACCATGGTCAACGTGGCCGATGGTACCAATATTACAATGCGGTTTTGTTCTTTCAAATTTAGCTTTTGCCATTTTGAATGTCCTCCTTAAAATTCCACCTGTTTTCAGGCATTTCTAATGAAATTCGATTTTACCCGGCTAAGTCTGATTATATTTCAAACCTAGCCGTTTTTCAAGCTTTTTTACAACATTTAGTCATTTTTGTTGGATAAAACTTTCTCCTGTACAGACTTCGGTACCTGCTCGTATTTCTCGAAGAACATTGAGTAGTTACCACGTCCCTGTGTTCTGGAACGAAGGTCTGTGGAGTATCCAAACATTTCAGACAGCGGAACATACGCACGGACGATCTTTCCGCCGCCGAGGTCATCCATACCCTCGATGCGTCCACGACGAGAGTTCAGGTCTCCGATGATATCTCCCATGTATTCCTCGGGCATCGTTACCTCAACCTTCATGATCGGCTCGAGCAGGACCGGAGCGCCCTGTTTCATAGCATCCTTGAATGCAAGTGAACCTGCGATGTGGAATGCCATCTCTGAGGAGTCGACCTCATGGTAGGATCCGTCGTATACGTTCGCATGAACGCCGACTACCGGGAATCCTCCGAGGATACCTGATCTCATAGCTTCCTCGATACCCTCTCCTACAGCCGGGATGTATTCCTTCGGGATAGCTCCTCCGACTACAGTGGATTCGAACTTGTATGTCTCTTCTCCGTTCGCATCCATTGGCTCGAATTTAACTTTACAGTGTCCGTACTGTCCACGTCCACCGGACTGTTTTGCATACTTGCTGTCAATATCAACCGCTTTTGTGATCGCTTCTTTGTAAGCAACCTGAGGAGCACCTACGTTTGCCTCTACCTTGAACTCACGCAGAAGTCTGTCTACGATGATCTCAAGATGGAGCTCGCCCATTCCGGCGATGATCGTCTGTCCTGTCTCCTGGTTTGTATGAGCACGGAATGTCGGGTCTTCCTCTGCAAGTTTTGCAAGGGACTCACCCAGTTTGCCCTGAGAAGCCTTTGTCTTCGGCTCGATCGCAAGCTCGATAACCGGCTCCGGGAATTCCATAGATTCAAGGATAACCGGATGCTGATCATCACAGATCGTATCTCCTGTTGTGGAGAACTTGAATCCGATCGCTGCCGCGATGTCTCCTGAGTAAACTTTGCTCAGCTCTTCACGCTTGTTGGCATGCATCTGAAGGATACGTCCAACACGCTCTTTTTTGCCTTTTGTTGCGTTCAGGACATAAGAACCGGAGTTCATTGTTCCTGAATAAACCCTGAAGTAAGCAAGCTTACCTACAAACGGGTCTGTCATGATCTTGAATACGAGAGCGGAGAACGGCTCTTCATCAGAAGAATGTCTCTCAACCTCGTTGCCGTCCTCGTCGACGCCCTTGATAGCCGGGATGTCTGTCGGAGCAGGCATGAACTCAAGGATCGCATCCAGAAGTTTCTGGACACCTTTGTTTCTGTAAGCGGAACCGCAGCATACCGGAACAGCTGTGCACTCGCATGTAGCCTTTCTCAGCACTGCTTTCATTGCCTCAACGGACGGCTCCTCGCCTTCCAGATATTCCATCATCAGGTCATCATCCAGCTCACAGATCTTCTCCACCAGTTCTGTGTGGTAAAGTTCTGCCTCATCCTGCATCTCTTCCGGGATGTCTGTCACGGAGATGTCGTCGCCTTTCTCATCATTGTAGATGTAGGCCTGCATCTCGAACAGGTCGATGATTCCCTTAAACTCGTCTTCTTTTCCGATCGGAAGCTGAAGACAGATTGCATTTTTACCAAGTCTTGTCTTGATCTGCTCTACCGCATTGTAGAAATCAGCTCCAAGAATGTCCATCTTATTGATGAATGCCATTCTCGGTACATTGTACGTATCTGCCTGGCGCCATACATTTTCTGACTGAGGCTCAACACCGCCCTTTGCACAGAAAACTCCAACTGCTCCATCCAGTACACGAAGTGAACGCTCAACCTCTACGGTAAAGTCAACGTGTCCCGGAGTATCGATGATGTTGATACGATGCTCCAGAGCGCCCGGCTTCGGTTTCGTTTTCTCTTCCAAAGTCCAGTGACATGTCGTAGCGGCTGATGTGATCGTGATACCTCTCTCCTGCTCCTGCTCCATCCAGTCCATGGTTGCAGTACCTTCGTGAGTATCACCGATCTTATAGTTAACACCGGTATAGTAGAGAATACGCTCTGTCAGCGTTGTCTTACCCGCATCGATATGCGCCATGATACCGATATTTCTGGTTCTCTCTAATGGATATTCTCTTCCAGCCAAGGTTATTTCCTCCTAAGATAATTAGAAACGATAGTGTGCAAACGCCTTGTTTGCCTCTGCCATCTTGTGCATATCTTCTTTTCTCTTCACAGCTCCACCCGTATTGTTCGCTGCGTCAAGAATCTCATTTGCCAGCCTTTCTTCCATTGTCTTCTCGCCTCTCTGACGGGAGTACATTGTCAGCCAGCGAAGAGCAAGAGCCTGTCTTCTGTCAGCTCTGACCTCGATCGGTACCTGGTATGTTGCACCACCGATACGTCTTGCCTTAACTTCCAGCACCGGCATCATGTTGTTCATAGCTTCCTCGAACACCTCGATCGCCGGCTTCTCAGCCTTTGCCTCAACTCTTTCAAATGCGCCGTATACAATTTTCTGTGCTACACCTTTCTTACCATCCAGCATGATGTTGTTGATAAGTTTGGTAACAACTTTATTGTTGTATATCGGATCCGCTAATACATCTCTTTTCTGAGTATGTCCTTTACGTGGCACGGTCCTTCCCTCCTTAATCATATTTTCCGGTTTCCCGGGATTAATTCATCGGTACTCACATGTGTCTTTCTATGGAATCGCATTTCATGTGCTCGCGGCCGCGGGACTAATCTATTGATGTTCGCACCCGCCCTTCCGGACCAGGTGCTCTGCTTAATCCGCAACCTTTGCTTACTGAACATCATTGTCCAATAAGACTACGATAATCATAGTTCTGTTTGTGATACGATTTAACAATCAGTTACTTATTTTTTTGCGTCTTTCGGTCTCTTAGCGCCGTATTTGGAACGAGCCTGACGTCTCTTCGCAACACCTGCTGTATCCAGTGTACCACGGATAATGTGGTATCTTGTACCAGGCAGGTCCTTAACTCTTCCTCCACGGATCATAACAACGCTATGCTCCTGAAGGTTGTGTCCCTCACCCGGGATGTAGCTTGTTACTTCGATTCCGTTAGAAAGACGAACTCTGGCGATTTTTCTCAGAGCCGAGTTAGGCTTCTTCGGTGTAGCTGTCTTAACAGCTGTGCAGACACCTCTCTTCTGCGGAGAAGATGTGTTTGTCGCACGCTTCTTCAGAGAGTTGTATCCTTTCTGAAGTGCCGGTGCTGTAGATTTCTTCTCAGAAGTCTGACGTCCTTTTCTAACTAACTGGTTAAATGTTGGCATTCTTTTCACCTCCTATGAATTATTCGTTACCTCACGGCTTATGCCGCAAGGGGCTGCGGATAATCATGTCATTATCCATTTTCGCGCACAAAAATAATACGTTTTTGCACGCTAGATTAGTTTATTACGTTTATTTTCGTATGTCAAGGGATTTTACGATGTTTTTAAAAAACTGTGCCCCTTTAATATCTGTGTAAATATAAAGCGGGGCTGTCGCATGAGGAAGTAAATTTCTCATGTGGCATGCCCCTCTTTTGTTGCTTATTTCAGAGAAATATCCAGATGATCTGCCTATTTTTGCTTTTCTGCTTGAAAAAGCGCAGACCTCCCCTTTCCTGTCTGTTTAGCGTTTTGAACTTTCTAAATTTATGCGCTCTTCTTTAACGCAAACAGATGTGTCCCGGTTTTTCCGTTTTGGATTTTTTGATGCAGTTTCCTGACATTATGCGCAATCGCCAACAGAATACTTTGTGCTTCTACATTCGCTTTTCCACGGTATCGGAATCTTCGGAAGCCTGTATCCTCTTTCAGATCACCAAAGCTTCCCTCGGACTGGATACTCCGGTTCATCCGCAGCAGAATCCCCTCTTCACTGGTAATCCTCTTCAGGTCTTCCTCCCGGTACTGATTGAACTTCCGGGAAACATACAAATTTTTCGTCCTGTCTTCGAACGGAACCTTACTGTGGTTCCCTTTGATACATTCTTTTTTGTAGGGACATCCGCTGCAGTCTTCACAACTGTAAATGGTCGTTTTTCTCTCATATCCTGTCTTTGTTTTTTCTTTCTTTATCTTACTGACTTTCAGTCTTTTCCCGTTGTGGTAGGTGTAGGTGTCCGACTGCGGATCATATTTCATATTTTCTACCCTGCCGATGTCGTTTTGATAAGAACGCTTTTTCCCGATCTCATAATTCGCCGGCTTGATAAATGCCTCTTTCTTTTCTTTCTCCAGATAAGCGTAATTCTCTTCACTTTCATATCCTGCATCCGCCGTAACTCTCTGGTATTTAAGTTGCATCATGGTCTGTCTTAGAATAACTGTTCCTGTCTCCACACACATAAAGTTTCTGGGTATACTCTTTGAGCTTCTCCAGATATTGCTCCAGTGTTTCAATACTTTTCTGCAATGGGGATTTCCTTTTCCCTGTCCCATGTACAAACTCGATCCCCTCGTCCGCTTTCAGCCTGTACAGCTTTTTCCGGAGCTTTTTCAGGTGTTTTACGGTGACTTTATTCTGATAAACAATCTTTAGGCCGTACATTTCCTCGCAGGATTCTACAAAGGCTGCAAGCTTCTTTAGAAGTTTTTCCAGGTTTTTTGTTGTCGCCTTTTTCCAGACAAAAGTGTATTTATTCGCATAAGCCTCGATCTTTGTTCCGTCAATAAAGATGTCTTCTCCTGAAATTTCCCCGATACTGTAAAGGAACTTCGTGACGGCGGCCAGGATTTTTTTCGAACACAATGCGAAATGCAGGGTATGGAAACGTGCAAAAGTTGCATGGTCAGGCACGGGAGCGCCTTCCAACAGGAACATAAAGTTGATATCCCTGCGGCAGAGGCCTCCTCCATATCACGGGAAGAAAAGTCCCCGTTCATATAAGCACAAAGCACGATCTTAAGGATGGTGCGCGGCGACGGATTTTCGGGTATCCTCTGATACGTCGAATATAAGTCAGATAAATCCATCTCCTCCACAAACTGACTCAGCAGCCGCACAGAATCATCTGCCGGGATCATGCAGTCAATATTTAACGGAAGTTTTAATTGATAACCGTTTTGATTCAGGGTATAATCTTTTTGTAAAATATTTAATTTTTCCATAACTATATTTTACACCTTTTGCCGGGCTTTGTTTAGCCCGGCATTTGGTTTATTTTGGAAAAGAAAAGAGGCCATCGCACTAATCACTTAGTGCGACGGCCCCCTTAATACATATTATCTGAATATTCTAACTTTGCTCTGCAATCGGACATTTTTGTCAAGAGTCCTGACCTCTGAGAAATTAATACGCCCGTCCCCAGTAGACCATATGTTTCGCCGGCTTGCCACAGCACACGCACACATCGGAGAGATGTTCCTCTTCCATGGGGATACACCTGGAGGTCACTCCTCCTGCCTGTGCCTTGATCTCGTCCTCACACGCTTCCTCGCCGCACCACATCGCTTTGACAAAGCCTTTCTTGTTCTGAACAGCGTCTTTCATCTCATCGATGGTAGTCGCTGTGCTGATATGATCATCCAGGAATGCCTTTGCTTTCGCATAAAGGTCTTTCTGGACTGTCTCGAGGATCTCACCAAGCTTTGTGGCAATCTCATCCATGGATACCACGATCTTCTCTCTTGTGTCACGGCGTACCACGACCACCTGTCCGTTCTCGATATCTTTCGGTCCGATCTCGATACGTGTCGGAATTCCCAGCATCTCCTGCTCGCTGAACTTCCATCCGGGACTCTTCTCAGAATCATCTATCTTCACGCGGTAGCCTGCCGCCTTCAGTGTCTCTAACAGTTCATTTGCCTTGTCCAGCACGCCTTCCTTATGCTGCGCGATCGGGATGACTCTTGTCTGGACCGGAGCGATCCTTGGCGGAAGTACAAGACCGCTGTCATCGCCGTGTACCATGATAATGGCGCCAATGATTCTGGTAGAAAGTCCCCAGGATGTCTCATATACGCTGTGGAGTTCATTATTCTTATCGGCATATTTGATATTGAACGCATCCGGGAATGCATTTCCGAAGAAATGGCTTGTAGCTGACTGGAGTGCCTGCCCGTCATGCATCAGTGCCTCGATCGTATAGGTATCCTGAGCACCGGCAAACTTCTCACTCTCCGTCTTTCTTCCTGCGACCACCGGGATCGCCAGATCCTGCTCCACGAAATCTTTGTATACGTTCCACATCATCTTCGTGCGCTCTTCCGCTTCCTCATAAGTTGCATGGATGGTGTGTCCCTCCTGCCACAGGAATTCTCTGGAACGCAGGAAGGGTCTTGTGGTCTTCTCCCATCTCAGCACGGAACACCACTGGTTCCATACTTTGGGAAGATCACGGTAAGACTGTACCGTCTTGCTCCATACATCACAGAACAGAGTCTCAGAAGTCGGGCGTATACAGAACCTCTCCTGAAGCTGCTCCATCCCTCCATGTGTCACCCACGCCACCTCCGGCGCAAAGCCTTCAATATGATCCTTCTCCTTCTGAAGAAGACTCTCCGGAATCAGAACCGGGAGATAGACATTCTCTACTCCCGTTTCTTTAAACCTTTTGTCAAGATCTGACTGGATATTCTCCCAAAGAGCATATCCGTTCGGCAGATAGTTCAGACATCCTTTGACGCCCGAATAGTCGCACAGCTTCGCCTCACGGACAACGTCCGTGTACCACTGTGCAAAGTCTTCATCTCTTGACGTGATCGACTGTACCAGTTTCTTTTCCTTTGCCATTTTTTTCTCTCCTTCAAAAATAATAAAGCCGGGACATCCTGAGTCCCTCGAAAACAAGGGACCGGATCTCCCGGCGGTACCACCCTATTTAACTGCTCTGCACGCTCTGAATCCCCCAAATACCACATCGGGAACCACACGCTGCTGCAGTTCACTCTTTCATCTTTAACGCAGACATACGCTGCACTTTCATGCAGAAGCTCCCGGGCCGGTTCTGTACATTCCTGCAGGGGCTTTCACCAGCCGCCCCCTCTCTGTAGCATTCCCCATACATACTAATCCCGTTCATCGCCGTCCGTTAGTTACAGTGCGAACTGTAACGTCCGTAACTGTGATTTTAACGAAAATCAGCAGTATTGTCAACCTTGAATCTGCAGCAGCTTCTGTTTCAGCTCATTCTCCATGTTCTGGAGTTCAGCCTCCGCCTCCGCTCTCTTCTGCCGCCCCTCTTTCTGGATGTTCATCACTTCATCCAGGGTGGAGATCAGGGATTCGTTGGTCGCCTTGAGAGTATCCATATCCACGATCCCTCTCTCGGATTCCTTCGCAGTCTCGATCGTGGCCATCTTCAGTTTCTCCGCATTTTTTCGGAGAAGTTCATTTGTCATATCTGTCACTTCTCTCTGAGCCGCTGCGGCCTGAGTGGAATGTTCCACGCCGAGCGCCAGCACCATCTGGCTCTTCCAGAGCGGAATCGTATTTACGATCGTTGACTGGATCTTCTCCACCATCAAAGTATCGTTGTTCTGCACCAGGCGGATCTGCGGAGCAGTCTGAATCGAGATCATCCGGGTCAGTTCCAGGTCGTGGATCTTCTTCTCAAACCGGTTGCACATGGAGTCCAGATCTTTTGCCGCCTGGGCGTCCTCGGGCAGTCCGGAAGTCTGCGCCTTCGCCGACAGTTCCATCAGCTCACCGCTTCTGACCTCCTGCAGCTTCTTCTTCCCGGCAAGAATATACATGGACAGCTCCTTAAAATACGTAAGGTTCAGCTCATACATCTTGTCCAGAAGCGCCGTATCCTTCATAAGCTGTACCTGGTGCTTTTCCAGCACTTTAACGATCTCATTGACGTTTGTCTCTGCCTTGGCATACTTCGCCTTCATATTCTCGATCTTATTGGAAGCTTTCTTGAAGATTCCCAGAAAACCTTTCTCCTCTTCCTCATCAAAGTTCTTCAGCTCTTTCACAACTCCGCTGAGGAGATCCCCGACTTCTCCCAGATCCTTTGACCGCACATTTGCCAGCGCCGACTCGGAAAAATCCGCCATCTTCTTCTGTGTTCCTGCACCGTACTGGAGCACCAGTGTGGAATTGGTCAGGTCGATCTGCTTCGCAAATGCATCTACCGTGCGCCGTTCCTCCTCAGTGAGGATGTTGTCATCCAGCGCAGGTTCTTCTTTCTGCTGCTGTACCGGCGCTTTTTTCTCCTCCATCCCCTGGAAAGGATCCAGCGTAAGTGTCGGCGCTGTACTCATGTCCTGAAAATCACTGCTCATTTTTCTTCCCTCCGTTTATCTTTCTCTGTTATATTTCGTACACAGCTCTTTCTTGCTCCTGTTTCGCTGCCCGCTTCCGGAATCAGTACCGGAAATCATTTTTTGTTTTTCAATCCGTCCTCTGTAAGCCCTTCCTGCGCCAGCATCATATTCAGCACAGATATATCAGACGACACATCCCATGCGGTATCCTGAAACAGATCATCCAGCAGCTTTTCAAATGCCACATTCAGAGTATCCAGTGTTTTTTCGATCTCTTTCTTGGAAGAGATGATATTCTCCCCCTGTACCGGCTGGGTATCCAGTTCCTCATATGCGTCCAGCAGTTTGATCGTCATCGGCAGATAGTAGTCCATCAGGCGATGGATGTCATCCACCGTTTCCGGGTTCTGCTCTACTCTGTCAAAAATCTTATCCACCAGCATCTCCATCCGGGCGATCTTATTGGATATCTCTTCTCCGGGAATGGCGTCGTTCGCCTCATGGATCTTCCTCACATACTCATCGCCCGCCCGGATGATCTCCTGCACCTCCGGAGACAGTTTTGAATACTCCTGGCGTGCCTTTTCTTCCGCCGCTTCCTTCTCGGCCTTCTGCTGCTTCATCTGCTCAATCAGATTCGTATACTGCTGAAACGCCGCGTCACTGGACATCAGGCATGTTCCTTTCTCATCCAGATGCCCCTGCCGGAACCATCCTTTTTTAATCATCTTCTTCAGATCCTTCAGGACCGCTTTTACCGGCCGCCCTGTCTGGCGCGCCAGTTCCTTCACCTCACAATATTCGTGGTTTCCAAGGATCTTTACATATTTCCGGAATCTCCCCACGCTTCGAACCATATTTGTCCCGGTTCCTGCCATAACCGCAAAGATCAGCGTGACGATTCCCATCGCCGCAGCCCCCAGGCCAAATGCCAGCCCCCAGCCTGCCGCAGATGCCGCAACGAGCACTGCGATCAGAAGCAGAAGCGCACCAACTCCAAAAACATACCCCGTTGCCGCCAGAAATATCCCCCCGATCCTGGTGGAGTTTCCCCCCAGATACAGGATCTTCTTTTTCTCCTGAAGGTTCTCTGTCCGTACACCCTGCTGTTCATAATGAGGAGCATACGCCCGCGGATTTCCCCAGTTTCCTCCCATCGGCCGCTCCCGGTACCATCCCCCGTTCTTCAATCCGCGCGACACGTTGTCCATGGCCTGACCGATGGTATCCGACACGGTCTGGTTCAGCCTGCTGAAATCCCTGGAATCTACCGCATCCTGTATCGTCCTTCTGATGTCTTCCCCAAATCTTTCCCAGTCATTATTTATCATGGAAATCCTCCTTAAAAGCTTGACCTGAAAATTCTTTTATATGATAATCAGTTTAGTCGCAACCCATGAAAAAGTCAAGAATACAAGGAGCATCAGAATGCATCAGGATATCAGCGAACTTATCATATATGAAGATCCTCACCTCATTGTCTGCCGCAAACCAGCCGGGATTCCCACCCAGACCAGCCGGATCGGCACCCGGGATATGGTCAGCCTCCTGAAGAACCATCTGGCTGATCCCGCATCCCCCCAAAAGACGGCTGGAAAGAACGGACAGCACCGGCAGCCTTATCTTGCCGTGATCCATCGCCTGGATCAGCCTGTGGAAGGACTTCTCGTCTTTGCCAAAACACCGGCTGCTGCCCGGGAACTCTCGCGTCAGATAACCAGTTCCGGATTTGGAAAATATTATCTCGCCGCAGTCCGGGGGATCCCGGTCCCATCAGAAGCAGATCTGGAAGACAATCTGGTCAGGGACGGACGTACCAACACATCCCGCGTCTGCCCTCCCAATACCCCGGGCGCAAAGCATGCGCGGCTCCACTATCGCACTCTCGAAACACAATCGGATGCCGCCACACCTTATTCTGTCGTTGAGATCCATCTGGATACCGGACGGCACCATCAGATCCGGGTGCAGATGGCGCATCATGGATTTCCCCTCCTGGGTGACCGAAAATACGGAGAGGATCCATATTCCGGCAGCCACGCCGGCCAAACGCCCTTCAGGACACTCTGCCTCTGTGCCTGCAGGCTGGATTTTCACCATCCCTCAACTGGAAAGGAAATGCACTTTGAGCTCTCAGCCCCCTCCTGGAAGAAGCTGCTGTAATATCTGCACAGCCAGTTTGCTTTTCATCGCACGAAACAGGGCTACCGTCTCCTTTTGGTGATACGGCAGCCCTGTCGCTTTCCCTGTACATTTCGGATCCATTCAGATCTCCCCGATCTCTGTCTCCGGCTCTTCCTCAAGGTTTTCTTCATATTTCTGAAGGATCGTCGTCTGGATCCTCTCTCTTGTTCCTGAGTTGATCGGATGCGCGATATCTCTGTATTCCCCGTCCAGAGCTTTCTTACTCGGCATCGCGATAAACAGGCCTTTCTCTCCCTCTATCACTTTGATGTCATGTACAACAAATTCGTCGTCGATCGTGATAGACACAACGGCTTTTAATTTTCCCTCTTTCGCGACTTTTCTCACACGTACATCAGTAATCTGCATACTCTCCAGTCTCCTTTCTCTGTCTGCATCTTATGCGGGACTCCGATCTGATTCCTTTTTCATTTCCTCCCTGAGCGCCGCAGACCGTATATTTTTCTTTCCGGCCTACAATGCATATCTTTCGTTCTTCTCAACTACTACTTTTACGCCATTTTCCCCTACATGTCTCGTATTTGCCCTGATCGTATCGCGGCTCTCCACGATACAGTTCTCAATATAAGTATTGTCCCCCAGATAAACATCATTGAGAATGATTGAGTTCTTTATCACACAGTTGTTTCCGACAAATACTTTTTTAAATATAACAGAATTTTCCACCGTCCCGTTAATGATGCTTCCGCTTCCCACAAGGCTGTTCTTCACAACTGCTCCCGGGTTATATTTTGCCGGCGGCTGGTCGCTCACCTTTGAGAACACACTCGGAAGTTCACGGAAGAAATAATTGCGCACTTCCGGTTTCAGGAAATCCATGTTTGTCCGATAATAGGACTCAACCGTGGAAATATTGTTCCAGTAACTGTTTATCTTATAACCGTATATCTTTTTCAGGTTCTTGTAACGGATCAGGATATCTGTCACAAAATCGTGCCTTTCTTCTTCAGCACAGTGCTCAACAAGGTCTATGAGCTGTCTCCTGCGGATCACATAGATCCCTGTGGAGATCGTCTGAGAATGAGCTACCATCGGCTTCTCCTCAAATTCCTCGATCCTTGCCGACTCATTCATGCGGATCGTTCCGAACCGGGTCGCATCCTCTCCCGGCTCCAGCTCCTTGCACACAACTGTGATATCAGCTTTCTTTGCGATATGATATTCCAGTACTTTGTTGTAATCCATCTTATAGACCGCGTCTCCCGATGTGATGATCACATAGGGCTCATGACATTTTCTCAGAAAATCCAGGTTCTGATAGATCGCATCCGCGGTCCCTCTGTACCAGTATCCGTTGTCTGCAGTGATCGTCGGCGTAAACACATACAGACCTCCCTGTTTTCTTCCAAAGTCCCACCATTTTGAAGAATTCAGATGTTCGTTCAGTGATCTGGCGTTATACTGTGTCAGCACCGCTACTTTCTGAATATGAGAATTGGTCATATTGCTCAGTGCAAAATCGATCGCCCGGTAGCTTCCGGCAACCGGCATTGCCGCAACGGCGCGCTTTGTCGTCAGTTCCTTCATCTTCCTGCTGTTACCGCCTGCTAAGATAATGCCTACCGCTCTCATACTCTGTCACCTGCCTTTATCAATGTCTCTCCGCTCTCCAGAACGCCGCCCGGGTAATCCTCTGCGGATGTCACACCGCTGATGGCAGTATTCTTGCCGATCTGCACGCCGTCGGGAATCACAGAATTCTCTCCGATCGTCGCCAGCCCGCCGCTGTAGATGTTCGGTTTCATCCTGTTCGGCACTTCGCTTCCAATCCCGATGACAGCACCATTACCGATCACGGTGTCCTCCGCGATGATCGCTTTCTCGATCACGCAGTTCTCACCGATCGTAACGCCCTGCATGATAATGGAATCACGCACAACGCTCCCTTTTCCCACAACAACGCTTCCACCCAGAACGGAATTGTGTACTTCCCCGTAAATCTCAGAACCGTTGCTGATAATACATCGGTCCACACCCCCCTGCTCCGCGATATACTGAGGCGGGATGTTGGCACTGTTTGTATAAATCTTCCAAAACTCTTCATACAGATTAAATTCCGGAATGATATCGATCAGCTCCATATTCGCTTCCCAGTAGGAGCTCAGTGTTCCCACATCTTTCCAGTACCCGTTATATTCATATGCAAACAGCCTGTCCCCTTTCTGATGACAGTAAGGGATGACATGTTTTCCAAAGTCACAGTTGGGCTGGTCTTTCAGTTTTATAAGCGCTTCTCTCAGCACCGGCCAGCTGAAAATATAAATACCCATCGAAGCGAGATTGCTGCTCGGTTTCTCCGGTTTTTCTTCAAAGTCTCTGATCTTTCCATCGCCGTCCGTAACAACGATACCGAAACGGCTCGCTTCCTCAATCGGTACCGGCATCGCCGCGATCGTCACATCAGCTTTGTTTGCCTTATGGAAATCCAGCATCACTTCATAATCCATCTTGTAGATATGGTCACCTGACAAAATCAGTACATAGTCAGGATTATATGTTTCCATATAATTCAGGTTCTGATAGATCGCATTGGCCGTACCCGTATACCACTCGCTGTTGGAACTTTTCTCATACGGCGGCAGAATAGAAACACCACCCACGTTGCGGTCCAGATCCCACGGAATGCCGATCCCGATATGTGTGTTCAGCCTCAAAGGCTGATACTGTGTAAGTACCCCGACCGTATCGATCCCTGAATTGATGCAGTTGCTGAGTGGGAAATCGATGATACGGTATTTTCCGCCAAAAGCAACGGCTGGCTTCGCGACTTTCGCCGTAAGCACTCCCAGACGACTGCCCTGTCCTCCCGCCAGGAGCATGGCAATCATTTCCTTTTTGAACATTGCGTCACCTCATTTCTAGTTGATTTCATTTATTATAACACATATTTAGTTTTATCCAATAATTTTTTACAATTTTTTTGTGTTTTTTCACTTCTTTTTGTGAAATTCAGACAAAAAGATATTCTTTTAATTTTTATCATATATAGTATAATATAGTAGATAACAGTATTTTTATGACTGAAACATGATATCTTTCAGAATTAAAACAGATAAGAGAAGGGGCATATATAATGTATAAAATTGATTTTCAAAAACCGATCCACATCCATTTCATCGGGATTGGAGGTATCAGTATGAGCGGACTTGCAGAGATTCTTCTGGAAGAGGGCTTCACTGTATCCGGTTCCGACTCAAAAGAGTCACCCCTGACGAAAAAACTGGAAAATGAAGGCGCCCTTATCCACTACGGACAGCGCGCTGAAAATATAACCGGCGACATCGACTGTGTTGTCTATACCGCAGCGATCAACCGGCGCAATCCGGAACTCATGGAAGCGGTGGGCCGCAAAATCCCCATGCTCACCCGCGCAGAACTTCTCGGACAGCTCATGAAGAATTATGACACTCCGATCGCAGTCTCCGGCACGCATGGCAAGACAACGACCACTTCCATGATCTCACACATTCTTCTGGAAGCCGATCTGGACCCGACCATATCCGTAGGCGGGATCCTGAAGGCGATCGGCGGAAATATCCGTGTAGGGAACTCCGGGACCTTCTTGACCGAGGCATGTGAATACACAAACAGCTTCCTCCATTTCTTCCCGAAGATCAGTGTGATTCTGAACATTGAGGAGGATCATCTGGACTTTTTCAAAGATCTGGAGGATATCCGTCACTCCTTCCGTCAGTTCACAGCGCTGCTGCCCTCTGACGGGACTCTTGTCATCAACGGCGATATCAAGGACCATGAAGAGATCTACCGCGGGCTGAACTGTCAGGTTATCACATACGGTTCTTCCAGAGCGTTTGATTACAGTGCCTCAGAAATCCGTTACGATGATCAGGGACATGTCTCTTTCGAACTTTTGAAAAAAGGAGAACCAGCCGGCAGGATCGCGCTTTCCGTGACCGGCGATCACAATGTCTCCAACGCCCTCGCTTCCATCGCCGTAGCAGACCTGTTGGAGATTCCTGCTGAGACTGCCAAAAGAGGGCTGCTCTCATTCACAGGAACAGACCGCCGTTTTGAATACAAAGGCACATTTGACGGTGTCACTGTAGTCGACGATTATGCGCACCATCCCACAGAGATCGCTGCTACACTGAAAGCCGCGCAGCATTATCCCCACAATGACGTATGGTGCGTGTTCCAGCCCCATACCTACACAAGAACAAAAGCATTTTTCCATGAATTTGCGGAAGCCCTCTCCCATGCGGACCACCTTGTCCTCGCAGATATCTATGCTGCACGGGAAACAGATACTCTGGGAGTTTCTTCCGAAGCACTGGCAGAGGAAGCCAAAAAGCTGGGGACAGATGCCTTTTACCTCCCCACATTTGCTGATATTGAGTCGTTCCTGAAAGAGCACTGCCGCCCGGGAGATCTTCTTATCACCATGGGCGCCGGGGATATCGTTACTGTGGGAGAGGATCTTCTGAAATAGAAAACACCTGACTTTTCCACACAAATTCTCTGATATCCACATACTTATCCACACTTTCTGCACAGAGTTATCTACAAAAAAGCGGGATTTACCCACGCGAAAATGCTTTTTAACTCTATCTGCAGATGTTATAATGAGCACACGACAGACAAAGGATTTTATCCGGGACACAGAGGAAATAAAATTTCCTGTGTGTCCGCTTGATTTTAGTTCCCGGCCAGGCTTGCCGGGCTGTGACAGAAAGTGGGACATGATATTATGAAAAAATTGACATTGAAAAACAGATTTCAGACAAACGCGACTCTGCTTCCGAATGATTTTATAGATAATTACATGGTGAACGCCAACGGAGAATTTGTAAAAGTCTATCTTTTTCTTCTCCGCCATCTGGATGATCCCTGTTCTTCTCTTACAATCCCGATGATCGCGGATTGTCTGAACAATACAGAGAACGATGTTCTCCGCGCTTTCCGCTACTGGGAGAGCACCGGTCTGCTTCGTCTTGAGCGTGATTCAGAGGGGAAGATCACCGGCATCGAGCTGCAGAAGATCACATCTGCACGGGAATCCAAAGAAGAGAATGCCACGGCGGGCCCCGTACCTGCCGAGCCTGTTCCTTCTTTCGCAGATTCTGTCTCTGCTCCTGCGGAGCCTGTTCCGGCTGTTCCTGTTTCTCCGGCCTCTTCCGCTCCGACTGTTCCGGCGAATGCCGTTGCAATTGACAGTTTTCGCGCTCAGAAGGAAATCAAGTCCCTTCTTTTCATTGCAGAACAGTATCTTGGTAAAACGCTGACGCGTACGGAGATGGAGACGATCACCTATTTCTATGATACGCTCCGCATGTCTGCTGATCTGATCGAATATCTGATCGAGACTTGTGTGGAACACGGACATAAAAGTATTCATTATATCAGAAAAGTAGCATTGTCATGGGCTGACTCCGGAATTGAGACTGTTTCGCAGGCAAAAGAACAGTCACAGGCATACAGCAAACACTGTTTCACCGTGTTGAATGCTTTCGGAATCAAAAACCGCGGTCCCGCGTCTTCCGAACTTACATATATCCGAAAATGGGCGGATGAATACGGTTTTACTGCGGATCTGATCGAAGAAGCGTGTCGGCGGACGATTTCCACAACACATCAGCCCAGCTTCGAATATGCTGATACCATTCTTACAAGATGGCACGACAATCACGTCCGCTCACTCAAGGATGTCTCTGTTCTGGATGATGCTTTCCAAAAAGAAAGAGCAGCGCAGAAGATCACTTCTGTCCGCTCCCGTACGGCAGCACGGAATCTGAACAATTTTGAACGGCGGAATTATGACATGGACGCTCTCGAAGAACAGCTGTTGAACAGTAATTAAAAGGAGTTTACAGATGGGACTGAAAAGCTCGCAGTACTACGCGATCATGCGTGAATACGAAAAAAAACAGTTGAAAAGCCATGATATCCAGACACGGCGGTATGAAGAAGTCTACGAAAAAATACCGGAATTTAAATCTCTGGATGAATCCATCTCCATCCTCTCCGTGCAGTATGGGAAAAAACTGTTAAACGGAGATGACCACGCCATTGCCTCTTTGAAAGAAGAACTGGCGATCCTGCGGAGCAGCAAACAGAGTCTTCTTCTCTCTGCCGGTTTTCCTGCGAATTATCTTGAACCGGTCTATGAATGCAGTGACTGCAAAGATACCGGATACATCGGCAGCAAAAAATGTCACTGCTTCCGCAAGGCGATCATACACCTTCTCTATGAACAGTCCAACATCAAAGAGCTTCCGTATGATGCCGGTTTTAACAATTTCAGACTTGATTTTTATTCGCCTTCTTACTATGATAAGAAGACCGGGCGTTCAGCACGGGCAATCATGGAAGATACATTAAAGATATGTCACCAGTTTATCGACACTTTCGGCACAGATTTCCGCAACCTGTTTTTTTATGGGGATGTGGGGGTAGGTAAAACGTATCTCTCCACTTGTATTGCCCGTGAACTTATGGAGCGGGAATTTTCTGTGTTATATTTTTCTGCACCTCAGTTATTTAATTCTCTCGCCCGGACAGCATTCAACAAAAAGGATGTTGACGCAGGGAACATGAACGAGTATATTTTTAACTGTGACCTGCTTATCATCGATGATCTGGGCAGTGAATACACCAATGGTTTTATCGCATCACAGTTTTTTACCTGCATCAACGAGAGACTTTTACACAGGAAATCAACGATCATCTCGACAAACCTCTCCCTGGAGACCCTGGCAGACCTCTATACGGAACGTTCTTTCTCCAGGATTACGAGCAGCTACACACTGTTGAAGATAATCGGTGATGATATACGTATCAAAAAGAAGTTAGAGTACAGGGAGGACAATTCATGTTACGTCGAACAGAAAGAATCTTAGAAAATATTCCGGTAGGCGCCCTCGGGCTGATCGCCCTCACCGGATGTGAGGAGATGGGAAAGAAGGTTAACGACTATCTTGTAAAATGGCGTCACGAGAGCGCGCACGAGTATCGTGACGACATTGCCTTTTCCGGATATGAAAGAGATAACTACCTTATTAACGCAAAGGTTCCCCGTTTCGGATCCGGAGAAGCAAAAGGGATCATCGGTGAGTCTGTGCGGGGCAGAGATCTCTATCTGATGGTAGACGTATGTAATTATAATGTAACTTATTCACTGACCGGTAACGTCAATCACATGTCTCCGGACGATCATTTTCAGAACCTGAAAAGGATCATTGCCGCAGTCGGGGGAAAAGGCAGGAGAATCAATGTCATCATGCCGTTCCTCTATGAGAGCCGTCAGCACAAGAGAAGTTCCAGAGAATCTCTGGACTGTGCTCTTGCTCTTCAGGAGCTGGTCCGCATGGGTGTGGAAAACATCATCACATTTGATGCTCACGACCCCAGAGTACAGAATGCCATTCCTCTGAGCGGATTTGAGACAGTTTCCCCCACTTATCAGTTTATCAAAGGACTGCTCCGCACTGTAAAAGATCTCCAGATCGACAGTGAGCACATGATGGCGATCAGTCCGGACGAAGGCGGTACAAACCGGGCAGTATATCTTGCCAACGTCCTCGGACTGGATATGGGTATGTTCTACAAGCGGCGTGATTATACACGGATCGTTGATGGCCGCAACCCGATCGTGGCACACGAGTTCCTGGGAAGTTCTGTAGAAGGAAAAGACGTGATCATCATTGACGACATGATCTCATCCGGTGACAGCATCATTGAGGTTGCCACAGAACTGAAACGCAGAAAAGCCAATCGAATCTATGCAGCTGCAACCTTCGGTCTCTTCACAAACGGAATGGAGAAATTTGACAAAGCGTATGAAGATGGAATATTTGACGGTATCCTGACGACCAATCTAATCTATCAGACTCCGGAACTGCTGTCAAAACCTTACTATATCAATTGTGACATGAGCAAATATATTGCTCTCATCATTGATACGCTGAACCATGACGGTTCCATCAGTTCGATCCTCAGCCCGAACGAGAGAATCCAGAACGTACTGCGCAAATATAAAAACGGGGAACCGATCTAGTCCCTGGTTACAGACATGATGAAACGAGTTTTATGTGATTTTGCCGTTACCGTACTTCTGCTTCTTGCGGCTACGGTCCTGAGTTTCTGTTTCTTCTATTTTGGAAACAAGAATCTTGCCAATATCACTGTGATCTATATTCTGGCGCTGATCCTGATCGCGCTCAGAACATCCGGATATTTATATGGGATAGGAGCCTCCCTGTTCTGCGTTGCAGCAGTTAATTACTTTTTCTCCTATCCCTACAATATGATAGACTTTTCAATCGCAGGCTACCCGGTCACCTTTATCGGGATGCTTGCGATCTCTATCATTACGGGGACAACGACCACCGCGTTAAAACAGCAGCGGCAGGCGATTGCTGAGCGTGAAAAGGAGCTTAATGAGGCTGAGAAAGAGAAACTCCGGGCAAATCTTCTGCGGGCAGTTTCCCACGATCTCCGCACGCCCCTTACAACTATCATTGGATCCTCTTCCTCTTATCTTGAGAACTATCCTAATCTCTGCGAAACAGAAAGAGTAGAGCTGGTCTCTAATATTAAGGAGGACTCCGAATGGCTCCTTAATATGGTGGAAAATCTCCTGACTGTCACAAGGATCAACGAGAATTCCGACAACAAGGTAAAAAAGTCCTCTGAAATTGTTGAAGAAGTCGTCTCAGAAGCAATCCAGCGGCTTCAGCGCCGCATCCCGGATATTCGGGTTAAAGTAACTATGCCGAATGACTTCCTCATGCTCCCCATGGATCCCACTCTGATCGAGCAGGTCCTGATCAATCTTTTGGAGAATGCCGCGGTACATTCCGGGAGCCGCGCCCCCATTGATCTTATCATTACTGAAGAAGGAGAAGCTGTTTCGTTCTCTGTCCGCGATCATGGGGCAGGAATAGACGAACAGCTTCTTCCGCATATTTTTGAAGGCCAGCAGTATACATCTGTAAATGCTGATGGACACAGAGGCATTGGAATCGGACTTTCAATCTGCAAAACAATCATTCAGGCACACGACGGTGAGATCACTGCCTTCAACCATGAGCGAGGTGCTGAGTTCAGCTTCACACTTCCGAAAGAAAAGGAGAACTGAAATTATGTCTAAATGTTCTGTATTGATCATCGAGGACGAAAAAAAGATCCAGGCTTTTATGGGAAAAATCTTAAAACGGCAGGAATACCGGGTTCTCTATGCAGATACGGGAGCACAGGGATTGGACATCATTCGTTCCCAATGTCCTGACATTATTCTTCTTGATCTCGGCCTGCCCGATATGGACGGAGACGATATCATAAGAGAGGTCCGAACCTGGTCAAGCACTCCGATCATCGTGATCTCAGCCAGAACAGCGGAACGCGAAAAAGTTCTCGCCTTGGATCTCGGAGCCGATGACTATATCACCAAACCATTCGGGACCTCCGAACTGCTTGCAAGGATCCGGGCTTCTCTCAGACACAGTAACCGGCTCCGCACAGACGAAAATTATTATCTACGCTCATACCGCCATGGTGCCATGACCCTGGACTTTTCAAAACGCCTTCTTACCATTGGCGATAGCGAAGTGCATCTTACTCCCATCGAGTATAAAATTGTGGCCTTTCTTGCGCAGAATTCCGGTAAAGTCATCACTTATTCATCCATCCTTTCAAGTGTATGGGGGCCATACGCAGATGATGACAATAAGATCCTTCGGGTAAATATGGCCAACATACGAAGAAAGATTGAGACAGATCCCGCACAGCCGAAATATATCTTTACTGAGGTCGGCGTAGGATATCGGATGGCAGAAGACGAAACCGAAGCCGAAAGGCCATAACTGTAATCGAGAATATATCCATATTCTCTTAATAAAGATCATTATATTATAAAAAGACTATCAGATCGGATCATTCATCCGCTCTGATAGTCTTTTTCTTATATTGCTATCTTATTTTATTCCTGAACCACCGGTTCTTCCACCTCTGTCTCCAGAGAGATATCATCATCCAGGCTGATCTCCTCTTCGTCAAAAGCCAATTCATCCTCCATCTGGATGTCTGTATTGAGTTTAACATCACGGTACTTCTTCATACCTGTTCCAGCCGGGATATGTTTACCGATGATAACGTTTTCTTTCAGGCCGACAAGGTGGTCAACTTTTCCGTTGATCGCCGCCTCTGTCAGCACCTTCGTCGTCTCCTGGAAGGACGCTGCTGACAGGAAGGAATCTGTAGCCAGAGAAGCCTTCGTGATACCGAGCATGATCTGCTCTCCCACTGCAGGCTCTTTTCCTTCAGCTTCGAGCTGTTTGTTGATATCCTCAAATTCGAGAACATCCACCATTGTGCCCGGAAGGAGTTCGGAATCGCCTTTCTCCTCGACACGTACTTTCTTCAGCATCTGGCGAACGATAACCTCAATATGCTTATCATTGATATCAACACCCTGGAGACGGTATACACGCTGTACCTCGCGGAGCATGTAATCCTGAACTGCACGCAGTCCTTTGATCTTCAGGATATCATGCGGATTTACGCTACCTTCGGTAAGCTCGTCACCTGCTTCAAGCATCTGGCCATCCTGTACTTTGATACGGGATCCGTACGGGATAAGGTATGCCTTGGATTCGCCTGTTTCTTCGTTTGTAACGATGACTTCGCGCTTCTTCTTTGTATCGGAAAGAGTCGCTCTTCCGGCAAATTCTGTGATGATCGCAAGTCCCTTCGGTTTTCTCGCCTCGAAAAGCTCCTCGACACGGGGAAGACCCTGTGTGATATCATCACCGGCAACACCACCGGTATGGAACGTACGCATGGTAAGCTGTGTACCTGGCTCTCCGATGGACTGTGCAGCCACGATACCCACTGCCTCTCCAACCTGTACGACCTCTCCGCTCGCCATGTTAGCGCCGTAGCACTTCGCACACACGCCGTTCTTGCAGCGGCAGGTAAGAATGGTACGGATCTTCACCTTGCTGACCGGCTCGCCATTCTCATCCACACCTTTTTTGATGACACGTTCTGCGCGGCGCGGTGTGATCATATGATTTTTCTTGACGATCACATTTCCTTCGCTGTCTTTGATATCTTCGCAGGAGAACCGTCCTGTGATACGGTCCTGAAGGCTCTCGATTTCTTCGTTCCCGTCTGTAAATGCGTGTACATACATTCCGGGGATCTCATCTCCCGGCTCTACACAATCAGAGTCATGGATGATCAGCTGCTGTGATACGTCAACCAGACGTCTTGTCAGGTATCCGGAATCGGCAGTACGAAGCGCTGTATCGGACAGACCCTTACGTGCTCCATGGGCAGACATGAAGTATTCCAGTACATCAAGACCTTCACGGAAGTTGGACTTGATCGGCAGCTCGATGGTACGTCCGGTCGTATCTGCCATCAATCCTCGCATACCCGCCAGCTGTTTGATCTGCTTGTCAGATCCACGGGCTCCGGAGTCAGCCATCATAAAGATGTTATTGTATTTATCAAGACCGGAAAGCAGCGCGTCCGTCAGTTTATCGTCGGTCGCCTTCCATGTCTCAACAACTTCTTTGTATCGCTCTTCCTCGGTGATCAGACCACGTTTGTAGTTCTTTGTGATCCGGTCCACGGTATTCTGTGCATCCTCGATCATCTGCGGCTTCTGCGGCGGCACAGTCATGTCGGAAATAGAAACCGTCATGGCTGCTCTCGTGGAGAACTTGTAGCCGATGGCTTTTACATCATCGAGCACTTCCGCTGTCTGTGTTGCGCCATGTGTATTGATGACTTTCTCGAGGATCTGTTTTAACTGCTTCTTTCCTACGTGGAAATCGATCTCCATCAGAAGCTCATTTCCCGGAATCTCTCTATCTACAAAGCCCAGATCCTGCGGGATGATCTCATTGAAGAGAAGTCTTCCCAGAGTCGCGTCGATGGTTCCTGTCTTCACAGTTCCGTCCGGCATCGTCTTGGACACACGCACTTTGATCTGGGAGTGCAGTGTGATATAACCGTTCTCATAAGCAAGGATCGCCTCACTCACGCTGCGGAAGAACATTCCTTCGCCTTTTGCCCCCGGTCTTACCTGTGTCAGGTAATAGATACCAAGGACCATATCCTGTGAAGGAACCGCAACCGGACCTCCGTCCGACGGTTTCAGCAGGTTGTTCGGTGAGAGGAGAAGGAAACGGCACTCTGCCTGAGCTTCCACAGAAAGCGGTACATGGACCGCCATCTGGTCACCGTCGAAGTCCGCGTTATATGCGGTACAAACGAGCGGATGCAGCTTGATCGCTTTACCTTCCACGAGGATCGGCTCAAATGCCTGGATACCAAGTCTGTGAAGCGTGGGGGCACGGTTCAGCATGACAGGATGCTCTTTGATGACTTCCTCGAGCACATCCCACACCTCCGGCTGGAGCCTCTCTACCATTTTCTTTGCATTTTTTATATTGTGAGCCGTGCCGTTCGCTACAAGTTCTTTCATAACGAAAGGCTTGAAAAGCTCGATCGCCATCTCTTTGGGCAGACCGCACTGATAGATCTTCAGTTCCGGTCCTACGACGATAACGGAACGTCCGGAATAGTCGACACGTTTTCCGAGCAGGTTCTGACGGAAACGTCCGGACTTACCTTTCAGCATGTCTGACAGAGACTTCAGAGCTCTGTTTCCCGGACCTGTAACCGGGCGCCCGCGTCGTCCGTTGTCGATCAGAGCGTCTACAGCTTCCTGGAGCATACGTTTCTCGTTTCTCACGATGATATCCGGCGCTCCCAGTTCCAGCAGTCTCTTCAGACGATTGTTCCTGTTGATGATTCTTCTGTACAGGTCATTCAGATCAGATGTTGCGAAACGTCCTCCGTCGAGCTGTACCATCGGACGCAGATCCGGCGGAATCACCGGAATCGCTGTCAGGATCATCCACTCCGGTCTGTTTCCGGATTCACGGAACGCCTCGACAACTTCCAGGCGTTTCACGATCCTTGCCCTTTTCTGTCCTGTCGCGTTCTCCAGCGATTTCTGAAGTTCCTCATACTCTTTCTCAAGATCAATGGACTCAAGGAGTTCCTTGATCGCCTCAGCGCCCATTCCTACACGGAAGGCACCGCTGCCCCATTTTTCTCTCTGCTCCTGGTACTCTGCTTCGGACAGAATCTGCTTGTTCTGCAGATCTGTCTCACCTTTGTCAAGAACGATGTATGAAGCAAAGTACAGGACTCTCTCCAGTGTTCTGGGAGAGATGTCGAGGATCAAACCCATGCGGCTGGGGATACCCTTGAAATACCAGATGTGGGACACCGGAGCGGCAAGGGCGATATGCCCCATACGCTCACGGCGCACACTTGACTTCGTGACCTCAACTCCGCATCGGTCGCACACAACGCCTTTGTAACGGATCTTTTTATATTTACCGCAGTGGCACTCCCAGTCTTTGCTCGGTCCGAAGATCCTCTCACAGAACAGACCGTCTTTCTCCGGTTTCAGCGTTCTGTAGTTGATGGTCTCCGGCTTTGTGACCTCACCTCTGGACCACTCAAGGATCTTTTCCGGTGAAGCCAGCCCGATCTTGATCGCATCAAAAGTTAACGGTTGATATTGTTGTTCATTATTGTTTGGCATAGAATCGGCTCCTCCTATTCTTCCTCGTCACCCAGATACTCGTCAAAACTGATCTCCTCGTCTCCGAAATCACTGTCATCCGGATCCTCCTCCGGCTCGATGTCTGTAAGTTCTTCACCTACAAACTCCTGCTCGGTATATCCGTGCTCTCCGAAGGACTCATTTTCATCCCGGTATTTTCTGTCTCCCTCAATGATGTGCCGCAGATCTGTTTCACCATAATCCACATTCTCCATGATCTCAACTTCTGTGTTGTCATCACGCAGCACGCGCACATCCAGGGCAAGAGACTGCAGCTCTTTTAAGAGCACCTTGAAAGATTCCGGAACACCAGGCTCAGGAATGTTTTCACCTTTGATGATCGCCTCATATGTCTTAACACGTCCCACCACATCGTCCGACTTCACTGTCAGGATCTCCTGCAGTGTATATGATGCGCCGTACGCTTCAAGAGCCCATACCTCCATCTCTCCGAAACGCTGTCCGCCGAACTGAGCTTTTCCACCCAGAGGCTGCTGCGTTACCAGAGAGTACGGTCCGGTAGAACGCGCATGGATCTTATCGTCTACCAGATGATGCAGCTTCAGATAATGCATGTGTCCGATGGTAACAGGGCTGTCAAAATATTCTCCTGTCCTTCCATCGCGGAGACGCACTTTTCCGTCTCTTGAGAGCGGTACGCCCTTCCAAAGCTTTCTGTGCTCTCTGTTGTCTGACAGATACTGAAGCACTTCAGGAAGAAGTTCTTCTCCGTGTTTTTTCTCAAATTCACCCCACTCGAGATTCACATAGTCATTCGCCAGATCGAGAGTATCCATAATGTCAACCTCGTTCGCTCCGTCGAATACCGGCGTAGAGATATTGAATCCCAGTGCCTTTGCTGCAAGACTTAAATGGATCTCGAGCACCTGTCCGATATTCATACGGGACGGCACGCCCAGCGGGTTCAGCACGATATCCAGCGGGCGTCCGTTCGGCAGGAACGGCATATCCTCTACCGGAAGCACGCGGGAAACGACACCCTTGTTACCGTGACGTCCGGCCATCTTGTCACCTACGGAAATCTTTCTCTTTTGTGCGATATAGATTCTTACCGCCTCGTTCACACCCGGAGAAAGCTCATCCCCATTCTCTCTTGTGAACACTTTGGCATCCACTACGATACCATACTCGCCGTGAGGTACTTTCAGGGAGGTATCCCTTACCTCCCGCGCCTTCTCACCGAAGATGGCGCGGAGCAGACGCTCCTCAGCCGTAAGTTCTGTCTCTCCCTTCGGGGTCACCTTTCCGACAAGAATATCACCTGCGCGGACTTCTGCGCCGATACGGATGATTCCTCTCTCGTCAAGATCCTTCAGGGTGTCGTCACCGACACCCGGGATATCCCTTGTGATCTCCTCCGGTCCGAGTTTTGTGTCTCTCGCCTCTGCCTCATATTCCTCGATGTGGACAGAAGTATATACATCATCCTGTACCAGCCTCTCGCTTAACAGGACAGCATCCTCGTAGTTGTAACCTTCCCAGGTCATGAATCCGATCAGCGGGTTCTTTCCAAGAGCCATCTCTCCGCCGGAGGTAGACGGACCGTCCGCGATGACCTGTCCGGCCTCGACTCTCTCCCCTTTGTCAACGATCGGTCTCTGGTTATAGCAGTTACTCTGGTTGCTTCGCTGGAACTTAGTCAGCTTATAGGACTGCTTTGTCCCGTCATCGTGTCTCACCACGATCTCAGTGGATGTGGAGCTTTCCACTACGCCTGCCTGCTCAGCTACAACGCACACTCCGGAGTCCACCGCTGCTTTCACTTCCATACCTGTTCCCACGACAGGAGCCTCAGTTGTAAGGAGCGGAACCGCCTGACGCTGCATGTTGGATCCCATCAGAGCACGGTTCGCATCGTCGTTCTGAAGGAACGGGATCAGGGCCGTAGCGACAGAGAACACCATCTTAGGAGAAACGTCCATGTAATCAAACTTATTTCTCTCGTACTCCTGAGTCTCTTCACGGTAACGACCGGATACATTTTTATTGACAAAGTGGCCTTCTTCATCCAGAGGCGTATTCGCCTGTGCCACATGGTAATTATCTTCTTCATCCGCGGTCATATATACAACTTCGTCTGTAACGCGCGGGTTCTGCGGATCTGTCTTGTCGATCTTGCGGTACGGCGCCTCGATAAAACCATACTCATTGATCCTTGCATAGGTTGCCAGCGAGTTGATCAGACCGATGTTCGGTCCCTCAGGCGTCTCGATCGGACACATTCTTCCATAGTGGGAGTAATGTACGTCTCGGACCTCGAATCCGGCGCGGTCTCTGGAAAGACCTCCCGGTCCCAGGGCTGACAGACGTCTCTTGTGAGTCAGCTCTCCAAGCGGGTTGTTCTGATCCATGAACTGAGACAGCTGGGAAGATCCGAAGAATTCTTTCACCGCTGCGGTCACCGGCTTGATGTTGATCAGGGACTGCGGAGAAATACCGTCCTGATCCTGTGTTGTCATCCTCTCACGGACAACTCTCTCCAGTCTGGAAAGTCCGATCCTGTACTGGTTCTGGAGAAGTTCTCCCACCGCACGGATACGGCGGTTGCCCAGATGATCGATATCGTCATCATTTCCCATGCCGTACTCAAGATGCATGTTATAGTTGATGGAAGCAAGGATATCTTCCTTCGTGATATGCTTCGGGATCAGGTCGTGAATGTCGCGTTTGATCATACGCTTCATCTCATCGATGTCCCCGGCCGCCTCCTCGATAATACCTGCGAGGACCGGATAATATACCTGCTCTTTCACTCCAACTTCTTTCGGATCAATATCAACGACTGCCTGGAGATCTACCATCATGTTGGAAAGGACTTTGATATTCCTGGACTCGTCCTCTCCCTCTACCCACAGGTACGGCGCAGCAGAGTTCTGGATCGCGTCAGCGATCTCCCGGGTAATCTTCGTCCCTTTCTCTGCGACGATCTCACCTGTGATCGGGCTCACAACATCCTCTGCAAGGACACGGCCCTTAACGCGGTTTTTCAGCATGAGCTTTTTATTAAACTTATAACGTCCGACTTTTGCAAGATCATAACGTCTCGGATCGAAGAACATGCTTGTGATCAGACTTTCCGCACTGTCTACCGCAAGCGGCTCTCCCGGACGGATCTTTTTGTACAGCTCTAACAGACCCTCCTGATAGTTCTCAGCAGTGTCCTTCCCAAAACTTGCAAGGATCTTCGGCTCCTCCCCGAAGAGTTCAACGATCTCAGCGTTTGTCCCGATACCAAGGGCACGGATCAGAACCGTGATCGGCACCTTCCTTGTCCTGTCAACGCGCACGTAAAAAACGTCATTGGAGTCTGTCTCATACTCAAGCCACGCACCTCTGTTCGGGATGACTGTTGCTGAATAGAGCTTTTTACCAAGCTTGTCGTGGGCAATTCCGTAGTAAATTCCCGGAGAACGCACAAGCTGGCTGACAATAACACGTTCCGCGCCATTGATCACGAAAGTACCTGTCTTCGTCATCAGCGGGAGATCTCCCATGAAGATCTCGTGTTCATTTATCTCATCATTTTCCTTATTATAAAGCCTCACTCTGACTTTCAGGGGAGCCGCATAAGTTGCATCGCGTTCTTTACACTCGTCGATCGTGTACTTTACGTCATCTTCGCAGAGCGTAAAATCAACGAATTCCAGACTGAGATGACCGCTGTAATCGGCGATCGGCGAAATATCATCGAACACCTCTTTCAGACCTTCATCCAGAAACCACTGATAGGAATCTTTCTGAACTTCAATGAGGTTTGGCATCTCTAATACTTCTTTTTGCCTGGAATAGCTCATGCGGAAGCTTTTTCCGGTTTTGATGGGACGGATTCTGTTTTTCTCCATTGACGTTTCACTCCTCATATATTTTTTTCATCGATCCGTTGCAGACGGACCGCCTGAACTTCTCCTTATAAATGAAAGCTCAGCCCGGCTCTTTTTCGCCGTCACATGGCATAGCTTTCCATAATAGAGCATCTTATACTATATCACAACGTCCTTTTTCTTGTCAACACGATTTCTCTGATTTTTCTTGACTTTTTTCACTATATGTGATATCATTCTATCTCTATATGGTGTATCAATTCTAAATACACTTCTTATCCGGATCGATCGTAAGATTTCCCCGAACCCTTTTTTTCATCAATACAGGCAGGATTTTGCGCATAGGAAGAAACTTTTTATTCCGCAAACTCCTTCATATGAGCAAAAAGACCGCAGAAGTGGTTTTATCTTCTGCGGTCGCTGCATCATTGTGTAGATGATTATTTCAGGTTAACTTCTGCACCCTGCTCTTCCAGTTTTGTCTTGATCTCCTCAGCCTCTGCCTTGGAAACAGCCTCTTTCACTACCTTCGGAGCGTTGTCAACAAGCTCTTTTGCCTCTTTCAGTCCAAGACCTGTGATCTCACGTACAGCCTTGATAACTTTAACCTTGGAAGCACCTGCAGAAACGAGCTCTACATCGAACTCATCCTTCTCATCTGCTGCTGCAGCTCCGTCTCCGCCTGCTGCTGCAACTACAACGCCTGCTGCTGCAGATACGCCGAACTCTTCTTCGCAAGCTTTTACAAGCTCGTTTAACTCTAATACTGATAACTCTTTGATCGCATCGATCATTTCAGCTGTTGTCAATTTAGCCATTTTTGATATCCTCCATTTTCTTATTTTGATTTTTTCATGTAATCTTCATTTGCAAACTGTTAAATCCCGCTCAGCAGAAAACTGTTCTCTTTATTCTGCTGCCGGTGCTTCTGCTGTCTCCTCAGCAGCTGCTTCAGCCGGAGCAGCCCCACCGTCTTTCTCTGCAATCTGCTTAATAACACGCGCAAAGTTTGCGATCGGTGACTGCATACTTCCAAGAAGTCTTGAAAGAAGGACTTCTCTTGACGGAATCTTGGAAAGTTCTGTCAGACCTGCGATGTCGTAAACAGTTCCCTCTACAACTCCACCTTTGAGCTCAAGTGCCGGAGCATCTTTTGCAAAATTGCAGATGATCCTTGCCGGTGCTGTCGCATCATCTTTTGAAATCGCGATAGCGCTCGGTCCTTCCAGACAGTTCTCAAGTCCTGCGAACTCTGTCCCTTCGAAAGCCCTCTTCATCATCGTGTTCTTATATACCTTGTAAACAACACCTGCTTCTCTGAGCTGCTTACGAAGCTCTGTATCCTGAGCAACTGTCAGTCCACGGTAGTCAACAAGAACAACTGACTGAGCATCTTTGATCTCTTCTGCGATCGCCTCAACGATCGGCTGTTTCAATTCAACTTTTGCCACTTTCGGGTACACCTCCTTATTTTATTCTGCGTGTACTGCCAAAGTATATTCTGCAGCAGATGTCAAATCTTTCTGCAAAATAAAAACCTCTGTGCCAAAAACACGGAGGTTCGCAAATTCATACTTTCGTAATAAATCTCACTTTCCTCGGTAGGCGTTTTTATCCTTACGCTTTACAGCACCTACTGTCTTCGGCAGTTTCTAATATAAGATAGCACATTCACATATATGTGTCAAGTACTTTTTTATTCATTCAAAAAAATTTCCTCTGCAGCAGGATATAGCCGCAGAGGATTTTTTTCTTTTTATGATTTACGCGAGTTTCATCGGGTTGACCTTCACGCCAGGGCCCATTGTTGATGTAAGAGTCACGCTCTTTAAGAACTGTCCCTTAACAGCTGCCGGTCTTGCCTTGTTGATCGCATCGATAAGCGTCTGGAAGTTGTCCGCTAACTGCTCCTCAGTAAAGGATGCTTTACCGATCGGCACGTGGATGATGTTCGTCTTGTCCAGTCTGTACTCGATCTTACCAGCTTTGATGTCGTTGATAGCCTTTGTCACGTCCATCGTAACTGTTCCCGCTTTCGGGTTCGGCATAAGACCTTTCGGTCCAAGTACACGTCCCAGACGTCCGACGATTCCCATCATGTCCGGTGTTGCAACAACAACGTCAAACTCGAACCATCCCTCGTTCTGGATCTTCGGGATCAGCTCATCTCCGCCAACATAGTCAGCGCCTGCTGCCTTTGCTTCCTCTGCTTTTGCATCTTTAGCAAATACAAGGATACGCACCTTTTTACCAGTTCCGTGCGGAAGTACTACCGCACCACGGATCTGCTGGTCAGCGTGACGTCCGTCACATCCTGTTCTGATGTGTGCTTCAATGGTCTCATCGAATTTTGCTGTTGCCGCTTTCTTTACTAATGCGACTGCTTCTTCTTTGTCGTAGAGATTTCCTCTTTCGATCAGTTTCGCAGCCTCGATATATTTCTTTCCTCGTTTCATTTTTACAATAACCTCCTTGTGGTGTTCGCGGGATCTTGCCCCTCCCACTTGTCTATAACTCTCTGTATCCGAGTCCAATCCATTGCCAAGTGCTCAATGCCTACTCTTCGACAACTACTCCCATTGAGCGGCATGTACCAGCCACCATGCTCATAGCTGCTTCAACAGTTGCTGCATTGAGGTCCGGCATCTTCATCTCAGCGATCTCTTTTAACTGCTCTTTCGTGATCGTTGCAACTTTGTTCTTGTTCGGTACACCAGAACCGGATTTGATCTTGCAGGCTTTCTTGATAAGGACTGCTGCCGGCGGTGTCTTTGTGATAAAGCTGAAACTTCTGTCATTGTATACAGTGATGACTACCGGAATGATCAGGTCGCCCTGGTCTGCTGTTCTTGCATTGAACTGCTTTGTAAACTCAACGATGTTTACACCGTGCTGTCCAAGTGCAGGTCCAACCGGCGGTGCCGGAGTTGCCTTGCCGGCAGGAATCTGTAATTTGATGTAACCTTCTACTTTTTTTGCCATTTCAATAACCTCCTTGTGGTATTCACGGGATCACTCCCTCCCACCAATTCTTAATCCATTTTTTTCACTTCTGAAAAACTGAGTTCAACCGGAGTCTCTCGGCCAAACAGCTCAACATTGATAGACAGGCTCTTCTTCTGCTCGTTCATGCTCTGGACCGCTCCCACGGTACCTTCCCACGCCCCGCTCAGAACAGTGACGATATCACCAACGCCGAAGTCAACCACCACGTCATCTTTCTTAATGCCGAGGTTCTCCATCTCGCTGTCCTCCAGCGGGACCGGCTTAGATCCGGGTCCAACGAACCCTGTCACGCCGCGGGTGTTCCTCACCACATACCATGTATCGTCGTTCATGATCATGTGGATCATAACATAACCCGGGAACATCTTTCTCTGAACCACCTTCTGAACGCCGTTTTTGAGCTCGGTCACTTCCTCCATCGGCACGCGTACCTCAAGGATCTGATCCTCCAGATGGCGATTCTCGATCGTCTTGTCAATGTTAGCTTTTACTTTGTTCTCATACCCGGAATAAGTATGAACTACATACCATCTTGCCTCTGACATATAATCACCTTTCTGCTGCGGTCAACTATTTTACCAATAAGTCAATCCCGTATCTCAGTATCACGTCGATCACTGCGATCAGCGCCCCGAGAACAACGGAAACAGCAACAACTGCCGTGGTCTGCTTTGCAAGTGTCTTTTTGTCTGGCCAAATAATCTTCTTAAATTCCGCCTGAAGTCCTTTAAACCAGCTCTTTTTCTGAGTTTTTGTCTTTTCACTCATGATCGTCCACTTCCTTCCAGCGACTACTTTGTTTCCTTGTGCAGTGTGTGTGATTTGCAGAATCTGCAGTACTTCTTAGTCTCCATACGCTCCGGATGAGCCTTCTTATCCTTGGTCATGTTGTAGTTACGGTTCTTGCATTCCGTACATTCCAGAGTAATTCTTGTGCGCACAACTTCCACCTCGCTTTTTACTTATTCACCTACGTGTTACTGATGGTTGCGAAGCCATCGATTTTTAGGCATAAAAAAAAGACCTACTTCCATTCGCCGTAGTAGTATACCATGGCGGGAGGGAGGAAGTCAAGGTCTTTGTAAGCTTTTATCAGATTTTCAGCAAAACTAAGTGCATAAAGTACCTGGCATAAAACAGAGTCCCGACTGATCCATGCCCTCCATACAGTCTTCCCCAGCACTCTGCCCCACACTATCACTCTTTCCAATATTTCTCCACGTACTGCTCTGCGCTTTCGTCAGCCAGGTTGTACTGCTCTTCCAGCTGGAGCACAGCCGCTTTCCTGGGAATCCCCAGATTCCGCAAGGAACAAATAAGAGATTTTATCCCGGCTTCTTTCTGCTCTTCTATCTGTTCTTTTATACGCTGCTCCACCCGCTCCTTTATGCGCCGCTCCATCCGCTCTTCTATCTGCTCTTCTACATAATCTTCCATCAGTTCTACCAATGCATCGCACATCTCCGTCCGCACCTCCTCAAATCTTTTCCAGTTTGCTCTCACGACCAGATCCATGACCGTCCTGTAGAGCGGATCCGCTTTATGTCCCTCGTAATTTTCCAGAAGCCTGCCGATTTCTTCTTTCTCCGTCATCCTGTTAGTCAGACTCCTGAGCCATCTGCTCTCTTCTTCCGGCAGCCTGCGTACCAAAACGATCTGGATCGGGATAACATCTCCATTTACATAATAAACTCCTGGAGCACCTTCTCTTATACTGTATCCTCTCACCTTCTCCAGATGACTGATCAGTTTTCCCGGATAGCAAGAACAGACTAAGGTCAGCGTCATATCCGTGATCCTGACTTCATCCGCGCCCCCGGTCACTGCCTTATACAGATTGACATACCCGCACGCTTTATAAAACGCATCAATAGTGAGCGAATGTCCCGGGCTTTTGTACTCCACGATATTGTGCGTCCGGAATATCTTTCCTATCGTTTTCTTCAACGGTCTGTCATCTGTCTTTTTGATAATGAGCAGATCCGCTCTGACCGGTTCGCTCCCCAGAGCATGTTCTGCTTTGAACTCAAGCCGCCCGGCGTCTTCCTGCAGTTCAATCTGCATCCCGGCATAAAAAGCAGGATGCCACCGCAGTGTCTTCTTACGTTTTGCCATGAAAACCTCCTTTTCAGTTTTTACTGCAGGAAGTTTTCTTTTTCGGAAAACTCCTGCTGACATTAATGGAAATAAAAGCATGAATCTTCCGATAGGAACAGCCTTTTTGGCTGTTATAGAAATATGGCAGATAACGGCGTAACGCCGTCCCGTCTGAATGTTAGAAAATATGCTTTGTAGGAAGTTTATCACTGGTGGGAGGGAAATGCAAGGGTTATAACACCATTATCCCCGCTTAAATTTTCTTTTTCCACAGCTCCTTTATTCTTGGTTACTTTTTCACATTTATGCCATCCCTTTAAAAATAATTAACTGGCACTATGCTTTTATACATCGATGCCAGTTAATTATTTTTCGAGATTCTATTGCCCGTTTCCTACGGTATATATTACAAATCTCTTTATACACTTTCTTCTTTTGAGCGCAGAAAATAGACTATGCTCAAGCCATCACAAATTCTTCCCGGAGCTGTTTTAGCGCTCAGCAGTCGGTAACATTCCCCGGACTGTTCCCCCGCATAAAGGAAAAGAAATCCCCAGAGCCCGACACGCTCTGGGGATTTCGCTTTGCTGCCATACATAGACAACTATTATCCTTTTGCCCAGACATACTATAGTATATGCTTCCGTCACAGTCAAGTTCCTGTAATTCCAAAAAAATTATTCCTTTTTTTCCGTCTTCTCCGGCTCCGCCGTCCGGATATCCCGGTGCTTCATCCTGAGCCGCCTGTGCACGCTCGCACGAAACAGATTGTACACCACGGATACGATTGGGATAAAGATCAGCATCCCCACAACCCCCATCAGGCTGCCGCCTATGGTCACCGCGGCGAGCACCCAGATCGAAGGAAGCCCCACAGAACTTCCCACCACCTTTGGATAGATCAGGTTGCCTTCAATCTGCTGGAGCACCAGGAACATAATGACAAACCCCACTGCCTGGAGCGGATCCACCATCAGGATCAGGAACGCCCCGATCACGCATCCGATAAACGCTCCGAAGATCGGGATCAGCGCCGTAAATGCGATCAGCACGCCCACCAGCATTGCATAAGGCATATTGAAAATGTTCATCGCGATAAAGAACATAACTCCAAGGATCAGCGCCTCTAAGCACTGTCCGGTCAGAAAGCTGGAGAAGGACTTAAAAGTCAGTGAGGCAACTTCAAGGCACCACTCCACCTGCTTTTCTGAAAGGAACGCATATATGACTTTCCTGACCTGCACCGTCAGCTTCTCCTTCTGTAAAAGGATGTAGCAGGAGAACACAAATGCAATGACAAACGTCGTCACCCCGCTCACGATCGAACCGATCGCAGACACGGTGGAATTAAGGACATTTCCGGCACCGTTCTGGATGAAACTGATGGCGCTGTTTATCATCCGCTCCGGATCCAGGTTCAGGCTGTTGATCCATGCCTGTATCTCCGGGTTATCCTGAAAAAGCTTCTCCAGGAACTGCTGTGCTTCCGGTATAAATGTCCGGATCGTCATTCCCAGGGACAGCAGAGTCTTGCCCAGTTCCGGGATCACAACGAACATCACCAGTACCACAACTCCGATCACAACGGCGATCGTCAGGATAAGGCTGAGCGGCCGCGCAAGTTTCCGCGCCACTTTTTTCTCTTTCAGATATTTATTGCCAAAGATCAGCTTTTCAAAAAAGCTCATCGGCACATTCAGAACAAATGCGATGGCGCCGCCCAAAAGAAACGGAAATATGATTCCGAATACAAAACGGATCGCTTCGAAGATAAGTCCGTAATTTGCAAGGGCGATCAATATTATGATCGTAAACAGGATCAATTCCCTCAGTTTTTTCATCGTTTCTTTGTCGAGTTTCATAGCTCCTCCTCAACGGGATATCATTATCATGTCTTTGTTATGCATCAAGTATTGCCGTTTCCGGCGTCGCTTTATTCTATCACGCCTCGTGCAATGCAACAAGGCTGCCGGCAGATTTTTAACAAAATCTATGCCGGCAGTCCCATAAAGATCACATTATTTCTTATACTGTCTTTCCTTTTTCAACGAATACCTGGAAGGTGTCTGTTCCTTTCACTTCCTGATTCTCCGTGATCACTACGTTTTTGTCCGTGATCACATACTCCAGTTTCGCGCCTTCTTTCACTACGGTATCCTGCATGAGCACACAGTTTCTCACCTTTGCGCCCTTTGCGATCTTAACACCGCGGAAGAGGATACAGTTCTCGACGTCGCCTTCGATCACGCAGCCGTCTGCTGCCATCACATTCTTCGCGACAGCGCCGTTGATATAGCGCGTCGGATTATCGTCGCGGATCTTGGTGTAGATCTTTCCGTTTTCAAACAGCGCGTCCAGATTCTCATCGTCCAGAAGCTTCATGTTTTCCGCGAAATAGCTCTTCATATCCGTGATCCTTGCGCAGTATCCCTCATATTTATATCCCTGCACATCCAGAGTAACCAGATGTGGAGACAGGATATCTCTCTCATAGAATACATATCCGCGGACAAACGCCTGGCTGATCTGATCGATCAGGAGTTCTCTCTCGATCGCGTAAATGTTCATTGAGAAGTTCTGTACTCCGGTTGCTTTCGAGTTGATCTTGATGTTATTGACCCGCTTGTTCTCAAGTTCAAGCGTATAGTACAGAGACTTGCTATCCGTTCCTGTTTCAAGCGCACTCTGCGGAAGCTCTTCCTCTGTATATGCGATCGTCACATCTGCGCCGCTCTCAATGTGCTGTTCAAGGAATACGCCGAAATCGAAATTCACTGCGTTGTTCGTATCCGCCATAACGACATACTTTTCTTTCTGGCTCTTCAGAAATCCCAGTATGCTTGCCAGCGCCTCCACACGTCCGTTGTAGACTTTGATATTTTTCTCCGCGAATGGCGGAACAATATTTAAGCCGCCGTTCTTGCGGGTAAGATCCCATTCACGTCCTGATCCCAGGTGGTCCAGAAGGGAATGATAATTCTTGCGCACAATAACAGAAACATTATCGATTCCGCAGTTTACCATGCTGGACAGGATAAAGTCGATCATGCGGTAACGGGCTGCGAACGGTATCGAAGCCATCAGACGGTCCGCCACCAGGTCGGGGACCAGATCATCGTAACTGTTTGGGAAAATAATGCCCAATGCATCAATATTCGAATTTACCATTGCTCTTCACCGTCCTTTACATTATTGCTGACCATGGCGTTCGGTCCGATCTTCGCTCCGTTTCCGATCTCCACGCCGCTTCCGACTGTAGCCACACCGCTGTTCTCGCCGTCAGGCATCGCACCCACTACGGCGTTCTCACCGATCGTCACATTCTCCGCAACGATACAGTGCTTCACAACAGCGCCTGCCTTGATCGTTGTTCCACCCATAACAACTGCATCTTCCACTTCAGCGCCCGGCTCCACCTTGACACCTGCGAAGAGGATCGAGTGTTTTACATGACCATTGATCCGGCATCCGTCTGTGATCATGGAATTCTCCACCACGCCGGTCTCGCCGATCTTATGTCCGGTCATACCGCTGTTGCGGCTGTAGATCTTCCACTCTTCATCAAAGAGGTCGATCCCACTGTGTTCCGGATCGAGGACTTCCATGTTGGCTTCCCACAGAGACGGGATTGTTCCCACATCTTTCCAGTATCCGCTGAAACGGTACGCATACATGTCGCGTCCGTCACGGAGCAGATTCGGAATGATATTGTTTCCAAAGTCATTCTCTGAATTCGGATCCGCCTCATCTTCTTCCAGATACTTTTTAAGGATGTCCCAGTTAAAGATATAGATTCCCATGGATGCCAGATTCGACTTCGGCTCCTTCGGTTTTTCCTGGAACTCCGTGATCTTGTCGTTGTCGTCCGTCACCATCAGGCCGAAACGTGACGCTTCATCCCACGGTACTTCCATGACCGCCACACTGAACTCCGCGCCTTTTTCCTTATGGAACTTCAGGAAATCACTGTAATCCTGCTTACAGATCTGATCGCCTGACAGGATGATCACATACTCAGGATCATAGCGGTCGATAAACGAAATGTTCTGATAGATTGCATTTGCCGTTCCTTTATACCAGTCTGAGCCGGAAGCCTGCTGGTAAGGAGGAAGCACATGCACACCGCCGTGCAGACGGTCAAGATCCCACGGCTGTCCGTTTCCTATGTACTCATTGAGCACGAGCGGCTGATACTGGGTCAGGATACCTACAGTATCAATACCCGAATTCACGCAGTTCGACAGCGGAAAATCAATGATACGGTATTTCCCGCCAAAAGGAACTGCCGGTTTTGCCAGATTCTGCGTCAGCGCATAAAGACGCGATCCCTGTCCTCCGGCAAGGAGCATTGCAATCATTTCTTTTGCCATAATTCTTCCCCTATTCTAATAGATTTTTATGTTAAAATTGTACCTCAAAATCAAAAAAAGTGAAAGTTTTTTATTCAAATAAGACAAAATCAGTTTATTTTTCAATAAAATAGTACGCGGAGCCTCTCCACTCCGCGTACTTTTATTTCTCGCTGTAATGATGAGCCTCCTCGAGCATCATATCCTTCACCTTCATCAGTCGGATCTGGGTACTCCTCTCATTCTCATCCAGCTTCATCGTGATATATTTTATATTCTCCTCCGTCTCCGGGATGATCACATGTTCCAGCGCGTTCACACGCCTTCTCGTCTTCTCGATCTCTGCCGCCATAAGCTGGCAGGCCTTCTCGCATTCGGCAAGCCGGATCATGTCCGGAAGGATATCCGCCAGGGACTTCACCGCTCCGTCCAGGTCGCTGGAAGTAAAGGCGAATCCGTAGGAATAGATATCGTTCTCATCCGCAGTGCGGGTCTTATACTCAAACGTAGGGATATCCACGCTCATCACATTCTTCTCCCCCGCTTCAAGATTGACTTCCTGCTTCGGAGCCATGAGCGCCGTATTGAGCGCTGCCTCGGACATTCCTGCTTTGGCGATGACAAAATTCCGGTTCGCAGACTTGATGCCTGCCTCCACTTTCTTGCGCACCGTCATATTCTCACGGACCAGGTCCAGATACTGGCGCATCAGTTCATCCCGCTTGTCTTTCAGGAGCTTATGGCCGCGGATCGCAGTCACACGTTTCTTCTTCAGCCTTGTCAGCTCCATCCGGGTCGGGTTCACATGTTTCGAAGCCAAAACTCCACCTCCTAGTATAATAATGGTGTAGTCAATAATGACTACGGGTTAATAGTTACAAAATCTAAATGAATAACTGAAGGAGGGATTCCCTCTCCATCAGAAGTTATTGTTTCCTTA
>NZ_JACJLR010000160.1 GCF_016902345.1 Mediterraneibacter glycyrrhizinilyticus | reverse complement strand
GGGGCGGATAACCGCCCCATCAAAGGGAACATTCCATGACAGATATCCTGGCAATTTCATGTCAGCATGACAGAGCGGGATCATGACATCCCAGGAGAGCATTAACAGATTGCCCTTATAATTCAGGTGGCTCTATCGTTCGGAATGGATGGCTCTCTGTAACGGATTGAATGGCTCTGAAGCCGGTTCTTCCGCAAATATCCGTAAATCTAACATCCCCTGTACATTAACTTTGCGGCTAATAAATCTTTATTACAGCGGCCATACATGGTACGCTTTACCATCTTCAACTT
>NZ_JACJLR010000159.1 GCF_016902345.1 Mediterraneibacter glycyrrhizinilyticus | reverse complement strand
GATGCGTTCTCCTCCCTTGCAAGTGTGACGACGATCGGAAACCATGACAGTGGAAGCGCAGCGTACAATGAGCACTTTAATCTGCCCAATGAGAGCACAAAGTACGGAGCAACGAACGCAGGAACAGATTACTGGTTCGTATACAACAACACCCTGTTCATGGACATCAATTCCAACGATATGTCCACTGCGGAGCATAAAGCATTTATGGAAGAGGCGATCGCGGCGAATCCGGATGTGACCTGGAAGACGGTGATCTTCCATCACTCAGTATACTCGACGGCCAGCCATACAGACG
>NZ_JACJLR010000158.1 GCF_016902345.1 Mediterraneibacter glycyrrhizinilyticus | reverse complement strand
CGCCTTTTGAGGCAGAACCGGTAAAGATCGGGGAATTCTGCTCCAAAACTCCGGCGCTGCCGGTCTCCATGCAGGAACAGGAAACGGAAGCTTCCCGGTTCCTTTCCGCACTGGAGAAAAAACATGAACAGAGCAGACGGCAGGTGGCGGATGCGATCTCCTTCGGCCAGTACAGGAAGGATGGTGGCAGCAATGTATGAAACATTTTTCCAGATGGATCACACTCCCTTTTCGAGGGACACACCGGTTGCCGATCTTTACGAATCGCCTGCCATGGCGGATACCCTGGGGAGACTCGC
>NZ_JACJLR010000157.1 GCF_016902345.1 Mediterraneibacter glycyrrhizinilyticus | reverse complement strand
TGCCCGGTCTGCGGGGAGCCGCTTTCCTACCGGGATTCCTGTGTCAGGATCATGCGGCTGGAGGGCGGGATGAAGCGGAGATTTCTGATCCGCAGGCTGAAATGCAGCAACTGCGGGAAACTCCACCGGGAACTCCCGGACTGCCTGGTCCCTTACAAGCACTATGCTTCCGAAGTGATCTCCGGTGTATTGGATGGGATCGTCACTCCGGAGGATGACGATTCCGCAGATTATCCCTGCGAAATGACAATGCGCCGCTGGCACTGCTGGCTGCAAGCCAACCGGATCAGGATAGACGG
>NZ_JACJLR010000156.1 GCF_016902345.1 Mediterraneibacter glycyrrhizinilyticus | reverse complement strand
CTACCTGAACGATGCGTTCTCCTCCCTTGCAAGTGTGACGACGATCGGAAACCATGACAGTGGAAGCGCAGCGTACAATGAGCACTTTAATCTGCCCAATGAGAGCACAGAGTACGGAGAAACGAACGCAGGAACAGATTACTGGTTCGTATACAACAACACCCTGTTCATGGACATCAATTCCAACGATATGTCCACGGCGGAGCATAAAGCATTTATGGAAGAGGCGATCGCGGCGAATCCGGATGTGACCTGGAAGACGGTGATCTTCCATCACTCAGTATACTCGACGGCCAGCCATACAGACG
>NZ_JACJLR010000155.1 GCF_016902345.1 Mediterraneibacter glycyrrhizinilyticus | reverse complement strand
CTTAACAGCTTTAAGGAAGACTGTGTGGTGACTTTGCTGAAGACCTTAGCATAAGCAGGGAAAGATACTTTCAGTTCCGCAGTGAGCTTCAGAGCGACAGCAGACTGGAGATCCTTGAAATAATAATAATCACGGACCAGGTTTCTCAGATCGACAACGGAATCATCCGGGAGGATGGAAGTCTTGAGAGAAACGTTCAGTCCAACAAGGGCAGCCTTTTTTGAATCGAATTTATCATTATGCAGTTTCCTTATGTTGATATTTGTGCTATTCTTAGTGATGATAGGATTTATGACCGAGCAGTCAAACC
>NZ_JACJLR010000154.1 GCF_016902345.1 Mediterraneibacter glycyrrhizinilyticus | reverse complement strand
GATGCGTTCTCCTCCCTTGCAAGTGTGACGACGATCGGAAACCATGACAGTGGAAGCGCAGCGTACAATGAGCACTTTAATCTGCCCAATGAGAGCACAAAGTACGGAGAAACGAACGCAGGAACAGATTACTGGTTCGTATACAACAACACCCTGTTCATGGACATCAATTCCAACGATATGTCCACTGCGGAGCATAAAGTATTTATGGAAGAGGCGATCGCGGCGAATCCGGATGTGACCTGGAAGACGGTGATCTTCCATCACTCAGTATACTCGACGGCCAGCCATACAGACGACAGCGACATCATC
>NZ_JACJLR010000153.1 GCF_016902345.1 Mediterraneibacter glycyrrhizinilyticus | reverse complement strand
AAAACAAGATTATTATAACGACTTTTTTGACTTTGGGCAACAGAAAATTAACTTCAGTTTCTTCGAATTGAGTTTACCCGATGACGATCCCGTCTATACCCTAAAAAACGTGATGGAGGAATTAGATTTTTCGGGCCTGCTGGCCTGCTATTCAGATAAGGGAAGAACCGGGTTTAACCCAATCATGCTGTATGCTGTTGTTACCTATGCAAACATGCGCGGAGTCAGGTCTGTTGACCGTATTGTAGATTTATGCCAGAGAGATCTTGCTTTTATCTGGCTGACTAAAGGGCAGAAGCCCCAGCGGGATGCTTTTT
>NZ_JACJLR010000152.1 GCF_016902345.1 Mediterraneibacter glycyrrhizinilyticus | reverse complement strand
TCTGCCTTCTGCAGTCCCTGCGCGGGATTGGATTCTTAAGCGCAGTCGTCCTGATTGCAGAGATGGGGGATTTTAAACTTTTTTCTTCCCCGAAAAAGCTTTATGCCTACTTTGGGCTTGACCCCGCTGTCAAACAATCTGGAAAACTCAATGGCGATAAAGTCCATATGTCCAAACGTGGCTCCAGCCTTGCCAGGCGTGTTCTTCACATGGCTGCGCTCAATAACGTAAAGGTTGCTAAAGGGAGCGGCATACCTGTGAATCCTGTAGTTTACGACTACTACACCCGGAAGTGTTCCGGCAAGAAAAAGCCGGTAG
>NZ_JACJLR010000151.1 GCF_016902345.1 Mediterraneibacter glycyrrhizinilyticus | reverse complement strand
TTCGATTCAAAAAAGGCTGCCCTTGTTGGCCTGAATGTTTCTCTCAAGACTTCCATCCTCCCGGATGATTCTGTTGTCGATCTGCGAAACCTGGTCCGTGATTATTATTATTTCAAGGACCTCCAGTCTGCTGTCGCTCTGAAGCTCACTGCGGAACTGAAAGTATCTTTTCCCGCTTACGCTAAGGTCTTCAGCAAAGTCACCACACTGTCTTCCTTAAAGCTGTTAAGCTCTTATCCTCTTCCTGAGGACATGCTTGCCGCCTCCAAAGAGGACATTGTGGATATCATCCGCAGTACCGCACGTTTTGGCGAAGCT
>NZ_JACJLR010000016.1 GCF_016902345.1 Mediterraneibacter glycyrrhizinilyticus | reverse complement strand
CCAGTCCTATATTGGAGAATGGTCTGTTAAGGTTACCCTTTTTTGCTCTATTGTAATAAATTTAATCTTTTTCATATCACCTCTTGACATTTCTTAGCTGGACTTTTAAGGTAGAGCTGTCACATTATCTTAAGGAACAGACGGTTATTAATACAGAATATCAAACTGAAATCGATAAGCTAAAGGAAATCTCGGAGAAAAGTATCACGGGTGTTATTACAACAAATTATGATTCGTTTTTAGAGGATATTTTTAGTGGTTTTACAAAATATGTAGGACAGTCACAACTAATTTTTTCTGCAATACAGGGAATTGCTGAGATTTATAAAATTCACGGATCGGTAGAACTGCCGGACAGTCTTGTAATAAATGAAGAGGATTATTTAAGATTTCAAGATAAAAGCGCATATCTCGCAGCAAAACTTATGACTATTTTTATGGAATACCCAATTATATTTCTGGGATATTCTATAAATGACAGTAATATTCGGAACATTATTAAATCAATAGTAGTTTGTCTTGATACTGCACAACTTCAAAGATTAGAAGACAGATTTGTATTTGTGGAATATGATCCGACTGCAAAGACAGAAGAAGTGGCACCATATACTATTTTGATTGAGGACAAAGCGTTGTCAATGAAAAAAATACGATTAAAAGATTTTTTGCCCCTTTACAATGCTATGGCTAATAAAAAGGTAAAACTTCCAGTGCGGATACTGCGCAGATTTAAGCAAGAGCTGTATGAGTATACAATTACAAATACTCCTACTGAGAATTTGCGTGTGGCATCAATTGATGACTCGAGAGTTGGAGATGAAGAATTAGTGCTTGCGATAGGTAAGGCATCAGAATTTGGTCTCAAAGGTCTGAGTGGTCTAGATGGGAATGAGTGGTATAGGAATATTATTTTAAATGATTTGAAATTTACAGCAGATGAATTGCTGAAATATGCCTTTCCCAAATTGATAAGCCAAAATTCGGGTAAACTTCCCTTGAATAAGTATTTATCGGAAGCAAAAGGAACCTTTGAAGAGTGCAGAAAGATTGCAGAAAATCAAACATTTGACAATATAATATCAGCTACGATTAAAAATAATAGGAAATATTTGGGAGAATATCAATCTGTAAAAGAAATCTGGGAATTTGAAAAAGAGTCTATGGAACGCGCAGTGAGATTGATTCCGTATTTAACAGAAGATCAATTTGATGTAGATGAGCTTGAACAGGTATTAAAAGAGATATTTATGAATGATATTGATATTCTTAAAAATGTTAGTGCAAATGTACGATCAGATATACGACGGTTGATTCGCATTTATGATTATTTGAAATGGGGAAAAGTAAAAGAGCTTTCTGACTAAAGCGACTGTAAACAGACACCGTACAGAAAACCCCTTTTTAAAAATCTGTGTACCTTTCAATCGCAGCGCTTATATATAAACACCGGATCTGACAGCACATAATTAACATATTCTGTTACAAAACGGATTATACATTATATTTCAATAAAAGTAAATAGCAAAAATTAGCATCATTTTTAACAAAGGAGGCCCCTCATGAATAAACAATGGAAAAAATTTGATCACCTCACCGAAACCTGCTATTCCGACATGGCTCACGGTGTCTCAGACATAGACAGCTGGAACACCTGCTTCACCCTCCTTCTCGAGATCATCTCCGACGGACGTGAGGCAAACCCGGACTTTGCGAAGGAACTCTATCTTCTGGACGACGAGACAGACTACTGCCATGACGTGCAGGGGTGGCTTGAAGACTATCTGGATGAACTGGACATGCGCGAGATGTATCCGGAGCTCGAGTCCGCCTGTCGAAAGCTGCTGGCGCTGTTCGAGTGGAAGGAGGAATACCCGTCTGAGATTCGGTTCCTCCTGGCGTCAGCCTTGGGAAATCAGGGTAAACCGGAGGAGGCGCTGAAGTACTGTGAGAACTGGGAAGCAGAGGAAACGGGCAATCCACTGGCTGCGGCAGCGCTGATCTATGCGAAGATCAAGATGAAGGATCTTGAAGGTGCAGAAGAGGTCGTTAAGAGATACATAGCGGAGGATACTGTATGCACGGAAGAAAATGACGTGATTTTCACAGCGGCTCTCCGGCTGTATAAAGAGAATGGGAACAAAGAGATGGAAAAGAAAATGGATGACATCCTGGAGGAGTATGACAAAAAGCTGGGCGAATATCTGATGGGAATAGATGAGGAAGATCTCGAGTTCATGGACGACGAGATGCCTTTTAACTGATGCGCTGAATTTGAGTGCATATGCATGGTTATATAAAATCTGACCATATTTATGCTGACAGCGGCAGCCTGGTAAATGGCAGTGAATAAACTTGGCTGAAGGTGAAAGCGGGAATTAAATGGAGAATTGGAAGAGCTTGTTCCGTCCCCATATTTTGCAGCGGGGACTGGATTATTATGAAGAAGGAGCAGTTGTATCTCTTGATAAAACAGAGTCAGGATATCGGGCGGAAGTAGAGGGCACTGAGGACTACGAAGTGGAGATTGAGATACAGGACGGTGAAATTACGGATTTGTACTGCAGCTGTCCTTATGCCGATGATGGGAATTACTGCAAGCATATGGCGGCTGTCCTTTATGCGGTAGATAATGGGGAAGCGTCAGAAACCGGGGCGCGGAATCCGAGTGATATGCGCAATGAGCGGATCAGCAGTCTGCAGAAGATCGTGGCGGATATCCCGGAGAAGGAGCTGCGTGAGCTGGTCGTATCTCTGGCTGACAATGATCAGTCTCTGCATAACAGACTGATGCTGCAGTATGGGACTGAAAATCCGGCGTTTTTGGCGCGCTTGAAGACTCGGATCGATGAAATCGGCTGGCGCCGTTCTGGATGAAAATGTCCCGACGCTGATCGAGCGGGGATATATTAAGGGAGCATTTGAGCTGACAAATTATGTATTCATGGAAATTGCCGAACGAGAAATAGATGACTCTGACGGAGAGACAAGTGAGGCGGCCTCCTTGTGCTATGAGTACTGGAAGCAGATTGTGTGTGCAGCTGATGAAGCAGAAGAAAAAGAGATGATCCAGTGGTTTAAAAAGCGGAGACATCGCAACATACCAGAATATATGGGAGAGTATATTCAAGAGTTTCTTTTGAACGAATTTCATGATGAAGAACTGCTGCGGGAGAATCTTGAGTATCTGGATGAATCGATCAAAAAACTGGAGCACAGCACGGATGAAAGCAATTGGAGCAGGGAGCAAGAGTGTGCAAATTGTGTGCTCAAGCGGATTGCTCTTATGGAAAAGCTTCATTATTCCCAGGGGGATATCAGAGAATACCGGGACAGTAGGAAGCTTACAGGGAGGAACTGATCTGGCATGTATATCACTGTTCTCAGAATAATCTGACATATATTTTAAAGCTGAAGGACTTATGTACAGAGGCGGAGTGGGAGCGAGAGAGGGAGCGCCTTTTGGCGTCCAAGTCTACGTGGGGAGTCCATTATAAGCTGCTGGAAAATGAAAAAATGTACGAGCAGCTTCTCAAGGAAATCAAGGAGCATCCGGGGATCTATCTGATGGATCAGTACGAGGGTGTGCTCAAGAAGTATTTCCCGGAGGAAGTCAGAGATATCTATGCAGATTACGTGGAGAGATGGGCGGAGCGCACGTCAGACCGAAAGTCTTACCAAGGACAGGTAATGTATTTAAAGAAGATTGCAAAATATCCGGGAGGCAGGGAGCTCGCAGGAAAAATTGCTGCAGGATGGAAGCTGAAATACCGAAGACGGCCCGCTATGATGGACGAGCTCAGGAAGGCGGGATTTTGAAGAAGTTATGCTGATACGGAACGAGGAATCCCCGCTTTCTAAATGAACGGAGAAAATGCCGGAAAGGAGGCTGCACAATGTTTTCTGGATTTTTAAAAAAGAAAAAAGCAGCATCGACACATTACGATCCTGCTTTAAAACGTCCCGCCCTCCGCTGCAGCATCTGCACCGGAGAACAGGTGGCGGGTTTCCGGCGGCTTGAGGACGGGAAGTTTGAGGAGGTTATGCTGATCCGCAGCGATGCGGATCTGCAGTCTTTTCGAGATCAGTATGGGATCACAGGAGATATTGAAAAGATTTATTAAAAAATAAAAAAATTTACCATAAGCGGTCTTTTCCCTCCTTTCATTTAGAATATCCATATCGTCTGGCTGTGGATCCAGCGATGGTCAGCAACCAGAGGGAGATGATGACAGGGCGGATACCGGGCCGGGGATACAGGGAGCAGGAAGAGGAAACGGGATAAGAAAGGTGGCAGATGTAATGAAGGAACACAATGCAAAAGATATTCGGGATCTGACCATATACACAAAGATCACACCGGCGCGTCCGGCGTCGTTTGATGAATTTCCGGCTGCGCTTCACACGGAAATCCGGGAGTATCTGACAAGTCATAATATTCCCAGGCTCTATACCCACCAGGCGGAGATGTTTGAGAAAGCACAGGGTGGAGAGAATGTGGTGATCACCACGTCCACAGCAAGTGGAAAGACGTTGAGTTTCCTTCTTCCGGTGCTGCAGGCGGTTCTGGAAGAGCCGCTCACCCGGGCGGTCTTTGTCTACCCGACGAAAGCGCTCGCCGCAGACCAGTACCGGGCGCTCCAGCCGTTTCTTGAGTATTTCGGGGAGGGACGGATCTCGGCGGGAGTTTACGACGGGGATACGATGCAGGCGGAGCGGAGCCGGATCCGAAAGAGCGCAAATATCATTCTGACCAACCCGGAGATGCTGAATGCGGCGTTTTTGCCAAACCACAGCAGATACGGGTTTGATTTTATTTTTACCAATCTGAAGTATGTTGTCATAGATGAGCTCCACAGTTACAGAGGGGCGTTCGGCGCCCATCTCGCGAATATTTTCCGGAGGATGAAGCGGGTCTGCGGATATTACAGGTCGAAGCCGCAGTTTTTGTGCAGTTCTGCCACCATCGCCAATCCGGTGGAACTGGCAGAACGGATCTGCGGGGAGAGATTTGTCCTGATCGACCGGGACGGATCTCCCGCGCCGGAGAAGGAGTATCGGATCGTCCAGCCGCCGGAGATCAAGGGGAGCAACGACAAAATTTACGGGCGGCGGTCCGCGTCCTCGGTGGCGGCGGACCTGATCCCGGAACTTGTGGAGGAAGACCGGCATTTTATCGCATTCGGGCGGAGCCGGAGGAATGTGGAAGTGGTCCTGAAGGAGTCACGGGACAAGCTGGACGCGGCCGGGTTCTTAGGCCGGGGAGATGGCGGAAAGATCGCCGGGTACCGGGGCGGATATACTCCGGAAGAACGCCGGGAGATCGAGCGGAAGATGACGGAAGGCGAGCTGTCCGGACTCGTCTCCACAAATGCCCTGGAACTGGGAATCGATATCGGCAGTCTGGACTCTACCGTGATCGTAGGGTACCCGGGGACGAGGGCCTCTTTCTGGCAGCAGAGCGGACGCGCCGGGCGGAGCGGGGGAAAGGCAGAGGGAGAAGGAGGAAAGAAATGTGTTAATTACCTGATCCTTGAGAATCAGCCTTTTGACCAGTATATTGCCATTGATCCGGACTGGCTGTTCTCACAGGAAAGTGAGAACGCGATCGTGGATCCGGATAATCTGCTGATTGAGCTGTCTCATATCCGTGCGGCGGCAGCGGAGATGCCGCTATCTCTGGACGACGCTGCCCTGTTTCCGGATCTGGGGGAAGTGATCCCGGTCCTTATGAATGCGGAGGAAGTGAAGAGTCTGGCGGGACGGTTTGCCTGGGCGGGGCCGGCATTTCCGGCAGGGGATTACAGTCTGCGCAACATGGACAAGACCCGGTTTAAACTGATCGTGAAGGAAGAAGTGGAATTTGCAGACGGAAGAAGGCAGGCAAAGGGCGTGGGAAGGGAAGTTACGGAGATGGATGAATCCCAGGCTTATCATGAGCTGCATCCGGGTGCGGTGTATATGCATGAGGGCGTGCTCTATGAAGTGCTGAAGCTGGATCTGATCAGCCGGACCGCTGAGGCAGTGCCGTTTGAGGGAAACTACTATACGGTCCCGGCGGGGACGGAGGAGACGAGGATCCTGCAGACCTTTCAGGAGGAGGAACTGGGGCGGACGAGGATCCGTTTCGGCGATATCAATGTGAATGAAGTGATCTCCATGTACAAAAAGCTGCAGTTCCACAATCATCAGAATCTGGGGTATGTAGAGCTGACCCGGCCGCTTCAGAAGGATTACGATACGGAAAGTACGTGGATCGAGATCCCGGAAAACGTGGTGGAAGTCTACCGAAGCCTCCTTGTGCCGAACCAGAACGGAGAGCTGGTGCTCAACAATCATTTTGAGGGAATCTGCTATGCGCTGAAAAATGCGGCGATGATGACCACCATGACAGAGCGGGACGACATTGACGCGGTGATGTCGAATAATGCGGTTATCCCGGACGGACGCAGGGAACAGATGGTGGCCCTCTATATCTATGACAAGTACGAAGGCGGGCTGGGGTATTCGGAGAAGATCTATGAAGTGATGTCCCGTGTCATTGAGAATGCGGTCCGTATGGTGGAGGGCTGTTCCTGCGAGAGCGGATGCCCGGCGTGCGTGGGAGACTATAACCTGGATAAGAAGATGGTGCTGTGGGGGTTGAAGAATCTTCTGGAGGAGAGCCAGCCTCCGGAGTTTGAAGAGAAATTGATCGAGGATGCACGCCCGTTTATTCAGAAAGGATTTTCTTTCTATAATCTGACGAAAGATTGGGAGGAATTCTGCGACAGTGTGGTGCAGAATGGGGAGAGCGGCGGCGCGTTTCTGAGGACTGTGGAGCTGGTTGAAATAGAGGGACACCGGCTGATCCTGACGGTGGGAAATACATTTTATGAGGAATGGCTGACAGATCCGGACAATCTTCGGGGGCTGGAAAATACACTGAGATATCATGCAGTATGCCCATCGGATATGCGGATTGAGGTGCGGGTTGTGGAAAACGGGGAGAGAAACGAGAAGCTTCGTGGAAAACTTCAGCGGAGATATGACGGTCTGCTCTCCTGAGACAGGCGGAAGCAGGGGAGAAAAGAACAGAAGAACGGTGATGTGGATGGAAGAAGAGAAGAGAAAACAGATGCAGTTAAATGAATGTCAGAGGGCAGCTGTGTTGGACGAAAGCCCGGCGTGTGTGGTGAATGCCAATGTGGGAAGCGGAAAGACCGCGGTGCTGATCGAGAAGATCCTGTATCTGCATTTGGAGAAAAACGTGCCGCTGGAAGATATGGTCGTTCTGACATTTACGAACAAGGCAGCGGATGAGATCACGGAGCGTCTTCTTCATCGTGAGCCGGGCATAACGCCGGAACAGGTGCAGGGATTCGGGACGTTTCACAGCGTGGCGCTCCGGCTTTTGAAGAACCGGCTGCCTGTGGAGGCGGCGGGATGGACGAAAGAGTTTACGGTCATGGATCCAGACGAGGAGACGGACCTGGCGCTGGACATCATTGCGGAGCAGGGGCTGAAAGTGAAGTATAAGAACCGTCTGAAAAAGCGGATGGAGCAGGAGCATCAACAGTATCTGGCGGGAAAGAACGAGACCAGATACAAGGATGACCTGTTTCGGCTTTATCCGCTTCTGGAAGAGGAGAAGAGACGTCAGAATAAGATGTCCTTTGCGGATCTGCTGAGAGTGAGCGCGCAGCTTCTGCGCGACGGCCGGGGAGGCAGCTGGGAAGCGGACGGAAGAGAAAGGGACGGCTGGCATCCGGAATGGGTCATTGTGGATGAAGTTCAGGACAGCGACCGGCTGCAGCTTGATTTTCTGGAGGCACTCTGTGGAGCAGAAGGAATGGAACCGGGCGAAGAGGAGGAGAGCAGGAAATCTGCAAAACTCTTCGCAGTTGGGGACCCGAACCAGGTGATCTACAGCTGGCGCGGGACAGGCGAGAATATGTTCTTTCTGCTGAAGCATCGGTTCGGGGCAAAGGAGCTGACTCTGCCTATGAACTACCGCTCTAATGCCTCGATCCTGGAAGCGGCGAACCGGTTTCTTCAGTTTGGGAACCGGATCGAGGGCAGCAGGACAGAGGCGGGGAAGATCCTGGTAAAGAATCATTACGATCCGTTTCAGGAGGCGGAGTACCTGGCAGAACGGATCCGTGCCCTTCACAAAGAGGGAAGACCGTATCATGAGATCGCTGTGTTTTACCGTCTCCAGAGACAGTCGGAAATCCTGGCAAAGGTGTTTGAAAAGCGAGGGATACCGTATGAGATCTCTGTGAAGAAGACGCTGAAAGAGATACCGGTGCTGAACTGGCTGGTGAAAGTATTGCGTTTCTCTGTAAATCCTTCGGATGCTCAGATGGCGGTTCAAGTTCTTACAGACCCGCAATACGGCGAGAAATGTACAAAGAAAAAAGCGAAGGAGATCGTCTGCTCTGGGCGGATGCCAGAAGCAAAAGGCGAGGCAGACAGGAGCGGGAACGCAGGAGAAGCCGGAGAAAATAAAAAGGCGACGGGCCCGGAAAAGCGTTTCCGGAAGATGAGGGGATTTCCGGAAGCGTTTTCCTGCTGCGGAACAGGGGAAGGAGACAGTCCTTGTCCCTCGGCGGAAGAACTCTTCAGGTATTTTGACCTTCGGGAGGCGCTTCATCCTGCATCTGAGAGTTATGCGGGGGATGAGCAGACGGTGATGGAGTTCCTGAGAAAGATGTGCGCGGCGTGCTGCGGCAGGGACACCGGGAAAACGGAAAAGCATATGGAGATGCAGCAGGAGCAGAAAAAAGGCGCAGAACAGAAGGATTGGGAAGGGGAGGATTTTGTAAAAAGGATGCGGGAGTTTCTCAACAACTCGGCTCTTTATGGCATGAAGATGGATGCGGGAGAGAAAACCCCGGATGAAGAAGAGGGGATTCCGGGAGCAGGCGGAAATGCCGGGGATGGAACGGTAAAGTTGATGACGCTCCATGCGTCCAAAGGCCTGGAATTTGATACGGTATTTCTGACAGGAGTGAATCAGGGGCTGATTCCGCTGCGGTGTCAGAGCTTTGAGCAGGAGGAAGAGGAGCGGCGTCTGTTCTTTGTGGGGATCACCAGGGCAAAGAATGAGCTGGAACTGTCCTGGTACACCAGCCCCGGAGAGCCGGGCGTACTTGGAGAACCCAGCCGGTATCTGAAGATGATCCCGCCCTACCTGCTGAAGAGGGAGGATATACGAAGCGAGGAGGAGAAGAGGAAAGGGCTTCAGCAGATGCGCAGGGAAGTCCAGGAGCAGATCCGGAGAAAGAGAGCAGCGGAAAAAGGAACGGCGGAGCGTATACGGCACAGAAAATACGGGGAGGGGATCCTTTTATCAGAGGATGACATGATGATAGAAGTGGAATTTCCGGGATATGGAAGAAAACAGTTCCTCAAAGCGTTCGGAGAAGTGGAGAGAATCTGATCCGCACACGTTTTTGGGGAATAAAACAGGGCATCCGATTTCCGGATACCCTGAAAAACTCTGGGAATGAAGCTATATCGTTGATCAGAAATCAGCGCAGGAACAGATCGATCACATGGAGGACGCCGTCTTCATCGTTGGAATAGGTGATGAAGTCAGCGGCCTCTTTTACGACCGGCTGGGCGTTTGCCATAGCCACTCCGAGACCGGCGTACTCGATCATGGACAGATCGTTGAAGCCGTCTCCGCAGCAGATCATCTGGTCTGCATTGAGCCGGAGGGTGTCGAGGAGCTTCCTGAGAGAGTATGCTTTATCGATATTCTGGGGCATGATCTCGAGGAAGTAGGGCTCGGATTTATAAATGTTCAAAAGTCCGTGATACTGCTTCTTCAGATGCTCCATCAGAACATCGAGAGTGGCGGGATCTCCGGGCACGAGCATCTTGTTTACGGGAAAGGTGAGCGCTGCCGGGAAATCGTCTACAAGACGTACTGTCATTCGGTTGATGGCAGCCTCTTTTTCCGTATACTGGTTTGGCCGGATCCCGGAGAGAATTTCGGGGCCTGCGTAAGTGACGATATCTACATCCGGATAACTGCGGACTGTTTCAAAGACCGGCCGGATGACGGAGGGAGGGAGTGCGCGGTCATAGACGATCTCCCCGGTGGAACAGCAGGTGATGCGCGCCCCGTTGAAGGAGAGCATATAGCCGCCGTACTCATCCATGTGGAGATGTTTGGCAAGCGGTGCGACTCCGTTGATGGGACGTCCGCTGGCAAGGACAACGATACGTCCGGATTTCTGGATCTCGATCAGAGCCTGCCTTGTGGGCTCGGTGATCTCCTTTTTGGAATTTGTCAACGTACCGTCCAGATCGAGTACGAGTATCTGGTATTTCATAAAAATCCTCCTGAGTTAGAACTGCGTGCGCCGGGAATCCCGGTGCACGCAGGGCTTTTTCGGCCGGTGGCCTTTCTATGGCTGGTTTTGTACATGGTTTAAGCATTCTGAAGTTCGGCAACGATCTTTGAGAATTCCATACCGTGGGAAGCCTTGACAAGGATCGTGTCTCTCTCTTTGAGTATCCTGCCGGCATCCTTAAAGAACTCATCTTTTGTGCCGTATTCATGGATCTCCATTTGGGATCCGTCCAGATTCTCTCTGGCACCGCGGGCGATTTCGGCGGAGAGCCCGCCGATGCAGACGAGCACATCAATGCCGCGGTCCGCCGCATATTTCCCGGTATCGTAATGCATCTGGGGACCGTCTTCCCCGAGCTCGAACATATCGCCGAGAACAGCGACAGTCCGGGTATCTGCATCAGAGAGGACGGCGATGGAAGCCTTCATGGAAGCCGGATTGGCGTTGTAGCAGTCGTCAATGATGGTATAGTGCTCCGTCTCGATCAGATTGTTGCGCCCGGCGATGGGAACCAGCTTTTCGATTCCGCGCCGGATCTCCTCTGAGGTCATGCCGAGGGCGGTCCCTACTGCGATGCCGGCGAGTGCGTTGTACACCATATGATCCCCCGGGATGGAGATATGTGCCTCAAACTGCTCCGCGGGGGTGATGAACTCAGCCGTTGTCCCGCGCAGCCCCATGCTTCTGGTGGCGCCTGCGTGATAGGGGCAGGAAGGATCGAGGCCGAAATATACGGGGGCAATGCCGTTCTGCGGGACAAAGCCGCACAGCTTATCATCGTCTCCGTTCAGGATGATGGTCCCTTCCGGATTCATGTAGTCGAACATCTCGGTCTTTGCCTTCAGGATTCCGTCCCGTGAGCCGAGATTTTCGATATGTGCCACGCCGATGTTCGTGATGACACAGATATCCGGACGGGCGACTTTCGCCAGGCGGGTCATCTCGCCGAAATTGCTGATCCCCATTTCCAGGACTGCGATCTCGTGCTCCTCGCGAAGGCGAAAGACGGTGAGGGGGAGTCCGATCTCATTGTTGAAGTTTCCTTCTGTCTTGAGGACGTTATATTTCTCGCTCAGAACAGAGGCGATCATCTCCTTGGTGCTGGTCTTTCCCACACTGCCGGAAATTCCGACAACCTTGATGTCAAGGGAGCGGCGGTAATGCTCTGCGATATCTTTTAATGCCTGTTCGCAGGAGTCTACCTTTATGTAGGGATAGGGAACATCACCCAGATCCTGTTCGGAGACGGCGCAGAGTGCTCCGTCTTCCATGACCTGGGGAATGAAGGAATGTCCGTCTACCCGGGCGCCTTTGATCGCGATGAACAGGCTGTCTTTCTGGACCTTCCGGCTGTCGATCACGACACTGGAGACTTCGAGGGATGCCTTTTCGAGGTCCCCGCGGTAGATCCCGTCACAGGCTTCTGCGATTTTCTGTAAGGACATATTTTTCATAAGTCACAAAATCCTTTCTTATATTGACTCTGAATTGCTGATGCGAAAGTGGGCCTTAAACGGTCGCTGCGGTTTGCTCCATCGGTCTACTGATATCTGGCTTCAAGTGATTTCTGAATGATCAGTTCGCACAGATCGCCGTATTCGATCCCGGCAACTCTTGCCTCTTTCGGGAGCAGACTGGCCGCTGTCATACCGGGCAGAGTGTTCATTTCCAGGCAGTAGAGATTCCCGTCTTTGTCGAGAAGGAAGTCAGCCCGGCTGTACACGCTGAGTTTCAGAGCGTGGTATGCCCTGACGGTCAGCTCTTTCATCCGATCGGAGATCTCCTCGCTGATATCGGCAGGACACACCTCCTCGGTGGCTCCGTCCTGATATTTGTTTGCATAGTCAAAGAATCCTTTTTTCGGGATGATCTCAATGGGAGGAAGCGCTTCTCCGTCAATGATACCGCAGGCAAATTCACGTCCTTTGATATAGGTTTCGACGACCACTTCATCTTCGTACCGGAATGATTTTTCCAGAGCGTCTTTATACTCTGCTTCTGTATTGACGATATATACGCCGATGCTGGAGCCGCCGGAGCACGGTTTTACAACCACGGGAAGAGACAGGCCCAGTGAAGCAAGGGAGCGGTCAGCCTGGTTTTTGTGCAGACACACTCCGTCCGGAGTGGAGACTCCGGACTGCAGGAACACCTGCTTGGTGAAGCCTTTATCCATCGCTACCGCACAGCCCAGAGAATCGGGGCCGGTATACCGGATGCCCAGCAGGTCAAATGTGGCCTGAAGTTTCCCGTTCTCGCCCTCACCGCCGTGGAGTCCCAGAAATGTGATATCCGCCATGCGGCAGAGTTCAATGACATTGGGGCCCAGGAAACAGTCGGACTGATCCGGGCGGGAAGCCTTGACCGCTTCAAGGTCCGGCTCCTCGGTTCCGATGTTTCCGGCAATTTCCAGCCCGTGTCCGGGCAGAGTGAATACATCTTCCAGATTCTCCGGCGGATCGTTAAGTCCCAGAAATACATCCAGAAGATATGCGTCATGTCCTTTCTCAAGCAGTGTCCGGCAGATTCCGGCTGCGGAGGAAAGAGAAACGTCGCGTTCCGTACTGAGTCCTCCGGCTAAAACTATGATCTTCATGATATTTATACCCCTTTTTCTTTCATGATTACGGGCATCCGTTTCAGATGCCCGATAAAATCTACATTTACAGAAACCTGTTCCATGCAGGAGACAGATCAGATATTAACGCGGTTCAGAAGCGCGGTCTTGGTATCGTAAAGCTTCTGGGAAAGGTCCACATATACTTTGTGCGGATTGAAAAGACGCTTTGTCTCATCCCAGAGAGTTTCCTTCTCCTGTCTGCAGAACTCTGCAATCTCCGTGACCGTCGGAGACTGATACTTACATTCGCCCCGGATAAAGACCGGTTTCAGGATCTCTTTCATCGTGTATGTTCCGCCTTCGAGACGGGTCTTCTTCCAGGTCGCATTCGGATCAAAGAGAAGCAGATCTTTGGAAGTGTCATACTCTTCATCGACGAAGCAGATCAGGTCCGCGCGCATCTTGCCGGTCTCTTTGTCATAGATCCGGTAGATCGTCTTGTTGCCCGGGTTGGTGATCTTCTCCACATTTTCAGAGATCTTGATCTTCGGGACAAACTCCCCGTTCTCGTTCTGGATCGCGGCGAGTTTGTATACTCCGCCGAAGGACGGACAGTCCTTGGATGTGATCAGGTTGGTGCCCACACCCCAGGAAGTGATCGCAGCGCCCTGGATCTTCAGGTCGTTGATCAGAAATTCATCCAGGTCGTTCGAGGCAGCAATGACCGCATCGGGAAAGCCCGCGTCATCGAGCATTTTCCGCGCCTTTTTGGAAAGATAGGCCAGGTCACCGGAATCAAGACGGATGCCGTAACTCTTCGGATGGATCCCGGCATCCCGCATTTCCTTAAATACACGGATCGCGTTGGGGACTCCGGACTTCAGTGTGTCGTAAGTGTCCACAAGGAGTGTGCAGGCGTTTGGATAGAGCCGTGCATATTCCTTAAAAGCAGTATATTCATCTTTAAAACTCATGATCCAGCTGTGTGCATGAGTTCCAAGGACCGGAACGTCAAACATCTCGCCGGCCAGTACATTGGACGTACCCACACAGCCGCCGATAACGGCAGCCCTTGCGCCGTACAGCCCGGCGTCCGGTCCCTGGGCGCGCCGCAGCCCGAATTCCATGACGCCGTCCCCTCTTGCCGCGTGGACAACACGGGAGGCTTTCGTTGCGATCAGGCACTGATGGTTGATGATAGTCAGGATCGCGGTCTCTACAAGCTGAGCTTCCATGATCGGAGCGACCACCTTGACCAGCGGTTCGCGCGGGAAGATCACGCTTCCTTCCGGGATGGCGTAGATGTCACCGCTGAAATGGAATCCGCTTAAATAATGAAGAAAGTCCTCGCTGAAGATCCCGAGACCACGCAGATAGTCCACGTCTTCATAGGAGAAGTTCAGGTTTTTAATGTAATCGATGACCTGATCCAGTCCCGCCATGATGGAATAACCGCTCTTGTTCGGATTCTCCCGGAAGAACATGTCAAAGATAACGGTCTCATTTGCCTGAGTTTCAAAGTAGCCCTGCATCATTGTCAGCTCATAGAGATCTGTCAGCAGGGTGAGATTCTGTGCACTCATATTTTTTCCCTCTTTTCATTTGTCCGCTCCTGCACAGGCGCCGGATAGGGCGGCATCTGCGCGGGCTGAAATATTTGAGTGTCTTTTGTCGCCGGTAATCGGCTGTGATTTGCGATTTTCTTTTGGATTATACCATATGTCGGGGAAAAGTAAAAGGATATGATTGAAAGGAGCCGGTCTGTTTGTATTTGGGCAGAAATTATGGCATAATGTTTTACAGACAGAGTGAATTGACCAGCCTGTTTTTGCGCAGGCTGCAGAAAGGAAGATCAAAATGGCAAAACGTGTATTTCTTATCGTACTTGACAGCGCCGGCGTAGGATATGAACCGGATGCGGACCGGTTCGGGGATGTGGGCAGCGATACGTTCGGGACCTGTATCCGAAGCGGACGGCTTTCGGTGCCGAACATGGAGAAAATGGGACTGTATCAGATCGAGGGTACTTCCTTTGAGCGCAAAGAAGCGGATATGCAGGCGCCCCTTTCAGAGAGAGGCGTGCCGGAGCTTGGCTGCTGCGGGAAGCTTCAGGAGCAGTCGGCAGGGAAGGATACGACAATGGGACACTGGGAGATCGGAGGTGTGATCTCACCAAAGCCGATGCCCACTTATCCGGAGGGATTTCCGCAGGAGCTGCTCGATGAGTTCGCGGAGAAGACGGGGCGCGGCGTGATCTGCAATGAAGTGGGCTCCGGAACAGAGATGATCAGAAAATACGGAGAGGAGCAGATGCGGACCGGAAAGTGGATCGTCTACACTTCTGCGGACAGTGTGTTCCAGATCGCGGCGCATGAGGAGGTGATCCCTCTCGAGGAACTGTATGAGGGCTGCCGCACTGCCAGAGCGATGCTCACCGGGGACAACGCAGTGGGGCGTGTGATCGCGCGGCCCTATATCGGGGAAGCTCCGAACTTTACCAGGACCGTGAACCGCCATGACTTCTCCCTGGAACCGCCCAGAGACACGATCCTTGACATGATGAAGGCGGCGGGAAAAGACGTCATCGGAGTGGGAAAGATCTACGATATTTTCGCGGGACGGGGACTGACAAGGACATTTCCCAATGAGGGGAATGAGAAGAACATGGATGTGACGCTCTCTCTTCTGGAGGAGGATTTCGACGGACTGTGTTTTGTGAACCTGGTGGATTTTGACATGCTGTACGGCCACCGGAATGATGTGAAGGGGTATACGGATGCACTGAACGCGTTTGACAGGAGGCTGGATGAGTTCCTTCCGAAGATGCGTAAGGACGATGTGCTCATGATCACAGCGGATCACGGGTGTGACCCGGGATTCCCGGGAACGGACCACACCAGGGAGTACGTCCCGCTCTTTTGCTGCGGGGAGAAGGTGAAGAATGGGGTGAACCTCGGAACCAGAAAGAGCTACGCGGATATTTCCGCTGCGATCGCAGAATTCTTCGGGATCAGTTACAGTGGAGACGGCGAGAGCTTCCTGGGGGAGATCATGTGAGAAAACATGAAGGATCAGAGCAGGGAGATCATTCGGGAAAGAAAAAGGATCATAAAAACGGAGCTGGTTAAACCAGCTCCGCATTTTTTTTGATCGTCTCTCTTATAATGTTCTCCACATGATCACCGATATGGCGTTTGGTGTCCTTGTCCAGCTGATCCGGATAGATCGGCTTCCCATATTCGATGACGACATGGGTCTTCTTGATCTTCGGGATATGATTTTCGAAGATCTCCGCAGTGTTATTCAGGGAGATCGGTACGATCGCGCAGCCGCTTTTGGTCGCGATCTTAAATGCTCCGTCCTTGAAAGGAAGCATGGTCAGCTCTTCTCCGGCATTCCTTGTCCCTTCAGGGAAGATGCAGATCGAAATCCCGTTTTTGATGTGGTCGACTGCCTGAAGGATTGTTTTGAGTCCTTCTTTTGGATTCTTTCTGTCAAGGAAAAGGCAGTGAAGACGCTTCATCCATGTGGTGAGAGTGAGATAGCGCTCCATCTCTTTTTTGGCAATGTAGCCTGTCAGTCTTTTGCACCGGCTGTAAGTCAGCAGGATATCAAAATAACTCCTGTGATTTCCTATGAACAGGACCGGTTCGTCCGGAACATTCTCCTCCCCGATCACAGTCGTCTTCACTCCGGTAAGCCGGAGGATGAAGCGGAAGGCCCACTGAACGATGCGAAGGGAGCTGATGTCCCGTGCATATGGGTTGAATTTCCCGATGATCCATTCCACGATCAGGACCGGGATAGTGAGAGTAAGATATAAGAAAAGAAAAATTGCGATACATATAAATCGAAACATCGGATAACCCTCTTTTACGTTAATATCATGGCGTCAGAGTGCCTTTCTCATTATACAATAGCGATATGGAAAAAACAAGATAATAGACACAAGTTTCAATAACTGTATCAATGTCCAGATTACAGTTATACCCCGAGGTACTATGTTCGGCCGCGGCTTTTCCTTTCCGTGCTGGAATAATCGGCGCCGGAACTACATATGTTTATAGGGAAAATGCTGCGGGGAAATTGCAGGTGAAACAGTTCGGCAGAATTTGCGCAAGTCTCTGTGCTGTATGCGTTTTCGCCTGTCTTCTGGCAGGGTGCGTCACAAGGCCGCAGAAGACGCAGAAGATAAGGGATCTGGAATTTACCGTGCTTGATAAAGACACAGCGCCCGAAGAGCTTAAGCTGTTGATCGAAAAAAATAAGACAACGCCGTTCAAGCTGACCTATGCAGACCAGGGGTTCCTCTATATTGCGGAAGGGTATGGGGCACAGCTTACGACGGGATACAGCGTGGAAGTGAACGGACTGTATGAAACAGAAGATGCGGTCTATATACATACAAACCTTCTGGGACCGGAAAAGGGGGAGGAGACAAAAGAGATCACCACATTTCCTTATGTGGTGATCCAGCTCGAGGATGTCGGGAAAAATGTCATTTTTGATTGAGGAGGACAGGGATGGAGTTAGTCAGGAAACCGATTCATTATGTCAAGGAAGGAAAGCGGTCATTTGACCAGTTTTATCTGGATGAGGATTACAACGTGCCGGATGCGAAGGAAGATGTACAGCGGATCATACAGGGGACGGCGGAGGTAAAGACAGAGGATATCCGCCTTGTGGAGAACTATGTGAGGATCGTGGGGAAAGTATATTTCAGGATCTTATATGTAACGTCTTCCGTCGATCCGAAACCGGCTGTACTGGAGGGAAAACTTCCCTTTGAGGAAATGGTATATACGGAAAAAGCGGAGGACGATACATTTTTTATCCAGAACGTGCGGACAGAATTCACAGCATCTGTGGTAAATTCAAGAAAACTGAGTCTGCGGGTGATGGTGGAGCTTGAGATCGGCCGGGAGCGGCTGGAGAATGAGGAGACCACAGTGGATGTGGAAAGTGATATCCCGGTCTATAAGAAGATGAAGAAGATCAATCTGCTCACGCTTGCGGTCACGAGAAAGGATACCTGCCGGATCAAAGAGGAGATCACTCTGCCGGGAACGAAGGAGAGTATCGGGCAGATCCTGCTCTCTGAGGTGGAGGTACGGAAGCTGGATATCCGTGCAGGCCAGGATGAATTGCTGCTTCGGGGAGAGCTTCTTATATTCTGCATGTATCTTTCCGGGGAGGAGAAGCCGGACTGGATCACCCAGACGGTTCCGTGGGAGGGGCGGATCTCCTGCGACGGGGTGACAGAAGACATGTATTATTATGTGCATCCTGTACTGGAGGATAGTTTGGTAGATATCCGGATGGACGGAGACGGAGAGATGCGGATCCTGGGGATCGAGGGCACTCTGGGGCTGAGGATGAACATTTACGGGGAAGAGGAGATGGAGCTCCTGGAGGATATGTATTGTCTGGAAAAGCAGTGTGTATTTCAGACCCGGGAGGCGGTCTATGAAGAATTGCTGATGCAGAACCAGTCAAAATGCAGGGTGACGGAGCGGCTGGAACTTCCGGAGCTAAAGGATGATGTCCTGCAGATCATGCACAGCCGGGGAAGTATCCAGCCGGAGCATGTACAGAATACCCCGGAAGGAATCCGGGTGGAAGGGATCCTGCATGTTTCATTTCTTTATATGCGTGCAGACGATATGGAACCTTACGGGAGCTGGCAGGGGATGATCCCGTTCTCCTATCTCATTGAATGTGCCGGGATGACTGACAACGCCTGCAATAATATGGCGTACCATGTGGAACAGCTCCTGGTCACTCTTGCGGGGAGTGAGGCTGTGGAAGTCAAAGCCGTGCTTTCGTTTGATACATTTGTAAGGAAACCTGTGCCTGTGGAAGTGATCACTGAGGCGGAAATGCAGCCTGTTAATATGGAAGAAATGGAGCGCCGGCCGGGGATCGTCGGACATATCGTGCAGGAGGGCGAGGATCTCTGGGGCCTGGCAAAGAAATATATGACCACAATAGAGGGCATAATGGAAGTGAACGGTCTGGAGACAGAATCCACAAAATCCGGGGATAAGCTGTTGATTTTTAAAGAAAATATGAGTATACTGTAGTAATGTATACAAGATACAATGTATGAGACATGTGGAGTTCATGCGGTTACAGCCCGCGCGGATCCGGAAATACCGGAGGCGTGAGTTGTAACCTTTTCATAAAAATCGGAGAAGACTCTGCGTGTGGCAGCAGATCGGGGGACACAGGATGAATCAGATCGAATTAAAAGCACTGGCAAAGATCAATCTGGGGCTGGATGTACTTGGGAGAAGAGAAAACGGATATCACGACGTACGCATGATCATGCAGTCGATCTATCTGTATGATACGGTAAAACTTATGAAGCTGAAAGAGCCGGGGATCCGGGTGGAGACAAACCTTGGATTCCTGCCAACCGGAGAGGGGAATATTGCGTATAAAGCGGCTCAGCTTTTGATCGAGGAGTTTGGCATCAGCGGAGGGATCCGGATCCGGCTGGACAAGCACATCCCTGTAGCGGCGGGGCTTGCAGGCGGCAGTTCCAATGCTGCCGCAGTGTTGTTTGGGATGAACCGTATGTTCGGGCTTCATCTTACCACGCAGGAACTGATGGAGCGGGGAGTAAAACTGGGGGCAGATGTGCCATACTGTATTATGAGAGGGACTGTGCTCGCTGAAGGGATCGGCGAGGAACTGAGCGCACTTCCGCCTATGCCGAAATGCACGGTGCTCATCGCAAAGCCGCCGATCAGCGTTTCCACTAAAACAGTGTATGAGGCGCTGGATTCAAAAGAAATCGCAGAGCATCCGGATATTGACGGGATCATTGAAGGATTGAAAGCCGGGGATCTTAAGAGGATCGCATCATCCATGGGAAATGTGCTGGAGGATGTGACGATCCCGATGCATCCTGTGATCAATGATATTAAAAAGGAAATGTACGCGGCAGGTGCGCTGGGCGCTATGATGAGCGGCAGCGGTCCAACTGTATTCGGATTGTTTGAGAGCCGGGCTTCGGCAAAAAAAGCACAGAAGAATATAAGAGACATGGCGCTTGCAAAACAGGTGTATGTCACGAATATACACAGTGTCAGGAGGAACTAGTATGAGTACAGATTTTAAAGTTACGATGAATGAATATCTCCCTTTGAGGGATGTTGTGTTTAATACACTGAGACAGGCAATCCTCCGGGGAGAGCTGAAGCCTGGAGAAAGGCTGATGGAGATCCAGCTTGCCAACAAACTGGGAGTGAGCAGAACGCCCATCCGGGAAGCAATCCGTAAACTTGAACTGGAGGGGCTTGTTCTTATGATTCCCCGTAAGGGTGCTGAAGTGGCGGAGATCACTGAGAAAAACCTGCGTGACGTGTTGGAAGTGCGGTGCGCTCTGGAAGAGCTGGCGGTACAGCTTGCCTGTGAGCGGATCGATGACAAAGGACTTGAGCAGCTGAAATCGGCTGCACTCCATTTTCGTGATATACTGGACAGTGATGACATCACAAAGATCGCTGAGGCGGATGTAGCGTTCCATGACGTGATCTTCGAGGCTACCGATAACCGGAGACTGATCCAGCTCCTCAACAATCTGCGGGAGCAGATGTACCGCTACCGGATCGAATACCTGAAGAAAAAAGAGTGCTATCCTCAGCTCATTGCCGAGCACAAGGCGATCATCGACGCGATCGCGGCGGGGGATAAAGAAAAGGCCACCGGTATCACGGGACAGCATATCAATAATCAGGTAAATACCGTGGTGGGGACTTTGAGGCAGAAAGAGTAGTTGATCTTTTTTAATGGGTGCCGTGTACTTTTTAAAAAGTGTCAGGCACTTTTGAAAAAGTACACGGCACCCATTGAGTAATAAATTCAGAATATTCGGAATAATCCTCCCATTTCTGTCCATACTCCATATAGGATTCAGTAAATATATGGAATATGGAGGGAATACATATGGATTTCTCATACAATACGGACAGATATAAGAATCAGATTATTTTTATCCTCTCAGTGCTTCTGTCAGTGGTGGTGACTGGCCTGATATTCTGTCAGACAGGGGCCGCGGCAGAAGCCGGGATGCAGCAGGAGATCTCGGATGAGATCCTGCGGTTCCATGTGATCGCGAACAGCGACAGCAAAGAGGACCAGGAGCTGAAAATGGAAGTGCGTGATGCGGTGGCAGCGTATCTTGTTCGTGAATTGCCGGAAGGACTGTCTCTGAAGGAAACGGAAAGCTGGGTGCGGGAACACACAGACGGGATCGAGAAGGCGGGAAGAGAAGTATTGGCGGAAGCCGGCTCGAATGATACGGTGAACGCGGCGGTGACCACCTGCTGGTTCTCTGACAGAACTTATGATGACCTGTTTTTCCCTGCGGGAAATTATCGGGCACTTCGCGTGGAGATCGGAGAGGCTGAAGGGCACAACTGGTGGTGTGTGCTTTACCCGGGACTCAGTTTTGGGAATACGGTCAACGTAGTGGACGAGGATGGAAACCGTGAGAAGATAAAGAATGTATTGACGGAAGAGGAATACTCCGAAGTAACAGCGACATCTGATTTTAAGATAAGCTGGTATTTCTGGAAAGGAAAATAAGAATGACAGAATTTTTGGTAAGACATTTTATAAAAGATTATGAAGACGTGGAGAAGGTGTCTGTGAGAACGGCGTACGGAGTGCTCGCCAGTTTTGTGGGCATCTTCTGTAATGTTTTTCTGTTTGCAGTGAAGTTTGTGGTAGGCATCATCCTGCACAGTGTCTCAGTTACTGCGGACGCATTCAACAACCTGTCCGATGCGGGATCTTCCATCATCGGGTTCGTTGGGGTGAAAATGGCGGAGAAACCGGCGGACGCGGACCATCCGTTTGGGCACGGAAGGATGGAATATATTGCCGCCCTCGTAGTGTCCTTTCTTGTGATCGAGGTCGGATTCACATTCTTGAAGGACTCCATTGGAAAGATCCGGAACCCGGAGGCGATGACCTTCAGTCTGGTGTCTGTTGTGATCCTGCTTTTGTCCATTGCAGTGAAACTCTGGCTGGGGATCTTTAACCGGAAACTGGGAGAGAAGATCGATTCGAAGGTGATGAAGGCGGTATTTACAGATTCGATGGGGGATGTGATTACCACGGGGGCGACCGTCCTGTCTCTGGTCTTTTTCGGAGCGACCGGGATCAATATTGACGGTATCGTGGGAGCGGGCGTTGCCCTCGTCGTTATGTGGGCGGGCATCGGGATCGCAAGAGATACGCTGGAACCGCTGATCGGAGAGGCAATCGACCCGGAAGTATACGAAAAGATCAAGAATTTCGTGGAGAACTATGACGGGATCGAGGGGACGCATGACCTGATCGTACATAATTATGGTCCGGGACGCAGCATGGCGTCTATTCACGCAGAAGTGCCAAACGACGTGGATATTGAGGTTTCTCATGAGATCATTGACCGGATTGAGAGAGAAGCAGGAAAGAAGCTTGGGCTGTTTCTTGTGATACATATGGATCCGGTGGAGATGAGAGACGAGAAAGTGCTTGAAATAAAGGAAAGGACACTGGAAATCCTGAGAGAAATGGATCCGGCATGCAGCATCCATGATTTCCGTGTGGTCCATGGCGAGGGGCAGACCAACCTGATCTTTGATATGGTCATCCCGATCGAGTATGACGAAAAGACCAGATCTGAACTTCCGCTGGAACTGGCGGAACGCATAAAGAGGATTGACAGAAGATATGAGTGTGCGATCACGGCTGAGTATAATTATGTTGCGAAAACAGAAGAGTAGAGAAAGGAAGAAACGAAAATGTATGAATTTGGCGGAAGAGTACGTTACAGCGAGATCGATCATACAGGGAAAATGACCCTTCCTGCGCTGATCAATTATTTTCAGGACTGCAGTACATTTCATTCTGAGGAGGTAGGCCTGGGGATGGGGCGGCTGAAAGCGGACAGAAAAGCGTGGGTCCTCTCCTACTGGCAGGTGATCGTTGACCGATATCCGAAGCTTGGAGAACATATCACGACGGGAACGTTTCCCACAGAATTCAAGGGGCTTTACGGGAACAGAAACTTCTATATGAAAGATGAGAATGGAAAACAGATTGCATGTGCGAATTCCATCTGGGTATTTATGGACCTGGAAAAGGGACGTCCGACCCGTCCGGCAAAAGAGCACATTGAGCCATACGGGACAGAAGAGCCGCTGGACATGCCTTACGAGGGACGTAAGATTTTGATGCCGGAAAATTGTGAAGAGATGGAGCCCTTTCCTGTGCGCAGATACCATATAGATACGAACGAACATGTCAACAACTGTCAGTATGTACAGATGGCGCTGGAGGTACTGCCGCGTGAAATGAGCGTGAGACAGCTCAGGGTGGACTATAAGAAGTCGGCGGTCCTTGGAGATATCATTTATCCGAAGGTATCCAGAGAGACAGACCGCGCGGTGGCAGAACTTTGCGACGGGGACGGGAAACCGTATGCGGTGGTGGAACTGAAGTAGGATGAAGATGTGTGTAAGAATAAAGCAGGTGCCGTGTACTTTTGCAAAAGTACACGGCACCTGCTTTATTCTTACACACATCAGTTGAGCCCTGCCAGGATATCTTCCAGCACATCCTCCACGGAATCTGTCACATAGTCAGCATAGTAAGAGATACCCGGAGCAGCATTAGACATGGCATAACTCTGTCCAACCAGTTCCAGCATTTCGATATCATTGTAATGGTCACCGAAAGCAACGCATTCTTCCGGACGGATGTCAAACAGTTCCAGCAGGTGTCTGAGAGCGGTTCCCTTGTTAGTGCCGGGGGCGATAAAGTCGATCCAGATATTTCCCGAGGTCACGACCTTGATCTCGGAACCAAACATATCCTGCAGATGTTTTAAATATTTATCTATGATATGAGGACCGTCCTTCATGTTTGCGACAGCGATCTTGAGGACCGGTCCTTTGACCTTTGAGAGATCGTTTACGATCTCGGTCGTGTTATGCATGATGTTTACGATGTGGTTTACAAAATCCGGGTTATTATCCTCGATCAGGCAGGTATCTTCCCGTGAGACGACGATATCAAAGTTTGCCTCTTTTTTTATTTCCCGGATGATGCGGAAAGCGAGTTCGTCCTCGATGATGCCGCGTGAGATGACCTTTCCCTGATGAATGCAGACAGAACCGTTTTCTCCGATATAGGAAATCTCATCCTTTATTGCATCGAAGACCCGCCGTTCGTTGTCGTACTGACGCCCGCTGGCTGCGACAAAATGAATCCCTTTCTGTGTCAGTTCATGTATGAGCTGAATAGCGCGGGGAGTGAGCTCCTGGGCGCCATTCTGGAGCAGCGTGCCATCCAGGTCGCTTGCGATGAGTTTTATCATTGGAAACCTCCGTGGAATTTAATCAGTAATCAGGTGAGCATAAATATCCGCACAATCGCAGATTCTAATATAGTATACCGTAAAAGAAGTGTGGAAGAAACTGTGATTTTCACCAATTTCATCTCGCAAGAATGCATCTGTGCTACTATAATGACAGAATTGTTACTGCCATGCTTAACAAAAAAGAAACACTTGTAACTATTCTGTAATAGTAATATAATGAAAAGTGTGCTGTGCAGGGAAAGTGCACCTGTCCCGGTACATATACTTATAAAGTAAGAATAAAGAGGTAGTCAGACATGGGAAAATATTTTGGGACTGATGGGTTCCGCGGTGAGGCAAATGTGGTGCTGACCGTGGAACATGCATTTAAAGTAGGACGTTATCTGGGGTGGTATTTCAGTCAGGATCACAAGGCAAGGGTGGTGATTGGAAAAGATACAAGAAGGAGCAGCTATATGTTTGAGTATGCTCTGGCAGCGGGGATCACAGCTTCCGGGGCGGACGCGTACCTTCTTCATGTGACAACGACACCGAGTGTATCTTATGTGGTAAGAACAGAGGATTTCGACTGCGGACTGATGATCTCCGCAAGCCATAACCCGTTCTATGACAATGGGATCAAGGTGATCAACAGCGCCGGACATAAGATGGAGGCGGAAGTAGAGGAGAAGATCGAAGCGTATATCGACGGGGAAATCGGAGAACTGCCTCTGGCAACAAGGGAAAATATAGGACGGACCATCGATTATGCGGCGGGGAGAAACCGCTATATCGGACATCTGATCTCACTTGCCACAAAATCCTTCAAGGATATGCGGATCGGTCTCGACTGTTCAAACGGAAGTGCGTTTACGATCGCAAAGAGCGTGTTCGACGCGCTTGGAGCAAAAACATACGTGATCAATAACGAGCCTGACGGGACCAATATCAATACAAACTGCGGTTCCACCCATATTGAAGTCCTCCAGGAGTTCGTAAAAGAAAAGAAACTGGATGTGGGATTTGCCTATGACGGTGACGCGGACAGATGTATCGCCGTGGATGAGAACGGCAATGTGGTGGATGGCGACCGCATCCTGTATGTCTGCGGAAAATATCTGATGGAACAGGGAAGGCTGAAAGACAACACGATCGTGACAACGATCATGTCCAACCTGGGGCTGTACAAAGCATGCGATAAGATCGGCATGAAGTATGAGCAGACTGCAGTGGGTGACAAGTATGTCTATGAAAATATGATGAAAAACGGATATGTTCTCGGAGGGGAGCAGTCCGGCCATATTATCTTCAGCAAACACGCAAGGACCGGAGATGGGATCCTGACATCTCTTATGGTGATGGAAGTGATCCTGGAGAAGAAACAGAGCCTTGGAAAACTGGCGGATGAGGTGAAGATCTATCCGCAGCTGCTTAAGAACGTCCGCGTGAAAGACAAGAAGACTGCGCAGGAGAATCCGGCGGTACAGGAGGCTGTGAAAAAAGCGGCTGATGCTCTGGGGACGGACGGAAGAATCCTTGTCCGTGAGAGCGGGACGGAGCCGGTGATCCGCGTTATGGTGGAAGCGGCTTCTGATGAAATCTGCGAGAAATATGTAGACAGCGTGATCGAAGTGATCGAGGCGCAGGGACTGACAGAGTAGAAGAAATAGAGAACATAAGACATCAGCGGCGTGCTGCATCGGGAATGATGCTGCACGCCGCTGAATTTCTGTCTGATCTTATTGATTTGTACAAATCTTTTCTCCATGTGCTGGAAGAAACGATTTCTGTTCTCAGAGTTACTCGATCACCTTCAGCCATCCTTCCGGCGCTTCGATGTGTCCCATCTGGATGCCTGTCAGAGTGTCGTACAGTTTCTGGATCGTCGGTCCCATCTTCTCCATTCCGCTCGGGAAACAGATTTCTTTTCCGTGGTCTACGACTTTTCCGACCGGTGAGATCACAGCTGCGGTTCCGCACAGACCGCATTCTGCAAAGTCTTTTACTTCGTCAAAGTATACATCTCGTTCTTCTACTTCCAGTCCCAGATAATGTTCGGCAACATACATCAGAGATCTTCTCGTAATAGACGGGAGGATCGTCGTGGAGTGAGGGGTTACGATCTTGTTGTCTTTTGTGACAAACAGGAAGTTTGCACCACCGGTTTCTTCCACCTTTGTTCTGGTTGCGGAATCCAGATACATGTTTTCGTCAAAGCCGTTCGCATGAGCGGTCACAATGGCATGAAGGCTCATTGCGTAGTTCAGTCCCGCTTTGATGTGCCCTGTTCCATGCGGCGCTGCGCGGTCGAAATCAGAGACACAGATGGTGATCGGTTTTACGCCGCCTTTGAAGTAGGGGCCTACCGGCGTGGTAAATACACGGAATTGATATTCATCTGCCGGCTTTACTCCGATGACCGGGTTGATTCCGAACATATACGGTCTGATATATAATGTGGCTCCGGATCCGTAAGGCGGAACATATGCGGCGTTTGCCTTCACAGTCTGCACAACCGCGTCGACAAAACGATCCTCCGGGAATACCGGCATCTCAAGGCGCTTTGCGGAATCTACCATACGTGCGGCGTTAAGATCCGGGCGGAAGGTTACGATGTGGCCATCTTCAGTTGTATATGCCTTCATGCCTTCGAATACTGTCTGTGCATACTGCAGTACGCCGGCACATTCATTCATTACGATATTCGGATCGTCGATCAGTGCGCCTTCGTCCCATTTCCCGTCCTTATAATTTGATACATATCGCTTGTCCGTGGGCATATAACCAAAACCGAGATTGGCCCAGTCAATATTTTTCTTCTCCATTGTAAATCCTCCATTCCTCTGCAAAAAACAGTGTGTCAATTATTTACTCCACCATTGTAATACGATACATAAAAAAAATCAAGAGTGCGCTCGGTTTTCGGATACAAGTCTGATCCTGCGCTGGAAAGAAACGACTCAGACGATGCAAGCTGGCTTGTAATCGGCTGAGTCGTTTCTTTCCGGCATAGGGCGGACGCCCGCGAGCGAGATGGAGCGCGAAGCGCGGAATCGAGCTTGCGCAGAATCAGACGAACGGGACCGGACTTTTACCTGCTCACCACCAGAGTCGGATATCCTGCCTGCTTTAATCGGCGTTCCATGTCAACTGCCTCTTCCAGTGTGGAGAATGCTCCGACCATAACCCGGAAGAACCTGTCACCCTCCGCGATCTCAGCCGGGAAATCCAGTTCTTTCAGTTCGGCTTCGAGCCGGCGTGCATTGGCGGGGTTGCGGTATGATCCGACCTGTACGGTATAACCGGCTGTGTCCGGCCCGCTGCTCTGATCCAGAGTTTCCAGGATGCCTTCAGCGATCGCCAGAGCGATGTCGTTAAAATTGTCATCAAAGATCTCATTATCTGTATCCGAGTTGATAAAACCGACTTCCACAAGGACGGCAGGCATTTGGGTTCGCCGCAGAACAACAAGTCCGGGACGTGCTTTGACACCGAGGTTTATAAAGCCGACAGATTCCAGCTGGCTATTGATGTTTTCTGCCATCTCCAGTTTGATCCCTGATTTGTCATAGACAAGTGATTCCACTCCGGACACCGCGTTGTCCGTGGGATAGGAATTGCGGTGAATCGAGATAAAGAAATCCACTCCGGCAGCATTTGCCTCCATAGCTTTCTGATAGGGAGATTCATAAATATCAGTGGTCCGGGTGTAGAGGACATCGACCCCGCGCTCCTGAAGAATCTCGCCGACTGCAAGAGTGAGAGCAAGAGTATCATCCTTTTCCTGGCGTCCGTTGTAAACCGCACCCGGATCCCGGCCCCCGTGTCCGGCATCGAGCATGATAGAATATGGCATAATCTTTTCCTTTCCGTATTCTTTCTATAATATAGTATTCCGTAATAACCGGAATGTGAATGGAAAGTAAGGTTAAACAGCGTAAGTGTTCCGGAATAAAAATCTCCTGCCCGGCGTATGAGGCGTCATGCCGCATTCACCGGGCAGGAGGGAGTGGGTTTGTAGCTGCGGATCAGAATCCTTTTTCCTATCCTTCGAAATTCAAAAAACTGTTTTCTTCATTTTTGGCGTGCGGGCTGTCTGATGATTTCCCGTCCGGATGTATTCCGGAAAATTCACTTTCTTTTCGGGAGGCTGTTTCATCTGAAGTACTGTTTTCGGATGAAACGGACCCCGCATCGTTTTCCTGACTTTTTGAGTCGCTGTTTGGTTCGGGAAGATAAACGTGTACGCTTTCGACCCTGTTTTTGTCAAGTTTTTCTACTATAAGATGTATGCCGTCCTCGGTACAGACTTCATCCCCTTCTTCAGCAAGCCGGTCAAGCTGGCCGATGATAAAGCCGCCGAGGGAGTCGTAATCTTCTGCTTCCAGATTGGTCCCGAGCCTGTCATTGATATCATCCAGGCTCATGGAGCCTTCGATGATGTATTCCCTTTCGCCGATCTGCTGGAGAGGATCGTCTTCCAGATCATCATATTCGTCATGGATCTCGCCTACGATCTCTTCCAAAATGTCTTCCAGGGTGATGAGTCCGGCCATCTCGCCGTACTCGTCAAGGACGATGGCGATGTTGAAAGTAGAAGCTCTCATCTCCACAAGAAGTTCAGAAATGCTCTTGTATTCATAGGTGAAGTGAGGCTTTCTCATAATATCGCGGATCGAGAAAGGCTGGTTCCTGTCATACAGGAGAAGGTCTTTCATATTAATGATGCCTACGATATTATCCTGGCTCTCCTCGTACACGGGAAGCCGGGTGAATTTATCCTCGCGGAAGATTTTGATCAGCTCATCGTAGGTGTTTTCTACGTCGGCAAATGTGACATGGACCCTGGGGACCATGATGTCTTTCGCGTTGGCGTCATTTAAGTCAAATACGTTGTTGATCATCTCTTTTTCCCCGGTCTCGATCACGCCGTTTTCATGGCTGACATCTACGATCGTGCGGAGCTCGTCTTCCGTAAGATCCTTTTTCTTCGCAGAAGGATCCACATGCAGAAGCAGCATGAAACCGCGGGAAAACAGATTGATGATGAAGATGAGCGGGGTCATGATCGTCATGAAAATTCTGATCACCCGGATATATCTGAGTGCGATCTTTTCCGCATTGATCGTTGCATAGTTTTTCGGCGTGATCTCACCGAATACAAGAATGGCTACGGTGAGGATCGCGGTTGCGATACTGACCATATATCCGCCAAACGCATATGCAAGTGTAGCAGACAGGGAAGATGCGGAAATGTTGACGATGTTGTTTCCTATCAAAATGGCACTCAGCATTTTTGATGTTTGATTCTGCGTGATGTCGAGAACAAGTTCCGCACGCTTGTCGCCTGCATCCGCAAGAGAGCGGAGACGGATCTTGTTCACTGTTGTGAGTGCTGTCTCGTTGGATGAGAAAAATGCTGAAAGCATTAAAAGAATGACCAGTATGATCGATTGAAAAGTGTCTCCAGAGTCCACTGTAGTATTTTCACTCCTTTTTCTTCTTACAATGTGCCGTAAACCGGCTCCAAAAATCAGAGATACCGCTTCATTATACACTGGTTTTATGATTTTGGCAAGAATCCCGGATTTTGTCCGCTTTACATTGCGGCAGTGTTGGATTATAATAGGAAGACAAACAGGCAAAGAAATAAAGAAATGGAGTATATCAATGAATCTGTACGAAAAACTTTGTGCCATAGCAGGAGAAGAGAATGTGCTGCAGGATGAGCCAATGTCGGGACATACAACGTTCCGGATCGGCGGTCCGGCAGATTTTTTTGTCACACCGTCAAAAGCAGAAGAGATCCGCCGGATCATAGAACTATGCAGGGCGGAGAAGGTTCCCTATTATGTGGTGGGGAATGGAAGTAATCTGCTCGTGGGAGACAAGGGCTACCGTGGTGTTATCATACAGATCTATAAAAAAATGAACAGGATTTCCGTTGCCGGGGAGGAGATCAGCGTCCAGGCGGGGGCGCTTCTTTCAAAAGTGGCAGCCGCTGCATGCGAGGCAGAGCTGGAAGGCATGGAGTTTGCGTCCGGGATCCCGGGAACAATGGGAGGCGCAGTGCGTATGAATGCCGGAGCATACGGCGGAGAGATGAAGCAGGTGCTGAAGACGGCCGTGGTGCTGACTCCGGAGGGGCAGATCGTTACTATTCCGGCAGAAGAAATGGGGATGGGATACCGGACCAGTATTGTTTCGAAAATGGATTATGTCGTGCTGGAAGCCGTTCTCTCGTTAAAAAGGGGCAGAAAAGCGGAAATCCGTGCCAGGATGGATGAACTGCGGGAAAAAAGAGTTGAGAAGCAGCCTCTGGAATATGGAAGTGCAGGCAGCACATTTAAACGTCCGGAAGGATATTTTGCCGGGAAATTGATTCAGGATGCTGGACTGAGGGGATTCCGGATCGGAAACGCACAGGTGTCAGAGAAACACTGCGGGTTTGTGATCAATCTGGGCGGCGCGACGGCGGCTGAGGTGTCGGAGCTGATGACCGAGGTGGTGCGCAGGGTGGAAGAGACATCCGGCGTGACATTGAAGCCGGAAGTTAAAAGGATAGGAGAGTTTTAAAGAATGCGTTTTGTGATAGTTACGGGAATGTCCGGCGCAGGCAAGACAACCGCGTTGAAGATGCTTGAGGACATGGGGTATTTCTGTGTGGATAACCTGCCGATCCCCCTTCTGCCCGGATTTGCCAGCATGCTGGATGCACCGGAAACAGAAATGAAAAAAGCGGCGCTGGGACTGGACGTGAGGGGAGGCCAGGATTTTTCGGGGCTGGAATCAAATCTGAAGGAACTCGATGAAAAAGGCGTGAAGTACGAGATCCTCTTCCTTGATGCCAGTGACGACGTGCTTGTGAAAAGATATAAGGAAACAAGGAGGCAGCATCCTCTGAGTGGTTCCGGAAGAGTGGACACGGGGATTGCAAAGGAGCGGGAAAAGATCGCGTTTCTGAAAATGAGAGCGACTTATATCCTCGACACGAGCAAGATGCTGACAAGGGAACTCAGGCTGGAACTGGAAAAAATCTTTGTGGATGGTCAGAGTTTCTGCAATCTTTTCATTACGGTGATGTCCTTCGGGTTCAAGTACGGGATTCCCCAGGATGCAGACCTGGTGTTTGACGTGCGTTTCCTGCCAAACCCGTATTATATTGAAAATCTTCGCGAGAAGACAGGGAATGATCCTGAAGTCCAGGATTATGTTATGGAGAATGACAAGGGGAGGATCTTCCTGGAGAAGCTGAGGGATCTGATGGAGTTCCTGATCCCCAATTATATCCTGGAAGGGAAGAATCAGCTGGTGATCGCGATTGGCTGTACCGGCGGAAAGCACCGATCTGTTACCCTTGCCAACGCGCTGTACAAGATCCTGGAAAGTGAAGAAAGCTATGGGGTGCGCATAGAACACAGGGACATCGGGAAAGACAGTATAACGAAGAAAAAATAGCACGGAAGACCGTTGCGGTGTGAAAAGGTGAGACGTTATGTCGTTTTCTGGGAAGGTCAGGGAAGAACTGGCAAAAAACATCAGTCCGGCAAGGCACTGCTGTATTGCGGAGCTGGCCGCGTTTATCGGAATGTGTGGAACAGTAGTGATCAACCGGTTTGATCAGTGCAGCATAAAAATCCATACGGAAAATTTCCTTGTTGCAAGAAAAGTCTTTACATTGATAGAAAAAACATTTAATATAAAGACTGATATCGCTGTCAGGAGGAACACAGCCAGAAAATCGGTATCCTATGCGGCCGTGATCAGGCGGCATGAGGACGCTGTCAGGGTCCTTCAGGCGGTAAAGATGCTGGATGAACATCAGAGGAATGCGGAAGAGCTTCACGCCGTAAATCCTCTGGTCGTACAGCAGACGTGCTGCAGGCGGGCTTTTCTGCGCGGCGCGTTCCAGGCATCCGGCTCCATGAGCGATCCGAGAAAATCCTATCATTTCGAGATCGTCTGCTCCACGGAAGTGATGGCAGAGCAGATCAGAGGTCTGATATGCAGTTTCTCTCTGGATGCAAAGATTGTACCCCGCAAGAAATCATATATCGTATATTTGAAAGAGGGGTCCCAGATAGTCGATATGCTGAATGTTATGGAAGCGCATGTTGCACTGATGGAACTTGAGAATGTCAGGATCCTGAAAGAGATGCGTAATTCTGTAAACAGACAGGTAAACTGCGAGACTGCCAATATAAACAAGACAGTATCAGCAGCAGTAAAGCAGGTTGAGGATATTACATATCTCAGGGATCGGATCGGATTTGAAAATATGCCCGAGAATCTGGTTGAGGCAGCTGTCGTGCGTCTTGAAAATCCGAATGCTACTCTGAAAGAACTGGGAGAACTTCTGACTCCTCCCGTCGGTAAATCCGGTATCAACCACAGGCTACGGAAACTGAGCGAATTGGCGGACAAAGTGAGGCGAGAACAAGGAGGATTATTATGATAAAAACATCTGTTGTAGTAAAAGCAGACAAAGGCCTTGATGGAAGACCTATCGCGTTGTTGGTCCAGGAAGCCAGCCAGTACGCAAGTAAAGTATATATCCAGGTTGGCGAAAAGAATGTCAATGCCAAGAGTATCATGGGGATGATGAGTCTGAGCCTGGCAGGAGGAGACCAGATCACTGTTGTGACAGACGGTGAAGATGAGCAGAAAGCTGCCGAGGGGATCAAAACTTTTTTTGCAAGTGAAAAATAAGAGTGCTGTAGAAAATCCCGGCATTGCGCCGGATCAGAATAAACGAAAGATATGAGGGGGCTGTACTGGATCAAGGTGCAGCCTCTTTTGGCTTGTGGAAAGAAAGCAGGGAGGATGATGGTATGAAGAAAATGTTGTTTATCTATAACCCGAATTCGGGGCAGGGGTTTTTGAAGCCGAAACTATCAGATGTTCTGGACATTTTTGTCAAGGGAGGATATGATGTCACAGCTTATCCGACGCAGAAATATCATGATGCCATTGCGAAGATGCGCTCCTGTGAGGAAAAGTATGACCTTGTAGTGTGCAGCGGCGGAGACGGAACGCTGGATGAAGTGGTGACAGGCATGATGGAGCGCCTGGCGGAAGAGCAGGTGCCGATCGGATATATCCCTGCGGGAACTACAAATGATTTTGCGAGGAGCCTGCATATTTCCAGAGATATACTTGAGGCGGCGGATACGGCGGTCAACGGGAGTGTTTTTCCCTGCGATGTGGGGCGATTCAATAACGATTATTTTGTGTATATCGCTGCGTTCGGCCTGTTTACGGATGTGTCTTATGAGACAAAACAGAGCATGAAAAATATTCTGGGACATCTGGCTTATGTGCTGGAAGGCACGAAGCGTATTTTTAATATTCCTTCCTACAAGATCAGAGTTACCCATGACGGGGAAATGATCGAGGATGAGTTTATCTTCGGGATGGTGACAAATTCCAGATCTGTAGGCGGATTTCAGGGGATCATAGGGAAGAATGTTATCTTCGATGACGGGGAATTTGAGGTGACGCTGATCAAAACTCCGAAGAATGCGATCGAACTCAGTGAGCTGCTTGGCGCTCTGGGACTGCGTCAGATCAATAAGGAGAGGATGTATTCCTTCCGGTCCGGCAATGTCCGATTCGAGTCTCTTGAGGAGATCCCATGGACTCTGGACGGGGAGTTTGGCGGCGTCCATGATGAAGTTGTGATCAGAAACGAGAAACAGGCACTTCAGATCATGGTGAAAAAAGAGGCGCTTGAAAAACTTGGGAAAAAACTCTCAAAAAAAGTTTAAAAAATGCTTGCATATTTTAAATTCATATGATATAGTTATATTCGCTGTGAGGGACAACCAAACAGCGAATATGAAAAATGGCTCCGTGGTCAAGCGGTCAAGACGCTAGCCTCTCACGCTGGAATCAGGGGTTCGATTCCCCTCGGAGTCACTTGAAAGATCCGCAGAACGTTCTGCGGATCTTTTTTTTGTCAGAAACCTGTATTTTCAAGGATTGTCTTTTCGCGGTGGATAAGCTATAATAGAGAAAGATTGATGACAATCAAATTTTCCTGATGCCGGGGTTCCGGCAGGGACGTTAGAAGTGGAGGAGAAGAAAAATGTTAGTATCAGCAACAGAAATGCTTCAGAAAGCAAAAGCAGGCCACTATGCAGTGGGACAGTTCAACATCAACAATCTTGAGTGGACGAAGTCGATCCTTTTGACAGCACAGGAGTGCAACTCACCGGTTATCCTTGGTGTGTCAGAGGGCGCAGGAAAATATATGGCAGGATATAAGACTGTTGTAGGAATGGTAAACGGAATGATGGAAGAGCTTAACATCACAGTTCCGGTAGCTCTTCACCTGGACCACGGCAGCTATGACGGATGCCTGAAATGTGTGGAAGCAGGCTTCTCATCCATTATGTTTGACGGATCACACTATCCGATCGATGAGAACGTAGCTAAGACAACAGAGCTTGTTAAGATCGCTCATGAGCACGGCATGTCTCTCGAGGCAGAAGTTGGTGCGATCGGCGGCGAGGAAGACGGCGTTGTCGGAAAAGGCGAGTGCGCTGATCCGGAAGAGTGCAAGATGATCGCAGATCTGGGTATCGACTTCCTGGCAGCAGGAATCGGAAACATCCACGGCGTATATCCGGACAACTGGGAAGGATTAAGCTTTGAGACACTGGATGCGATCCAGCAGAAGACAGGCGATATGCCGCTCGTACTTCACGGCGGTACAGGTATCCCGGATGATATGATCAAGAAAGCGATCGATCTTGGCGTTGCTAAGATCAACGTAAATACAGAGTGCCAGATCGTATTCGCAGAGGCAACACGCGAGTACATCGAGGCTGGAAAAGACAAACAGGGCAAAGGCTTTGACCCGCGTAAACTCCTGAAACCGGGCGCAGAGGCTATCATGGCAAAAGTGAAAGAGAAGATGGAATTATTCGGATCTGTAGGAAAAGCCTGAAAAATTTTGAGTTAATAAAACAAAATTTTTGCTTGCCTTTTTCGGATGATTGAGGTATACTGTCACACGTAAAGAAGAACAAGGGCGTTCCAACATAGCTTGGAGTGCCCTTTTTTCGTAGGAAACGAAGAAGGAAGGGATTGCATATGAGTACAGAATTGATCAATGTAGCCGAGATTTTTGGAGAAAACGTATTTAACGATACAGTGATGCAGGAACGTCTGCCAAAGAAGGTCTATAAAAATCTGAAGAAGACGATCGAGGAAGGGAAAGAACTTGATCTGGAGACAGCGGATGTCATTGCCCATGAGATGAAAGAGTGGGCGATCGAAAAAGGGGCGACCCATTACACCCACTGGTTCCTGCCGCTGACGGGAGTTACGGCGGAGAAACATGATTCTTTCATTTCCACGCCGCAGCCCAGCGGAAAAGTCCTGATGAGCTTTTCCGGAAAAGAGCTGATCAAAGGAGAGCCGGATGCATCCTCATTTCCGTCGGGCGGATTGAGGGCGACATTCGAGGCGAGAGGATATACCGCATGGGACTGTACGTCTCCGGCATTCGTGAGACAGGATGCGGCGGGTGCGACACTGTGTATCCCGACAGCGTTCTGCTCTTATACAGGAGAGGCGCTTGACCAGAAGACGCCGCTGCTGAGATCCATGGAGGCGATCAACAAGCAGGCGCTGAGAATGCTCAGATTATTTGGAAATACAACTTCCAAAAAGGTGACACCGTCCGTTGGACCGGAGCAGGAATATTTCCTGGTAGATGCAGAGAAATTTGAGCAGAGGAAGGACCTGATCTATACAGGACGTACACTCTTTGGCGCGATGCCTCCGAAGGGACAGGAACTTGACGATCACTATTTCGGGACGATCCGCCAGAGGATAGCGGCGTTTATGAAGGACGTCAACGAGGAGCTGTGGAAAGTCGGCGTTACGGCAAAGACGCAGCATAATGAGGTTGCACCTGCACAGCATGAGCTGGCTCCGATCTATGCGGAGGCGAACATCGCGGTGGACCACAACCAGATCGTAATGCAGACGTTAAAGAGAGTGGCGTGCCAGCACGGTCTGAAGTGCCTGCTTCATGAGAAACCGTTTGCGGGAGTGAACGGTTCCGGTAAGCACAACAACTGGTCCATCACTACAGATGACGGCATCAACATGCTGGATCCCGGCAAGACCCCTCATGAGAATACCCAGTTCCTTCTGGTTCTCACATGTATCCTGAGAGCGGTGAACCTGCATGCGGATCTCTTAAGAGAATCTGCGGCGGATCCGGGAAATGATCACAGACTGGGAGCAAACGAGGCTCCTCCGGCAATTATCTCTGTTTTCCTTGGTGAACAGCTGGAGGATGTTCTGGATCAGCTGATCAGCACAGGTGAGGCAACACACAGTATCAAAGGCGGTAAGCTGGAGACAGGAGTGCGTACCCTTCCGGAGCTGGCGAAAGATGCGACAGACCGAAACAGAACGTCACCGTTCGCATTTACAGGAAATAAGTTCGAGTTCCGTATGGTTGGATCCCGCGATTCGATCGCTTCACCGAACATTGTCTTGAATACGATCGTTGCAGAGGCTTTCGCAGATGCCTGCGATGTGCTGGAGAAAGCGGATGATTTTGACAAGGCGGTACATGATCTGATCAAACAGTATGCGACCGAGAACCAGAGGATCGTATTTAACGGCGACGGATACTCAGAGGCATGGGTGGAAGAAGCAGAGAGAAGAGGGCTTCCGAACATCCGCTCCATGGTCGAGGCGATCCCGGCAATGGTGACAGACACAGCGGTGAATCTGTTTGAGAGATTCAACGTGTTCACGAGAGCAGAGCTGGAATCCCGTGCGGAGATCCAGTACGAGACTTATGCGAAAGCCATCAACATTGAGGCGCGCACCATGATCGATATGGCGAGCAAACAGTTCCTGCCTGCGTTCATCAAATATACGAAGACGCTTGCTGACACGGTGAATTCCGTGAAAGCGGCGGGCGCGGACGCATCCGTTCAGCTGGAATGCCTGAACGAAGTGACTGCGCTCATGGGAGAGACAAAGAGAACTCTCGATGCGCTTGTGAAAGTTACGGATGAGGCGGCGAAGAAAGAAGAGGGAGCAGAGCAGGCAAACTTCTATCACTCGGATGTGGTTCCGGCTATGGAGGCTCTCCGTGCTCCGGTCGATAAATTGGAGATGATCGTGGACAAAGAGGCATGGCCGATGCCTTCTTATGGAGATCTGATCTTTGAGGTGTAGTCAGAAGAGGGGCTGTACTCATATAGAAATCTGAATACATAGAGAGCGCCGCGGGGCATTCGAAAGGATGCTGCCGCGGCGCTTTTTTTGTAACGGCGACGAGCCGAAGTCAGGGTTTTCCGAGACCTTGGCGACTGCTTGCAATCCCGGAAGAAAACAGAGGTATAATGGGGACAAAGGAAGGGATGAATTTTCGAGAGATGATTGACACTGGAAGAAGGATAGGGCATACTTAACTCAGAGTAAAACAGGAGAGTGTATGCCATGTCTGATAGACGCAGAAACAGCGGAAAAATAACGATCAATGAGGTGGCAGAGGCATTGGGGGTCTCTGCCACTACGGTTTCCCGCGCCCTGTCAGGAAAGGGGCGGATCGGAGAAGAAACCCGGCAGAGAGTGGTCGAGTATGCCAGGGATCACGGATTTCGGCCGAATACGGAACGAAAGATGAAAAACGGAAATCCGGGCACCGGAACGATCGCCATTGTGCTTCCCGAGGCAAAGGAGCTTGTAGATCAGCCCTTTTTCTATACCTGTATGTCGGGAGTGAATGAGATGGCACAGGCGAATGCCTGCGATACACTGATCATCACAGCTGGGATACAGGATCTTTCCCAGCTGAGGAGAGTAGTCGGTGCCGGAAAAGTGGACGGGGTGATACTGGCGCAGACGTACAGGATAGATCCGTTTGCGGCATATCTGAAAGATCAGAAGATCCCCTTTGTGGCCATCGGTTCTCTCGACGATGATGACGTGGTGCAGGTGGATCATGACAACAGAGGAGGATGCCGGGATCTGACTGCGATCCTGCTTGCCAGAGGGATGAGACGGATCGCTTATCTGGGGAGTGCGGAAGGGAAAGTGGTCAATGAAGAGCGGTATGCAGGATATATACAGGCCCATGAAGATGCAGGGGTCAGCGTTGACAGCGGGATCGTGAGCCGGGATGAGCTTACCGTATCGGAAATGGAGAGAAAAGTGGAGCACTTTCTCCAGAGGGGCGCAGACTGCATTCTCTGCCAGGATGATTCAGTGTGCGGCAATGTATTGAAAACGCTTCGGAGCCGTGGGAAAAGAGTGCCCGAAGATGTGAAGGTGGCGTCCTGTTATAACAGCAAGATGCTGGAGAATTATCCGTTGTCCATCACTACGCTGGATTTTGATGTGATGGAAAGCGGCCGGACGGCATGCAGGCTTCTGCTCGATCTGATCGGGGGCAGGAGGGTCCCCATGAAAACCATTCTGGATCATGAGGTGCTCCTGAAGGATTCTACAAAATGAGAGACGTGACGAGAAAAAGGATGGATGAGGAAAGGAAAAAATAAGACAAAGAACAAATTTGCGCAAGAATAGCTGTGAATTGGCTATATGTACAAAAAATACGCCAGCTGATTGGCGAAAATATCTATTGAAAAGGGGAAAAACGGATGATATAATTCCGGTAGAAGTTATAATATAGCGCAAATAAGTGGAAATTGCGCAAAGAGATGCTGATTTAGGAAGGGAAAACCGCATTACATCAAACAGGAGGTAGACTTATGCTTGGAGGACACATTTTACACGGAGGAGACTACAATCCGGATCAGTGGCTGGACTGCCCTGAGATCCTGGAGGAAGATATCAGACTGATGAAAGAAGCCAATGTCAACTGCATGAGCCTGGGGATATTTTCCTGGGCACGGCTGGAGCCGGAAGAAGGAAAGTACGATTTTGACTGGCTTGAACAGATCATCGACCGGCTCGGCAGAGAGGGGATACAGGTGGTCCTGGCGACGCCTTCCGGAGCAATGCCCCACTGGCTGACCCAGAAATATCCGGAAACGATGCAGGTGCAGGCAGATGGGAAACGGAATCTTTCGGGGAAAAGACACAATTTCTGCTATACATCTCCGGTGATGAGGGAGAAGATTTACAGGATCGACAGTGCCTTGTCGGAACGTTTCGGGAAAAAAGACAATGTGATCCTCTGGCATCTGTCCAATGAGCTGGGAGGAAACTTTGCCGATTCTTCCTGCCACTGTGAACTTTGCCAGGAGGCGTTCAGAAACTGGCTGAAGGAGAAGTATGGCACGCTGGACAATTTTAATCATGCATACTGGAATTCGTTCTGGAGCCATACCTATTCGGACTGGAGCCAGATCCACAGCCCGGCGCCCCACGGCGAGACGACAACAACGGCTCTGACAGTTGACTGGAAACGTTTTGTGACGCACCAGATGAGTGACTTCACCAGGTGTGAGATCGAGGCTGTGCATGAACATTCTGATCTTCCGGTGACTACGAACTTTATGTATTTCTTTAGAGGGCTTGATTATGGAAAGATGAGAGAAGGTCTGGACATCATTTCCTGGGATAATTATCCGTTCTGGCATAAGACGAAGGATGAGGTCCAGGCGGCGGTCCGCGCGGCGGCAAACCACAATATCATGAGGTCCCTGAAAAAACAGCCGTTCCTGCTGATGGAGAGTACGCCGTCTGCGGTCAGCTGGCGGGGATTTAACCCGGTAAAGCGGCCGGGGATGCATATGCTTTCATCCATGCAGGCGATCGCCCACGGCTCTGACTCGGTCCAGTATTTTCAGTGGCGCAAAGGCCGCGGCGCTTTCGAGCAGTTCCATGGAGCTGTGGTCGGACACAAGAACGGCAGCAATACGCGGACATTCCGCCAGGTGGCAGAACTTGGAGAGCGGCTGGAGGCTGTATCAGGACTGATCGACGGAACAGTGAACCGGCCGAAGGCGGCGATGATCTTTGACTGGGAGAACTGGTGGACTCTGGAGGATGTCTCGGGGCCGAGGCAGGACATCAGCTATATCGACTGTATTCTGGATCACTACCAGGCGTTCTGGGAGGCGGGAATCGATATGGATTTTGTGACCATGGACGACAGCCTGGAGGGCTACTCCCTTGTGGCAGCACCCTTGAATTATATGTATAAGCAGGGATACGCGGAAAAGGTCAGGGAGTTTGTGGAGAAGGGCGGAACCTATGTGACCACATACTTCAGCGGGATCGCAGATGAGACGGATCTGTGCTTTACCGGCCATCACCCGCTCGCGGATGTGCTGGGGATCGAGCAGGAGGAGATCGACGCGCCGTCTGATGAATTTACAAATTCATTCTGCTATGGCGGAAAGGAATATGCGGCGGGGAACCTGCGGGAACTGATCCATGCAGGAGAAGAGACGGAAGTGCTGTCTGTTTATTCAGAAGACTATGTGAAAGGTGAGCCGGTGGTGACAGCCCACTCCTTTGGAAAAGGGAAAGCCTGGTATCTTGCCGCGGCGGCCGGGGAAGATTTTCTCAGAGTATTTTATGCAGACCGGCTGAAAGAAGCAGGGATCGGGAATACGCTGGGAACTGAACTGCCTTACGGAGTCACAGTGACGGAACGTATCGGAAACGACGGGAAACGGATCGTCTTTGTGATGAACTTCCGGAATGAACCGGTCACGATCCGGGGGATCGGAAGCTGGACAGATGCGGAGAGTGGAAAGAAATATGAAGGTGAACTGCAGTTAGATGCATTTGAATGTATCATGCTGCAGTGAGAAAAGGATAAAAGAGGTCAGGCACGGATGTGGACTGTATTCAGGATTTTCTGAAAAAGGTGTTCATCCGGACCTGACCTTTCTGCATCTGGACCGGTTCTCCTGGAAAGTGAACCGGCCCCTTACAAGGACTGTTCCTTTTGCGGTCGTGTTCGCTTTACCATTCGTATATCTTGTGATAAGATAAAACAGATAGCCGGTATTTTGACAGAAAGTAAAACAGGAGAGGCGGAACATGAAAGAAAAGAAAAAGAGTCCGAGAAAAGTCAGGCTCAGTACGATGCAGATCATCGCTCTGGGATTCTTTGGCGTGATCTTTCTGGGAGGGCTTATACTCTGGCTTCCGGTATGCAATCAGAAGCCGATCGCATTTATAGATGCACTTTTCACCTCCGTGACTTCGGTGTGCGTGACCGGGCTTGTGACGGTTGTGCCGGCGGAGCAGTTTACATTGCTCGGCAAGATCGTGGTGCTGGTCCTGATCCAGATCGGAGGACTGGGAGTGATCGCGTGCACGGCGGCGTTTTTTCTCCTGCTGAGGAAGCGCATCACGATGAAAGGGAGGATCATGATCCAGCAGGCTTATGGCCTGGATACATTGTCCGGGATGGTGCGGTTTGTGATCCGGATCCTGAAAGGGACGTTCCTTGTGGAAGGGATCGGAGCGGTCCTGTTCGCGATAAAGTTTGTGCCGGAATTCGGCGCGGCGCGGGGGATATGGTACGGAGTGTTCCATTCGGTGTCGGCGTTCTGCAACGCCGGAATCGATATTATCGGAAACGATAGTTTTATCAGATATGTTGATTCGCCGCTGGTGAATTTTACGACCATGTTTCTTATTGTGATGGGAGGACTGGGATTTCCGGTCTGGTACGATGTGATCACGACAGTAAGGCAGGAAGGAGCAAAAAAGGTGCCAAGACGAAGGTTCCTGACGAGGCTGGGACTCCAGAGCAAGATCGTACTGACCATGACGGCGTTTCTGATCCTTGCGGGAGCGCTGGGATTTTTTGTCCTGGAATTCAATAACCCGGATACGATAGGAGGCTTAAGCGTGCCGGAGAAGGCGATGGCATCGGCGTTTCAGTCAGTGACGACCCGTACGGCGGGATACGCCTCTGTGCCACAGTCCGGGCTGACGGACAGTTCGAAGATGCTGGGGTGCATCCTCATGTTCATCGGCGGCTCTCCGGCGGGAACCGCAGGCGGGATCAAGACTACTACGGCGGCAATGCTGCTGCTGACAGCGGCATCTGTCCTGAGAGGCAGGAGGGACACGGAATGTTTCGGCAGGAAGCTTGAAAACGGAGTGGTAAGATCGGGGATCACAATCATGCTGCTTACATTTTTGTTCTGGCTTGCAGGAGTTACAGCGCTTTCAGTGTTTGAGCCTGGGAAAGATTTTATCGATCTGATGTATGAGGCATCGTCGGCGATCGGGACGGTGGGGCTTACTGCGGATCTTACGCCGCAGCTTACCACGGCCAGTCATGTGGTGCTGATGAGCATGATGTATGTGGGAAGGATCGGACCGGTGACGATGGCCCTTGTGTTTGCAGGGAAGGCGGATAAGAGCGCGCAGTTCAGGGAACTGCCGGAAAAGAAGATCATGCTTGGATAAGGAGAGGTAAGAATGAATAAACAGTTTGCGGTGCTGGGGCTTGGAAGTTTCGGATGGAGCGTGGCCATGACCCTGGAGAAAATGGGATGCGATGTTCTGGTGGTGGACGATTCTTTTGAAAAGATCCAGGAGATCTCAGAGCAGGTATCTTATGCGGTGAAGGCGGATATCTCGGATCCGGAGGCGCTGCAGGCTCTGGGAGGGAGAAACCTGGACGGAGTTGTTGTGGCGGTGTCCGAGAATTTCGAGGCGAGCATCCTTGCGACGATGCTATGTAAGGAGATGGGGATCCCGAAAGTCCTGGCAAAGGCGAAGGATACTCTGCAGGGGACGATCCTGAAGAAAGTGGGCGCGGACGCGGTGGTCTATCCCGAGATCGAGATGGGGAGCCGCGTGGCGAAGAACCTTGTGGCAAGGGAATTTACGGACTGGATCGAGCTGTCGGATGATTACAGTCTTGTGGAGGCTGCAGTGCCGCAGAACTGGATCGGAAGATGCCTGGCAGAACTGAAAGTGAGGGAGCGGTTCGGCATCAATGTGGTCGGGATCATACTGGACGGCGAGGTGGATGTGACTTTTGATCCTCAGAAACCTCTCCCGGCGGACGGGATCCTGATCCTGATCGGTGCCAATGACGTCCTTGAGAAGTTTGACGAGAAAGGGAATAAATAATGATCACAAGTACAGGGAATGCCCAGGTAAAGGAACTGGCGCGTCTGATGAAAAAGAGCCGGGCCAGGGAAGAGGCGGGAGTGTTTCTCGTGGAAGGACCAAGGATGACGGGGGAACTGGTCGCGGATGAAACGTGGAAAAGTCATATGGAAAAAGTGTATTTGTCGGACAGCCGTGCAAAGAGATATATGGAAGAGATCCCGGGCCTGAGAGGATGCAGGACAGAGATCCTTTCAGATACCGTGTTCTCTTATGTCTCAGATACGAAGACGCCGCAGGGGATCCTTGCCGTGGTCAGAAGGCGTGAATACGGTATGCAGGATATTCTTGGAAATGATCCGGGGAGTGCTCTGGTGGCTGTCCTGGATAACCTTCAGGATCCGGGGAATATGGGCACTATTTTCCGGACCGCGGAGGCAGCGGGAGCTACCGGGATTCTGATGAGCAGCGACTGCGTGGATATCTATAATCCAAAGGTGGTGCGCTCCACAATGGGGGCGCTGCTTCGGATGCCCTTTCTCTGTGCAGAGGACCTGACTGCAGCGATAAAAGAGCTGAAAAGCGCGGGGATCCGCACATATGCGGCGCACCTGGCGGGGGAGAAGTTTTATGATCAGGAAAATTATGTTGGAGGCACGGCGTTTCTGATCGGAAATGAAGGGAACGGTCTCCGTGAGTCTGTGGCAGAATGTGCAGACTGCCGGATCAAGATCCCGATGGCGGGAAAAGCAGAGTCGCTGAACGCGGCGGTTGCAGCGTCCATCCTGATGTATGAAGTATCGAGACAGAAAAGAAATTAATATTTATGCATAACTATTGCATTTTTATGCAAATGTGTAGTATACTAACAGAGTCAGACAGCGGCGTGCCCAAAGGGGCTCTGCCTGTCCGTGATAATGGAAACAATGCAAGCGAGTCTTGAACAGCAGATACAGAAAGGAAGATAGCCATGAATTTAAAAGGAAGGAATTTTTTGACGCTGAAGGATTTTACACCGGAGGAGATTACTTATCTTATCGACCTCTCGGCAGAGGTGAAGGAAAAGAAGAAGAAGGGGATACCGGTGGATCACTACAAGGGAAAGAATGTCGCTCTGATCTTTGAGAAGGACAGCACCCGGACGCGCTGTGCATTTGAGGTGGCAGCCCATGATATGGGAATGGGATCGACCTATCTCGGACCGACAGGATCTCAGATGGGAAAGAAAGAGAGTATCGAGGACACCGCCCGGGTTCTGGGAAGGATGTATGACGGGATCGAGTACCGCGGGTTTGGTCAGGATATTGTGGAAGAGCTGGCAAAGCATGCGGGCGTGCCGGTCTGGAACGGGCTGACGAATGAATACCATCCCACCCAGATGCTGGCGGATATGCTGACGATCCGGGAGAACTTCGGGACGCTCAAAGGGCTGAAACTGGTATATATGGGAGACGCCCGTTACAATATGGGAAATTCTCTGATGGTCGCATGTTCCAAGCTGGGACTGGATTTTGTGGCGTGCACAACGAAAGAATATTTTCCGAATGAAGAGCTTGTGGAGACCTGCCGGGGATATGCGGCACAGTCCGGTGCAACGATCACACTGACAGAGGATGTGAAAGAGGGCACAAAAGACGCGGACATCATTTACACCGATGTGTGGGTTTCCATGGGAGAACCGGACGAGGTCTGGGAGAAGCGGATCAAGGAACTCTCACCTTATAAAGTGACAAAAGAAGTCATGGCAAATGCCAAGGAGACCGCGATCTTCCTGCACTGCCTGCCGGCATTCCACGACCTGAAGACGAAGATCGGAAAAGAGATGGGCGAACGGTTTGGGATCACAGATATGGAGGTTACGGATGAGGTGTTCGAGTCGCCACAGTCCAAAGTCTTTGATGAGGCGGAGAACAGGATGCATACGATCAAAGCGGTGATGATGGCAACATTAGAGGAATCCTGAATATTCTGAAAATTTACTATAAAAGGTGCCAGGTACTTTTTCAAAAGTACACGGCACCTTTTAGGGTGAATTTTCAGATAATTACCTGGAGGAAGATGTGAAAACTGAAATCTTGAAAATGCTCAGGGAAACAGAAGATTATATTTCCGGGCAGCAGATATGCGAGCGGCTTGATGTATCACGTACCGCGGTGTGGAAAGTGATAAGGCAGCTGCAGGACGAGGGGTATCAGATCGAGGCGGTCAGGAACAGGGGCTACCGGATCGTGGATATTCCGGATGTGATGACCAGAGAAGAACTGGAGAGCCGGATGCGGACAGAGTGGGCCGGGAGAAATGTATTCTACTACCCGGAAACGGATTCCACAAATCTGCGGATCAGGCAGCTCGGAGATGAGGGGGCGCCCCATGGGACTCTCGCTGTGGCGGATATGCAGACTGCAGGCAGAGGGCGCCGGGGACGTATCTGGGAGTCTCCTGCCGGATCGAGCATTTATATGTCGCTTCTTCTGCGTCCGGATCTTTTGCCCGGGACCGCTCCTGCTCTGACGCTTGTGATGGCGTGTAGCGTGGCGGAAGGGATCATGGACTGTGAGGATGTGAAAGTCCAGATCAAATGGCCGAATGATGTGATCATAAACGGAAAGAAGCTGGTGGGAATCCTGACTGAGATGAGCAGCCAGGTCGATTATATCGATCATGTAGTCATCGGAGTCGGCATCAACGTAAATATGACGGGATTTCCTGAAAATATCCGGGAGACCGCCACTTCCCTCCGGATCGAGACGGGACACAAAGTAAAACGGGCTCCTCTGATCGCGGCGGTCATGAAACGGTTTGAGGAGAATTATGAGATCTTTCTCCAAACCGGGGATATGTCCGGGCTGGCTGAAAAATACAGCCGGATGCTGGTAAACATCGGCAGAGAGGTGCTGGTGATCGGGGCAAAAGAACCGTATAAGGCATATGCCCTGGGCATTGACAGGGACGGAGAACTGCTCGTCCGCCGTGAAGACGGCGCGGAAGAAAAAGTGTATGCAGGGGAAGTATCTGTCCGCGGTGTATATGGATATGTCTGAATTTTCAGAAAATGGTATATAAAAGGTGCCAGGCACTTTTTCAAAAGTACACGGCACCGATTGGGGTAAATAATCTGATAGAAAGGAAAATTGTATGGACAATGAGATCGTATTGTGTGCGGCTAATGCATACGAACAGAAATTTTATCTGAACCCGGAGTTTGATTCGCTTCCGGAGAGCATAAAGGAAGAACTGCAGATCATGTGTGTGCTGTACACAGAGGATGTGGGAGGCGTACTGATGCTGGTGTTCGATGAGGAAGGGAATCTGGAACTCAAAGTGGATCATGAGGAAAATGATTTCTTCTTTGACGAGATCGGAAGCGTGCTGAAGATCAGGGAGCTGCAGAAGACAAAGCAGGAGTTGTTTGAGTCTCTGGAACTGTTCTTCCGGGTATTCTACCTTGGGGAAGAAATCGGTGACGGCGAGTAGGTTATAGCCCATAGCTCGCCCTGTGATGCGGGCAGACAGAAAGATTGACGTAAAAAGGCTGCTGGGTTATCTCAGCAGCCTTTTCAGTACATCTGTTACTTTTTTTACCGGTATGATCTCAAGTTTTTCTTTTACTTCTTCCGCTACGTCTTCCAGGTCTTCGACGTTGTCCGCCGGGATAAATACTTTTGTGATCCCGGCGCGCTGTGCAGCCATCAGCTTTTCCGGAAGTCCTCCTATGGGCATGACGCCGCCCCGCAGGGAAACCTCTCCGGTCATGGCGAGATCGGTGTCTACTGCCTTCCCGGTGATGAGAGAGGCGAGAGCCGTGGTCAGGGTGATCCCCGCGGAGGGACCGTCTTTTGGCACGGCGCCTTCCGGTACATGGATATGAAGGTCATGGTCCTCAAAGACTCTGCTCTCTTTCGGGTAGAGGGATTTGACCAGAGTCAGCGCGATCTGAACGGACTCTTTCATGACGTCCCCCAGCTGCCCGGTGATCAGGAGTTCCCCTTTGCCCTGGGTCAGTTTGCTCTCGATATACAGGATCTCGCCGCCGGCGCGGGTCCAGGCAAGGCCGGTCACTACGCCGGGAGTCCTGGAAGTGAGCTTCCGGTCATGATGCATGGTTTTGTGCCCCAGGTATTCCGTCAGGTTCGACTTTGTCACGGACAGAGAGTCGGATTCCTTTCTGACAAGTTTTACGGCTGCGCTCCGGCACAGCGTGTCGATCAGTTTTTTCAGATCCCGGACTCCGGATTCCATGGTGTATTCATCGATCATTTTCCGCAGGGCGCTGTCGGTGAGCCGGAGTTTTTTCGGATCGATCCCCATGGCTGCTTCCGCCTTCGGCAGGAGATGCTTCTTTGCGATATGATACTTCTCAAGGGCAGTATAGCCCGGGAAGGAGATCACTTCCATGCGGTTCAGGAGCGGCTCGGGGATGGTGTCCGTTGAGTTTGCGGTACAGACAAAGAGTACGTTGGACAGGTCATAGGGCACGTTCATATAGTGGTCCGTAAATGTATTGTTCTGTTCGGGATCCAGGACTTCAAGAAGCGCGCTTGCCGGGTCTCCGCCGTAATCCTTCGCCAGCTTGTCGACTTCATCCAGTACCATGACAGGGTTGGAGACGCCGCTTCTCTTCATGCCTTCCATGATGCGGCCGGGCATGGCGCCGATGTAGGTGCGGCGGTGCCCGCGGATCTCTGCCTCATCCCGGATGCCTCCCAGGCTGATCCGGACATATTCTCTCCCGAGCGCGCGGGCGATGCTCTGACCGATGCTGGTCTTGCCGGTGCCGGGAGCCCCCACAAAGAGGAGGATGGAGCCGTACTGCTTCCGGTTGAGCGCCATGACAGCGAGCTGCTGGATGATGCGTTCTTTTACCTTTTTGAGTCCGTAGTGATCCTCGTCAAGGATGGCTTCCGCCCGGTCCAGGTCGATGGGGGTCACTTCCGGAGCTTTCCAGGAAAGGCTGGTCACAAAGTCGAGGTAGTCATAGAGAAGACCATATTCGTGGCTGTCCTTTCCCTCCTGGCGCATCCGGTTCAGGACCTTCTCTGCCTCGCGGCGCGCCTCGGTGTTCATGCCGGATTCCTGGATCTTTTTCTCGAATCTGCGCACATCGGAAATATTCTCCGGGTGCATCTCGTCCAGCTCTCTCTGCAGATAGTCGATCTGTTTCTTGATCGCTGCCTCCCGGTAGAGCTGCTCCTGGTTGTCTTTCTGTGCGTTCTGCGCCTCCTCGGAAACCTTCGCGATCTCCATGAATTCGCTGATCGCTGCGGAGATCATGGCGTACCGCGCTTTCCGGGAATCTGCTGCAAGGATATTGTATTTCTCTTCTGCGTTCAGGTTCAGATAATCGGCGAGAGCGCAGGCAAGATCGTGGATATTCTTCCTCTGGAGGATGAAGCTGCGCGCCCACAGCCCCCACTGATATCCCTGGACGAAACGAAGGAGCGAGGATCTCAGCTGGGAAAACTGCTGTTTTGCTTCCTCCTCTGTCAGATCGTCAGCTTCCGGCCGGAGGGAAACGGAGGCGGTCAGCCCGCCGTCCTCATTTGTCAGTTCTGTTATGTTTACACGATTGAGCGTGCGCACGGCAACGGAATCCTCCTCGCCGAATCCGTCAACACGCGCCGAGATCCCTATGGGATAAAAGTCTTCTGCCGTATACTCCCCGCTCTCCTTTTCCTCCTTCAGAAAGATGAAGAGGATATCAGAACCGTTTTCCAGTTCTCCTGCGCCGAAATCAGTAAAAAAATCACGTTTAAAATAGTAAGACACATCCGGCAGGAGAAGAAGATTGTAAATCGGTCTTATGATCATGATCGTATGCCTCCTTTTTCAGGTTTTTCTGAAAATCTGTACAGGATAAGTTTCAGAAAGAAAGCTCTGTCAGCACTCTTAAATGATGAGTGCTAAAACATCTGTAAAAACATAGCGAATAAATTATCTTATTCGCTATAAAACCATATTATTAAGTTACATTTTATAGAAGAAAATTAGCACAAAAGCAGAGTCCTGTCAATAGCGGGACCCTAACTCATCAGAAAATTCAGCGATCCGGGAGGATTTTCCGTCCCTTTTTCCAGCAGTGAGACAAGCCCGCTGATGGTGCGCTCGATCTCCTCCCTGGAAGAGGGGACAAGAGTGTTGTCCATTTTAACGGTGAGCACGATCAGGACGATATCGGCCAGCGCCTCTGCATCATCAAAACGGATATCGCCTGCGGCAATGCCCTGATGTATGATCTCGGCAAGGACAGGTTTAAGTTCTGTTATGATATGGTTTACATATTTCTGATGAAGGAATGCTTTTTCCTGTGCGCCTGCGCCTTCGCTCTCTCCGGATCTGACGAACTCAGAGGACGAGTTGCGGCACGCCTGAAAGATCATCGCCATCCTTGTGAACGGCGAGATGTCTGTCTGGGAGGAGAGCGCTTTTGCCGTGCGCAGGGGTTTTTCGTAACTGCGCTCTACCAGCGCCTCCAGGATGGCGTCCTTGGAAGGGAAATAATAGTAGATGCTGCCTTTTCCGATCCCTGCGGTCTGCGCGATCTCGCTGACGGAGATGGACTGGAGTTTCCGGTTTTCCAGGAGCTCCTGAAGGGCGTCCAGAATCCGGTCGTATTTTAATTGGTTTGCCATGATACATCATCCTTTTGCAAAATAATGCCGGCAGCCCTGCCGGAACAAATATCAGGACTGGAAATGCCTGATAAAATAAGAAGAATCATTTCACAGTATATCACAGGACAGTCAAGGGTACAAATAAGAAAACTTCACAAAAAGTAAAAAGATTTCTGTGCTTATTTTGACAGGAACACCAGTTGACCGTCAGTCGAAAAGGTGTTAATCTAACAGGAGAAAAGACATGACCGCTGGTCGAAAAAACGAAAAACAGCGGTCGAAAAGGAGGATATTATGACCTACGCAGACATGTTTTCAAAAGTAAAGGGCATGCTGATGGATGCAGATGTGAGCGACATTCACGAGCATCTTGCCTATCAGTTCAACATCACGGGTGAAGCTGAAGGAATCTTCTATGCGGAAGTGAAAGAAGGGAAGCTCTATATTGAGCCTTATGAGTACTTTGACCGCGACGCGATGTTTATCTGCTCCGCGGAGACACTGTTCAAGATCGCGGACGGAAAGACAGACCCGATCCTCGCAGTGACGCTTGGAAAACTGAAAGTGGAAGGAAATATTGATAAGGCTTTAAAACTGAAGGAACTCATTAACAGCAAGAAGAAAAAATAAGGATTCAGAAAAAGCAGGTGAAGAAAAATGGGTAGATTACTGAAAGGCGCGGCAGCGCTCCTTGGTATCGCGGCAGCGGCGGAAGCCGGCGGCACCGCGTATTTCTACAGAAGGACCATGAAGCGCTACAATGCGAAGACAGAGAGGACGATAAAGATGTCCGGCGTGGACTGGGAAAAGTATTTCCCGCTGATGCATGAGAGGCGCGACTGGATGATGGAGCAGCCCCACGAGGATGTCTGGATCACATCCCACGACGGTCTGAAGCTTCACGGTACATATTTCAAAGGTGATGAAGGAAAGAAGGCAGTCATCTGCTTTCACGGATACACCAGTCAGGGGTCCAATGATTATGGCAGCCTTTCCTATTATTATCTGAACCATGGATTCAGGATGCTCCTGATCGATGAACGTGCCCACGGCGAGAGCGAAGGGACTTATATCGGATTCGGGACCATGGACCGGCTGGACGGCATGGAGTGGGTGAAATGGATGACTGAGAAGATCGGCGATGACGCACAGATCCTTCTCCACGGAAACTCCATGGGCGGCGCTACCGTCTGTATGATGGGAGGGCTGAAACTTCCGCCCCAGGTAAAAGGGATCGTCTCTGACTGTGCATTCACATCGGCAAAAGACGTGTTTACCCATGTGCTCCACAGCATGTACCATCTTCCGGCATTCCCGATGATCCAGATCGCAGATAAGCTGAACAAGAAAAATGCCGGATACGGTCTGGATGAGTGCAATGCCGCGAGGGAAGTGAGGAAGGCAGAAGTGCCGTTCCTGTTTATCCACGGGGAGAAAGATGTCTTTGTCCCGTGCCGGATGTGCGAGGAGATCTATAAAAACTGCGCTGCGCCGAAGACGAAACTGATCGTAAAAGATGCGGGCCACGGTGAGAGTTATTATAAAGACACCGAAGCTTATGAGGGGGCCCTGGATTCATTTATCGGAGGAATAATGAAATGATGAGAACAAGAAAAGGACACAAAGTGTATCCGCTGACCGTTGCACAGAAGTTTCACCTGTACTATCTTCCCCACTGTCCCAGCGCGGCAGTGCTGAACATCGGGACGAGCCTGACCATCGAGGTGGAGATCGACTGGGAAGTCCTTGGCAGAGCGATCAATAAAGCCTATGAGAGATGCGAGGCAATGCGCGTCCGTCTGGCAAAGGACAAAGAAGGAAACTGGTATCAGTATATCGTGGATCACGAGGACCAGGAGATCGAGTTCAGGGATTTCACAGGCATGACCATGGAAGAGGCGGAAGCTGAGATGCAGAAATGGACCACCGTGCCGTTTAAGATGCAGGATTCTCCGCTGACCCGCATTGTCATGATCAAGATGCCGGACGGTTTCAGCGGGGTATACTTCCTCGCCCAGCATATGATCGTGGACGCCCAGTCCCTGATCGCATTCCTGAAAGATATCATCGAACTTTATTGTAATGAAAAATATGAGGGAGTGCCCTATCCGAAGGACATGGCATCCTATATCGAGCAGATCCAGAAGGACCTTGCATATGAGGAGGGAAGCAAAGCGCAGCAGAGGGATATCGACTTCTTCCAGAAAGAGATCGCTGAGAACGGCGAGCCGATCTTTAACGGGATCAATGGAACAGACAAGCTGGAAGCTGCCAGGGAAATGTTCAAGAACCCTGAACTGCGTACCGCGTTCAGCGCGTCAGGGGACACCGCATCTGCTCTGGATATCTTCCATCTGGAGGAAGAACCGACGAAGCGCCTGATGGACTTCTGCGAGAAATACCATGTGTCCCTTGCATGCCTGCTCCTTATGGGACTTCGGACTTATTTCCAGAAGATGAACGGACACGACGACGTGTCCATCAATAACGCGATCGCAAGGCGTGCAACGCTGAAAGAGAAAAAATCCGGCGGAACAAGGATCCACTCCTTCCCGGTAAGGACGGTCTTCCCGGAGAGCATGAAGTTTATTGACGGTGTGTTTGCGATCCGTGATAAGCAGAACGAATTCTTCCGCCATGCGAATTATGATCCGACTGCATATTTTGCATACAGGTCCCAGCTGTATCCACAGCCCCATGCGGGTCTTACCTATGAGCCCATGTCGCTGACTTACCAGCCGCTGACTCTGAAGGAAAAAGGACTGGACCAGCTGGGAGATATCCGTTATAAGACGAAATGGTATCCCAACGGGACATGCCCCCAGGGAATGTATCTGACCGTGATGCACCGCCCGGAGGACAACGGACTGGACTTCAACTTCGAGCATCAGATCCAGGCTGTGTCAAGAGATGAACTGGAGTACCTGTACTACTACCTGTGCAAGATCATGTTCAAAGGCGCAGAAAACCCGGACCTGACCATCGGCGAGATCATAAAGTTGGTCTAAATCTGAGCATGCGCCGGGGAGAGTGGAGCACTGTGGATTATTAATTAAAAAAGGAGAACGATCATGTTTGAGAAATTAGTAAATATCATCTGTAACTATGTGGAAGTAGAGCCGGAGAACATTCATCCGGAATCCCGTTTTATGGAAGATCTGGGATTTACATCGTTTGATTTTATGAGCATGCTGGGCGAGATCGAGGATGAGTTTGACGTGGAAGTTGAGCAGACAGAGGCGGCAGATATCCGCACTGTACAGGAAGCAGTTGATTATCTTGAAAAGCTGACAGCCGAGTCATAAGCAGAGAAGGCGGAGGCCGGCTGAGAAGGCGGGTCTCCTGACGTCCGTATGAGAAACGGAGAAAGGATTGGGGGAAATATGCTTTGCAGCACTGTTCGTGAGATTCTTGTCAATACAGAGAAAAAGTACGGCGCAGAGGATGCGGTCCGCTATAAAATAAGTAAGAATGAAATTGAATCAAAGACATATACTCAGCTAAAAGAAGACAGCGAGAGTTTTTCCTGTCTGCTCCGCGATCTGGGAGAGCAGGGGAAACATATCTCTGTGATCGGGATGACATCCTATGCATGGCTTGTGACCTATTTTGGGACGGTCAACAGCGGGAGCGTCATCGTGCCGCTGGATGTGAACCTGCCGGCAGAGGACGTGTGCGACCTGATCGACCGGTCGGATTCTACTGTGCTTGTCTACGATGAAGTCAGAAAGGATGTTGCGGCGATCGCGAAAGAGCGCTGTCCGCAGCTAAAGACCATGATCTCCATGCAGCAGGAAGAGCATGACGATCATGCATATGCCTTCTGGAAGCTGCTTGGAGAACACAGAGGAAGTTTTGAACTGACTCCGGATCCGGATCAGCTCTGCACGATCATGTTTACATCAGGAACGACAGGAAAGAGCAAGGGGGTCATGCTGACACACAGAAATGTAGCAGAGAATGCCACCTGTCTGGAAATGAAGATCCCGGAACGGACGGTCCTCCTTTCGGTCCTTCCGATCCACCATGCATACTGCCTGAGCATGGATATCCTGAAAGGAGTTTCTCTGGGGGCTGTGATCTGCATCAATGACTCGCTGATGCGGGTGGCAAAGAATATCAAGCTCTTTAAGCCGGAGATGATCCTGATGGTTCCGCTGATGATCGAGACCATGGCGAAGAAACTGGAAGAGGCAGCTCTCCTGCCGGCAAAGATCGTAAAGAGCCAGGTGTTTGGAAAACAGCTCCACACGATCTGCAGCGGCGGAGCCTATCTTGATCCGGCATACATCGATCTGTTCAACAAATATGATATCACCATTCTCCAGGGGTACGGAATGACAGAGTGTGCGCCGGTCATCAGTACGACAGTGAGCTGGAACATCCGGAAAGAAGCTGTGGGACAGCTGATCCCCAACTGTGAGGCAAAGACTGTGGACGGCGAGCTCTGGGTAAAAGGCAGCAGTGTCATGCAGGGATACTATAAGATGCCGGAAGAGACCGCGGAGACCCTGGAGGACGGCTGGCTTAAGACAGGAGACCTGGGATATGTGGACGAGGATGGCTTCGTTTACCTGACAGGGCGAAAGAAAAACCTGATCATCACAAAGAACGGTGAGAATGTCTCTCCGGAGGAACTGGAAAATACTCTGAGCACGAATCGTCTTGTGGGAGAGGTGCTCGTCCGGGAGAATAAGGGCGTGATCGAGGCGGAGATCTATCCGGATCAGGATTACGTGAAGAAGAAACGGATCAAGGGCGTAAGAGAGAAACTGCAGGAGGTCATCGATGAGTACAACCGCACTGCAGCACCTCAGAAGAAGATTTACAGCCTGATCGTCCGGGATACGGAGTTCGAGAAGACGACCACCAGGAAGATCAAGCGGTTCTGAGAATAAACCTGAAATAAAAACGGGATATCCTTCAAGCTGGAACAGGACTTGCAGGATATCCTTTTTATTCTGTCAGAGAGGCTTTTCGGAGCCTTTTTTGCAGAATAAAGATCAATAAAAAGCCTCCGGGCGGAATGTGGAGCAGAGAGGCCCGGCGGGATGTACCGGCGGGCTCTCTCCTGATGCCGGCGGATGCCTGTGTATGGCAGAACGAACTTGACGAAGGCGAGGCAGACTTGATAATATAAGAAAAAATGCAGGAGGGGAAAAGATGCTTCTAACGATCGATATAGGAAACACGAATATCACGATGGGCGTGTTCGAGGGAGAGGTTCTGCACGGAATGTTCCGCATGACGACGAAAAGACAGAGAACGTCCGATGAATACGGATTCACGATCTGCGGGATACTGGAACACCGGGGGATCGATCCGAAGGAGATCTGCGCGGTCATCATTGCATCTGTTGTGCCGGACATTATGCATTCTTTTACGAGCAGTATCATAAAATATCTGGACACGACGCCTGTTATCGTGTCTGCGGAGACAGACACCGGCATAAAAGTCATCTCAGATAATCCCTCCCGCACGGGCCCGGACCGGATCGTCAATGCGGTGGCGGGCTACGCCATCGCAAAAGGACCGGCGGTGGTCATCGATTTTGGGACAGCCACTACTTATGACCTGATCGGTCCGGACAGCACGCTGGAAGCCTGCATCATCGCACCGGGGATCGAGACAGCCGGGCGTTCCCTCTGGGGCGGTGCGGCAATGCTTCCTTCGATCCAGATCAAAAAACCCGATTCCATCCTTGCACACGACACGGTCACCGGGATGCAGGGCGGTCTTGTGTTTGGAGCGGTCGGACAGACGGAGTATATCGTAAAGAGGATGAAGGAAGAGTCGGGATATACGGATGCCTATGTCATCGCGACGGGAGGCCTGGGGAAGATCATCGCGAAGGAAACAGACTGCATCGATCTGTATGACCCGCAGCTTACCCTGAACGGGCTGAGACTGATCTACGACAGGATGAAGGAGAACTGAAAAAGAAGAAACAATGAAGAGATTAAAGATAGGAAATGTTGAACTTGAAAACCGGTATATCTTAGGACCCATGGCAGGCGTCACTGACCTGCCATTTCGTCTGCTCTGCCGGGAGCAGGGAGCGGGGCTTCTGTGCATGGAGATGGTGAGCGCCAAGGCGATCCTCTACAATAACCGGAATACGGAACAGCTGCTGACGATCCACCCGGAGGAGAAGCCGGTCTCGCTGCAGCTTTTCGGTTCGGATCCGAAGATCATGAGTGAGATGGCAAAAAGGATCGAGGAGCGGCCCTTTGAGATCCTTGACATCAATATGGGATGCCCGGTCCCAAAGGTGGTAAAAAACGGCGAGGGCTCAGCTCTGATGAAGGAGCCGAAACTGGTCTATGAGATCGTCAGCGCCGTGGTGAAAGCGATCGAAAAGCCGGTTACGGTGAAGATCCGAAAGGGATTTGACGATGACCATGTCAATGCGGTGGAGATCGCGAAGATCATCGAGGAGGCAGGCGCAGCTGCAGTGGCGGTCCACGGCAGGACAAGAGAGCAGTATTACAGCGGAACGGCAGACTGGGATATCATACGCCGGGTGAAAGAGGCAGTATCCATTCCAGTCATAGGAAACGGAGACGTGACATCGCCTCAGAAGGCGGAAGAACTGGTAAGACAGACCGGATGTGACGGTGTGATGATCGCCAGAGGAGCGCAGGGGAATCCGTGGATCTTCTCGGAGATGACCGCCTATGAGCAGACCGGTGAGGTCCCGGCGAGACCGGACAAGGACGAGGTACGGAAGATGATGCTCAGACATGCCCGTCTGCAGCTGGAATATAAGGGGGATTATCTGGGGATCCGGGAGATGAGAAAGCACGTTGCATGGTACACAAAAGGCATCCCAAAAGCGGCGCGGTTACGGGAAAAGATCAATGCCGTGGAGTCCTACGAAGAGCTGGAAAATCTCTTGACATCATTATAGCTTTTGGTTATAATATTGAAATTGCGAAATAGACTTTAAGAAAGCAGACAAGACTTAGGATCTTGTACCGATAGACAGAAAATCTAAGAAACAGAAAGGGAGCGTAAGCAACAATGGCAGAGGCAAAGAAAAGATTACTTACTTATGCCGGATTAAAGGCACTCGAGGATGAACTTGAGAATCTCAAAGTTGTCAAGCGGAAAGAAGTGGCAGCCAAGATCAAAGAGGCAAGAGAGCAGGGAGACCTTTCCGAGAATGCGGAGTACGATGCTGCGAAGGACGAGCAGAGAGACATTGAAGCACGTATCGAAGAGTTGGAAGGCATCCTGAAAAATGCAGAGGTTGTTGTAGAGGACGAAGTTGACTTTGACAAGATCAATGTAGGATGTACAGTCAAGGTATTTGACATCACATTTGATGAAGAGATGGAGTTTAAGATCGTGGGCTCCACAGAGGCGAACAGCCTCGAAGGCAAGATCTCAAACGAATCTCCGGTAGGCCAGGCACTGATGGGCAGGAAAGTTGATGACGTGGTCGATGTGGAGACGCAGGCAGGCGTGATCCAGTACAAGGTGCTTGAAATCAGCCGCTCAAAGTAAACAAAGGATTTCAGACAGACCTCTTATTGCAAGAGGTCTGAATTCGCTTATAAAGGAAGGAGAAAAAGAAAGTGGCTCAGCAGCAGAAAAATGGACAGGAACCGGATATAAACCAGTTGAGAAAGGTGCGCCGCGAGAAACTTGCGGAACTGCAGCAGAACGGGAAAGACCCGTTTGTGATCACAAAATATGACCAGACACATCACAGCCAGGAGATCAAGGACAACTATGATGAGCTGGAAGGCAGCCAGGTATCCATCGCGGGACGTATGATGTCCAAGCGTGTCATGGGAAAGGCGTCCTTCTGTAACGTGCAGGATCTGAAAGGGAATATCCAGTCCTATGTGGCGCGTGACAGCGTCGGCGAGGAGAATTACAAAGAGTTCAAAAAGCTGGATGTTGGCGATGTGATCGGCATTACAGGTGAAGTGTTCCGGACGAAGACCGGCGAGATCTCCATCCATGCCTCCAAAGTAGAACTGCTCTCCAAGAGCCTTCAGATCCTTCCGGAGAAATTCCACGGACTGACCAATACGGATACCCGTTACCGCCAGAGATATGTGGATCTGATCATGAACCCGGAGGTAAAGGATACATTTATCAAACGTTCCAGGATCATCAGCTCGATCAGAAGATATCTGGACGGACAGGGCTTCATGGAGGTTGAGACACCGATGCTTGTCAGCAATGCGGGAGGAGCTGCTGCGAGACCGTTCGAGACACACTTCAATGCGCTGAACGAGGACCTGAAGCTTCGCATTTCCCTGGAGCTTTACCTGAAGAGGCTGATCGTGGGAGGGCTTGAGAGAGTCTACGAGATCGGTCGTGTTTTCCGAAATGAAGGGCTTGACACAAGACACAATCCGGAGTTCACGCTGATGGAGCTGTACCAGGCATATACAGACTACAACGGGATGATGGATCTGACAGAGAACCTGTACCGCCATGTGGCGCAGGACGTCCTGGGAACGACAAAGATCGTGTATAACGGGATCGAGATGGATCTGGGCAAACCGTTTGAGCGGATCACCATGGTCGACGCGGTGAAGAAGTATGCCGGAGTTGACTGGAATGAAGTGGAGACTCTGGAGCAGGCAAGAGAGCTTGCGAAAGAGCATAACATTGAATTTGAAGAGAGACATAAGAAGGGTGACATCCTGAACCTGTTCTTCGAGGAGTACGTTGAGGAGCATCTTGTGCAGCCGACATTTGTCATGGATCACCCGATCGAAATCTCTCCGCTGACGAAAAAGAAACCGGAGAACCCGGATTACGTGGAGCGCTTCGAGTTCTTCATGAACGGATGGGAGATGGCCAACGCCTACTCCGAGCTGAACGACCCGATCGATCAGAGAGAGCGCTTCAAGGCCCAGGAAGAGCAGCTTGCTCAGGGCGATGAGGAAGCAAACACAACAGACGAAGACTTCCTGAACGCACTGGAGATCGGTATGCCTCCGACAGGCGGTATCGGATTCGGGATCGACAGGATGTGTATGCTGCTGACAGACAGCGCTGCCATCAGGGACGTGCTTCTGTTCCCGACGATGAAGTCACTGGACGCTAAGAAGGGCGAGACGAAGACCGAAAAAGCTGTTGCCGCAGCGGTGAAGACAGAGGAAAAACCGGCTGAGGAAGTGAAGGAAGTCATCGATTTCTCAAAGGTAGAGATCGAGCCTCTGTTTAAAGATGAGGTTGATTTTGAGACTTTCAGCAAATCCGATTTCAGGGCAGTTAAGGTAAAAGAGTGCGTTGCTGTGCCGAAGTCCAAGAAACTCCTGCAGTTCACTCTGGACGACGGAACCGGCGAGGACCGCACGATCTTAAGCGGGATCCATGCTTACTATGAGCCGGAAGAGCTGATCGGAAAGACGCTGATCGCGATCACAAACCTGCCGCCGAGAAAGATGATGGGCATTGATTCCTGCGGTATGATCATCTCTGCCGTACACAATGAAGAGGGAGAGGAAAGACTTCATGTGCTGATGGTGGACGACCATATCCCGGCGGGGGCGAAACTGTTCTAATATAGTGGATCTTAAAAGGATATCTTTCTAAAGAAGATTTAGAGAGGTATCCTTTTTTGTTTGGGTAATTTGGTGAGGATTTAAAAATTTGAAAAAATTAGCACTCGCCCCTTTACATTGCTAATAATACGTGCTATATTACAACTAGAACAAAGGAAAAGGAACAAATGGGAAATCTAAAATGAGTAAAAGAAGTGAAAAGTTTCCCATAGAAGTTCCCAAACCCGAGTTGTATCAGCTTGCAACACTTGAGACAACTTCAAGAGTGCTGAGGGCAGCCGCAGGAGCGGCTCATAAATAACTTATTTCTAAGGTTTCAGCAATGGAAGGAGTAATGACTTATGTTAATGCCGAGTATTTTTGGAGAAAACTTATTTGATGATGACTGGATGGATTTTGCTTTTGACAGAGATTTCTGGGGAAGAAAGAATCCGCTGTATGGTAAAAATGCAAAGAATATCATGAAGACGGACATCCGTGAGCATGATGGAGGGTATGAACTTGATGTCGATCTGCCGGGCTTTAAGAAAGATGAGATCAATGTTGAACTTGAAGAAGGTTATCTGACGATCTCAGCTGCAAAAGGTCTGGATAAAGATGAGCAGGACAAGAAAGGCAAATACATCCGCAGGGAGCGTTATGCCGGCGCAATGCAGAGAAGCTTCTATGTCGGCGACGCTGTAACACAGGAAGATATCAAGGCGAAATTTGAGGATGGAATCCTGAAACTGAGTATTCCGAAAAAGGACGCAAAAGCAGTAGAGACGAAAAAGACCATCGCGATCGAGGGATGATCTTTCCCGAAAGGGCATAAAGCATAAGGAATGGATCCGGTGCGGGAGCACCGGATCTTTTTTTGGCTTTTAGACCAAACCATTCGTGTTTTTGAACTCATTGAAACTTTTTATATCAATTCTGTTCTGCAGTGGTATAATAGAAGCGTTTGAGATATGTGCGGGATCTCTTTCGTGCAGGCTGTGAGAGCCGGGAACGGTGGAGTCCGCATTATGGAAAGGAATGAGAAAATTGAATCGGATCTATGTTTATATTGTGAAAAGGTACCTGCTTCTTCTTGTCGGCCTGGCGATCATGGCTTTCGGTGTGGCGTTTTCTATCAAGGCCAGCCTTGGGACATCGCCAATCTCAAGTGTACCATATGCGATCAGCCTGTTTACGCCTTTGAGCGTGGGAACGGCGACGATCACAATGCACTGCGTTTTTATACTGCTCCAGATCCTCATCCTGAGAAAGGATTATCATCCGATCCAGCTCATGCAGCTTCCGGTGGCGTTCTTCTTCGGATATCTGACAGACTTTGGCGTATGGGCAGTTCGGAGGATCTCCTACCATGCGTACTGGCAGCAGTGGATCATCTGTCTGATCGGGATCCTTCTGGTCGCCGTGGGAGTCAGCCTGGAAGTAAAAGCCGGAGTTGTGGTCCTTGCGGGGGAGGGCGTGGTCCTTGCGATCTGCAAAGTCCTTCCGGTCAAGTTTGGGCACATGAAGGTGGGATTTGACGTGACTCTTGTAGTGATCGCCTGTATCCTGTCGATCGTATTTACAGGACGGCTCCAGGGGGTAAGAGAGGGAACTGTAGCTGCAGCGCTTCTGGTGGGAACTCTTGCACGGCAGTTTGGGAAACTGCTGTCCCGCTGGAAACTGGAAGAAGAACCGGGAGGAACGGATAAATGACGAAAGATATGACCGAGGGACGTATCATCCCTCAGCTGACAGAATTTACTATCCCGCTGGTGCTGGGCAATCTGTTCCAGCTCACCTACAACGCGGCGGATTCTGTGATCGTAGGAAAATTTGTCGGAGACGACGCCCTTGCGGCGGTGGGCACTGCGGGACCGATCATGAACATGGTGATCCTGTTTATCAGCGGGATGTGCATGGGCGCAGGGATCTTGATGAGCACCCACTATGGAGCGAAAAAGTATGATCTTCTGGAGCGGCAGATCAGCACCTCAATGCTGGGGGGCCTTGGCTTTTCGGCAGCCGTGGCGGTCCTGCTGATCCTGTTCTCCCACCCTCTCCTGGAACTGCTCCAGGTTCCGGCAGATATCATTGGAGACGCGAAGCTCTATCTGAGGATCATCTTTGTGGGGCTGATCTTTACATTTGTCTATAACTTCTTTTCCAATACCCTGAGGGCGCTGGGGGACAGCAAAGTGCCGCTCTATTTTCTCATCATCAGTGCGATCCTGAATGTGGCGGGGGATCTGTTCTTTGTTGTCGTCCTTGAGTGGGGCGTGCCGGGAAGCGCTGCCGCTACGGTACTCAGCGAAGCGCTGTGCTGTCTCTGCTGTCTGATCTATATCAAGAAGAAAGTGCCGCTACTGTGCCTTGGGAAGAAATGGAAAGTATTTGACGGATCCATCTTGTGGAGGACCTTTAACTATGGTATCACCAGCGCCCTTCAGCAGATGTGCGTCCAGCTTGGGAAGATCTGTGTACAGACTGTCGTAAATGTGCAGGGAGTGGAATTCATAGCGGCATTCACTGCGATCAACCGGGTGGATGATTTTGCCATGACGCCGCAGCAGAATATCGCACATGCGACCACCACATTCATGGCGCAGAACAGAGGGGCGGGAAAGATCCGGAGGATGAAGCAGGGGTTCCTCTCCTCGATCATTCTGCAGGCAGTGTATACCACAGTGATCGCACTCCTTGTATTCTTCGGCTCCCGCCAGATCATGCAGCTTTTTGTGAGCGACGGATCCGGGGAGGTGATCAGCCTGGGAGTATCGTATCTGCAGCTGATCGCGTTTATGTATTATATGCCGTCGGCGACCAATATCATCCAGGGGTATTTCCGGGGACTGGGAGATCTGAAGGTCACGCTTATCAGCACCATACTCAATATGTCTGCGAGATTCTTCACGGCGTGGCTGATGATCCACGTCATGCACGGTGGATTTGAATGTCTTGCCTGGGCGAATTTCTTCGGATGGGTAGCAATGCTCGCATTCCAGATCCCGATGATAACATCACGGTGGAGGAAAGTGAAGTAACATTTTGTGGATAATTTTTCATAATTCGTGTAAGTTTGTTGATAACCCGATTTTTTGCGGGAAGGATGTTGTATCGGAAAAAATAATGTGATATCGTAAAGGCACTTGAAGCAGTTTAACATGCTCCAGGTGCCTTTTGTGATTTGAGAAATCTGAACATGATCTGAAGAGTTTATCAAAAATCCGTCAAAGTTTCAGATGCCGAAATGTCAATGGTATTCTGAACAGTTCGAGTCCGGATCTTACGGGCGGTTCCGCCCGGGTATTCCAACATTTGAACTCCAGTTTTGCTATGCGAACTGTGATTTTTCAGAAATGAAAAAGTGAAGAAACACTGCTTTTTTCCGACTGGAGAACGTGGTAATATAAGGAGGAAGAATATATGAACGAAAGAATCAGTGAAAATTTTATCATGCTTCCCACCGTGGATTTCTGTTTTAAGGAACTGATGCGGAATCCCAAAGTACGAAAGGGGTTTATCGCAGCGATTTTGGGGAAAGATCCAAAGGAGATTCGTAAGACCACTTTGATCCCGACCGGCACGGGGAAAGAATCGAAGGACGCAAAGCTGGGAATCCTTGATGTGATGGTGGAAATGGAAGATGGAACAAAGATCAACATGGAGATGCAGGTCGCATATTTCGCGTATTGGTCAAACCGCATTCTGTTTTATGTGAGCAAAACGTACAGCGGGCAGATCAAAGAGGGCGAGGGCTATGATGTGATGAAGAAGTGCATCCATGTCAGTATTCTGAATTTCAACCATTTCGCCCAGGATAAGAAGTGTTACAGGAAGATCGCTTTCTGCGATGTGGAAAGCGGGGAACAGTATTCGGATCTGATGGAACTTCATATTCTGGAGCTGAAAAAACTTCCTCCGGAGGATCAAAACGAAGATGGAATCATCCGCTGGATGCGCTTTTTCGGTGGGAAAAGGCGAAAGGAGTTCGAAGAGATGGCAAAGAAGGATGAATATATCGGAGAGGCATATGACGAGTTGAAGAAACTGAGTCTGGATGAGCAGAAGAGAATGGAATACGAAGCTCGTCAGAAAGCAATCTGGGATTATAATTCCCAGATGAAAGGGGCGACGGAGTATGGTCTGAAACAAGGCTTAGAGCAAGGGTTAGAGCAGGGGCTGGAGCGGGGACTGCGGCAGGGAGAACGAAGTGCGCTGCAGAAGATCATCCAAAAAAAGAGAGCGAAAGGCATGAGTCTGGATGCGATCGCGGAATTTCTTGAGATGGATCCCAAAGAGCTCCTTGAACTGGAGACAACAGCTTCCGGAGAGGCGGAATGAAAAGAGGATATGATAGTGAGAAAATAGGTCTGACACATTAAGTGCGGACCTTTTCTTGTCCGGGTCTATGATGTTAAAAGGATACAGAAAGGATACATATTTCCTGTATACTGAAAATGAAAGAAGAGGAAGGGAGTACATCGGAGGAGGGGAGAGATATGGGAATGAGAATATTGATCGTGGAGGACGACCGGCTTCTTGCGGAAGCGGTAAATGACTATTTTTCGGCAAAGGGATGGCAGGCGGAGGAAGCCCATGACGGGAACAGTGCGCTTGAAATGGCGGTGTCCGGTTCCTGGCAGATGATTCTTCTGGATGTAATGCTGCCCGGAATGGACGGGTTTTCTGTCTGCAGGCGCATAAGGGAGACAAGTGATGTCCCGGTGTTCTTTATCACAGCGAGAGTCCTGGAGGAGGATGAACTGAATGGATATGCGGTCGGCGCGGATGATTATGTGACGAAGCCCTTCTCTCTTCCCGTGCTCTATGCAAAAGTGATGGCGATGATGGGGCGGATCCGGGGAGAAAGACCGGAGGACCGGATCCGAAGAGGAAATGTGGAAGTGGATCTGCAGACGAGAAAAGTATTTGTATGTGGGAAAGAACAGTCTCTGCCTCCCAAAGAATTTGAGATCCTGCTTTTCTTTCTGGAGAATCTGAACCGGACGTTTACCAGGGAGCAGCTGCTTATCCGATTCTGGGGATATGATTTTGACGGGAATGAAAGGGTGGTTGACAATCACATTAAAAAGCTTCGTAAAATCCTGGCGGGAAGCAGCTGTGTGATCCGCACTGTGAGGAAGACAGGATACCGAATGGAGGTGTCGTCATGAAAAAGGAGAAGAAAAAGATCCGCTATATGCCTTCGGGTGTGCTGAAAAAATTTGTCTTTGTCTTTGCGGCGCTGTATCTGGGGATCATGGGAGCGGCGACGTATCTTGTGCAAGGAAAGTTTGCGCAGGATTATCAAGAGGCGCTTCAGAGTGTGAGTGAAGATATCAGATGGATCCAGACCCAGATGGAACAGGAGGCAGCAGACGAAGGAGTGGACATTGGCCGGGAGTGGGTTGGAAATATGATGTACTATATCCTCGCTGTGAATGCGGGGGCAGGAGAACTGCCGTATATGCTCTGGTCCGCCGCTGTATGGGATGAGGCTGGGGAGAAGATTGCAGAGAGCGGACCGGTATATACAATGATACCGGAGAAAATGAACGAAAACGGGCCTCTGGTGTGGAGGCTGGACGAGTGGCTCACAGAGGAGGAAATGGATCAGCTGGCAGGATACGATGCGAAGATCGGAAGAAGCACAGACGTCTATGAACAGGAGGAGTGGACGGAGTATCAGGAGAGTGTGAGCATGGACCGGAACGGGGAACCGGCAGAGATCACTGTCCGGCGTGAAAACTGGAGAAAGGCGGAGCCGGATGAGGCGGAGAACTGGATCGGCAAAGTGATGACCATAAACAATGAACAGAGTTATATCTGTGAGGATTCCGAAGAAATATGGACATGGGAGAATCCCAGCGCGACAAAAGGGAGAGAAGAGATCGGTTTTGGGACTCTGAGCTTTCCCGCACAGGCTCAGGGAGAAAGCTGCTGGAAGGAGTGGAAGCAGGACCAGTATCTGACCGGATTCCCGGATCAGATCCAAGGCGGCTACAGTGCCGATGGAGAAGAGTATACCGAGTATGCTGCGGACAGCGTGGATGCTGAGTTGACGATCCCGCTCCTGTTTGGGGATGCGGACAGCGGATCCGGTGTACAGACGTGCACGATGAAATTCCGGATGACATCCCATCCATGGAGGGCGGCTCTGGACTATATGAAATATGTATATCTGAGCGGAGCGCTCCTCCTGCTCGCGTGTATCCTGATCGTATGGAGGACGCTTGAGAAGAGCTATCGGAAAAGCGCTGAGACGGAGGCGTACCGCCGTGATTTTACAAACGCCATGGCGCATGAGATGAAGACCCCGCTGAGCGTGATCAGGGCATTTGCAGAGAATCTGAAGGAGAATCCGGATACAGGGAAAAAAGAATATTATCTGGACCAGATCGTCGGGCAGACGGAGGAAATGGATGATATCGTAAAAGAGATGATCCAGGTCTCAAAACTGGACGGCGAAGCGCTCATCCTGCAGAAAGAAAAGATCCCGCTCTGCGGGCTCCTTGAGAAGGAGGTGGAGCGCATCGCGCCCCGCGCGGAAGAGAGAAGGATCACGGTGGGATTTCAGTGCGCAGAAGATGCCGAGGTGGAGGGGGACCGGAAACTCCTTGAGAAAGCCTTCCGATGCCTGCTGGACAATGCGGTCAGCCATAACCGGGAGGAGGGGCGGATCCTGGTCACTGCGGACCGGGAAAAATGCGTGATCCAAAACACCGGAGACCGGATCCCGGAGGAGGACCTTCCACGAGTCTTTGAGATGCTGTGGACAGGAAAGCGGGAAAACGGAGAAGGGACATCAAAAGAGAGACATCTGGGAATGGGACTGTATCTGGCGCAGAGGATCTTCCGGCTGCATGGAATGGAACTGAAGGTTGAGAATACAGCGGACGGGGTGCAGGTGAGCGTGATATGGTGAGATGAGAACTGAGTGTGGAGTCTGGGAACCGGGCTTCACACTTTTTGTCTGCGGGAATGGAGCAGTAAAGGTAAGATCAGATTTTAGAGTATGGGGAAAGCAGATGGAAATATCGGTTGGCGAAAGAGAGCGAGTCTGCTAAAATTGACAGTAGAATTATGTTGTGTAGAAAATCTGGAGATGTGAAAAGGCGAGGGCTGAAGATGACAAAAGAAACGATCGAGCAGGTACTGAAATTCAGAGATGAGCGGAACTGGAAGCAGTTTCACAATCCGAAGGATCTGGCAATTTCTATCTGCCTGGAGGCAGCGGAATTGCTGGAAGTTTTTCAGTGGAGCGCAGAAGATGTCTGGTGTGAGGAGAAAAAAGATAAGATTCGGGAAGAACTTGCGGATGTATTGAATTACTGTATCTTAATGGCGGATACCTGTGGACTTGATATGGATGAGATCATTCAGGAAAAAGTCAGGAAGAACGCAGAAAAGTATCCTGTCGAAAAAGCGTACGGACAGAAAGAAAAGTATACTGAGCTGGGAGAATAATATGCAGTTACCATATTCTGATGTTCTGGATATTGCCCATTTTTCCAGACTGTTTGACAAGAAAAGCGAATGCTATAAATTATTCTGGTTTCAGGCAATCGCCCGAAAAATCAAAGAGGGGCATAAAGTGATCACATTTAAGACGTTGATCAATGAAATGATCGCAGATGCCTGGTATATGGTTTCGGAGTATCATTTAAATCTGGGGCCAAATGATGCACTGGAGCGGGTGGTTCACCGTCTGAGCGAGATCAGTCATATGAAATCCAGTGAGAAGAAAGAAGTGATCCTGGAATATCTGGCGGCTTGTGAGGACAAAGAAGTCATGACCATGAAGCGTACCTTATCCCAGAATGTGCCTTATCGATTACAGGCGCCTTTCATGGAGTCGATGAAGGGAAAAGAATGGAAAAGATCCGGGAAAGAGCTTGCGGCAAGGATCAATCAGGAACGAAGGCTGATGTATTATTTTCTGCAGTTTCATGGTCTGGGTACTCAAATCGAGATACAGGAAGAATGGGCGGATTATATTGAACAGAATTATGAGATCATACAAGGGTGGGGGGAATTCAATCTGATTCAATATCTTCAGAGAAGGAATCCCAGTGTTCCGGGAATTGTCGACAAGCTCTATCCACCGAAAGAGCGGAAACTGGAAAAGGTAAAAAGCTATTGGAAAATGATCATTTCCATAAAGCCCGTCTGCGAGATCTATGGAGAAGAGCTGCTGAATGAAAAAAATATCTCTATTGATCATTTTGTGCCCTGGTCTTATGTGGCGCACGATGAATTGTGGAATCTGACGCCAACAACCCGAAGCATTAACAGCAGTAAAAGCAACAGCCTTCCGGATTGGAATACCTATTTTCCGATGCTGTGCAAAAGCGAATATTTGTCTTATGAAATGATGTGGCAATATCCCAAAATACATGATACGTTTGAAAAATGTGCCAGGGAGCATCTGAATAATCAGGAGATCAGACATAGGCTTTATCAGCAGGGACTGTCGGAAAGAGAGTTCTCGGGGCGCCTGGAAGAGGTTATTCTGCCGGTCTATCAGTCGGCAAAGTGTATGGGATTTTCAAGCTGGAGCCTGAGGGTGTGAGAATATGTGTGAGTATTATGAGATCAATGCAAAACGCTATGCGGAAGAAACATTTTCCGCTGATATGTCAGAACAGTATCAAAGGTTTCTTCCCTTATTAAAAGAGAGGGCAACGATCCTGGATGTGGGAAGTGGCAGCGGGCGTGATGCATGTTATTTTCAAAAGCAGGGCTATCAGGTGACCGCACTGGAACCCTCAAAGAATCTCTGCAGGGAGATCCGAAAGGTTTTCTCGGGAGAAATCGTGTGTTCAGATATTCAGAGCTATCGGCCTAGAGAGCGGTATGATGGGATCTGGGCGTGTGCATCGTTCCTTCATCTGCAGGAAAAAGAAGTGCTTCGCTTTTTTGAGAAGATTGATCTGTATTTAAATGATAATGGGATCGTATATCTTTCAGGAAAAAATGGAATTCCTACAGGAGAAGCGGGGGATGGACGTTATTTTCTGGAGTTTACTGAAGGGCTGGTGGAAAAGATACTGGCGGTGAATGAGCGGATAAAGATGGAAGAATTGTGGTATACGGAGGATGTGAGCGGGAGGGAAGGATTCCGGTGGATGAATGTGGTATTTAAGATGGTGTGATCGTTTTTGGGGATTAAAAGATACTGGAAAGCCCGTAAAAACCAAGTTTTTTCAGACTTTCCAAAAAAATATTAAAAAGATTAGCACTCACCTTTTGCCGTGGAGCGGGTGGTTTTGTCCTGTGGCGTCAGAGCCTGTGGAGCCTTATTTTACAAGGTTTCTGCGGGCTCTGTCTTTTTGTCTGGGAGTGTCAAAAGGTGTAGTTTTTTGCGGAAATGGTGTAGTAAATGGTGTAATGAAAATAGAGGAAACTAGATAGGGAAAAGTATAATGCATACATTTTTAGAAGAAAAACATTTGGTATACTGAGAGGGAGAAAAGTGATATTATAAAATAAAGCTGACATAGCTTTATAAGGACATTAGAATATAAATTTATAGAAATGTTCGGAGGTATTTATAATATGGGTAAAATACTTGGAATAGCAATAGAAAATTATGGGTCTTTGAAAAAAATAAAGATGGGAAAATTGTTCAGCGATCAAACAGGAAATGAATTAGCTAATATGGTTGCGATTATTGGAGCAAGTGGAAATGGGAAAAGTACTCTTGCAGATGCATTTGGATTTATTTCTGACTGTTTATCTACTGATGTTGAAACTGCTTGTGATGCTAATAATAGAGGTGGATACGATCAATTAGTTTCTCAAAAAAGTAATGGGCCAATTCATTTTGAAATCTATTATAAAGAAACCAGTAATTCACGTCCCATAACATATGAATTGACAATTGCAAAAGACAAAAATGATAGACCTTTTGTAAAGGAAGAACGCCTTCGCCAACGAAGACCTGGTATTAAAAGAGGGTGGCCGCTTTCTTTCTTATATCTCAAAGATGGTAAAGGATATGCGTTTGAAGGTGTTGAAGGGGGACAAGATGAGGATGGGTCAGTTGTCGGGGATAAAAAGTTGGTTGAGCTTTCTGATACTAGAAAGTTAGGGATTGTTACTTTAGGTGCTATGAAACAGTATTCGCGTATCGAAAAGTTCCTTAATTTTCTAAAAAGTTGGTATCTTTGTTATTTTACACCTGATGCAGCACGTCAAATTCAAACAGCTGCGCCAACTCAGTATTTGAATAGAACAGGAAGCAATTTGAATAATGTTGCTCAGTATATGTATCGTGAGAATCCTAATGAATTTAAAAAGATTCTTGGCGAGATTCAAACAAAGATTCCTAATATTAGTAAAATAGAACCTATTAAATTACAGAATGGTCAAATGGTGTTGGAATTTTGGCAAAATGGTTTTGATCAGCCATTTTTTTCTCAAAGGATGTCCGATGGAACTTTGAAATTATTTGCGTATTATTTGTTACTTCATGAGAAAAATCCTCGTCAACTCGTTTTTGTTGAAGAGCCTGAAAACGGTTTATATCATCAATATCTTGCAAATTTAGCAATCGAAATGAAAAAAAATGTTGGGACAGGCTTTTCTAAGCAATTATTTGTTACAACGCACAGTCCATTTTTCGTAAATGCATTATCCCCTAATCAAGTATGGGTACTTGAAAAAGACGAAGATGGTTTCTCTAATGCAAAACTTGCTGCAAATTATGATTTTGTAAAAGAACTTGTTGATGAAGGCGCTTCTATGGGAGATCTTTGGTATAGTCGCTATTTCGGTTAAGGGGGGGAGATTATGCATTTTCAGTTTTTGATCGAGGATCAGTCAAGCGCTGTTTTAATTGAAATTATCATGAAAAAGATCTCTTCGAGAAATGAAGGAATTACATTTAATTGTAAATCTTTTAAAGGGATTGGTGGGTTTACAAAGAAAAATACAGTTAAGGAGACTAAAAGTGGAAAGCTACTCAATGATTTGGCAACATATCTTCGTGGGTTCAATAAAAGTCTCCAGAATATTCCGGCTGTCATTATTGTAGTTCTTGATAATGATACCCGTAATACAAAAGATTTCCTTGCTGAATTAAACCGGGTTGCTCAGCAAAATATGATATATATAGATCATGTATTTTGTATCGCAGTTGAAGAAGTTGAGGCATGGATTTTAGGAGATGAAGAAGCTGTTGTGTCTGCTTACCCTAAAGCCAGACTTCAACAATTACATTCATATGAACAAGATAGTATTTGTGGAACTTGGGAAGTCCTTGCAGATGTGGTTTATCCCGGTGGAGTTTCGAAGTTGAAAAAAGATTGTCCAACATATATTGAAAAAGGAAAATGTAAAAGTGAATGGGCGCGAAGAATAGGTGCATATATGGATATAACACATAATAATTCACCAAGTTTTAATTATTTTATATCAGAGATTAATAAACGTTTATATAAGGTGGGATGATTTTTTTTATAACGAAGGGAGATACGGGCATAAAGTTGGTGTAATTCTATAAATAAGGAATAATTTAGAATAAGAAATTGATTCCTGAACCAATAGTCAAAAAACATATTTTTATCTTTTGAAACCGTATGACTCTTCCGACAGCTTTGACAGGTAAAAATAATTCGCACTAAATCTATTGAAAATGCACAGCTTCACTGCGAAAATAGAATTATTACAAAAAATTTTTTCGCGGTGAGGCTGAAATGG
>NZ_JACJLR010000150.1 GCF_016902345.1 Mediterraneibacter glycyrrhizinilyticus | reverse complement strand
GGTGGTGATTTATGGTTTGGCTGGTTGGGAAGCCTCAGGCTATACCTGTATAAGCCGCTAGGTTGTGTATCCGCCTTATGGAAATGGATGCCTGCCGGAAAGGATGTTTCTCATGCATTACAAAAGATTACTTACATTTATTGACGGCGGTTCTTCTTACCTCTCTGTCGGCCTTGATGTTGGCGCTGATTTTACCTGGATGTCAATTGCGCTCCCCAATGGTTCTTTTGTCGGGAAGCCCTTTAAGATCATCCATTCTGATTCTCGGTCCAGAGATCTCGCTGTCACAAAAATAAAAGAAGCACAAGAGACGTATTCTC
>NZ_JACJLR010000149.1 GCF_016902345.1 Mediterraneibacter glycyrrhizinilyticus | reverse complement strand
TACAGCAGAGATGCCGGATCAAATCGAAAAGTTGAAGTTGGAGTATTTTACTTTAACTATAGCGGAATATTTTGTGAAAAGATAGCCATTATTTTATTGAGCGCTTACGATTGAAAGATATTTTTACGGATATGCAGGCAAAAATCGGCTGTCCGTATCTCTCCGACCTGCCCTACTACAAGCGTGCGGTCTGGTTTGAGATGAAACGCCTTTGCTGTTTTTGACCTCATAGTTTAGCATTATGCTGCTCTGCTTGCACGTCTCTGGATTGCCCTGTATACTGTCATCAGTATATAGAAAGAAAAAGGGTTCCAGAGCACCC
>NZ_JACJLR010000148.1 GCF_016902345.1 Mediterraneibacter glycyrrhizinilyticus | reverse complement strand
GTATTTTATGATATTCCTGCCTATCGCATACAGCATGAACTCTTTATATACTTTCTCCTCTGACCGGTAATTAAAACGCCGGAAGTTTTCATTTTCTTTGATATCTCCAAAGTGCCCTTCCGTCTGGATCGACCGTGTCTGACGTTTCAGGATCCCTTCTTCACTCTGGATATTAGCGTTGGATTCTTCCTTCAGTTCTTCCCAGCGTTCGTTGATCTTCATGACCTTATTCCGGTCCGGATTTTTTTCTGCATTGTATCTGTAAAGACATTTGGATTTATGCTCACAGCCGCTGCAGTCCGCACAGCCATAGACCTCCACCGTCTG
>NZ_JACJLR010000147.1 GCF_016902345.1 Mediterraneibacter glycyrrhizinilyticus | reverse complement strand
CTTGAATTTTCGGTAATGCATTGATATTCTATAAAACCGCATGAATATACAACGCTGATTATAGGGAATCATAGCGACGAAAATGAGGAAAAATGCTCGCCAAAAAACAACATCCCCCACCGGCGGACGTCCCCCCCCCGCCAGTTCCTAAAGAATCTTCTTATACAGGTCGATAAACTCCTCCGCAATGATCCGGAATCCCTCCGCACTCATAAGCTGGTCTAGTATAATAATGGTGTAGTCAATAATGACTACGGGTTAATAGTTACAAAATCTAAATGAATAACTGAAGGAGGGATTCCCTCTCCATCAGAAGTTATTGTTTCCTTA
>NZ_JACJLR010000146.1 GCF_016902345.1 Mediterraneibacter glycyrrhizinilyticus | reverse complement strand
ATTCTGGATCGTGTCAAGTGTCGTATTCCATCCCTCGATATCCGTCTCTGTCGTTCCTGCTCCGATCTGCGGGTCGCCGACGAAAGCGAAGCTGAAATCAGAATCATAAGCTCCTGTGGAGAAGCTGTACACTTCGCTGACTGTATCCCCGTTCACAACACGGTATACATACTCTGTGTTCTCCTCGAGCCCCGCAATGGTTGCCTGGTTGGAGTAGAATCCCTCGTCATTTGTCGGGATCGCTGCCGCATCCACTGTCGTGTACTCTGCCGGGAATGCTCCGTCTGCCATTGCAGAAGCTTTCGCGAGCTGTACCTGTCCGGCTTCTTCTGT
>NZ_JACJLR010000145.1 GCF_016902345.1 Mediterraneibacter glycyrrhizinilyticus | reverse complement strand
GGCACGCCGCCAGCGTTCATCCTGAGCCAGGATCAAACTCTCGTTAAAAGTGTTTGTTCTGTTCAAGAATCACTACTAGCAATTCTATCCCTTTACTGTTGTTTGGTTCCGCTTCGACCGCTCCCAAGCTCGAAACAAAGTTTCTCGCTTCGTTGGCTCCGCCAATGCTCGCCCGCGTTGTTCCCGGAAAATAAATTCTCCGGACCATCGCCGTGCTCGCGCGGTCTCCGCTGTTCGAAAAATTTTCTCTTTAAAGAAATTTTCAAGGGTTGTTGTCTATTGTTCAGTTATCAAGGTTCCTGTCGTTCTTTCTTTGCGACAGCTTTGATATTTTATCAAATCTCTTTC
>NZ_JACJLR010000144.1 GCF_016902345.1 Mediterraneibacter glycyrrhizinilyticus | reverse complement strand
TGTTAATGCTCTCCTGGGATGTCATGATCCCGCTCTGTCATGCTGACATGAAATTGCCAGGATATCTGTCATGGAATGTTCCCTTTGATGGGGCGGTTATCCGCCCCATCACGGAAGGAATTAGTTCATACATCCATGCTCTGCCAGCACTTTAAGTGCCGAGACGATGGTACAGGCATCTGCCTTTTTCATTCGGCTGTAATGCCGGAGGCGTTCCTCATTCCAGAAGATATCTGTCAGTGATGAGAGTTCTGTACCAACATCCCAGTTGGGGATACAGAGATAGTTCCCGTAGGAATGCTTTCCTACGATCAGGTGGAAGCGGCTTCCCCTGGCACAGAGTTCTGCC
>NZ_JACJLR010000143.1 GCF_016902345.1 Mediterraneibacter glycyrrhizinilyticus | reverse complement strand
CCTGCCTGCCGCCGGCATAAGCCAGATGGGACTGGATGTACCGCTCTGTCTCCGCACGATCCAGGTGGGGAAGGACACAGTTGATATCGATCCTCTGCCGGACAGCAGCATACCGCTGCATCCGGAGTTTATCCCACAGTTCCGTCTGTCCCACAAGGACAAGCGCCATCGGGCTGATAGAATCAAAGCGGTAATTCAGCAGAAAGCGGAATCCTCAATGGTCTCCTTCTCCAGAAGATGGGCCTCATCCAGGATGCAGACCACTTTCTTCTTCTGGACGCCGCGGATGATCTCCACTTCCTTCTGGAGCTGCCGCTTTGCGTCGCCCCGGTAAAACTTTGATTCGATCCCCAGCT
>NZ_JACJLR010000142.1 GCF_016902345.1 Mediterraneibacter glycyrrhizinilyticus | reverse complement strand
CTGTACCAACATCCCAGTTGGGGATACAGAGATAGTTCCCGTAGGAATGCTTTCCTACGATCAGGTGGAAGCGGCTTCCCCTGGCACAGAGTTCTGCCTCACACGGGTTTCCTCTCTGCAGGATCTCAAGACTGCCTTCCCACTGCCGGGGAGAACATCCTTTTCCTTTACAGGTAAATGTGATCATTGGTGTGTGTCACCTCCCAGCATCTCATGTTCAATGATGTAGCGGACAAGGTGCTCATCGATCAGGCGTTTTCCCTGCTGGCTGGCATACATCAGGCTCTTTTCACAGATCCGGTTGACCCGGCGGGGAATCCCGGTGGACTCCTTATAGATATCATCCAGCGCTTTGTCTGTGAAGATG
>NZ_JACJLR010000141.1 GCF_016902345.1 Mediterraneibacter glycyrrhizinilyticus | reverse complement strand
CTCAATAACGTAAAGGTTGCTAAAGGGAGCGGCATACCTGTGAATCCTGTAGTTTACGACTACTACACCCGGAAGTGTTCCGGCAAGAAAAAGCCGGTAGCAATGGGCGCTGTCATGCATAAGATCTGCAACATCATCTTTGCCATGCTCCGGGATAACAAACCTTTTGAGATCATCACTCCGGAAGAACACTGCAGACGCTTTGCTGCAGAACATCCCGATAAGATCAGGAAGGCTGCATAATCAACACAGCATTCTGAATATTTAGTTTCTGACCAGTCCTATATTGGAGAATGGTCTGTTAAGGTTACCCTTTTTTGCTCTATTGTAATAAATTTAATCTTTTTCATATCACCTCTTGACATTTCTTAGCTGGACTT
>NZ_JACJLR010000015.1 GCF_016902345.1 Mediterraneibacter glycyrrhizinilyticus | reverse complement strand
TAGGGGCGGATGGCCGCCCCATCACAGGAAACATTCCATGACAGATATCCTGGCAATCTCATGTCAGCATGACAGAGCGAGATCATGACAGCCAAGGAGAGCATTAACAAAGTAACTCGGGACGAATTGGAAGAGCTCCGTCCTATTTTCACAGATATGTTTGACTGCATTAAAGGCATTCGCCGTGATTATGGCTTTGGACGAGCAATTGCTGCCCCACAAATCGGGGTTATGAAACGTCTAATATGTATTTTCACGGATAAGCCCTATGTGATTATCAACCCTGAACTTGAATTCGTCGGTGACGAAATGATGGAACTTATGGATGATTGTATGTCATTCCCAAAGCTGCTTGTGCGTGTCCGCCGTTACCGCCATTGTATACTGCGCTATTTGAACGAGAACTGGGAATCGAAAGAAATGCGAATGGATGATGATATGGCTGAACTTATTCAACATGAGTATGACCATCTTGACGGTATCCTTGCCACTATGCGCGCCATTGACAATAAGTCTTTTGTGATAAAAAAATAAACAAATCCCCGTTTAATAAACTAGACAAAAGCAAATAGGATTTTGTGAAGGATGATATGAAGTGATCTATGATAAAAGATTTTCTGATAAGGCGATCAATTATTTGGAGAGAGTGAAAAAAACAGGAATAGAGAATAGACAAGAATTAGATGAATTATCCCGTCAAGCATATTCTGATTATAGGGACCGGATGCTTTCTGAAAAAGAATATGGCAGTATATATGTGCTTCTCATGGAATACCGATATCCAAGGTGACAAAAACCGCATTTGGACACGGTAAGGAGAACCGTACTATATGTAAGTGCTGTTTAGAAGAGAGTGGGAAGATGGTGTCCCGCTCTCTTTTTTGTATATACAAGAAATAAAATGACAGGGAAATATCGGGATGTTATAATAAACTTAAGCAGCTTGACAGCTTTGGAATTTGAGGAGGGCGTTTAATGAGTAACTATAATGAGGAGTTTGAAACGTAAATAGTCAAGGGGTCATCTGAGCAATAAATAAGTCAACAGCAAAATCAGGCGGGGAGCGATTATGCAAAAAATAAAGATCATCCCATTAGTGGGAATAGTATTTGATGATATGACCATTGCGTTGTATTCTTCATGTGAAGATGTAAAAAACTTATTGGGAGAACCTTATAGTACATGGGATGATTCTCTATATTATTTTAATAATGAATTACGATTTGATTTTGACGATGACGGAAAATTAGAATTTATTGAGTTCTTGGGTGGAATTGATGGGGAACTACAGCCGGTCATCTACGATGTACCTGCTTTCCAGAGCAAAGCAGATATCTTGTATAATATACTTAGGAAAGAAAACCGTGGGGATATTGATGATAGCGAAAATGGATATTCGTATGGATTTTTAAATATCAGTGTTGGAGTATACCGTTCCTCTATTCCAAAAGATGTTGAAGAAATGATAAAGGAAGCTGATGAGGCCGGAGAGCCAATGGACGAAGGAGAAATTGAAGAGGAGAGACGAAAAGCGGACTATTGGTCTACGATCGGCATTGGCGTTGAGGATTATTACAGATAGCTTCCGGGTAATAGTATTTTCTGAAGTCAGAAAAAAGGCGGTGTGAAACCAATAATAAGAGCTGTTAGATGTATGGGAGAGTTCCGTGAAAGCAACTCATCTATTTTTATCAGCTGAAGAGATAAATAATATTAAGCAGTATGTCCCACAAGCCTTAAAAGAGGTCTCTGTTTTGGTGGTTGCAGAAATTAGAAATGGAAGTCCAGAGGGGTTCAGGGGTGTCGCGGATAAAATGCTTGAAATGTTATTTGTCTCAAATGAGAGCAGAGGAAAAGGAATAGGAAAAAAGCTGCTTCAATACGGCATTGAAAATTATGGCTGATACTTTTATTTTTCGGAGAAGGAATATATGGATAAGAAACGGTTGAAACGAGCGCTGGGAGTTGCGATTCCGCTTGCTGTCCTTGTAATCGGTATAAGCTATAACAGCTATATGAAGATACACACTTTCACCCTTTCAGGTGACGAGAGAGTGAAAAGCGAACAGATACAGCCGGTTACCGGAAGTGTAAAAGTTACTGGTACTGCTGATACCGATGTCGTATTTACGGATATTGAAAGCGGAGAAACTTATGTAATAGGTTACATTACTTCCGGATCAGGCAGTACAATTAAACTTGAAAGAGGAAAATGGTACAAAGTTGAAGGTGTCGGAGAACTGACAGTGAGGCCAGTCAATGTTCGTATAGAATAACAACTCAAATACGAGTCTACAATGGAGAAAAATATGAAGATATCTGGATGGTTTTGGAGAGAGGGGAAAATGGTGACTTCGTTGAATTAATAGAAGCTATGGAGCAATAATCAGGATGAAGACAAAAAGGGTATTTGTGAGCCGTCCTTGTGGGCGGCTTCAAACTTTTATATAGAACGGATGCTGCTGATCTTAGAACATAAGCTGATGTGATTATTCAAATAAGGTTAGCGTGGTGTTGATAGAAAGAATTTGGTATAATTGAGATGTTAATAAATTAGAATTGATAAAGTTATGATAATAGAGAGTAGGTGCTTGGCATAAAAAAGAAAGTGTTTATAGTGATTTTAATTTTAGCAATCATTGGGCTATTGACTGGTATTAGCTATTTGGTTGAAGGCATTAGTACAAGAGGAATAGATGACGTTAATTATGGAAGAGTTATCTTTCCATTACTGGTTGGGGTAATCGCTGTTTATTTTCTGAAAAGGGAGAAAAAATAATTAATAGAAGAATCCTAAATTGCGGAGGAGGAATATGGAGAAATTTTCAATATTGTTAATGATAGCTGCCGCTGTCTGCGCTTTATTTTCTGATAAAATAGATACGGCAGTAAAAGGTGATAAAAAGGTAAAAAGTATCTTATCGTAAACATCCAAAATGACAAGTTCCCATTTATCGGGGAGTCGAGTAAAACGCCAAATCCTAAGTTATTGAACGGCAATTGGAAATTGCATAAGGAGAAATCAATGAAAATATGGAAAATGGGTTTTGAATTAGATAGGTATGATAATTTTTGTCCTAAAGAAAAATGTATGAATTGGATGTATTTGAGTTAGCAGGAGGAACCATTGAAGTTTGAAAAGAATACAGGGAAAAAGAGTATAATGCTTCAGAATTTTATGGAATGGGCAGACCGGGAGTTTGGTTATCCGATTCCACAAGACTATCTTTCTTTTTTAGAGATAGGTGAGTTTGAGCCAGCAGCAGGAAAATACTATGCCACGGATAACGGGAATGTGCTGGAGATATCAGAATGGTTCACTCCGGACAATATACCGGCAATATTTAAAAACTGCCGGGAGGAAAAAATGATAGAGGCGTATCAACTGCCTGTTCTGGAAAGCTGCGGCTGCACTGTTGTACTAAGCTGTAATTTTGACAAGGACACATATGGACATGTTCTGTTAAGAACTTCTACAGGATATTATGATGAAAGTATAAATGAAAACATTTATGAGGAACCGGAATTTGTTGCGGAGAGTTTTACAGCCGTTATACATAATCTGAAGGATGCTGAAGAACTGGAAGAAATGGGGCTTTTATGATCAGACTGTGTTAAGTAAAGAGAATGTGAAAGTCTGTTTATGATGGAGAATGTATTTAAGGAGGATAAGGTGAAGGTTACAGGGACGAAGGGGTACGTGCAGATTGAAGATGACAACGGAAACATCGCAAGGTTTGACGGGGAAGTATGTCTTGGAAGATTTTATGCGTACGCTGATTCGGTCCGGTGGATCCGACATGCGGGAGAAGCTACGGACAAGGACAGGCTTGACCTGATCTATCAAGCTACCCGGTATGGGAAGAATTGTGGAGAAAAAATACTCTTTTTTGATGATGACGGTAAAGTCCTGTTTGAAACGGAACTGGGATTGAAAACAGAAGTATACTGGTCAAAAACGCATCTTGTCATTGTGGCTGTGGCAGTTTTATCCCTTGTTTTCCCAGTGGCGCTGCTTGTAGTGCTGGACCTTGTAAGTCTGATGTTTGCCATAGTATTTGCCAGTGTATCTGCTCTGCTGGTCAGTCCGTTTCTTGTCTGGGGATTCCAGATATGGCGGTTCCGGTTAACCGCTGAGGGGGCTATCATAACTGTCAGACCAACGGCAGGAAGAAAATACACCTTCCCTGTGGATGATGTGACCAGGATCATTCGGAAGACAAAAACGGATTCCGGTTGGGAAGAGATAAAAAAGATCAGAGTTTATACAAAAAACAGACATTTGCCATTGAACGATAATATGACAGGAATTGAGGACATGGACGCATATTTTCTGCGACATATCAGTCCGGATAAAATCATTACGAAGAAAAGAAAATGGTAGGGAAATAAGCAGAGCGGGAGAGTGTAAAAGCTCTTTTACATAAATTTCCCTTTTGTAAAAGACATTTGATCGACAGGCATACAGCAATTTCGTAAACTCATAAATGAAGGAGGAGATATACGATGAGGATAGCGGACAAAATTAAAAACGCTCGTATGCAAAAGGGATATACACAGGAACAGGCAGCAGAGAATCTCCTTGTTTCCAGACAGACGATTTCTAATTGGGAGAATGGAAGATCATTGCCTGATATCATAAGTATTATTAAGATGAGTGAGTTATATGGATTAAGTCTGGATGAAATGATGAAAGGAGATAAAGCATTGCTGAAAAAAGTAGAAAGAGATGTTGGAGCTGTTAAGGCGGAGAAAAACCTTATAAAGTTTGCATGGATATCTATTGTAATAAGTACTATCCTGATCATTCTTGGAGAAATATTAGAAGGGAACCCCTTTATTGATTTTATGAACGGAGCATTACCCTGGGTTCTTCTTGGATTGATGTTCTTATTTGCTATTTTGTATCTTAATAAAGAAGAAAAGGATAGAGAATATGATGGAAGAATATAGATATATCACACTGATGGAAAAACCTGAATTAAAAGAAGAAGCCGCATATTGGTTCCAGAGTAAGTGGGGGATTCCCAAAGAGGCGTATTTAGAATGTATGAATGCGTATTTAGATAATGAGACAGATTATGGTTGGTACTTTTGTCTATGTGATGAGAAAATTGTTGCAGGTATGGGTGTAATTGAAAATGATTTTCATGACAGAAAGGACCTTGCGCCAAATGTATGTGCTGTCTATACAGAAGAAGACCACCGTTGCAAGGGGATCGCAGGTAATTTATTAAATATGGTTGTAGAGGATATGAGGGATAAAGGCATATCTCCTATTTACTTGATAACTGACCATATTGGTTTTTATGAAAGATATGGCTGGGAGTTTCTGTGCATGGTACAGGGAGACGATGAACCTGAAATGACAAGAATGTATATTCATCATTAAATTGACATTTTTTCCACGGGATGAATTCGGTAATTTTTACTTTGTGAAATAGGACAAATTATCTATTTATGGAGATATAACTTTGAGTAAGATGAAACGTTTTGTATCAGAAATTTTTGTAGAACCTGAGAAATGGGGACTTCGTGGCGATCCGCTTTTTTGGGAATATCTGAAAAATCATTATGCAGATATTGAAGCTCCTTATCCGATTGAAAAATTTCATTCAGAAATACTTTTGATCTTTCAGGATTTTACCGGAAGTCCACTTGAAAAAGGAGAACGGTATTTTGTTTCAGAGTATGCGGGAGTTCATACGGGTATGTCTTCCGGGCAGCTGGACGGTTCTTTTTGGGTTGATACCGCAATTCCGTTGCTTTTAAATCGACTGAAAAAATTGAATGATGAATGTATCCTTTTAAGAAAATTATAATGAACTGACAGAAGCGCAGAGGCAGGATATCATTGATCTCAATCGCACTTATGCGAATAGTATAATGTAGAAAAATCAAGTCGATAAATTGGAAGATGCGGAGGACAACTATTATGAATAAGATTGTAATTTATATACATGGAAAGGGTGGTAATGCAGAAGAATCAGTACATTACAAGTCTCTTTTTAGTGATTGTGATGTGGTTGGTCTTAACTATACCGCACAATTTCCATGGGAAGCAAAAAAAGAATTTCCACCGCTTTTTGATTTGATTTGTAAGAATTACAAATCTGTTCAGGTAATTGCAAATAGCATAGGTGCCTATTTGGCTATGAACGCCTTATCAGATAAGCAAATAGAGAAAGCTTATTTTGTTTCTCCTGTTGTAAATATGGAAAAACTAATTACAGATAGGATGTTTTGGGCAAATGTTACAGAAGATGAACTTCGAGATAAAAAAGAAATTAAAACAAGTTTTGGAGAGACACTTTCATGGGATTATCTCTGTTATGTGAAAGAAAATCCAATTACATGGAAAATTCCAACACATATTTTATTTGGCGAAAAAGATAATTTGACTTCTTATTCGACTATATCTGAATTTGCAAAACAAGTCAACGCAACACTTACTGTTATGAAAAACGGAGAGCATTGGTTTCATACAGATGAGCAAATGAAATTTCTTGATGATTGGATAAACAATCTTCTCGATAAATCCTAACTTAGAGGTGTGCAGAGAATGTTTGAAGGATTTGATTTTACAAATTTTTGGGTAGACAGTGCTTATGCGCTGAAAGAATATGTCAGTGAATCGCCTTCTGATGAACTGATTGTCAGTGTTGAGCAGGAATTAGGCTATAAGTTACCAGCCTCTTATATTTGGTTGATGGAGCAGCATTACGGAGGTATTCCTGTCAATACCAGTTTCCCTGTTGATAAACCTACCAGTTGGGCAGAGGACTATGTGACTATTACAGGAATTTTCGGTATTGGAAGAGAGAGAACATATTCATTATGTGGAGAGTTGGGGAGTCAATTTATGATTGAAGAATGGGAGTATCCTGCTATCGGAGTAGCTATTTGTGACTGCCCCAGCGCTGGACATGATATGATTTTTTTGGATTACCGGGAGTGCGGCCCACACGGGGAACCTAAAGTAGTGCATATCGACCAGGAATGGGACTATAAAAGCACTCCTTTAGCCGATAATTTTGAGGATTTTATTCGCGGCCTTGTAAACGAAGATGATTTTGAGGTAGAAGATTAACAACTTTCCACTTATCGTGGAGTAGAACAGAGCGAGAAGACCTGATTTGTGAGGAAATTATTACTGAGAGGGGAAAATGGCAGGACAACATAATAAAATAATAAATGCAGCAGTTAAGAAAATACTCGCCCCCGAAGGACTTTTCAGAGTGGGGTCTTCCAGAAGATGGATTGATGATAACGGGTATTTTGTAATACAGGTGGAATTTCAGCCCAGTGCATATAACAGAGGTTCATATCTGAATGTTGGAATCAGTTTCTTATGGGAAGCCAGTGAAGGTTTAAACGAAACGCTGGCGTTTAATATTGGATATCCGTAATATGGGTTATGCAAAAGAACAAATGGAAAGTCAGTTAAATGGCATACCGGGAAACAGGGTGTTCTGGGAAGTATATGAAGTGGCTATGCTCTGCTTTCTGAAAAGAGATTTTGAAGAGGGGAAAGAATACTTTGACCGTTTTCTCCAGATACTTAAAGATTCCTTTTATGTAGGAGATCTGCATATCGAATGGCGTGAAGAATTCTACAATCATTGTATTCAACATCTTTGCCCTAAACTGGAATCCGAAGAAGCAACATATAAAATGGTATGTGATATGATTGAACGCAGACGGAATTTCTTTTCCAGTAAACCTTCATATAAGAAATTAAAGAAAGAATTTATCTTGTGAGATAACATTAAAAAAATTACAAATTGAAATTTGTAGTTCCATAAGATAGAGGAGGTCATTTATGGAATGGGATTTTTTCTTTAGACAGTTAGAGGCAGGGATAAACATTGATGAGACTTGCTTTTATTTTGCCGATGATCCAGATGAGAATGAACATTATTTGGGGTATCTCCCGCAATATGAAAAGCCTTATTGGGTGGGATATTGTGATATTGAAGACGGGTGTGAATTTGAAAGTGCAAAAGAATTAGTAGAAGCACCGATATTTGATGGAAAATCTCTTCAAGAGCGGTGGAATAGTGTAGTTATATGTAGTATTGAGGGCTGTGGCTTAGATGACTGGATAAATTCTTTTCCCCATATATGACAAAACCTAATTTAGGAGAGATAGAGGAAATGAGCGAAACTTTTATAGTGCAAATAATCATGGCTCTTTTTGTATGTCTGTTTTTATATATGCTTTATATTAACGGATTTTTATTATTCAATATGAAAATTGCAGATTTTTTCATTGGCTATATTAAGCGTGACGGATCTGTTTCTCTTAATTTTGAGGGGTGTAAGGGAAAGGTAAGCCGTATTATCCGTTTTAAAGAGTCAAGAGAGTATGTTTTTACATATCATTCCGAAGTGACAGAGGGAGTCGTTACAGTGAAATTTTTGGATAAGCAGAAGCAAGAAATAATATCTTGTTCTACATCAGATTCCCAAATTAAAATTAAGATAGATAAGAAGAACACATATCGCTTGATCTTTAATTTTTCTAATGCAACCGGAAAATGTACTGTCGTTTGGAAATAGGCTGGAAATAGAGGATTTACGGGGATAGTATCTGCTTATGATCAAGTTGAGGAAGTAAGAGGATTATTTACAGAATATGTCAGGATTTTCTAAACAGTCTCATTGCATAGGGCTGATAAACAGATTATCCTTAAAGTGGGAGGTGGCAAAAATGGCAAATGAAGATAAAAAGGATTTTAATGCTATGCTGCACGATAATAAGGATATGCCAAAATTTCAGACTATCACAGACCAGAAAAGTATTGAGAAATATGGTGGAAGTAAAATGTACTTTGCCCCGCCGATCTATTATGACAAAGTAATGAAAAAAATCCCATATGGCAAGGTGATCACTGCTGGGAAAATATACGATATTATGTAAAAGACTACAAAAGTTTTCTTTTTGATCTGAATGGGTAAAGAATTATCAGAATTTAGACTTGGGAGAGAACTTATTGAATATTGGGAAAAGGACATGGAAGCAATATTATAAACCGGCAAAGGAGAATATTGAGTTCATAAAAAGCGATGATCTGACAGCGTTTTTGCATGATATATGCGAACAAAAATAAAACTATTCGCAAAACGGGAGGGGATAAAAATGGAATATATGTCTGTGCGGGATGCGGCCAGAAAATGGAATGTATCTGCACGTCTCATTCAAAGATATTGTGCGGAAGGAAGGATCAAAGGGGCAAGAAAATCCGGGACTGTCTGGGAAATTCCTTCTGATGCGGCAAAGCCAAAAGACCCGAGAAAAAAAGAAGAAGCAGTAGAGACGATTTACAGAAATCCGTCATTCCCAAACCTTATGCCTCTGATGAACACGGCCTTTCTTCCGGGGCATTGTCTGGAATTTATCCATGGGATGAAAAATGGCCCGAGAAAGGATATCGCATTTGCTGAATACCACTACTTCAGCGGACATCCGAAGGAAGCTTCCCAGGAAGCTGAAGGTTATCTGACCTGCAGGGACGCAGAAGTCCGGCTTTCTGCCTGTCTGATCTACGCATACTCGAATCTTTCTCTCGGGAATATCCAGCGTGCAAGGTACGCGTTGAAAGAGATTAAAAACACCCTGAAAGCAGATACGGAAAGATCGTCTCATGCCAGGTCGATAGAAGGGTTTATCTCAGCGGCAGCGGCAGCCCTGCTGCACCTGCCTCTGCCGGAAGAACTGCCGGACGCGAAGGAGTTTATGCCGTCTCTTCCTCTGGGACTGCGGGCATTTGCCCTGTATGTGCAGGCGCATTATCTTTATCTGCAGAAAAAGTATGAACACAGTATCGGCATCATAGAATCTGCATTGACCATGTGTGCGGAGCAGTACCCGATCCCTGCCATTTATCTCCATCTGGCAGCCGTCATGGATCATATGAGCTTAAAGCAGGCGGATAGGGCGGAAGAACACTTGCTGGCTGCCTGGCGATTAGCCCGTCCGGATGATCTGATAGAGGGTTTTGGGGAGCATCATGGACTGCTGGGCGGAATTATGCATAAAGGAAGAATCTTCCTTAACCGGAAGCTCTTTTTAGTTTCAAAATATTATATTGCTTAGTTTGGCATATGATACACACAGAGGTCTGCCTGTATTATACTGTAAACAGGATGTGAACGATAACGTATATAGAATTGAAATCACATGGCTGAGAAAAGAAAGTCTGGATGGAGGGGGATGAATGAAATGGAAAAGAATTTACTGCTAAATGGAAATATTCAAAAATCGTATTTCATGCTGACGATTCCAAATGTTCTCAGTATGGTGATCACACTTGTCTATAATCTGGCTGATACCTATTTTATCGCAGCTGTGGGCAATACGGATCTGGTAGCGGGAGTTTCCCTGTGTGCGCCTGTTTTAACCGTTCAGATGGCATTTGGAAATGTGTTTGCGCAGGGGGGATGCTCCCTGGTCTCACGTCTGCTGGGAGCGGAAAAAAAGGAGGATATCAAGCGCGTCAGTTCACACTGCATTTATACCGGCTATCTGCTGGGGCTTCTACTGGGAATCTTCTTTCTTCTGACAGGTCAGATGCTCCTTCCGATTCTGGGGGCAGATGGAGACACGATTGGATTTGCAGGTCAGTATTTCTACTGGATCGCGGCCGGCTCTCCTTTTGTGACAGCCTCCTATGTATATACAAATCTGTTCAGGTCAGAAGGACTGTCAAAAGAAGCGATGCTGGGAACCGGTGTTGGGGCGGTCGTGAATATTATTTTAGATCCGATCTTTATTTCCGGATTGGGAATGGGCGCCAGAGGAGCTGCAGTCGCGACAGTCATCGGATATATCGTATCGGATCTTTACTGTACTGTGGTATTACTGAAAAAGAGCCGGCTGCTGTCTTTGGATCCGCGTTATTTCCGCATTCCGGGAACATATGCAAAGCAGATTCTGGGAATTGGCATTCCAGCGGCGATCATGAATATTGTACAGAGTCTGAGTGTGGTCTTCCTGAACCAGTTCCTGCTTCCTTATGGAAATGTGGAAATTGCTGCAATGGGAATCGCAATGAAGACGGTCTCTATTGTAAACCTGGTATTGATCGGACTTGCTTATGGCGGACAGCCCTTATACGGGTACTTTTTCGGAGCCGGGGACAGAGAGAACCTCAAGAAACTGACACGTTTCAATCTCAGAGTATCCGGTGGAACAGCGATCGTTATGTCAGCGGCTGTCTTTGCAGCCGCAGAGCCTTTGATCCGCTTTTTTATGGAAGACACTGCGATCGTACAGAGCGGAAGCCTGATGCTGCGGCTGCAGGTAGTGACAATGACTTTTGCCGGGATTACACTTCTGCTGACCTTGATTTTTCAGTCAGCGGGACAGATAGGGATCTCCTTTGTGCTGTCACTTGGCCGTCAGGGATTTCTTTTTCTTATCGTTCTGGTGGTCGCCTCGAGGATGTTCGGTTACTACGGAGTACTGGCATCTCAGGCTGTTGCTGATGTGATCAGCATGGCTCTGGCCGGGGTTCTGTTTTACCGCAGTATCTATCGAAATTGGAAGTAAAGAACTGACAAGTAATAAATCGGGGATAAATTGAAATAAAAAAGGAAAATGGAGGGAACTGAAAGTGTACAGAAAGATGGAGAACCAGAATATTGCCGAAGACATCGAAGCAGTGGTGACCAGCTATAACCAGGGAAGCATGATACTTGAAGCGGTCTCTTCCCTGTGTGATCAGACAATGCTTCCGGCGGGGATCATCATCGTGGATGATGGGTCAACGGAGAAACATTCTCTTGAGATGCTGGATGAGATCGCCTCGGATCCGGACCTCCCGGTGCCGGTCACGGTTCTTTACCAGTCAAACGGCGGAGTGTCAGCCGCCCGGAACGCCGGGATCAGCAGGACTGAAACTTCAATGGTCCTGATCCTTGATGGGGACGACAAACTGGAACCTGCATATATCGAAGAGACCGGAAGGCTTCTTCGTACTGATCCGTCAATGGTGGCGGCATCTTCCTGGATGCGCACCTTTGGCGTGCTGGACTCAGTGGTGTGTCCGGCCGGAGGAGGGATCGGAGCCTTTCTCTCACGAAACTGCTGCCCGGCGACGCATATCCTCCGGCGCAGTGCATGGGAACTGTGCGGAGGATACGATGAATCCATGCGTTCCGGTTTTGAGGACTGGGAGTTCTTTCTGAGTATGCTGGAAACAGATCCTGAGGCACATATCGGGATCGTTGAAATACCATTGATCGATTACCGGACAGCGCCCGCTTCATCCAATGTAAGGAGCATGTCAAAACGTCTTGATCTCATGCGCTTTATCATAGAAAAACACGCGGATGCTTACCGGGACAATGTCGCAGATGCGGTGCTGGGCATCGAATCTGTGTCCATGTCCAGGCTTTATGGGTGGGAGAGTGAGATTTCCCATACTCTGGATTCGGACTGTAAAATGTGCGAAGCTTCAGAAAAATTTATGGAACATCCCTCGTATGGGGACGGCGGGATGGCAGCGGCTGTGAGGATCATGTCGGCGTATGATAAGAATGGTGATTCTGATTTTAAACAGTCAGGCAGAATATGAAAAAAATTAATTAAAATTAAGAATTTCATATAAAAGATTAAAGACCCTACAGTTATCTTATATCAGGGAAAGGTCAGAGGGGCGGAAGAAAAGCATGTGGGAAAGAAAAGAACTTAAGAAGAAAGCAAAAAAAAATCTTAAGAAGAACTATTGGAGGATCCTGGGGATCAGTCTGCTTCTGGCGTTCATTGCAAGCGGACTTAAAGTGACGCATCAGGTGGACCGTGCTGCGCGGTATCTTGTGGGAGGAAGGTTTGAACTCCCGAGTAATGCGCAGATCATAAATGACTGGTATTTTAGCATAAGACAGTCGGAGGCATCTCAGGACAATCAGCTGTTAGAGTTTCTAGGGGAACATTATACCCCAAAAAGAGGAGCTCTTGCGCATATATACAACCGTATGACAGAAGAAAAGTCTGCTTTATACGGTTTTCTCAATGCGATGAATGATTTCTTTTTTAAGGATAAGGCAACGGAAGGGATGATCATTCTGGCCGGAGCGCTGCTTTTGATCATTTTTCTTGCTTTAGTGAGCAATGTACTTATTGTGGGACAATGCCGCTTTTTGCTGGAAAATCGTACATACAGACAGAGCCGGATGGGACGCCTGGCTTTTCCATGGCGTGTAAAACGCTGGAAAGAGACCGCGTTCACAATGTTCAAACGTTCAGTGCTGATCTTTTTGTGGGATCTCACGGTCATAGGAGGGATCATAAAAAGATATTCATACAAGATGATCCCGTATATTCTTGCAGAGAATCCGGATATCGGACACAGGGACGCCTTTGTTCTGTCGCGGCGGATGATGCAGGGCTATAAGATGCGTGGCTTCTTTTTGGATCTGTCTTTTCTGGGGTGGCGTGTGCTGAACGTTTTTACTCTGGGACTCCTGGAGTATGTCTGGGTCACTCCATATACAGAAACCGCATGGGCAGAGGTATACGCGCTTCTGCGCCAGGAGGCGCTTGAAAAGGGGTATAAGGGAGCAGAATATCTGAATGATACGCTCCTTTTTGAAGGATCCGGATCGGAAGAATACCCTGTAGAACAATACCCTCTCTATGATCCGGAAACAAAGAACTGGATCCGGATCGACTATCACAGAAGCTATACGGTCAGGTCGCTTATACTTATGTTTTTCTCATTTTCTACGATCGGATGGCTGTGGGAAGTGTCTCTCCATCTTTTCGGGGATGGTGTGTTTGTCAACAGAGGGTTTTTTCATGGACCCTGGCTTCCGATCTACGGCGTGGGAGGAGTGCTTGTTGTTGTTTTATTGAAGCGGTTTGTAGACAGACCGCTGATGCTGTTTTTTATGACCATGGCAGTCTGCGGGGTCGTAGAATATACTGCCGGATACCTTCTGTGGGAAATGAAACATATGTACTGGTGGAATTATTCCGGATATTTTCTGAACCTGCATGGAAGGATCTGTGCAGAAGGACTGATCATTTTCGGACTGGGAGGGTGTGCGTTCCTTTATCTGATCGCCCCGTTCTTTGATGAACTTTTCAAAAAAATCCCCCGCCGCACAGCGGTCATTATCTGTGTGGCGCTTCTGGCGGTCTTTGCGGCGGACAGTGCTTATTCTGTCGCACATCCGAACAGCGGCGCAGGGATCACGGATTATGAAAACCATTAAAAATTAGGAGGAAAAATATGCTGGCATTATTACTGGCACCGGTTTATCTCGCGGCAAATATATACGTGCTGAGATGGGCGTTTCGATTTGCCGATGCCTGTTTTCAGAAAAAATGTACATGGGCCAAAGTACTTTTTTCAGTGCTTTATCTGCTGGTCTGCCTGACGCCCCTGATATCATTTCTTATGCCGGAATCCGCGGGAAAGAGGGGTGCTGCACAGACAGGCAATTTCTGGATGGGGTTTTTCCTTTATCTCTTCCTGACGATCGTGCTGTTTGATCTTGTCAGGGTGATCATAAAAAGACTGCCTTTTACTAAAGAACGTATCCCTGCGGGGCCGCGGATACTTATCCTGGCCGGATGTGCGGTTATCCTGTTTACTTCCGGGATCACCCTGTATGGAACATATAATGCAAGGCAGATCAATGTCACCCGTTATTCGGTCGAAATTCCGTCTGAAGATATGAGAGGGAGGTCGATAAAGGTCGTTCTTGCCGCAGACCTTCATCTGGGATACAGTATCGGATACAGACAGGCAGAGAAGATCGCAGAAAAGATCAATGAGGCAGAACCGGATCTTGTATGCCTTGCAGGGGACATTTTTGACAATCACTATGGAGCACTGGATGATCCGGAAAAGATCCGTGAAGCTTTAAGCGGGATCAGATCAAAGTACGGTGTTTATGCCTGCTATGGGAATCACGATTATGAGGAACAGATCCTTGCCGGTTTTACTTTCGATTCGGAAGAACATGTCTATATCGGTGATAAGATGAGACAGCTGCTTGATGATGCGGGGATCCGGACACTGGAAGACGAAACGGTCCTGATCGACGACAGCTTCTATCTTTCGGGGAGAAAGGATTATTCTTCACGGAAAAAATCCGGAAACATCAGGATGAGTCCGGAAGAACTGTTAAGCGGGCTGGATCATGATAAACCGATAATAGTTATGGATCATCAGCCGAAAGAACTCCAGGAACTTTCTGACGCGGGAGCGGACCTGGATCTGTGCGGACATACTCATGACGGCCAGATGTTTCCCGGAAATATTGTTACCTCTCTGATCTGGGAAAATTCCTGTGGGTATCTGAAGAAAGGCGACATGCATAATATCGTTACATCAGGGGCAGGCATATTCGGTCCGTATATGCGCGTGGGAACAAAAAGCGAGATCGTAGAGATCAGTGTAAATTTTTTTTAAATAACTATTGTCTAATCCCGCTAATTTGTTTATTCTATTATAGTACAGCAACAAATCTAATATAAAAGCGAGGTATAGAAGATGAAACCTGTAAAAGAAGGAAAAGTCCGCGAGATCTATGACAACGGCGACAATCTGATCATGGTGGCAACTGACAGGATCAGCTGTTTCGATGTCATTCTGAAAAATACTGTAACAAAGAAGGGAACTGTTCTGACACAGATGTCCAAGTTCTGGTTTGAGATGACAGAAGATATCCTTCCGAACCATATGATCTCAACGGATGTGAAGGACATGCCGGAGTTCTTCCGGCAGCCACAGTTTGACGGCAACAGCATGATGTGCCGGAAACTGAACATGCTCCCGATCGAATGTATCGTGCGCGGTTACATAACAGGAAGCGGCTGGGCAAGCTACCAGAAAGACGGTACTGTATGCGGCATCAAACTGCCGGATGGACTGAAAGAATCAGACAAACTGCCGGAACCGATCTACACACCTTCCACAAAAGCTGAGATCGGTGACCATGACGAGAACATTTCCTATGAGCAGAGCGTTGCCCACCTGGAGAAATATTTCCCGGGAAAAGGGGAGGAGTATGCTTCCAAACTTCGTGATTACACGATCGCTCTGTATAAAAAATGTGCGGACTATGCGCTGAGCCGCGGTATCATCATCGCTGATACAAAATTCGAGTTCGGTCTTGATGAAGAAGGGAATATTGTCCTTGGCGATGAGATGCTGACACCGGACAGTTCACGTTTCTGGCCGGCGGACGGATATGAGCCGGGACACGGACAGCCGTCCTTTGACAAGCAGTTTGCACGTGACTGGCTCAAAGCGAATCCGGATAACGACTGGACTCTGCCGGATGATATCGTTCAGAAGACGATCGATAAATATCTGCAGAGCTATGAGATGCTGACAGGAAAGAAGCTGCAGTAAATAAAACAGAATGAAATACGGGTCAGGATGCGCGGTCTTTCTGTGCTGAGGCCTGTGATATGAAATGAGAAAAGCCATACCGTGAAAGAACAGAGAAAAGCATTCTCTGCGTCCTTTCGGTATGGCTTTCCTGAAATCTGAGAGGTGAAGAGAATGAAGGCAGTCGTATATAAAGGAAAGGGACAGATCTCTCTGGAAGAACGCCCAATGCCGGAACTGCTGGACGCGAAAGATGCCATTGTCAAAGTGACTCTGACGACGATCTGTTCCAGCGATATCCATATCAAACACGGGGCGGTGCCCAGGGCGGTGCCGGGAACGATCCTGGGACATGAGTTTGTCGGCAAGGTGGTTGAAACCGGAAGTGCTGTAAATAAGGTGAAACCGGGAGACCGGGTATCAGTAAATGTAGAGACTTTCTGCGGAGAATGCTTTTTCTGTAAGCGAGGCTTCGTGAACAACTGTACGGACGAACACGGCGGCTGGGCTCTGGGATGCCGGATTGACGGAGGGCAGACTGAGTATGTGAGGATCCCCTATGCGGACAACGGTCTTACGGTCATTCCGGATGGAGTTACGGATGAGCAGGCGCTTTTTAATGGAGATATCTTATCCACCGGATACTGGGCTGCAAAGATCGGGGAGATCCATCCTGCGGATACTGTGGCGGTGATCGGCGCAGGACCCACCGGACTCTGCACCATGCTGTGCGCCCGTCTGTATACTCCTGCGAAGATCATCGCAATCGACACAGATGAATATAGGCTGGGTCTTGCAAAAGCGAAAGGTCTGGCAGATCTCACGCTTGTCCCCGGAAGAGATGATATCGGGGAAGCTGTTCGGAAAGCGACTGGTGGAAGGGGAGCGGATACTGTATTTGAAGTAGCGGGCGGAGCGGATACGTTCCAGACGGCATGGCAGATTGCCAGACCCAATGCCGTTGTGGTGGTCGTGGCAATGTATGAAGAGACCCAGATCCTTCCGCTGCCGGATATGTATGGAAAGAACCTGGTGTTTAAGACCGGTGGAGTGGATGGAAGTTACTGCCAGGAGATCATGGATCTGACCGCCTGCGGAAAACTGGACGCGGGATTTCTTATCACTCACCGGTGCAGGCTGGATGAGATCATGGATGCTTATGATGTGTTTGAGAACAAAAAGGATCATGTCATAAAGTATGCGGTGAGACCATAGTCCTGACAAACTATGGTACTGAGGCTGCGGTCCGTACGAGAAAAACTTATAGTATAGAGGAGCGGGAGAATATGGAGAAAATAGTAAAAAGGGTAATCCCTCCTGTTGTGACTTTCCTTGCCGGCTATTTGGGCGGCGGGCTTATCGGAATTCCCATGAACTGGCCGGATGCGGCTTCCGTCACTGCGATCGCGGTGATGGGAAGTTTCATATTGTACAGGCTGGAAGAGATGGAATCCAAGAATTGATAACGTATGATCTGGGTTTGAATGCTTGCAGCGAAGGATGAGCTAAACGATGCCTGATATGGATCAAAGAACGTTGACAGCGATCATAAAAGAACAGACAGACCGGGCTTTATGGGAAGTGAAAAATGTTATAGACTGTGTGCCGGACGATCTGTGGGACAAGAAGTATTGTGATATGCCCTGCTGGAAGCACATTTATCATATGCTCCACTCCCTGGATCTGTGGTATATTAATCCGCGGGATCGAAAATTCGGAGAACCGTCCGTACACGAGAAAGACTTGAATAATCTGGATGTCGTATCTGCAAAAAAACTATCAAGAGAAGAGATCAATGATTATTTTTGGGATGTAAAAAAGAAGATACAGACATATACTGCAGAATTGACAGAAACAGAGTTGCTGGAGTTTCCGGCGGATTGTGAATATTGCAGATTCACTCTTATATTAGCCCAGTTCCGGCATCTGCACAGCCACATGGGGATGATCATTGGATTTATCATAGATGACGAGGGACTCTGGCCAAGGGTATTAGGGCTGGAAATGCCCTTCCCTGACGAGGGATATTCCAAATATTTATAGAGAGAAAGTGAAAATGAATTCAAAAGAGATGTTAAACATAGCTTTACTGCAGATCGCGCCCTGCGGCTCGCTGGAAGGGAATCTGGAAAAAGGGATCAGAAGCTGCTGGGAAGCAAAGAACAGGGGTGCGGATATTGCCTTGTTCCCTGAGATGTGGAGCAACGGCTATCGGATCCACGGGCGGCCTGTGGAAGAATGGAAAATGGAAGCAATCCCTGCCGACAGCGGATTTGTCAACGCCTTCAGAGAGCTTGCCCAAGAGCTGAACATGGCGATCGGTATCACACTGCTTGAGGAGTACGGGGATGGAGTACGCAATACGTTGATCCTGTTTGACCGTCACGGAGAGAAGCGCATGGTTTATGCAAAGGTACATACCTGCGATTTCAGTGTAGAACGGAATCTGACGCCCGGCGAGGAGTTCTATACAATTGATCTTGATACAGCCAAAGGTACTGTGAAGGTTGGGGCTATGATCTGTTATGACAGGGAGTTCCCGGAAAGCGCCCGGATACTTATGCTTCAGGGCGCGGAACTCATCCTTGTCCCCAATGCCTGCCCTATGGAGATCAACCGTCTCTCCCAGCTTCGCGCGAGAGCGTTTGAAAACATGCTGGCGGTCGCAACCAGCAATTATCCAGGGACGGTCCCCGACTGCAACGGCAGATCGACAGTCTTTGACGGAGTGGTATATCTGCCGGAGCTGGAAGGATCCCGGGACACCTGCATTTTGGAAGCAGGTACCGAAGAAGGGATTTTCATTGCAGAGCTTGACCTGGATCAGCTGAGACAGTACCGAAAGGACGAGGTGCATGGAAATGCATACCGCCGTCCGTCAAAATATGGAATCCTGACAGAAGATAGGATAGAAGAGCCTTTTATCAGAGAAGACAGGCGGTGACGTTTGAAGGAAGGTTTAAAACAATCATATTGATAGCAAAAATAAGGCTTGATACAGAATGATCCATATGCTATCATGATGAAAGAATAAGTAAGGATTGGAGGTGGCTTGATGTCGGCTATTCGCTAACATAGGAACAATTATTTTTCTCATCAAAAGTATTACGATGGGTTTTTTGTTGTACCTGTTTGCGGATAGGATCATCAGGCTGGCTTCTTTTTTCGGGCAGTTTTATTTTTGTATGCCCGAAATACAGGAAAAGATCAGCCGGAGTATTCCGGTTTTTTCGTTTGAATGAAAACTCCGGAGAGGATCATAAAGTGGTACAGGTATGCGGATAACTCAGAGTGATGGGTTATCCTTTTTTATTTTACAGAAGGAGAATATAGGAACATGAAAGGAATAAAAGATCAGATAAAAACATATCGATGTCTGAACTGCGGATGGACTTCGCTGTTTTCAGAGACAGAAAGCATGCCGGACCACTGTCCGAACTGTCTTTCAGGCATCCATGTTGAGGACGAAGAAGAAAATGAGTGCGGCGGGATCCTGGAGCCGGTAGGGATCTGGGTAAGAACGGAAAAAGAATGGGAGATCGTTCAGCGGTGCCAGTTCTGCGGAGAGATGAGGACTGTTCCCGTAACAGAAAAGGACAACAGGATAAAAATACTGTCGATCGCATCGAAACCGATATCATCCCCGCCTTTCCCGGTCGAACGGATCGAAGAGCTGACCCGGATCATGGGAGGCAGCGGAGACACAGGAGGAAAACAGAAATGAACAGAGAAAATAAAAAGAGAAAATATGACAAGAAATATTACAGGACCCATCCCTGCACTGATTCATTCACATGCAAAATATGCGGGTGGCCGGTCGTCTCAGCGGGAGCCGGGACGAACCACAGAAATCACTGCCCGAATTGTCTTTACAGTATACACCTGGATAATGAACCGGGAGACCGGGAATCCGAGTGCCATGGAAGAATGGAGCCTATTGGGGTCTGGGTCCGGAAGAACGGGGAATGGGCGATCATCCACCGCTGCATCCGATGTGGGAAGATCAGTTCTAACCGGGTGGCTGCAGATGACAATCCGATGAAGCTGATGGCTCTGGCAATGCGTCCCTTTGGAAGTTCTGTGATCTCAAGGAATGAGATCCGTGAGATGACTCTTTCTATGGAAGAAAGATAAAACACTGTACTGTGTACCTTGTCTCTCTGACTGGATATGAGTTGCATCTTTCCTTCAGGAGAATTATAATGTCAATAGTGAAAATCCACAATGAGATCACAGGAGGGATGACAGAAGATGAGAACGAGTAAGATCACAAGAGAGCAGGCACTGGAATTGCTCAGGACATATAACAAAGAGGCATTTCATATCCAGCACGCTCTTACTGTGGAGGGCGTGATGCGCTGGTATGCCAATGAACTGGGATATGGCGATGAGGCAGATTACTGGGCGATCAGCGGACTGTTACATGACATCGATTTTGAGATGTATCCGGAAGAACACTGCCAGAAAGCGCCGGAACTCCTTGAAAAAGGCGGCGTCGGGGAAGATATGATCCATACGGTCTGTTCTCATGGATATGGGATATGCAGCGATAAGGAACCGGTCCATGAGATGGAAAAGGTGCTCTTTGCCGCAGACGAGCTGACCGGACTGATCTGGGCGGCTGCGCTGATGCGTCCGTCAAAAAGTGTGATGGATATGGAAGTATCCAGCGTGAAGAAAAAATTCAAGGACAAACGTTTCGCGGCGGGATGTTCAAGGGATATCATACGTACCGGAGCGGAGAGACTTGGTTGGGAACTGAACGAACTGTTTGAGAAGACGATCCTGGCGATGCGCTCCTGCGAAGCTGACATTCAGAAAGAAATGAGCGATATGGGATATTAGGAAAAAAGTGCGGAAGGCAAAGGATTGTCCGGACGCATATATCGTAGTCACAGTGGGGTCGGGCAGAAAACTTGGATCATCCCGGGTCGATATTGCGACAGAGCCTTACCCGAACCGCTGGACCCATCATATCCTGATCGCAGACCCGGAGGAGATTGATGATGAGCTTTTGGGCTGGGTGAAAGAGGCGGCTGATTTTTCGGCGGCAAAGCGATAGCGCAAGATTAAAAAGAACAGGGAGGCAGAAAATATGGACAGAGTGATCTTGGGAAAGACAGGGATTGAAGTAAATAAGAACGGATTCGGGGCACTTCCGATCCAGCGCATTACGAAAAAAGATGCCGTATATCTTCTTCAGAAGGCGTTCTATAACGGCATCAATTATTTTGACACAGCGCGGGCTTATTCTGACAGTGAGGAGAAGATCGGAGCGGCATTCGAGTATACGAGAGATAAGATCATCATCAGCACAAAGACCATGGCAGCGACGGCAGAAGGATTCTGGAAGGATCTGGAAGAGAGCCTGAGGAAGATGAAGACGGACTATATTGATATCTATCAGTTCCACAATCCATCGTTCTGCCCGAAGCCGGGAGATGAGTCCGGGCTGTACGATGCGGCGCTGGAGGCAAAGAAGCAGGGAAAGATCCGTCACATTGGGATCACGAACCACAGGATCGCTGTAGCGAGGGAAGCAATAGAATCCGGGTTGTACGAGACACTGCAGTTCCCGTTTTCCTATCTGGCAGCCGATGCGGATCTGAAGATCGTGGAAGAGTGTCGGGAGGCGGAGATGGGATTTATCGCAATGAAAGGGCTCTCCGGAGGACTGATCCATAATTCTGCTGCTGCTTACGCGTATATGGCTCAGCCCCAGTTTGACCATGTGGCTCCAATCTGGGGCGTTCAGAGAGAGTCGGAACTGGATGAATTTTTATCTTATCAGGACTGCCCTCCGCAGCTTGATGATGCTCTACTGCAAGAGATCGAGGCAGATAAAAAACAGCTCTCTGGAGATTTCTGCCGGGGATGCGGTTACTGTATGCCATGTCCGGCGGGGATCGAGATCAACAACTGTGCAAGGATGAGTCTGATGCTCCGTCGAGCGCCTCAGGACGGATGGCTCTCCGAAGAATGGCAGGGGAAAATGAAGAAGATCGAGGACTGCCTGCACTGCGGGCAGTGCATGAAAAAATGTCCTTATGGGCTGAACACGCCGGATCTGCTGGTGAAGAACTATGAGGACTATAAGACATTTCTGTAAAAGCGATAGCGGGAGAATGCAGTCTGCCCGAAAACAGGAGGCACAAAAACGCAGTCTTTCTAACAAAATACAGATGGCATAAGCCGTGTCTGTCGGTCATATCAGGACCGACGGACATGGCTTATGCCATCTTGTGTTTCTGCATTTTTTACAGAAATATCTTGACATGGAAAATAACGGGACTACAATAGTTTATTGGGAAACGGTTTCTTTGTAAACTATTATCGGGAGGAACGATCATATGAGAAATGCTACGGAATTTTGGCAGGGACTCCGGGGAATGCTAAAACTTTATGAGAAAATGCTGAAACGTGTCTGCATGGCCCATGACCTTGCAGTGACGGAAGCAGATATCCTGGGATTTCTGAAGAATAATCCTGAAAAAGATACTGCAGCTGATATTTCAGAACTGAAGATGCTGTCCAAAGGGGCGGTATCTAAAGCAGTAGACTCTCTGATAGGAAAGGGACTTCTTTCGAGGGAACCGGATAAACAGGACCGGCGTAGGATCCATTTAAAGATCACGCCGGAAGCAGCCCCCGTGATCGAGGATATCACAAAAGTACAGAACGATTACTGGAATATCATGTTCGAGGGGTTCTCAGAAGAAGAATACCGGACGTATGAGAAACTCAGATCAAGACATTTTGAAAATGTAAGACGGGCTGAAGAGAGGAGAAGATGATCATGAAAGATGATAAAGAATTTCTTGGGAAAGAACCAATCGGAAAACTGCTTTTAAGGCTGGCGCTGCCGACGGTTGCCGCACAGCTTATCAATATGCTGTACAATATCGTTGACCGGATCTATATCGGTCATATTCCGGAGATCGGAGCGACGGCGCTCACAGGCGTAGGCGTGTGTATGCCTCTGATCCTTATCGTTTCTGCATTTGCCGCTTTAGTCGGATACGGCGGTGCGCCCCGGGCTTCGATCTATATGGGGAAAAAGGACAACGAGTCTGCGGAGAAGATTCTGGGCAACTGTTTCACGCTGCAGATCATCATCTCTGTGATCCTGACTGTGATCCTGCTGATCTGGAACCGGGATTTTCTCATGGCATTCGGAGCAAGCGAAAATACGATCGAGTACGGCGTAAATTACATGAACATTTATGCTCTGGGAACGATCTTCGTTGAAGTTACCCTTGGCATGAACTCTTTTATTACAGCCCAGGGGTTTGCAAAGACAGGAATGCTCTCCGTCCTGATCGGAGCAGTATCGAATATCATCCTGGATCCGATCTTTATCTTCGGATTTAATATGGATGTGCGCGGAGCAGCTCTGGCAACGATCATCTCACAGGCGCTGTCATGCATCTGGGTCGTATGGTTCCTCTGCGGAAAGAAGACAACTCTGAAGATCAAAAAGAAGAACATCGGGCTTCAGCCCAAAGTCGTGCTTCCCTGTGTCGCACTCGGCACGTCTGTTTTTGTGATGCAGGCAAGTGAGAGTGTGATCTCAGTCTGCTTTAATTCTTCTCTGCAGAGATACGGCGGAGATATCGCGGTCGGAGCGATGACGATCCTCACCAGCGTGATGCAGTTCGCCATGCTTCCGCTTCAGGGACTGGGCCAGGGAGCGCAGCCCATCATCAGTTACAACTATGGAGCGAAGAATGTGGACCGTGTCCGGGCAACTTACAAGATGCTGTTAAAAGTAAGCCTTGCGTATTCCTGCCTGTTATGGCTCCTTGTCATTCTCTTTCCCCAGGGATTTGCTGCCATGTTCACGACAGATCCGGAACTGATGCAGTATACGAAGACTGCGCTTAGGATCTATATGGCTGCCGCGTGCCTGTTTGGAATCCAGATCGCATGCCAGATGACATTCAACGCACTGGGCAGAGCGGTGGAATCGATCGTCGTCGCAGTGGTAAGGAAGTTCGTCCTTCTGATCCCGCTGATCTATATCATGCCGGCGATCCTGAGCGCGGACAAGGCGCTTGCGGTATATATGGCAGAGCCGGCTGCTGATGTGATAGCGGTAGCGTTTACGGCGATCCTGTTCGCGGTACAGTTTAAAAAGACCCTGGCAAAACTTGAGACCCCGAAGGCTGGCGCACAGTCTCAGGCTTAGGCCCGGGAAAGCGGCAAAGGTTTGAATGATCCGGACGGATGTGATACCATGGAGAAAAACGACAGGAGAATGAACGATGTACGAAACATGCATTTTTGACCTGTACGGGACTCTGGTGGACATCCGTACAGATGAAGAAAAGTCTGGTCTCTGGGAAAAACTGGCACTGTTCTATGCCTATTACGGTGCGCAGTATACGCCGGATGAACTCCGGAATTCCTACCGCAGACTGACCGGCGAGATGACTGCAGGACAGGAAGCACTGCGCAGGGATACTCATGAGGCATTCCCGGAGATCCGGATAGAGGATGTGTTCCGGGCGCTGTTCCAGGAGAAGGGAGTTTCAGCGGATGAAGCGCTTGTCCGTCATGCGGGACAGTTCTTCCGGATCCTCTCCACGGATTTTGTCCGGCTGTATGACGGGACAAAGGAGATGCTCTCGGCGGTAAAGAAAAGCGGAAGAAATATCTATCTTCTCTCCAATGCGCAGAGGATCTTTACAGAATATGAGATGCGCGCCCTCGGGATCACCGAATATTTTGACGGGATCTTTATTTCGTCTGACGAGGGGTGTAAAAAGCCGGATCTGACATTTTTTAAAAGGCTGATCGATACCTGCGGGATCGATCCTGCGAAAGCGGTCATGGTGGGAAATGACGGAATCTGTGATATCGAGGGCGCAAAGAATGCCGGGCTCTCGACACTCTATGTCCATTCCGATATCTCGCCGGCAGAGGATAAGCCTGATGCGGATCATATTCTGGATCATATGGATATGGAACTTATCACAGAAATCCTTTTATCATAGGAAACTTTATTCAATCTCAGCAATATACGTATTCTCTGTTGAAGAAGCGGGGTATTGCTGAGATTTATTATCATCTGCCACATATTATTTCAAAAAGAATTGAATTTTGACTTCTCTTCTAGTAGAATTGGTTGGAATTTGAATAACACACGAGGAGAAGTTATATGAAAAAGAAATGGATCAGCAGTATTATGGCGGGGATTTTTATCTCAATGGGAGCAATGGTCTATCTGGCAGTTCCAGATACTCTTGTCGGGAGTCTGTTTTTCTCAACAGGGATTTTTCTTGTCCTTAATCTGCATAACATGCTCATAACAAGAGTCTGTCCGTTGTCGGTGTACGACCACAGCTATGGATGGAAAGATATCGGAATCTCATGGGTCGGAAACGGGATCGGCACATTGATCTCCGCGGTCATCATCTTTTCTTCCAGATTTAACAGTCTTATTCAGGAATCTGTCAGAACGATCGGGGAGACAAAGCTGAACGACACCCCGCAGAGCCTGTTCATCCTGGGGATTCTCTGTGCCTGGTTTGTCGCATTTGCGGTTCTGATCGGAGCAAAACAGGAACGGGGATCATTTGCCCAGATATTTTATGTGTGGCTTTTTATCACAGCTTTTGTCTTCTGCGGATTTGAGCATATTGTTGCCGATATGTTCTACATATCATCCTATGCCCTGAATTTTGGTGTGAATCTCCTGGAAGTGGGCAAGGTGCTTATCTGTGTGACCGCAGGAAATCTTGTGGGAGGAGTGATCATTGCCAGTGTGATCCGGGAGCTGGATCAGAAAGCCTGAGGGGGCTCCGGCAGGACAGAAGACTTGATTTTATGGTTTGACGGGAGTATGATAAAACATATTTTGTACCGGCTGTATGTCAGTAAGGTACGGTTTTGACCTGAAAAATGTTTCTTGCACAAGGGGTGTATGAATATGATAAGAGACTTGATCGTCTTTGTGATGAAACCGCTGTCGTTCCTTCCGGCGCTTGTCATGATGTATATCATCTTTTCTTTCTCAGCGCAGAGCGGCGTCGACTCCGGGAATCTGAGTTATGAAGTGAGCCATAAGATCGTGGAGATTGGCAATGAAGTCCTTCAGAAAGATCTGGAAGAGTGGGAGATCGACCAGCTTGCCTACGATATCGAATATCCTGTGAGAAAGGCAGCTCACATGACAGAGTATTTTATCCTTGCGGTCACAGTTTCCTTTCCGTTCTATGTCTACGGGCTGAGAGGATTTCCGCTCATGCTCGTGGCAGGGCTGATCTGTGTGGGCTTTGCCTGCGGAGATGAGTATCACCAGTCCTTTGTAGAAGGGCGCGGTCCTTCGGTCCGCGATGTGGGGATCGACAGTATCGGTGTGTTTGCCGGCATCATCTGTGTCCGTGTCGTCTGCTGGACGCTGCTGGCTCCCGCGCGGATGATGGAGAGGAGGCGTATCCGGAGAGAACGGAGGCTTGAAAGAGAACGCCAGCTTGAACTGGAGCGGCGCAGACGGATGGAAGCCCGTTCACGAAGGAGAAAACGGGGAAGGTGGGAAGAATATTGAAACGAGTGATACGCCCGGCGGAGGAAGAGATGGGAGGCGTAGTGACGACCCTTCTCTTTTCTGTGCTGTGGTATAGTGCGATAGGAAGTTTTATATTTCAAAGTGGGTTTCAGACTATCTTTCTCGTTTTTCTTGCAGCGGGACTTATGATGCCGTATCAGGCTGTCACCAGCATCCGGAGGGCTCTTTTTTATCGGAAGCAGAGAAGTGATGCGATCGTTCACGGAGATTCCTGCCGGGGAAAGATCGTCGGGATCACCCGTCAGGATGTCCCATATTATTCAACCGGGAAACACCGCCAGCTGAGATACCGGAGATACTATTATCTGGAGGTTGAGATGACAGATTCCGATACCGGGATATCCAGCCGGATCCAGAGTCAGGGATACCGCCGCCCGATCCACCGATATCTCGGTTCGGACCGGGTGACCGTATATACGGACAAGAGCGGGTGGAAGCATTATCTGGAGGAGTTTCAGTGGAAAGAACACCGGAGCGATCCGGATATCTTTGACTATCCGAGAGAATTTGAGGAAGTCCATCTTGGATCAGAGAGGGTAGGACAGATCATCTTTGCCGTGGTGGTGATCCTGATGATCCTGAATATGTTAAGTCCGGGCTGATCCTGTTGATACATAATGCGGGACAAGGAGGTACATGGAATGAGAGGGATGCGTCTTTATAAAAGAGAGATCACAGATCCGGATATCTTTCAGGAGATCCTGGAGGAATGTGAGGTGGTCCGGCTTGGGTTCGTGGATGAAGAAGGAATGTTCATCGTCCCGGTCAATTACGGCTATGAGTTTATCCCGGATGCTGACGGGATGAGACTCAGCCTGTATATCCACGGTGCGAAAGAGGGAAGAAAGGCGGATGCATTTGCCCAAAACTCTTCTGTCGCGGTGGAGATGGACTGCCGGCATGAAGTCATCAAAGGAGATTATACCTGCAGTTATTCCTATGCCTATCGGAGCATCATGGGAAACGGGACGATACGGATGCTGACAAAGGATGATGAGAAGGTCCATGGGCTGACCAGGATCATGGAACACATGGCTCCCGGAACAGATATCAGATTCCTGCCGGAGATGCTGGAACGGACAGCGGTGTATCAGATCGATCTGGACCATTTTACAGGAAAAGAACGGAAAAAGAAATAAAATCGCGTGATATTTATTGACTTTATACCTGGTAGAGGGCTTATAAAAAAGGTAAGAAAGAACTTTTAGTATAAACTTTTTCAGATGGGGGTGTTTGTATGAAGTCAGTAAAAGAAGTTTCTCTGATCACCGGGATCACAGAACAGAACATCCGGTATTATGAAAGAAAGGGGCTTTTGGCTCCGGAGCGCAACAAAAAGAACTCTTATCGGGAATACTCGGACGAGGATATTGACAGGCTGAAGATGATCCTGCTCTTTCGGAAGCTTGACATGCCTCTGGCAGATATCAAACGGCTTCTGGAGGGGAGCGTCACACTGGACGAAGCGATAACGGCACAGATCAGCCGCCTTGAATCCGAGAAGGAAAAGCTGGATGCCGCTTTGGAATTCTGCGGGACAATACAGGAGTCTCAGCTCGCGGAACTGGACGTTGACAGCTGCCTGGAGAGGATCAGGGAGAAGGAAAGAGAAGGATCGGTATTCGCAAAGATTGCAGAGGATTACGCTGCTGTGGTAAAATCAGAAATGAAAAGGGAATTCTCTTTTATGCCGGACGCTCCCTGCAGGAATCCGAGGGAGTTTACAGAGGAACTGCTGAAATTTGCGGATCAGGAAAATCTCAATATCGTGATCACCAAAGAAGGTATGTCGCCCCGTTTCATGATGGACGGCATCGAATACTGGGCTTACCGTACTTCGGGACGGTACGGGATCACGGTACACTGTGAGATGGTCCACCCGGAAGATTATATCCCCGAAGGGATGTCGGAGAAAAAGTATCGCAGATACCGTGCGCTGTCCTATATAGGGATACCGGTGCTGATCTTTTTCACCGCGAACCTGTGGTTATTCCGGGAACTTCTTAAAAGCTGGGAAGGAGCACTGATGCTTGCCATCACGGTCATCCTGTATATCTCAGAGATCTATTTTGTCTATTACTGTTACGGCAAAAATTTCAGAGGATAAAAAGGCTGCAGTGAACTGTGGCGATAAAAGAGAAGAAAAAGCGAAAGGAGAAACAAGGACATGGTACATCATATCGTAATGTGGAAATTTAAACCCGAGATCGGGGAGGAAAGAAAGCCGGATCTGAAAAAGGCGATGAAGGAAAATCTGGAAGGGCTTGTGGGTAAAGTCCCGGGGCTCCTCACCGTGGAATTTGTAGAGGAGCCGCTCTCATCCAGCACCCATGACGTGGCGCTGGTGACCACTCTTGAAAAGGCGGAGGATATCGCTGTCTACGCGGAGCATCCGGCGCATGTTGCAGTGGCGGACACCTACGTAAGACCTTACGTGACAGAGCGCGCCTGCCTGGACTATTAGTACAGCGGCGGACCGTCAGATCCGAAGGGAAAGGAGAATGGTGATCCATGAACATGTATGACCTGATCGTAAAGAAGAAACGGGGCGGTGAACTGGTTTCGGAGGAGATACACTGGATGATCCGGGAATATACTGCCGGAAATATCCCGGATTACCAGATGTCCGCCATGATGATGGCGATCTGTTTTGTGGGCATGACAGACGAGGAGACGAAGGAACTTACCCTTGCCATGGCGCACAGCGGAGATGTGCTTGACCTGTCCGGGATACACGGGATCAAAGTGGATAAACACAGCACCGGAGGCGTGGGGGACAAGACTTCCCTCGTTCTGGCTCCTCTGGTCGCATCGCTTGGAGTCCCTGTGGCAAAGATGTCCGGCAGGGGACTGGGGCATACCGGCGGCACGATCGACAAGCTGGAGAGTTTTACCGGGTTTCGGACTGACCTGACGCCGGAAGAGTTCATCCGAAATGTCAACACTATCCATATTGCCATAGCGGGTCAGACTGCGAACCTTGCCCCGGCGGATAAAAAGCTCTACGCCCTGAGAGATGTGACGGGGACGGTGGACCAGATGTCCCTGATCGCGTCCAGTATCATGAGCAAAAAACTGGCATCCGGAGCCGACGGGATCGTCCTTGATGTGAAGACCGGGGACGGAGCATTTATGAAATCGTTCCGTGATGCGAAAGCCCTGGCAGAGGAGATGGTCAGTATCGGAAGACTGGCGGGGAAAGATGTTTCCGCCGTGATCTCCGATATGGACCAGCCTCTTGGAAATGCCGTGGGGAATGCGCTGGAAGTGAAGGAGTCGGTCGAGACACTCCGGGGAAGAGGACCAAAGGATCTGGAGGAACTGGTCCTCACCCTTGGATCGCTGATGGCTGTCAAAGCGGGAAAGGCACCGGATCCGGAACGGGCGAGAGAGATGCTCAAGGAGAATCTGGAGAACGGGGAAGCCTTCCGGGTATTTAAAGAATTTATCCGTGCCCAGGGTGGCGACCCGGAGGAGGCGGAACATCCGGAGCGTCTGCCTGCAGCGAAGTATCAGGAGGAGGTCCTCTCTGACAGGGAAGGATATGTGAGCGATATCCTCACCGAAGAGATCGGAAGGACCAGCCTTCTGCTGGGAGGAGGCAGGGAAACAAAAGAAAGTGAGATCGATCTTGCCGTGGGTGTGGTCCTGCTCAGAAAGAAGGGGGAGTACATCCGGAAAGGAGAGCCTCTGGCAGTGATCCATGCCAACAGCCGGGATAAGGTGAAAGAGGCAGAGAAACGTCTTCTGGAGGCATATACAGTTGCAGAAGAAAAGCCGGTCCCGGAACCGCTGATCAAAGAGGTCATCTGACTGAGAACGGATGAAAGATCAAAAGAATAGGACAGAAAGTGCCGCACATATACTGTTTATAAAGGGCGTATGTGTGGCATTTTTATGGAAAAAGATCATATCCGGGAACGGCTCGCCTCGGCTGCAAGTATGCCGAAAGATGTCGTGCTTGGCGCGTCTGTCATCACGATACTTGGAAGGAATGAGGTATGCATCGAGAATTACCGAGGCATTATAGAATATACAGATACCCTGATCCGGGTACAGACAAAAAGCGGTCAGGTCAAACTGAACGGGAAGCGCCTTCAGATCGAATATTACACAAATGATGAGATGAAGGTCACCGGCAGCGTGGTCTCTCTTGAATTCGGTGAGGGGAGGGAAACGTCTTGATCAGATCCCTGCTGCGCTGGCTCAGGGGCTATGTCCGGATCCGGGTCGAGGGGTATTCTCCGGAACGTTTCCTGAACCTCTGCTGTTTTCACCATATCGTTCTGTGGGGACTTGTCCCTGCCGGAAATGCATATGAAATGTGCATGACTCTCTCCGGATTCCGAAAGATCCGTCCTCTTGCGAGAAAAACGCGCACCCGGGCAGTGATCGTCGAACGGTGCGGATTCCCGTTTTTTCTGGAACGTTATCGGAACAGGAAACTGCTCTTTGCGGGGATCCTGCTGTGCATCATCCTGCTGAAAACATATTCTCTGTTCATATGGGATATTCATTTTGAGGGAAATGAAAAGTGGACTGACGAGACGCTGACAGAATTTCTTGCTGAAAATGGAGTGGCGCCGTTCATGCGCAAAAGCCGGGTTGACTGTTCCGGTATTGTAAAAGCGATAAGAAAGGAATATAATGATATAGTATGGGTTTCCGCATCCATAGATGGGAGCCGCCTGAAGGTTCAGGTCAAAGAGAACGAGGATACCTTCACGGAGGAGACTGCAGAGGATGATTCCCCGGCGGACCTGGTCGCTGAGAGCGACGGCGTGATCACAAAGATCATCACCCGTTCAGGGGTGCCCCAGGTGCATGTGGGGGATGAAGTCAAAGCGGGCGATCTGCTCGTATCGGGAAGGATCGAAGTGCTGGATGACAGCGGGGAGACCGTGGGATATCAGTATCAGCATTCGGACGCCGACATCTATGCAGATACGGAAATGGCATATTCCGATACCATGCCTCTGACCTATCAGGCAAAGATCTATGACGGAAAGAGAAGATACCGTTTTTATGTAAAGATCTCTGACTGGAAGATCTCAGCGGGGACGGTAAAGAATCCGTATGAACATTCCGACCTCACCACATGGGAAAGGCAGCTGAAGCTTGGAGAGAACTTTTACCTTCCTTTCTCTTTTGGATATGAGTCTGCAGGATCTTATTCGTTTGTGAAAAAAAGCTACACAGAGGAAGAACTCCGGCAGGAGCTGAGCGGCAGATTCGGGCGATATTGCGCGGGGCTGGAAGAAAAAGGTATCCAAATCCGGGGAAATGATGTTAAAATACACATAGATGCGGATTCTGCGGATGCTTCCGGGACTCTTTATCTGAATCAGCGGATAACCCGGGAAACAGATACGGAAATATTAACGATTGAAAGGAACGAAGAACAGGATGAGTCTGGCGGAACTGATGATTGATATACCTGCCGAACACGAGGCGAATGTGTTCGGACAGTTCGATGCATATGCGAAAAAGCTTGAGAGGACATTTCATGTCACTTTGATCGCACGGGACGGGAAGACGAAGATCGTGGGGGAAAATACTGCCGCGCAGAAAGTGCTGCGTGTCCTCACCCAGCTTGTCGAACTCTCAAAAAGAGGGAACACCATAACCGAGCAGAATGTGGACTACGCGATCTCTCTCGTCTTTGAAGACCAGGAGGAGGGGATCGTTGCGATCGATAAGGACCTGATCTGCCATACGCTCCAGGGAAAACCGATCAAACCGAAGACCCTGGGACAGAAGAGATATGTGGATGCGATAAGAGATGACATGATCACGTTCGGGCTTGGGCCTGCCGGGACAGGAAAGACTTATCTTGCCATGGCGATGGCAATCACGGCGTTCAAGCGCAATGAAGTAAACCGGATCATCCTGACAAGACCCGCTATAGAAGCAGGGGAAAAGCTGGGCTTCCTTCCGGGAGACCTGCAGAGTAAGATAGATCCTTACCTGAGACCGCTGTATGATGCGCTCTATGAGATCATGGGGGCTGAGGGATTCCTTCGGAATTCCGAGAAAGGGCTGATCGAGGTGGCGCCCCTTGCCTATATGAGAGGAAGGACTCTTGACAACGCTTTCATCATACTGGATGAGGCTCAGAACACGACGCCGGCGCAGATGAAGATGTTCCTGACCCGTATCGGGTTCGGATCCAAAGTCGTCATCACAGGGGATTCTACCCAGAAAGACCTCCCCTCCGGCACTGTCTCCGGCCTGGATGTGGCGGTGAAAGTGATCAAAGGGCTGGAAGGGATCAGCATCTGTACTCTGACGAGCAAAGATGTGGTAAGGCATCCGCTTGTCCAGAAGATCGTCAAAGCATACGAGGAATATGAGAAGAAATCCGCCGGATCAAAGGGCGGAAGAAGGAGAAAAGCATGAGCCTGTTTATTGAGGAGGAGGGCGGAAGTGCCCTTCCTTTTGATGTAGAAGAAACAGCGCGCTCCGTCGTCGAAGCTGCGCTGGAACTGGAAGAGTGTCCCTATGAGGCGGAAGTGAGCCTTCTGCTCACAACGGACGAAGAGATCCATAAAATGAACCTGGAATTCCGGCAGATCGACCGGGCGACGGATGTGCTGTCTTTCCCCATGCTGGAATATGAGACGCCGGGAGATCTTTCCGGGATCGACGAGGAGCGGGAGGAGCTTTTTGATCCTGAATCCGGCGAACTGATACTGGGCGACATCGTGATCTCCAAGGATAAGGTGCTGAGCCAGGCAGAGCAGTACGGACATTCTCCTAAGAGAGAATATGCGTTTCTCATCGCACACAGTATGCTCCATCTTTTCGGATATGACCATATGGAGGAGGAAGAACGCAGGATCATGGAGGAGCGGCAGCGCAGGATCATGGAGAAGGTACAGATCCCTCGCTGATGAGAAGGAGATAAGGAGGACATTTCATTTATGGCTGAGACACCGAAGACAAAAAAAAGAAGTGCCAAAAAAGACGATTACCTTGTTCAGGGGGCGATCCTTGCAGCGGCAGCGGTCCTGACCAAGATCATCGGCGTGGTCTACCGGATCCCTCTGACCAATATACTGGGGGACGAGGGAAACGGATTTTACGGCTATGCCTACCAGGTTTATGCGATCGCGCTCATGCTCTCCTCGTTCAGCCTTCCGACTGCAGTCTCAAAACTGGTCTCCGCCCGGCTGGCGGTGCGCCAGAAGAGAAACGCGTTCCGCGTGTTCGTATGTTCCCTTGTGTTTGCGGTCGCAGTAGGTCTGGTGATCTCCCTTGCGATCTTTTTCGGAGCCGGAGCGATCTCAACTTATGCGATGCGTTCACCTTTAAGTGTATACGCTCTCCGGGTGCTGGCACCGGGGCTCCTGATCGTGGCGGTCATGGCGGTCATCCGGGGATATTTTCAGGGACTCGGGACTATGGTGCCCACAGCGATCTCCCAGATCCTGGAACAGATCATCAACGCTGTGGTAAGTATCGTAGGCGCGAGTATCCTGATCGGCGTGGGGACGCAGACGGGACAGGAAACAGGAGAGGAACTGCTGGGACCGGCTTACGGCGCAGCGGGAAGTACTCTCGGGACTGTGCTTGGCGCGCTTGCCGGGCTTCTGTTCCTGCTGTTCGTACTCTGGCTCTATAAAGGGCTGATCAAAAAACAGCTGAAACGGGACCACTCAAAACATCAGGAAAGTTACTCCGCAATCTTAAAAGCTCTGATATTTACGGCAGTCCCTGTCATATTCAGCACCGCGGTCTATAATATCAACCAGATCATCGACCTTACGATCTTCAACCATGTGATGAGCGCACAGGGATTTGAAGAAGCAGAGTACATGGCCCTCCAGGGCATCTATACAGGAAAATATGATACGCTGATCAATGTCCCCATGGCGATCGCCAATGCCCTCGGCGCCTCTGTGGTGCCAAGCCTCACGGCAGTGGTGGCAAACGGGACAAGAAAGCAGGTACATAATAAGATCAATCAGACATTCCGGCTGACCATGGTGATCGCGATCCCGAGCTGTGTGGGATACTTTGTCCTCGCCTCGCCGCTGATGGTGCTCCTTTATAATGACGCGAGCGCCACGCCGGCATACCTGCTCATGTCCGGTGCGGTCGTGGTAGTTCTTTACAGCCTGTCATCTGTGTCCAACTCCGTCCTTCACGGGCTGAACCATATGACGGCGCCGGCGAAGAATGCGGGGATCGCGCTTGGAGTGCATCTGGCTGCGTTCTGTATCATGATGATCGTATTCCGGATGAATGTCTATGCGCTGGTGGGTGGAAATATCGTGTTCGCGCTGTGCATGTGCATTCTGAACCAGTTGAAGATCCGCAAAGTCTGCGGATACCGCATCGACATCGTGAGAACATTTGTCAAACCCTTTATCGCAGCGGCAATTATGGGCGTTGTGACCTATGCGGTACACCTTGTCCTTGATCTTGTTATCGGCGGAAGATTTATTGCAACGACGATCTCGATCCTGGCTGCAGTCGCAGTCTATGTGGTCGTAGTGCTGCGGATCGGCACCTTATCTGAGCAGGATATCAAGGACCTGCCTATGGGAGTGAGGATTCTCAGATACTGCCGGAAGTTCCATCTTCTCCCTGAAGAGATCTCTGAAACAGAATAGCTGAAAAATAAATGAAATGAATAAAAGATCAGAAAAAGCCAATACTGTATGAAAAAAGAGGTGGAGTCCTTATGAAGAAGAAATACATGATTGGCTTTTTCTGTGTCCTTCTTTTTGCTGCTGTCCTGCTCACGGCAGGTTATCAGATCAGTTACCGGCATGTCATGGACAGGCAGGCTGCGCGTTCAGAAGAAGCGCCTACCACTGAGAGCATCTCAGCGGAAGGGGACGCGGTGCAGGAAGAAGGCTTTTACCTGAGCGAACTGCAGGGCTATGTGGTCGTCTATCTCAGTGACCAGACGACGATCTATGAGTTTACGGAGATCCCGCTCACGGACCTTCCGGATGAGGTACAGCAGGAAGTTGCCTCCGGAAAATACGTGGAGACGGCGGAGGAACTGTATGCATTTCTCGAGAACTATTCCAGCTGAACCCATGGAGGACCACCACAGCAGAAATTGAAGTATCGGCAGATTGGTATTATCACGGCAGAACGATGCTCTGGACGAATCGGGGAGAATAGTGTATAATGCGGTGTAGCTTTATAACAGGAAGCAAAAGAGGAATTGGCATGCCGCAGGGAGATGTGCGGCGGAATGGAGAACGGTATGGAAAAAGAGAAGATAGACCGCATCAATGAATTATACAGAAAATCCAAGGCGGAGGGGCTGACGGACGTAGAGCGCAGTGAACAGAAGGTTCTGCGTCAGGAGTATCTTGAACTGATCCGCCGAAACTTAAGGAGCCAGCTCAACAATATCGACGTCGAAGAAAAGGACGGGACGGTTGTAAATCTCGGTGAGAAATATGGAACAAAGAAAGGCCATTAGAAAGCAGAAGCTTGCGTTGAGGGCAGCCTTATCACCAGAAGAACGGCAGAATGCCGGTCAGGTGATGGCAGGGCTGCTCTTTTCCTGTCCGGTCTGGAAGAAGGCGAAAGAGATCTTTATCTATGTTTCTTTCCGGGAGGAGGCAGACACTTTGCTGATCCTGCAGACCGCTCTTGCCCAGGGCAAAAAAGCTGCGGTCCCCAAAGTGGAAGGGAAGCGTCGGATGAGTTTCTATTATATTGACAGCACAGAAGAGCTGACCCCCGGTTACATGGGGATCCCCGAACCGACAGGGGAGAAAGAGCGCAAAGCTATCCCTGGAGAGTACTCCCTGTTCATCATGCCGGGAGCAGCGTTTGACGCGACAGGGGCAAGACTGGGGTACGGCGGCGGATTTTACGATACTTATCTGGCGGAATATCCGTCTGTGCCCAGGGCGGCGCTGGCTTATTCTGTCCAGATCACGGAAAAGATCCCATCTGAGGCTCATGATATCCTCGTGGGACTGATCATAACAGAGAAAGGAATGATACGATGCTCGCAGGACTTCCGGGAGATCCGGTGATACTTTTGGGAGTCGTCAACACAAAGCTGAGAGATTTTTATCCGTCTCTCGACGCCATGTGCGACGACATGCAGATAGAAAAGGAAGAACTGATGGAGAAGCTTGGCATGATTGACTATGAGTATGATGCCGGCAGGAATCAGTTTGTATAAGAAGAGATCAGGTTGAACAGAGAACACTACATAAAAATCCAGGTATGAAAATAAAAGGGAGAAGATCAAGAAGAATGTATAACGAGATAAATTCAGACAAAATTGATTTGAATTCAGCGCCGCCCACAGAAGAACCTCAGAGGCAGTATTATTTCATCGAGAAAGCAAAGCGGGACCTGGCAGCACTTTCCGCAAAGGCAGGGCGTCCACTCACGTTCTGTGTCACGACGTTCGGTTGTCAGATGAACGCACGCGACTCTGAAAAACTGGTGGGCATCCTGGAGCAGATCGGATACGTGGAGGAACCGGAGGAGGAAAAAGCCGATTTCGTCATCTATAATACCTGCACGGTCAGAGAAAATGCCAACCAGAGAGTATACGGGCGTCTCGGACAGCTCGGCAGGGCAAAGAAAAAGAATCCATACATGATGATCGGGCTTTGCGGATGCATGATGCAGGAGCCCCACGTAGTAGAGAAGTTAAAAAAGAGTTACCGGTTTGTAGATCTTATCTTTGGGACACATAACATTTATAAATTCGCAGAGCTTCTTGCCACCCGTCTGGAATCAGACCGGATGGTCATCGACATCTGGAAAGATACGGACAAGATTGTGGAGGACCTCCCGGTGGAGAGGAAATATTCCTTTAAATCCGGAGTCAACATCATGTTCGGGTGCAACAACTTCTGCAGTTACTGCATCGTCCCCTATGTCCGCGGGCGTGAGAGGAGCCGGGATCCGAAAGCGATCATCCGGGAGATCGAGCGTCTGGTGGCGGACGGCGTAGTAGAGGTCATGCTCCTTGGGCAGAATGTGAATTCCTACGGAAAGACTCTGGAGCAGCCGATGACCTTCGCACAGCTCTTAGAGGAGATCGAGAAGATCGACGGTCTGGAGCGAATCCGCTTTATGACTTCCCACCCGAAGGACCTTTCAGACGAACTGATCGAGGTCATGGGCAGATCGAAGAAGATCTGCAAGCATCTCCACCTTCCGGTGCAGTCCGGGAGCAGCCGCATCCTTGAAAAGATGAACCGGAGATATACAAAAGAACAGTATCTTACCCTTGTGGACAAGATCCGGGCGGCAGTGCCGGATATCTCTCTGACCACAGACATCATCGTCGGTTTCCCCGGGGAGACAGAGGAAGATTTTCAGGAGACCCTGGACGTGGTGCGCAAAGTCCGCTATGACAGCGCGTTTACATTTATCTATTCCAAGCGCAGCGGGACCCCTGCTGCCGTGATGGAGGACCAGGTGCCGGAGGAGGTTGTGAAAGACCGGTTTAACCGGCTTCTCTCTGAGGTTCAGGAGATTTCCGCAGAAGTCTGCGCTGTTCATGAGGGGACGGTGCAGACCGCACTTGTGGAGTCCAGAAATGATCATGACGAGCACCTGATGACCGGGCGGCTGAGCAACAATCTTCTGGTCCACTTCCCGGGAGACGAGTCTCTCATCGGAAAACTTGTGGAAGTGCGGCTGGACGAGTGCAGAGGATTCTACTATATCGGCGAGATGCTGTAGGAGGAGATGATATCATGCTCCACAAGATCATGATCATAGAAGATGACCCGGTCATCCGCACAGAACTCCAGACACTGCTGAAAGCCAACGGATTTGAGACCTGCGCTGTGACGGACTTCGACAGAACGATCCGGGAGGTGAAGACGGAAGATCCCCATCTGATCCTGCTGGATGTGAAACTTCCGGGAAAGAGCGGGTTTTATCTCTGTTCCGAGATCCGCAGTTTTTCGGATGTGCCGATCATCTTTGTCACCAGCAGCAGTACGGATATGGATGAACTGAACAGCATCATGATGGGCGGGGACGCTTTTATCACAAAGCCATACAATACCGCGATCCTGCTCGCAAAGATCCGATCTTTGCTGCGGCGCTCTTATCCGGAAAAACAGAAAGGCCAGCTCACCTGGAAAGGCGCCATCCTTCATCCGGAAGAGGGAAGCCTTGAGTTTGAAGAGAGAAAAGCAGAGTTGACGAAGAACGAACAGAAGATCCTTTACTATCTCTTTACTCACGCCGGTACAATCTGTTCCCGGGCGGATATCATAGAGTATCTCTGGGACAGCCGGCTTTATGTGGATGACAATGCGCTCAGTGTAAATATTAACCGGATCCGGGAGAAACTCTCCGGGATCGGGCTCACAGATTTTATCCGGACAAAGCACCGGCAGGGGTATCTGATATGAATGGAAAACGATGGCTGAGAAACCGGATTCCCTTTCTTCTTATTAATATTCTCTGTATGACGGCGCTTGGGAGTTTTCTGCTCATCACAGGGAACAGCAGAGACGCCGTCTGGCTGATCCTCATCGTATGGACCCTGATCCTCTGTGCTGGACTGGCTTTTTCCTTCCTGACGAGAAAACGGTATTTTGAGAGGCTCCTTCGGATGGCGGAGGAACTGGATGAGCGGTATCTGATCCCGGAGGTGATGGAAGAACCGTTCCTTGCGGAAGACCTGGCATACTATCGGATCCTCAGGATGGCAGAGCGGTCTATGCTGGAGAACGTCGGAGATATAAAGCGGGAGAGAGCGGAGTACAGAGAGTATATCGAACAGTGGATCCACGAGATCAAGACGCCTATCACCGGGATCCGGCTGCTCTGTGACAATAACCGCAGTGACCTGACCCGCGGGATCATGGCAGAGGTGGAGAAGATCGAGCGTTACACGGAGCAGAGCCTGTATTATGCGCGGAGTGAAAACACGCAGAAGGATTATGCGGTACGTGAGATCAGCCTGTTGGATGTGATACACGGCGCGCTGGCGGATAACAAATACCTCCTGATGCAGGAAAATGTATGCCTGGAACTTCCGGAAAAAAGCGCATGCGTCTATTCCGATGAAAAATGGCTGAGATTTATCCTGGACCAGCTCATCGTCAACGCAGTAAAATACGCCAGGAAAACACCGGAGGAGGGGACGCAGGGATCACAGGTGGATTCACCGCAGGGAGCCACGGGGACAGAGCCTGTGATCCGTTTTCTAACAGAGGACAGGGGAGAGTATGTGACCCTCTCCATTCAGGACAACGGTATGGGGATCGACGCCGCGGACCTTCCGAGAGTCTTTGAAAAAGGATTTACCGGACAGAACGGAAGGAAGGTACAGCGTTCTACCGGACTGGGACTCTATCTGTGCAAGAAGCTTTGCGGCAAACTGGGGATCCGGATCGAGATAGAGTCCGGAACAGTGGGAGACAGGATGGAGAATGGAGAGATACAGCAGACCGGTATGATACAGCAGGTTGGTACAACAGTGAAACTGACCTTTTATCTGAACCATCTGATCCATGAAGTGCAGGAAAAATGATCCTGCACTTCTTACATTTTTGTTAGAAATTTGTAAGGAGAAATGATACAAAAGCGGGACCGATGCTGGTATCATCTTATTATCAGCTGAAACGGATAATGGAGGTAGATTTATGAGAGAGATCCTGCGTCTGGAACACATACAGAAGTATTATGGAAACGTCGGAAATATCACAAAGGCGATCCGTGACATCAGTTTTTCTGTGGAAGAGGGGGAATTCACAGGGATCATGGGAGCTTCTGGCTCCGGAAAGACAACACTTTTAAACTGCATTTCTACCATAGATACGGTGAGCGCGGGTCAGATCTATCTTGACGGGCAGGATGTGACCGAGATCAGCGAGAAGGACATCGCCCGGTTTCGAAGAGAGAACCTGGGATTTATCTTCCAGGATTTTAACCTGCTGGATACCCTGACTGTATCGGAGAATATCGCCCTTGCCCTGACCATCAATAAAGTCCCGGCCGGGGAGATCGATGCACGGGTGTCCGAGATCGCACGTAAGCTTGATATCTTAAGTGTTCTTGATAAATATCCATATCAGATCTCAGGAGGGCAGAAGCAGAGGTGTGCCTGCGCCCGTGCCGTGGTGAACCATCCGAAACTGATCCTGGCGGACGAGCCTACTGGAGCGCTGGACAGCCACTCTTCCCGGATGCTCCTGGGGACTATCAGCGGACTGAATGAACAGATGAACGCAACGATCCTGATGGTGACCCACGACGCATTCTCTGCAAGCTATGCCCGCAGGATCCTGTTCCTGAGAGACGGGGAGATCTTTACCGAGATCCGTCGGGGAAACGAATCCCGAAGGGTGTTTTTTGACAAGATCCTGGATGTGCTGACAATGATGGGAGGGAGTACGGATGCTGTATCTTAAACTTGTCCTGAGAAACACAAAGCGCTCTGCCCGGGACTACCTGATCTATTTTGTTACCATGACTCTCTGCGTCACACTGTTTTATGGATTCCTCTCGGTGACAAGCAGATACTATAAGCCGGATCTCGGGGTGGAGTACGATCTGGATCTGATGAGCGACGGGATGAAGATGGCGGTCTGTCTGGTCTCTCTTCTCCTTTTGTTCCTGATCTGGTATGTGAATGGATATATGATCAAAAGCAGGCAGAAAGAGTTCGCCCTCCAGACGATCATGGGGATGGAGCGTCGCACTACGGCAGGAATGTTTTTTGCAGAGACTTTTCTTATGGGCATTTTCTCTGTGTTGTGCGGCATTCTGCTCGGAATGCTGGGATCCCAGTTTATCACGGCGATGCTCCTTCGTTCCTACGGAAGACCCTACCGCTTCTCCTGGACACTCTTTCCGGACACGGTAGCTCTTACTCTTGTCTTTTTCGCAGCCGCCTATCTCATCATGGGGATTTGGAATATGCGTGCGATCCAGAAGATTCCGGTCATAGAGATGCTGAATGCGGGCAGAAAGAATGAAGAAGATTTCCGGAAGAGCGGGTGGATGCCGGGCCTTACGGTACTCTACGGAGGGCTGCTGTGCTGGATGACGACAGAGGGCATATCCAAAGCATATTATTACTGGGATCCCCGCTATGCCCTGCCGGTGCATCTGATGTTCCTGTCCAATATCCTGATCCCGGCAGCTGCTCTTCTGTACGGCGCTGTCTGGCTTTTGACCCGGAGAAGACACAGAAATGCAGGGCGTATCCGTGTTTTGATGGCGGGATGGCTGTGTTTCTCTCTTGCAGCAGCCTGCGCGGCTGCATCGACAGCTCCGGTGAGCATGGAGTATTATCTCCCCACAGGAGCCGGGACGCTGAATCTGCATATGCTCTTCCTGCTCATAGATATCATTTACTTTATCTGTTCCCTGATCTATCTTGCCAATGACGGGCTCTGTCTGCTCAAAGAACATTTTCCCCGGATCCGTTACAGGGAGGAGAATCTGTTTTTCTTCGGGCAGATGATATCAAAGCTCAGAACGACTACAAAGACAGTGACTCTGATCTGTATCACGCTCACTCTGTCGGCATGCCTTCTTCTCTCCGTACCGTTCCTTGCGGGATGGGCTGATGGATACCTGGAACAGCGTGCGGTATATGACATCCAGATCAGTACAGATTATACTGATACATATGAGGAGTCTGAACTTCCGGACGACGATTATGGCTTTGTGACGGATCATCTGATGGAGCAGGGGATCACTGTAAAGGATGACTACACTTTCTATATGTATCTGCCGGAGAGAGAAGAATTTCACCAAAGAGTCAAATATGAGTTCCCGGCTGTCGCCATCTCCCTGTCTGACTACAACCATCTGCTCACCATGAGAGGATACGAACCTGTCGCTCTGGATGAGGATGAATTCGGACTGCAGTGGCAGTCCATCGCGACAGAAGAGAGCCGGAAAGAGTTTCTTTCTGAAAACAGGCAGACAGACACCGATGTGGGAACACTGACACTCTCAGAAGATTCGATCTATGATTTCGAGCTGGGCGAGACTCTGTATAACAATTATACGGATGTGGTGTATATTTTCCCTGACAGTGTATGCGAAAAATTGCTTGCCGTGGACCGGAACCGGTATATCGTGACAGAAGAGACCGTGCCGCTTGAAAAAGCGGTTGAACTGGAACGGATATTCGGAGAAGTTTATCCCGAGACTGATACGGGCGTGCACTACACCATCCGGACCAGCACACAGCAGATCAACAGCACTACGGCGATGATCTTTATCCTGCGCGCCGTGATGACTTACGGCGCAGTTGTGCTCCTTGTGATCTGTTTTACGATCCTCGCCCTGCAGCAGCTCTGCGACCTTCCGAAATGGCAGTACCGCTTCGGCGTGCTCCGGAAGATGGGAGTGGAGAAGTCTCATCTTGACAGGATCATCCTGCTCCAGCTCATTGTGTGGTTCGGACTTCCGGTACTGGTCAGCGCTGTCGTATCCGCGGCAGTGATGGGATACTTTTTCCAAATGTATTCCGCGCAGATCAACGCCTATATCGGCGCCGGAGAACTCTCTGCACAGGTCAGTGCGGTGACGGCAGTCCTTGCCGGACTTCTCCTCTGTTATTTTGCGAGTACGTGGAGGATGTGCAGCGGGATCAGCGGAGGAAAACCGCAAAAAATCTTATAAAAATATGACCGGAAATAGATACTCTTACTGGAAAGAAACGCTGCGAATAAAAGGATGAGAACAGGCAAAACTAATCCTGCACCGCTGTACGTAAAGGAGGAAGTTTTGTGAAGAAACTAAGTGAGTACTTACTGCTGTGGGCTCTCGGCGGATCATTCTATTATGGATTTGAAGTCTTTTTTCGAGGCTATTCCCACTGGTCCATGTTCGTGCTGGGCGGACTCTGCCTTGTCTTCTGCGCCCAGCAGGGCATCTGGACCCACTGGAGCGCTCCGCTCTGGAAACAGGTGGGATGGTGCGTGATCTTTGTGGTATCCGGCGAGTTCATCACCGGGATCATCGTCAATAAGATCATGCACTGGAATGTATGGGATTATACCGGGATGCCTTTTCATCTTATGGGGCAGATCTGTCTGCCCTTTGCGGTGATCTTCTCCGGATTGTGCGCCATCGGCATCCTGGTGAGCGGTTATCTGCTTCATTTTTTCTACAGGGAAGAGATGCCGCATTTTCATGTTTTGTAAAAAGCCTTCAATTTGGGTTATTGAACTGCCCCGGCAAAAATGTTATACTATCACGAAAAGAGTTTTCAATTTCATTACAAAAGGAGTAAGAATGTGGCTGAATTAACACCAATGATGAAGCAGTACATGGAGACGAAATCTCAGTATCAGGACTGCATTCTGTTCTATAGATTAGGCGATTTTTACGAAATGTTCTTTGATGATGCGCTGACAGCATCCCGGGAACTGGAGATCACGCTGACCGGAAAAAACTGCGGACTGGAGGAGAGGGCACCCATGTGTGGTGTCCCTTATCATGCTGTGGACAGTTACCTGAACAGGCTGGTATCCAAAGGCTATAAAGTGGCGATCTGTGAACAGATGGAAGACCCGAAGATGGTCAAGGGGCTTGTAAAGCGCGAGGTCGTCCGGATCGTCACCCCGGGGACAAACCTGGATACCCAGGCACTTGATGAGACGAAGAACAATTATATCATGTGCATCGTGTACATCGCGGACCGGTACGGCGTCTCTGTGGCGGATATCACGACCGGCGACTATTTTGTCACGGAACTTCCGGACAGCGGCAAGCTGATGGATGAGATCAACCGATTTATGCCCTCAGAGATTATATGCAACGAGGCGTTCTATATGAGCGGGATGGACCTGGACGATCTCAAAGACAGGCTGGGGATCACGATCTATTCCCTTGACGCCTGGTATTTTGATGATAAACTGTGCAGGGATAAACTGCTGGAACATTTCCGCGTCTCTTCCTTTGCAGGACTGGGACTTGCCGATTATGACTGCGGGATCATCAGCGCGGGCGCGCTCCTGCAGTATCTTCTTGAGACCCAGAAGAACGATCTGTCCAATCTGACACACATCACACCATATGCTACGGGAAAGTACATGATGCTGGACAGTGCCACGAGACGGAACCTGGAGCTGTGTGAGACGCTCCGTGAGAAGCAGAAGAGAGGTTCTCTTCTCTGGGTACTGGACAAGACGAAAACAGCAATGGGCGCAAGGACTCTGCGGAAATACGTGGAACAGCCCCTGATCGACAAGAAGGAGATCCAGATGCGTCTGGACGCTGTGGAAGAACTGAAAGTTCAGGCAATCTCACGGGAGGAGATCCGGGAATATCTCTCCCCGGTCTATGACCTGGAGCGGCTGATCACAAAGATCACATACGGCTCTGCCAATCCACGGGACCTGATCGCATTTAAAAGTTCCCTTGAGATGCTGCCGCCCATCCGCTACATCCTGGAAGAGATGCAGTCCGAACTTTTGAAGAACATCTACCAGGACATGGATTCCCTCTCTGACCTGTGCGAACTGGTACAGAAGGCGATACAGGATGAGCCTCCTCTGGCGATGAAGGAAGGAAATATCATCCGGGACGGATACAATGAAGAAGTAGACCGGCTCCGCCGGGCAAAATCCGACGGCAAGGACTGGCTGGCAAAGCTGGAGAATGACGAGAGAGAGAAGACAGGGATCAAGAATCTGCGTATCAAATATAATAAAGTTTTCGGCTATTATCTGGAGGTCACCAATTCTTACAAAGACATGGTGCCGGATTACTATACCCGGAAACAGACCCTTGCCAACGCAGAGCGCTACATCACACCGGAACTCAAAGAACTGGAGGACATGATCCTGGGAGCGGAGGACCGTCTCTATGCCCTGGAGTATGATCTGTACAGCGAGGTCCGGAACACGATCGCAGCACAGGTGGAACGGATCCAGCAGACGGCGAAAGCAGTGGCGGCGCTGGATGTGTTTGCCTCCCTCGCCCTGGTCGCAGAGCGGAACAACTATGTCCGCCCGAAGATCAATGAGAAAGGGGTCATTGACATCAAGGAAGGACGGCACCCCGTGGTGGAACGGATGATCCCTAACGACATGTTCATCTCAAACGACACTTATCTGGATGACAAGAAACATCGTATCTCTATCATCACCGGACCGAACATGGCGGGAAAATCCACCTATATGCGTCAGACTGCCCTGATTGCACTGATGGCGCAGGTCGGTTCGTTCGTCCCGGCTCAGAGCGCAAATATCTGTATCTCTGACCGGATCTTTACCCGTGTGGGAGCCTCCGATGACCTTGCGTCCGGACAGAGTACCTTTATGGTGGAGATGACGGAAGTGGCGAATATCCTCCGGAACGCGACATCAAAAAGTCTGCTCATTCTGGATGAGATCGGGCGGGGAACCAGCACCTTTGACGGGCTTTCCATCGCCTGGGCTGTGGTCGAGTACATCAGCGACAGCCGTCTCCTGGGAGCGAAGACTCTGTTTGCGACCCACTATCATGAGCTGACCGAGCTGGAGGGCAAGATCAGCAATGTGAACAATTACTGTATCGCCGTGAAGGAGAAAGGGGATGACATCGTTTTCCTCCGGAAGATCGTCAAAGGCGGTGCGGACAAGAGTTACGGCATCCAGGTGGCAAAGCTTGCCGGCGTGCCGGACCTTGTCATCAACCGCGCCAAAGAGATCGTGGAAGAGCTTGCCGAGGAAGACATCACATCCCGTGTCAGCGAGATCGCCGAGAAGGAACATAAGTCCAGGAAACGCCCGAAACCGAAGAAATACGACGAGGTGGACATCGCTCAGATGTCCCTGTTCGACACGGTGAAGGATGACGACGTACTGGAAGAACTGAAAAATATCGATGTGGGAAATCTTACCCCTATCGATGCACTGAACACGATCTACCGTCTTCAGAATAAACTGAAGAACAGATGGTAATACATAAAGAAGGAGACAGATATGCCCCATATTCAGGTACTGGACCAGATCACGATCGATAAGATCGCTGCCGGGGAAGTGATCGAACGCCCGGCTTCCATTGTGAAAGAACTGGTGGAGAATGCTATCGATGCAGGCTCCACTTTTGTGAAGGTGGAGATCAAAGACGGCGGGATCTCTCTGATCCGGATCATGGACAATGGCTGCGGGATCCCGGCTTCGGAAGTCCGCAGCGCCTTTCTGCGCCATTCCACAAGCAAGATCCAGAGCGTGGAGGATTTGGCGCATATCACATCTCTGGGGTTCCGCGGCGAGGCGCTCTCCAGTATCGCTGCGGTGACCAGGACAGAAGTGATCACAAAGACTGCAGATGCAGAGCTGGGGACCCGCTATGTGATCGAGGGAGGAAAAGAGGTCTCGATCGAAGAGACCGGAGCGCCCAACGGGACCACGTTCCTGGTCCATCAGCTTTTCTATAATGTGCCGGCGAGAAGGAAATTCCTGAAAACGCCAATGACAGAGGCAGGACATGTCCAGGATCTGCTCATGCACCTTGCTCTGTCCCATCCGGAAGTGGCGTTCCAGTTCATCAACAACAGACAGGAAAAACTCCGTACATCCGGGAACGGAAAGCTGAAAGATGTGATATACAGCATCTACGGAAGAGATGTAGCTGCGAATCTGATCGAGATCGATTATGAAAAAGGCGGCCTGCGCATCAGCGGTTATCTCGGGAAGCCGGTCATCACAAGGGGAAACCGGAATTTTGAGAATTTCTTTGTCAACGGCAGGTATGTGAAAAGCCCTATGATCTCAAAATCACTGGAGGACGCCTACCGGGATTTCACCATGCAGCACAAGTTTCCCTTTGCAGTGCTCCACTTCCATGTGAACGGTGATGAGATCGATGTGAACGTCCATCCCACCAAGATGGAGCTTCGTTTTCAGAGACAGCAGGAAGTGTATAATACAGTGTTTGAAGCTGTTCACCGGACGCTCCTTGAACCGGAACTGATCCAGAAGGCGGAAGTTCCTGACCCGATAGAAAAAAGCCCGGTTTCGGATGCCCAGGGGGCAGGAGTGAGGGAATCCGGGAAAGTTTCAGATGGGCCAGGCTCCGGTCCGAGTCCATTCCTGCTGAGACCGAAGGCTGCCAAGACAGAACAGGCGGCCGGGAGTAGAACAGATCCGGTAGAAAAGGCTCCGGACGCTGTCAGAGAGAGTGCCATCCCCTATGGAACGGGGACGCCGGCTCCTGCAGGACTAAGTCCTGCGCGCAGAGAGAGCACGGAGGAAAGCAGCCCGCTTCCTGATGTACCGCAGACAGGGAGCACTCCGGAAGTGAAAGATGAGGACTATTTTATCCGGAAGATGCGGGAGAGGGTACTTGCCTACCATGAACGCTCCTCATCGGCAGAAGTGCAGAAAAAGGACGAAGTCTTCCGGCCGGAGACTCAGAAAGAACGGATACGGGATACGGTACGTCAGGCGGCCGGGGAAAACGTCAGCGTTCCGGACGAACCGGTGCCGGAAAATGTGTCGGACGAAGTTCTGTCAGACAAGGCTGCGGAAGGAATGAAAGATCAGCTGCCCCCGCCGGAAAAGCCCAGACAGATGGACCTTTTTGAGGGAAATTTCCTGAAGCGGGAGGTCAGGGCAGAGTACAAACTGATCGGTCAGGTATTTGACACTTACTGGCTTGTGGAATTCCGTGACAGCCTTTATATCATAGACCAGCACGCGGCCCATGAGAGAGTGCTCTATGAGAGGACCCTCAAAGGAATGAAGAATAGGGAGTTTACCTCTCAGTATCTGAGCCCGCCGATCATACTGAACCTTTCCATGAAAGAGGCGCAGCTCCTGAATGAGAACATGGACAGGTTCGCGCGGATCGGGTTTGAGATCGAGCCTTTCGGAGGAGAGGAGTATGCAGTGAGAGCAGTGCCGGACAATCTGTTCAGTATCGCGAAAAAAGATCTGCTCATGGAAATGATCGACGACCTCTCCGACGGCATCAGCACGACCATGACGCCGGAACTGATCGATGAGAAGGTGGCTTCCATGTCATGCAAGGCGGCAGTCAAGGGAAACAACCGTCTGTCCGCGCAGGAAGTGGACGCCTTGATCGGGGAACTGCTCACACTGGACAATCCATATCACTGTCCTCACGGGAGACCGACCATCATTGCCATGACCCGCAGGGAGCTGGAGAAAAAGTTTAAACGGATCGTGTAGGAGATATCAGGCAATTATAAAGAAGGTTATTTATCATGAAAAAGAGACCACTTATCATACTGACCGGACCGACCGCAGTGGGAAAGACTGCGGCGTCCATCGGTCTTGCCAAAGCTGTCGGCGGAGAGATCATCTCCGCTGATTCCATGCAGGTATACCGGCAGATGGACATCGGTTCCGCGAAGATCACAAAAGAGGAGATGCAGGGAGTTCCTCATTATCTCGTGGACGTCCTTGAGCCGGAGGAAGCATTCAATGTGGTACGCTTCCAGGAACTTGCAAAAGAAGCGATAGAGGAAATCTTCCGCAGCGGACATATCCCTATCGTCGTCGGCGGGACCGGGTTCTATATCCAGGCGCTCCTCTATGACATAGATTTTACGGAGAATGACAGTGATCTGTCTTTGCGCGAAGAACTGGAGAAAAAGGCCAGGGAAGAAGGAGCAGAGTCCCTTCATGCTCTGTTGGAAAAAGCAGATCCGCAGGCAGCGGCGCAGATCCATCCCCACAACGTAAAACGGGTGATCCGTGCTCTGGAGTTCAACCGGAAGACAGGGCAGAAGATCTCAGAACACAATGAACGGGAGCGGCAGAAAGAGTCCCCCTACAACTTTGCCTACTTTGTTCTCACCGATGACAGGAAAGCTCTGTACGAACGGATCGACCGGAGAGTGGACAAAATGATGGAACAGGGACTTCTTGAGGAAGTCCGCAGATTAAAAGACAGAGGGCTGCCCAGGGACAGCGTCTCCATGCAGGGGCTGGGATACAAGGAACTCTTTGCTTACCTGGAGGGAGAATATCCTCTGGAAGAGGCAGTGCGGATCATCAAACGGGATACCCGCCATTTTGCAAAACGCCAGCTCACCTGGTTCCGGAGGGAACGGGATGTGGTCTGGATCGACAGACAGGAGAATGAGCAGGATGAGCGGAAAATCCTGGAGTCTATGCTGTCTGTGCTCAGAGAAAAACAGATCATCCCTGAGGAATGAAACGCAGCAGCGGCCGTCTGCACAGAGCCGGATCTGCCGGATCCTCGATATGAAAGAGTCCGCCGGAAGAGCCGGGGAAGATAAAGGGAAAATGAGAAACATGGAAAGGAAATGAGAAAAAGGAAATGGAAAGTACAACGACACAGTCAATCTACGGACAGCTTGGCATCTCCCGCCAGGTCTGGGAACTGGGACAGAAGACAGAGGAGAAGCTGAAAGACCGTTTTTGTGAGTTTGACCGCACTGCAGAGTACAATCAGATGAAGGTCATCCATGCCATGCAGGAGAACCGGGTCAGCGAGGCATGCTTTAACTATGTCAGCGGCTATGGATATAATGACATGGGAAGAGATACTCTGGAAGAGGTCTATGCATCTGTATTTCACACTGAAGCGGCATTAGTCCGTCCTCAGATCACCTGCGGGACACACGCCCTGGCGCTAGCGCTTGCGGCAAATCTGCGTCCCGGGGATGAACTGCTCTCACCGGTAGGAAAACCTTACGACACCCTGGAGGAAGTGATCGGGATCCGTCCGTCGAAAGGGTCTCTCGCCGAGTACGGCATCACCTACCGTCAGGTGGATCTTCTTGAGGACGGGTATTTTGACTATCCTGCCATCGAGGCGGCTCTCAATGAGAGGACGAAGCTGGTCACGATCCAGCGGTCCAAGGGCTATCAGACACGCCCCAGCTATTCGGTGGAGAAGATCGGGGAGCTGATCGCGTTTATCAAGGAGCGCAGACCCGATGTGATCTGCATGGTAGATAACTGCTACGGAGAATTTGTTGAGACGATCGAACCCAGCGATGTGGGGGCTGACATGGTGGTGGGCTCCCTGATCAAGAACCCGGGAGGCGGGCTTGCCCCCATCGGCGGCTACATCGCAGGACGGGCGGACCTGATCGAGAACTGCGCATATCGGCTGACTTCACCGGGACTGGGAAAAGAAGTCGGAGCCTCCCTGGGTGTCATGCAGTCCTTCTATCAGGGGTTCTTCCTGGCGCCCACCGTGGTCTGCGGCGCCCTGAAGGGTGCGGTATTCGCTGCAAATATCTATGAGCAGCTTGGATTTTCGGTGGTCCCGAACGGCTCGGAATCCCGGCATGATATCATTCAGGCAGTGACTCTAGGAACTCCGGAAGGCGTCATCGCATTCTGCCAGGGGATCCAGGCGGCGGCTCCGGTGGACAGCTATGTCACTCCGGAACCATGGGCGATGCCCGGTTATGACAGCGATGTGATCATGGCTGCAGGTGCCTTTGTCCAGGGTTCCTCGATCGAACTTTCGGCCGACGGTCCGATCAAGCCGCCTTATGCAGTCTATTTCCAGGGCGGGCTGACATGGTATCACGCGAAACTTGGGATCCTGAAGTCGCTGCAGAACATGATCGATGCCGGCGTCATCGCCATGAGCGAAGTGGAAAAACTGCTGTAGGATACAGTTTTCTGTTTCTCCTCAGAGATTGAAAGTGACTGAGAGAAGCACCGGAACAAAAAGGAGGTCTCCCATGAAAAAAGTTACAGTGATCGGAGCCGGGGCATCCGGCATGATGGCAGCGGTCGCGGCGGCATCTGCCGGCGCGGAGGTGACCCTGCTGGAACATAAAGACCGGGTGGGTAAGAAGATCCTCTCCACCGGCAATGGAAGATGCAATTTTACTAATATACATCAGGAACCGATCTTTTATCACTCGGAGGATCCCCTGTTTCCCTGGGGGATCATCGAACGGTTCAATGCCCGGGATACGATCTCTTTTTTTCTCCAGCTGGGGGTTTATTCAAAAAACAGGAACGGATATATCTATCCGAATTCAGACCAGGCGTCCGCAGTCCTGGATGCATTTCGTATGGAACTGAGGCGTCTGGGAGTGAATGTGAGGACCGGAGTCCACTGCCGTGAGATCCTGCCAGGGAAAAGGGGGTTCCGTATTCTGACAGATGAGGTGAGAGAGGAACCTTCCTCCTCCAAGTCCGGCAAGTCTGGTCCGTCTTCTGTGGCAGAAAGTTACCGTGCCGACAGCGTCGTCCTCTGCGCAGGTTCAAAAGCCGCTCCGTCCACAGGATCTGATGGTTCCGGTTACGATCTGGCAAAGAAACTGGGACACCGGATCCTGCCGGTACTCCCTGCTCTTGTACAGCTGAAGTGTGATGGCAGCTTTTTTAAGCAGATCTCCGGGGTGAGAGTAAACGGCACAGTCTCGCTCTTTGGGGAGGGGGGCTGCCTCGCAAAGGACACAGGGGAGATCCAGCTGACCAATTACGGGATCTCAGGGATTCCGGTCTTTCAGGTCAGCCGGTATGCATCCCGCGCGCTTTATGAGGGAAAACAGGTTGAGGCAGTGCTTGACTTTATGCCGGATTTTTCCGAAGAGCAGATGAATGCTTTTCTGAAAGCAAGGGCGTCTGTACGCCCGGATAAGACAGCGGAGGAATTCCTGATCGGCCTGTTCCACAAAAAGCTGTCCGATCTGTGGATCCGTCTGACAGGGATCCGCCGTGAAAAGAGGGCGGGAGATCTGACTGAGACGGAACTTGCCGCTCTGTGCAGCATGATCAAGGAGTTTCGAGTCACTGTGACAGGGACCAATTCCTACGACCAGGCGCAGGTCTGCTGCGGCGGGGTCGACACATCGGAACTGGATCCGGAGACACTGGAGTCTCTGTACATACCGGGGCTTTATTTTGCAGGGGAGATCCTGGATGTGGACGGCATGTGCGGAGGATACAACCTGCAGTGGGCATGGGCGAGCGGGCGGACCGCAGGGGAGCATGCGGCCCGGGACTAAAACTGAGATAAGAAAAGGAGACGGCGTTATTATGCTTAGGATCAGCCAGCTGAAACTTCCGGTGGAACATGCTCCGGATCAGATTCGGTTAAAACTCATAAAGACATTGAAGATCCGGGAGGAGGAACTCCTGGAATATCAGGTGCGGAAACAGTCCCTAGACGCAAGGAAAAAGCCGGAGCTTTTTTACGTGTATATGGTGGATTTCCGGGTAAAAAATGAAAAAGCTCTGCTGCGAAAGACGAAAAACAAGGTTCAGAAGATCGAAGAAAAACCTTACCGCATCCCTGAGCATGGAGAGACACCACTCGAGCACCGCCCTGTCGTCGTCGGCAGCGGTCCGGCGGGACTGTTCTGCGCTTATCTGCTTGCCCTCTCCGGAATGCGTCCGCTCGTGCTGGAGCGGGGCGGTCCGGTACAGGAGCGAAAAAAAGATGTAGACCGGTTCTGGCGGGATGGTGTTCTGGATCCGGATTCGAATGTACAGTTTGGAGAGGGCGGGGCCGGGACGTTTTCGGACGGAAAATTAAATACCCTGGTGAAGGATCCTGTGGGAAGGAACCGTTTTGTTCTGGAAACTTTCGTGGGATTCGGCGCTCCTTCGGAGATACTGTATCAGCAGAAACCACATATCGGGACGGACATCCTGATCCGCGTGGTCGAGTCCATGCGCAGCCGGATCACCGAGCTGGGAGGAGAGTTCCGGTTCCATGCCAAAGTGACCGATATTCTCATGGAAGAACATGCCGTTATGGTAAACGGAGCAGAACAGCTCTCCACCGGTCCCCTTATCCTTGCGATCGGTCACAGCGCCAGGGATACCTTTGAGATGCTCTATCTCCGGGGAGTCCCTATGGAGGCAAAATCGTTTGCAGTCGGTGTGCGTGTGGAGCACCTGCAGAAGATGATCGATGCTTCCCAGTATGGGAGAGAAGAGAGAGAAGAACTTCCAGCAGCGGCATATAAGCTGACAGAGAAACTGGAAAACGGAAGAGGGGTGTATACCTTCTGTATGTGCCCGGGGGGGTATGTGGTCAATGCCTCTTCAGAGGAAGGGCTGCTTGCTGTCAATGGGATGAGTTATCATGACCGCGCTGGGGAAAATGCCAACAGTGCGGTGATCGTTACAGTGTCTCCGGCAGATTACGGCGGGGACGGTCCTCTCGCCGGAGTTGCCTTTCAGAGGGATCTTGAGCGGAAAGCCTGGGAGGAGGGGCGGGGAAGAGTTCCGGTCCAGCGGTTTGCAGATTTCTGCGCCGGCAGGGTCAGTGAAGGCTTCGGAACCGTTCGTCCGAACATAAAAGGCTCATTTTCCCGGGGAAACTTAAGAAACATCTTTCCCGAAGAGATCTCAGATTCTATCGAGAAAGGGATCCGCGCTATGGACCGCCGGATCCGGGGATTTGCAGATGACAACGCCCTTCTCTCCGGCGTGGAGAGCAGAACATCCTCTCCGGTCCGCATTGTCAGGAACGAAGAGTTTACATCCAGCCGCTCCTGGCTCTATCCGTGCGGCGAAGGAGCGGGATATGCTGGCGGCATCACGTCGGCAGCAATGGACGGGATGAAGGTAGCGGAAGCGGTCATACGGAAGTATGCGCCGGAGGAGCCGGTCCGCTGACAAAGGGCGGCTGTGTTTTTTTCGGCTGCGTCCAGCCATGCAGCAGCTCGATTCCGCTTCGCTCCATCTCGCTGTACGGCTGCGCCGTATATCGAAATATTACGAAGCATGTTACAGGAAGCAAGCTCCCCTGCCTCTTTGGGCTACGTTCAGCCATGCAGCAGCTCGATTCCGCTACGCTTCATCTCGCTGTACAGCTGCGCCGTATATAAAAAGAAAAAGCAAGGGATCCATGGAAGCAAGCTCCCCTGGACCCTTACTTCTTCTTTTTATGCATGGCTTAGTTTTCACAAAAAGTTTATATTCAATCTCTATACACGATTTTGAAACTGTGCTAAAATAAATCATTGTATTGTGCCATAGCAGTGGTATCATAGAGTATGAGTAAAAACAATACGATCAAAGAAATGCACCGCGATGAGCGGCCTTATGAGAAGTGTGAGCAATACGGGGCAGAAAATCTGACGGATGCGGAGCTTCTGGCGGTCCTGCTTCGAACCGGTACAAAAGGGGAGAATTCGCTCCAGCTTGCGCAGAAGATCCTGCATCCTGATTTTATCCAGGACGGGATCCTGAGCATCCACCAGTGGACGCTGGAGCAGCTTACCGGACTGAAAGGGATCGGAAAGGTAAAGGCAATACAGATCCTTTGCCTCTCAGAACTGTCAAAGAGACTTTCCAGGGCAGAAGCACGGAAACGGCTTGATTTTTCTTCGCCGGAAACAATTGCACGATATTATATGGAGGATATGCGGCACAGGAACAAAGAGATCATGAAACTTCTCTTTCTGAACACCAAATCCAGATTCCTGGGCGAGAACGATATTTCAGTGGGAACGGTAAATACCACGCTTGTCTCGCCGCGTGAGATCTATCTGGAGGCTCTGCGTAAAAATGCTGTTTCGGTCATTCTTCTGCATAATCATCCGAGTGGAGATCCAACTCCGAGCAAAGAGGATATCATGATCACCGAACGCGTCCGGGAAGCCGGCATGATCATAGGGATCGAGCTTCTGGACCACATTATCATAGGGGACAACTGTTTTGTTAGTTTAAGGGATAAGGGCTTTTTTGAATGAGGTCCGGGGATGATAAGGGGATTGAGCTGAAATATGGCTAGAAATGTTTATGGACTTGATCTCGGGACGTATGAGATCAAGGTGTTCGATAAAAAGAAGGACAGGATATGGCGTGAGAAAAATGTGATCGCCATGAAAGACAAAAAGTATATTTTTTCTGTGGGCGACGAAGCATATGATATGTATGAGAAAGCGCCGGAGAATATTCAGGTCGTGTTTCCCATGAAGAACGGGGTGATCGCACGTTTCGATGATATGCAGTACCTGCTCGGGAATCTTCTGGGGACAGACCGTCAATTTGTCCGCGGTGCAGAGTACGTGATCGCGGTGCCGACAGATGTAACCGAGGTGGAGAAAAAAGCTTTTTATGATCTTGTCTTTCATTCCGAAGCAAAGGCAAAATCGGTTCGGATCGTGGAGCGCGGGCTTGCAGATGCCATTGGATTCGGAATAGACATCATGAAGGAAAAAGGGGTTTTCATCGCCAATTTCGGAGGCGGGACGACAGAACTTTCCGTCCTCTCTTCCGGCGGTATGGTGCTGAATCGTCTTGTAAAGATCGGGGGCGAACATTTTGACACCGCGATCGGAAATCTAGTAAGGCACAACAAAGACTTCCTCATCGGGCGAATGACTTCGGAGAGACTCCGAAGAGAGTTTGGGGTATTTGATCAGGATACAGGAAGCGCGTTGACTGTATCCGGGAGGGATCTGATCTCCGGAGTGCCTTCTCAGACAAAAATTCAGATCAGCCTGGTACGTGCTGCAATGAAAGAGCCTCTGGAGGAATGTGTCCGGGCGATCCGGTCCATGATCGACCGAACCCCCCCGGATGTAAGGCGGGCAATCGAAGACGAAGGAATCTATCTGACCGGAGGCATTGCCAATCTCAGAGGGCTCTCTACATATCTTGAAGAGTCTATCGGCCTTCCGGTCATGACCGTCCCGGATCCGGAACTTTGTGCAGTGAAGGGACTCCAGAAGATTATTCTGGATAAGACGTATTACAGACGGCTCACTTATTCCATGTTAGATGAAGATTACAGGTGGTTGAGATAATGAAAAAGAAAAATCAGGCTTCGGCTTTTAACAGATATCTGCTTTTGGGACTTTCTATTTTCTGTATCATAATGATGCTGCTCTCTTCGTTCTCGGACAGAGCATCCGGACCGTTCAAAGTGCTTGCCAATGTTACGGTCATTCCTCTTCAGCAGGGGATCAATCATATCGGCAGCTGGCTGGGCGACATGACGGAAAACTTTGAGACAATGCAGCAGCTGCGCTCTGAAAACGAGAAACTGCAGGAACAGGTTGATTCTCTTATGACAGAGAACAATTATCTCCAGGAAGAGAGATATGAGCTGGAACGTCTGCAGGAGCTCTATCAGCTTGACTCCAATTACGCAGAATATGAGAAGACGGCAGCGCATGTCATTGGAAGTGACTCCGGAAACTGGTTCAGCACTTTTACGATCGACAAGGGCAGTGAGGATGGCATTGCCGTTGACATGAACGTCATGGCAGGAAGCGGCCTGGTGGGAATTGTAGTAGATGTGGGTCCCACCTGGGCAAAAGTGCGCTCTATCATCGATGATTCCAGCAATGTGAGCGGTATGGTGCTTTCTACATCAGACCGCTGTATTGTGAGCGGAGATCTCGCCCTCATGAGTGACGGACAGATTCGGTTTGAACAGATGGAAAATAATGAAAACGAAGTTTCCGTAGGGGATCAGATTGTTACTTCCTATATCAGCGACAAATATCTTCAGGGCATCCTGATCGGATATGTGAGCGAAGTGACTGTGGACTCCAACAATCTGACGCGCTCCGGCTACATTACTCCGGCGGTTGATTTTAAAAATATACAGGAAGTTCTTGTTATTACGACGACAAAAGCTCAGCTCACCGGTGAGAGCGAAGGGGAGTAAGGAGGTGCTCTGCGGATGAAGGTCTTAAAAATGAAACGTTTCCTGGTCACGGCTCTGATCGTGATCGCTGCGTACCTGCTGCAGTGCACTGTGTTTTCCCGTCTTGAACTGGCGGGAATCAAGCCGAATCTGCTCGTTATTGTAACGGCGGCATTCGGCTTTATGCGGGGGTCAAAAGAAGGGATGCTCGTAGGCTTTGTCTCTGGTCTGCTCATGGATATTCAATTTGGAGATGTGATCGGGCTCTATGCATTGATTTATCTTGTGACAGGCTATATAAATGGTCTCTTTGAGAGGCTCTATTTTGATGATGATATAAAACTGCCTATTCTTCTCATTGCAGCAAGTGAGTTCCTGTATGGGGTCATTATCTATTTTTTCATGTTCCTCTTGAGGAGTGACTTTGATTTTCTGTTTTATCTGAACAAAATCATCATTCCGGAACTGATCTATACGATCGGTATTACACTTATACTTTATCCACTGATCTTACTTATCAACCATAAACTTGAATCAGAAGAAAAAAGGAGTGCAAGTAAATTTGTTTAGAGATATCTTAGATCGGATCAAAGAAGCAGGAGAGTATATCCTGCGTTCCCGTCTGGTCACGCTTATTGTAATTTTCTGCCTTACATCATCTATACTGGTTGGGCGTCTTTTCTACTTACAGATCGTAAGAGGAGAAGACTATCTTGCAAACTATGAGCTCCAGATCAGAAAAACAGAAGAGATTGCCGGAACACGCGGAAATATTTACGACCGGAACGGAAACCTGCTGGCGTACAATGAGCTCGCCTACTCCGTCACGATCGAGGATATGCTGTCAACTGACCTGAGTACCTCAGAACGGAACGAAACACTCAACCAGATTCTCAACCGGGTCCTTGAGATCGTGGAGTCACACGGTGATTCAGTGATCGACAGTTTCGGGATCATCCTTGATTCAGCTGGAAATTATCAGTTCACTCAGTCAAGCGAGACGCAGCGCCTTCGTTTTGTTGCTGATGTCTACGGTAAACTTACGATCGACGAGCTTACCAGCGAGCAGCGCTCTCAGTCGGCAGCAGAGATCATCCATTATCTGTGTACGGATCCCGCATACGGCTATGGGCTGGATGATGAACAGGAAGAGCCGTCATACATCCTGAAGATGGTGAACATGCGTTATGCAATGAACCTGAACAGTTATCAGCAGTATATGTCCACGATCCTTGCCTCAGATGTAAGCGATGAGACAGCTGCGGCGATCATGGAGAATAAGGATACTCTGACAGGTGTCGACATTGAAGAGGACTCTCTCAGGAGATATACGGATGGAGAATATTTTTCTTCTCTTATCGGTTATACAGGTCAGATTTCCCAGGAGGAATATAATGCACTGGATGCAGACGAGAAAGAACGCTATTCTCTGTCAGACATTGTAGGAAAATCGGGACTTGAGCAGACGCTGGACAATGTTCTTCAGGGAACGAAGGGCAAGACCACATTCTATGTCGACAACCTTGGGAAAGTGACAGATACCGTCAGCAGGACGGAGCCGGAAGCAGGAAACGACGTCTATCTGACCATAGACAAGAATCTGCAGGAACAGACCTATCACCTGATCGAAGAAAAACTTGCAGGTATTATTTTATCGAGAATGCAGAATGTGCTCAATTATGATCCGGAAAGTGCAAATTCTGCCAGTGACCTGATCATCCCTGTGGGCGATGCCTACCACGCGTTTATCAATAATAACATTGTGGATGCATCCCACTTTGGAAGTAATGACGCTGGGCCGGCAGAAAAAGAGATATACAATGCATTCCAGGACAAAAAGACTTCAGCCATCTCGGAAATCATGGCACAGCTGCAGGACAGCAATGCCGCACTGTACAATGAACTGTCTGATGAGATGCAGGCTTATATGGATTATATCTCAATCACGATCCTGGAGAGAGAGACAGACCTGCTTCTGACAGATCAGATCGACACGTCCGATGAAACTTATAATGCGTGGAGAAACGAAGAGAGCATCAGTCTTTACACATACTTAAATTATGCGATCTCACAGAACTGGATCGATACGTCCCAGCTGGGAGGCAGCTCTTATACAAGTTCTGAGGAGATTTACCAGGAACTTTTAAAATATTTGGAACAATATTTGAATGAGGATAGTGATTTCGACAAACTTCTCTATGAATATCTTATAAAATCAGAAGGTGTCAGCGGCGCCCAGATCTGTGCCACCGCATATGAACAGGGCGTGCTGCCTATGGACGAGGAAGCTTATAACGGGCTTCGAAATGGCAGTGTAAATGCATATTCCTGGCTGAGAAATAAGATAGAGAACCTGGAGATCACTCCGGGACAGCTTGCTCTGGAACCCTGCTCCGGAGGTGCGGTCGTATCGGATCCGCGGACCGGGGAAGTACTTGCCTGTGTATCCTATCCCGGATATGACAACAACCGACTGGCCAACACGATGGATTCGGCCTATTATCAACAGTTAAACACGGGACTTTCCCGACCGTTCTACAACAAGGCGACACAGGAGAGAACCGCGCCGGGGTCCACTTATAAGATGGTTTCTGCCGTAGCCGGACTGACAGAAGGTGTCATAAACGGCGGTTCGATCATCAACTGCAGCGGTGTGTTCACAGAAGTCACACCCAGTCCGAGGTGCTGGATCTCACCGGGAGCCCATGGGGGACTGGATGTAGTAGGAGCATTGAGGGATTCGTGTAACGTTTTCTTCTATACGGTTGGTTATGATCTGGGAATTGATTCTGAAGGGAATTATGATAGTGATCTTGGTATTCAGAAACTTGCCGAATATGCCCGGATGTTCGGTCTTGGCGAGACATCCGGTGTTGAGATCCCCGAGAGTGATCCGCAGATCTCCGATGAATATGCTGTACAGTCTGCGATCGGACAGGGTACCAACAACTATACAGTCAGCCAGCTCAACCGCTATGTAGCTGCTGTGGCAAACAGCGGAACTGTATACTCCCTGACGCTGATCGACAGGACCACGGATTCCAATGGAAAACTGATCTCTGACAATGAGGCAGAAGTTGTCAACACTATGGACAACATAAGCAGCTCGACATGGGATATGATCCACGAAGGCATGGAGCGGATGGTGTCCAGCTCTTCTACATTTGCAGGTCTGGATGTTTCCATGGCCGGCAAGACGGGTACAGCGCAGATCAGTGATATCCATCCCGACAATGCGCTGTTCGTTGGATATGCTCCGTCAGATGAGCCAGAGATCGCGATCGCAGTCCGGATCGCAAATGGATTTAATTCTTCCTATTCCGCAGAGATAGGAAGAGATATCACACAGATTTATTTCAATCTGGATGGCGCGGACGAACTTGTTACAGGGAAGGCAGCCGAGCTGGGACAGGCAAATGCTGGTGATTAAAAAAGGAAATGGTGATGAGGAATGGAAAGGCTGGTGACGATCAAGAGCAGCCGTTACGGTATGGATATCCATCTGACTCCGGAAGTTCCTTTTGATATTCTGCTGGAAAATCTGCGGTCAAAATTCGTGAGCGCTTCGCATTTTTTCAAGGGCGCACAGATGGCCGTAAGTTTCAGTGGGAGGACCTTAAGCCGGACAGAGGAGGAGAAGATTCTTGATATCATTACCGATACTACAGAAGTTGATATTGTATGTATCATAGAACATGATGAGAAGAATGAATTGTTGTACAAAAGTGCTGTAGAACAGTCTCTCTCAAATGTACAGAAAAGGGAGGGGCAGTTCTACCGCGGTACGCTCAAGAGGAGACAGGTCCTGGAGTCGGATGAGAGCATCGTTATCCTCGGTGATGTCGAGCCTGGCGCCAGGGTTGCCGCAAGAGGAAATATCATCATTGTGGGAGCGCTCTATGGCTCAGTACATGCGGGCGCTTCCGGTGACCGTGACGCTTATATCGTCGCATTGTCCATGCAGCCGAAAGAACTACGCATCGGTGATGTTGAGGCAAAACGCCAGATCATCTACCAGGAAAGTTTGAATATAAAGGGTCCAAAGATCGCGGTGGTCGACGGACGCCGGATTTATCTTGACCCTCTGACAGACTGAATGGGAGAACAATATGTAGGAGGAGAACCATCATGGGCGAAGTAATTGTCATTACATCAGGAAAAGGCGGTGTCGGGAAAACGACAACGACAGCGAACATCGGGATAGGTTTATCCAAACTGGAGAAAAAGGTTATCGTTATCGATACAGATCTTGGACTGAGAAATCTTGACGTGGTCATGGGACTTGAAAACCGGATCGTATATAATCTCGTAGACGTTATCGAGGGAAGCTGCCGGTTGAAGCAGGCACTGATCCGGGACAAGCGTTTTCCGGAACTTTATCTGCTCCCGTCTGCGCAGACCAGAGATAAAACCAGTGTCTCCCCGGAACAGATGAAAAAACTTGTTTCTGATCTGAAGGAAGATTTTGATTTTGTGCTGCTGGATTGTCCGGCAGGTATTGAACAGGGATTTCAGAATGCCATTGCCGGTGCCGAGCGCTCTATCGTAGTCACTACTCCCGAGGTTTCCGCAATCCGTGATGCTGACCGCATTATCGGACTTTTGGAGACCTCAGGGATAAAGAAAAATGAGCTTCTTATCAACCGTCTCCGTGTCGATATGGTGCGCAAGGGTGATATGATGTCTGTAGAGGATGTGACGGAGATCCTTGCTGTTGATCTTCTCGGTGTTATCCCGGATGATGAACAGGTCGTGATCGCCACAAATCAGGGGGAACCGGTTGTCGGCGAAGACTGCCTTGCCGGTCGGTGCTACGAGAAAGTCTGCCGCAGGCTTCTGGGGGAAGAGATTCCTGTCACTGATTTTTCTCACTCGCCGGGGCTGCTGGAAAAGCTTACCGGGCTCTTCCACAGAAATCAGGAGGGCTGACAATGAGTGTACGTTCTGTATTTATCGCAAAGGAGAGGCTGAAACACCTGCTTATAACAGACAGGATACAGTGTGCTCCGGATGCTGTTGACAGACTGTCAGGGGATCTATATAATACGGTTTCCAAGTACATGGATATCAGTCCTGAGGATTTTGACATCGAGATAACACGTACAGATATACATATCAAATATACAGGAGAAAAAAATTGAAATTTTTACTCAAAAACATGAAACAGCACTATAATATAAGAGATTATCGGTTCAGTCTGGTCTTTCTTGTGCTGACGATCTCTGTTGTGGGGATTCTCATGGTTGGCAGCGCAAGACCGGACCTGATGACAAGACAGATCATGGGGGTGGGACTTGGAGTTCTTGCTATGATCATTATATCTTTGATCGATTATAAGTGGGTGTTAAGCCTTTACTGGCCGATCTACGGACTGAATCTTGTCATGCTGGCGACAGTCCTCCTTTTCGGTGAGACGCGAAACAATGCCACACGATGGCTGAATCTGGGATTTGTTCAGTTTCAGCCATCTGACCTGACAAAGATTCTGATGATCCTGTTCTATGCGAAATTTCTCATGGAGCGGGAAGACAGCATCAAGAATCCCAAGACCATTATCCAGGGGGTGGCGCTGATCCTGCCCAGCCTGGCGCTGATCTATATGCAGCCAAACCTGTCTACCACTCTGTGTATCGCCGCTTTGTTCTGCGCACTGATGTACCTGGGCGGGCTGAGTTATAAGCTGATCGGCACCATACTGGCTGTGATCGTACCTTCCTTTATCATACTTCTTGTCATTGCTGTTCAGCCAAATCAGCCGTTCCTCAAAGACTATCAGCAGGAGCGTATCCTCGCCTGGCTTGAGCCGGAAGAATATGCAGACAGTGCTTCTTACCAGCAGCTGAACTCTGTCATGGCGATCGGATCCGGACAGCTCACGGGTAAGGGATATAATAATGACGAAGCGATCTCTGTAAAGAATGGGAATTTTGTATCAGAGCCGCAGACGGACTTTATTTTTGCAATCATTGGTGAAGAATTAGGATTTGTGGGTTGTTGTGCGGTCATATTTTTGCTATTATTAATTGTGATAGATTGTATTCTGATTGGTTTGAAAGCGAAAGATACAGGAGGACGGATCATCTGCGGCGGAGTTGCCGCACTGATAGGGATACAAAGCTTTATCAATATCGGTGTGGCTACAATGCTTCTTCCAAATACTGGTCTGTCTCTTCCGTTCGTGAGTTATGGACTGACTTCCGTTGTGTGCTTTTTTATGGGAATCGGGTTCGTACTGAATGTCGGTTTACAGCCTAATAAATATCAGTAAGGAGAATGTGAGGGTTATGAATATTGGATTGATAGCACATGATGCGAAGAAAAAACTGATGCAGAATTTCTGTATAGCATACCGCGGGATATTGAGCAAGCATAATCTGTACGCCACGGAGACAACAGGAATCCTTGTCGAGAATGTGACAAATCTGAGTATACACAAATTTCTTGCAGGGCATCTTGGCGGAAAACAGCAGCTTGGATCACAGATCGAGCACAATGCCATCGATCTTCTGATTTTTTTCCGCGACCCTTTATCTCCCCGTTCTCATGAACCGGATGTGAATGATATTGTGAAGCTCTGTGATATGTATAATATTCCGATCGCGACAAATATTGCCACTGCAGAGGCTTTGATCCTTGCACTGGACAGAGGAGATTTAGACTGGCGTGAAATGTACAAATAAGAAATACAGGAACAAAAAAAGACGGTCCAGAAAAAAGAACGGACTGCGTATCGCGATAGCTTTGATCTGCACTTTCGCTGTCATCGGAGTGGGGGCGGCAGGTCTCTATCTGTATCTCAATCCTCTTTCCGGACGTATCGAATCCTATGAGAAGAATTATAACCGGAGCCTGTATCAGGGCAGCTTTTTTGCCCAGGATCTGTGCGTAGCTGCGAACGATGTACAGCTGGATGGTTTTGAAGATGAAGATACACTCCATGGGGCCGGACTTTTCGATCTCGAAAACAGGAGCGTTGTTTACGGATATCATCTCTATGACCGGCTTTATCCGGCAAGCACCACAAAAATCATGACAGCATATCTTGCTTTGAAATATGGAAACGTGAACGATGTAGTCACAGTCAGCGAACATGCCACGGACTTTAACTGGGACGAGGTTACTTCCGGGCTTAGAACAGGAGATCAGGTCACACTGTACGACCTGATCTGCGGGCTCCTTCTCAGATCGGGAAACGATTGTGGAACTGCGATCGCCGAACATATTTCCGGCAGTGAGGAGGCCTTTGCTGAATTGATGAATACAGAGGCTGCTCAGCTTGGAGCTACAGGAACTCATTTTGTGAATCCTCACGGACTCCATGATGAGAATCATTATACTACGGCCTATGACCTTTATCTGATCTTCAATGAATGTGTCAAGAATGAGACTTTTATGGAGATCATATCCATGGATTCGTATACAGGGACTCTGACAGGTGCTGACGGGACAACGCGCACAGAGACCTGGATCCCATCCAACTATTACTCCAATGGAACCACGCAGGCTCCGGATGGAGTACGTGTTTTCGGTGGAAAGACCGGGACGACCGATCAGGCGGGATGCTGTGTGATCCTTTACAGCGAAGATTTGGAGAATCATCCATACATTTCCGTGATCATGGGAGCTGAAGACAAAAATTTCCTTTATCAGGAGATGAACCGTCTGTTTACCGCCGGAATCACTGCAGAGTAAAAAGTTCCCCCCGCAATTCTTAAAAGGAGAGTGCGGGGGGATTTTTCTATTCCGACATGCTGTTGATTCTTCCGAACAGACTGATGAGATACAGACCGCACAGACCGACGATCGTATAAATGATCCGCGAGAGCCAGCTTAAGTTTCCGAAAAGATATGCTACCAGATCAAAGCGGAAGATTCCTACGAGAAGCCAGTTCACAGCGCCGATGATCACGATCACCAGAGCAGTATTATCTAACCATTTCATGTTGTTTCCTCCTTTTCCATGTCAATACTTTTATTATTTCCTCAAAAGGTAGAAATATGCATTCAGAAATGTTATACTAATTAAGTTATGAAAATGCAGGAGGTTTTATCGTATTTTGGCATCGAACAAAAAGAAATCGATAAGCATAAGAAAATATAAGAACAAGAGAGAACTCAATATCGGCATCTTTCTGTTTGCCATTGTATTTATCTATCTGATCGTGACCGTTATCGCATATTTAACTGACGACAATATTTCTGTCTATGAAGTGAGAGAGGGAAGTATCGTAAATGACACTTCCTATACCGGGCTGATCATAAGGCAGGAAGAAACGGTAAACGCTGACTCTGGGGGATATGTCAATTACTATCAGAACGCAAACAGCAAAGTAAAATCAGGCAGCAATATATACGCCCTGTCGTCCCGGGAACTTGATGTCGCCGAGGAATCATCAGGCTCGGAGGAGGGATCTTCCACGCTTAACAGTGAGGTCCAGGCTGGAGTCATCACAGATGTGCAGAATTTCAGCGAGAATTTTGACGCACAGGATTTTTCGACTGTCTACTCGCTGAAAAACGAGATCACAACTGCTCTCCAGAGTGCGCTCAGTCAGTCAAAGACAGATCATTTGGATGCGGCCATTGAGGCAAGCGGCCAGGAAGTGACAACATACAAAGCGGCAAGGGACGGAATTGTAGCATTCAGTGTGGACGGTAAGGAGTCTCTGACAAAAAACAGTTTTACAGAGGATGATTTTGACCGTTCAAACTACGAGGTCACAAGTCTTCATGACCAGATGCAGGTCTCTGCAGGAGATCCGGTATACCGTATGATCACCAGCGAGGACTGGTCCGTTATTGTCCAGCTTGACGAGGAAACTGCAAAAGAACTGACAGAGCAGGAAGTGACCAGTATCAGGACAAGGATTGACAAAGACAGTGAAACGATGTGGGCGGATTTCTCCGTGATCGAGAGGGGCGGCGTCAGCTATGGATGCCTGGATTTTGACAATTCCATGGTGCGCTATGCTGACGACCGGTATCTCAGCATCGAACTGATCCTTGAAGATGAGAGCGGACTAAAGATCCCAAAATCTTCGGTGGCAGAAGAGGCGTTCTTTGTTATTCCCCAGGAATATGTTACAACCGGTGGGAACAGTTCCTCTCAGGGAGTGCTTGTCAGTGAAGACGGAGAATCTGCTGTTTTCCAGGCAGTTGATATTTTTAACATTTCGGATGATGGTGAAGCATATATAAGCAGAGATGCTCTTGAATCCGGAACGCTACTGCTCAAACCGGAGTCCAGCGAGACTTATACAGTTGAGGAAACAAAAACACTAACAGGTGTATATAACATCAATCGAGGGTATGCGGTTTTCAGAAAAGTCACGATACTCTGTGAGAATGATGAGTATTATATCGTAGCAGAAGGGGAGGACTACGGGCTTTCAAATTATGATCATATTGTTCAGGACAGTTCGAGTATCGACCAGAAGGATGTTGTTTTTGAATAGGAGGTATCAGGGAAAATGATAAAAGACCAGCTTCGGGAAGTAGAAGAGAAGATCAGTGCCGCATGCCAGCGTGCAGGGAGAAATCGGGAGGACGTTACTCTGATCGCAGTAAGCAAGACCAAGCCTGTTGAGACGCTGAAAGAGGCTTATGATCTTGGTATACGTGTATTCGGTGAGAATAAAGTGCAGGAACTCACACAGAAATATGAGGTTCTGCCCAAAGATATCCATTGGCATATGATCGGTCACCTTCAAACAAATAAAGTAAAATATATTATAGATAAAGTGGATCTGATTCATTCTGTGGATTCCTTAAAACTGGCACAGACAGTCGAGAAAGAAGCTGCGAAGCATGGTCTGGTAAAAGATATTCTGATCGAGGTCAATGTGGCGGAGGAAGAAAGCAAGTTTGGACTGAGAATGGAGGAAGTTATTCCATTTCTTGAACAGATATCCGGATTCTCTCATGTCAGAGTGCGCGGATTAATGACAATTGCGCCTTTTGTTGAAAATGCAGAAGAAAATCGTTCAATTTTCGCAGATTTACATAAATTATCTGTTGACATTGAGAAGAAAAACATTGATAATGTTAATGTGAGCATACTTTCAATGGGGATGACCAATGATTACGAGGTTGCTATCGAAGAGGGAGCCACTATGGTCCGCGTCGGAACCGGAATCTTTGGTGCCAGGAATTATGCAGTATGAGGAGCTGCATATACAAACACTGGAACAGAAAGTATGAAATAATATTTATGCTGATAAAGCATGAGATAGGAGTGTAAAAAATGGGTGTGTTTGATAAATTTCTGGACATCATGAAATTGAACGACGACGATTATGATGACGATGATTTCTATGATGATGACGATTACTATGACGAGGGATATGAGGATAAACCGCGCCGTTCTCTGTTCGGAAAGAAGGACAACAAAGAAGAAGCCTACGATGATTTCGATATGGAAGAGGATAAGAAGTTCCAGCCGGCAAACAGCAGTAAGGTGACACCGATCCGCCAGCCTGCTCCGAAGAGAAGCGGAAATATGGAAGTCTGTGTCGTAAAGCCGACTTCTGTTGATGATTCCAGGGAGATCACTGAGACTCTTCTGGCAGGAAGGACCGTGATCCTGAACCTGGAGGGAATGGATCTTGAAGTTGCACAGCGCATCATTGACTTCATTTCCGGTGCTGCCTTTGCGATCAGCGGTAATCTTCAGAAGATTTCGAACTATATCTTTCTTGTAACTCCGACAAATGTGGATATTTCCGGGGATCTGCAGGATCTTCTCGGCAACTCCATGGAGACTCCGAGCATGAGAGGAAGATACTAGTAACATATGAAAGGAAACCAGACGAAGGAACTTAAGCTCCTGGAGAGTCGTTTTTTGGAACTGTCCAGAACTGCTTATCAGCGTGAGATTATTACTTATTCGGATTTCCTGAATCTGAACGAACAGAATATTTTACATACTCTGCCAAAAGAAAACCTGTATACCAGGTATGTTTCTTTTGGCGGGTATAATTTGGCAGAGCGTCAGATGGCGGCATTTATCCCTGATGCTCTTTATTTGCGTTACGGTAAAGAATCTTTGTCAGAGGAAGAAATCGAGTATCCTTTCACAGTACTGTCCATTGCTCCTCTCAACAGGAAATTTTCTGAGGAGCTTTCCCACAGGGACTATCTTGGAGCACTGCTCAACTTGGGAATTGAGCGTTCAAAGCTGGGAGATATCCTGATCTCTGACGGGGAGGCTCTCGTATTTACGCATAATGACATGTGTGATTTTATTTCCGAAGAACTCACCCGCGTGCGGCATACGACCGTTCGTGTGTCAAAGAAAGAGTTCAATGGGGCGGAGTATGCACCGAATTACGAGGAAATCCGGGGAACCGTCGCATCCGTGCGCCTGGACAGTCTTCTCCCGCTTGCGTTTTCTTCTTCCAGAACAAAGCTCTCCGGTCTCATTGAAGGGGCCAAAGTCTTCGTAAATGGACGGCTTGTTACCAGCAACGGTTACCAGGTTCAGGAAGGAGATATTATTTCTGTCAGAGGGATGGGAAAATTTCGATATAAAGGTGCCGGACAGCGCACCAGAAAAAACAGAATCTATGTCGTGATACACAAATATGTTTAAGGACGGTATGATTGGAATGGATAAAAAGAGAAAAATAGAAAGCTGTCTTGCCGGAACAGTTTTTTTTATTGTTCTGATCCTGATCGATCAGTTTACAAAATATCTGGCAGTTACTTTCCTGAAAGATAACGGGCCTTTTATCATTATAGATGGCGTGTTCCAGCTTCGCTATCTTGAAAACCGTGGTGCTGCATTCGGCATGATGCAGGGCAAACAGTATCTCTTTGTCGCAGTCGCAGCAGTCATTGTTCTGCTCATTGCCTATTTCTACCAGAAGATGCCGATGACAAAAAAGTATATTCCGCTTCGGATCTGTGCAGTACTTCTGTGCTCCGGAGCAATCGGAAATATGATCGACAGACTGAAGCTGAATTATGTGGTGGATTTCTTCTACTTTGATCTGATTGATTTTCCTATCTTTAATGTAGCGGACTGCTATGTCGTGGTCGCATGTATCGCGTTTGTATTTCTGATACTTTTTTATTATAAAGAGGATGATGATTTTGCATGGATAAGTATCAACTGATCTCTGATTGTGATAAAGATAGGATTGACAAGTTTCTGAGCCGTGAGCTTTCTGATCTCTCACGCTCATATATTCAGAAGCTATTGAAAGAGCAAAATATCCTTGTAAACGGGAAAGCGGTAAAAGCAAATTATAAACTTTCGGCTGGTGACTCTGTTGAAGTAGAGATTCCTGACCCGGAGCCGCTTGATATTCTTCCCGAGGACATTCCGCTTGACATTTTATATGAGGATGATGACATTCTGGTTGTCAATAAGCCAAAGGGGATGGTAGTCCATCCGGCTCCCGGTCACTATACTCATACGCTTGTAAATGCCGTGATGTTCCATTGCGGAAAGGATCTTTCCGGAATCAACGGTGTACTGCGTCCGGGTATTGTCCATCGTATTGATATGGATACAACAGGGTCTCTGCTGATCTGTAAAAATGACGTGGCGCATCAAATCCTTGCAGAGCAGCTCAAAGATCATTCGATCACACGCAGATATCATGCAGTTGTGACCGGTAATCTGAAATCAGATACGGGTACCGTGAATGCCGCTATTGGAAGACATCCGACTGATCGAAAAAAGATGAGTACAAAATCCAATTCACCGCGTCCTGCAGTAACACATTATAAAGTTCTTGAACGTTTTGGCGATTACACCTATATCGAATGTGAACTGGAGACCGGACGTACTCATCAGATTCGGGTCCACATGGCCAGTATTGGACATCCTATACTCGGAGATAAAATATACGGGCCGGCAAAATGTCCTTTTAAACTGGAAGGGCAGACCCTCCACGCAAAGATTCTTGGTATCACTCACCCTTCCACGGGGAAATATATGGAATTTGATGCGCCGCTTCCGGAATATTTTATAAAGCTTCTCAGTACACTGAGAAAATAAAAATTTCCGTTGTAATATCCCCTTCTTTTAGCTATAATAGTCAATATAAAGTGATGCCGCATCTGTTTTTTATGCAATATCACAAATGACTGTTTGACGCAAAGGAGAGTGGACGGATTATGAAAACAAACACGATCATTACAATTGGCAGGGAATATGGAAGTGCCGGGAGAGAAATCGGAAGAAGGATCGCAGCGGATTTCGGAATCAAGCTTTATGACAAAGAGATGCTTGCACGCGCGGCGAAAGAGAGCGGTATCTGTGAGGAAATCTTTGAATCCCATGATGAGAAACCGACGAACAGTTTTCTTTATTCTCTTGTAATGGATACTTATTCAATGGGTTATTCTGGGAATACTTATACTGATATGCCGATCAACCATAAAGTTTTTCTTGCGCAGTTTGACGCGATCAAAAAGATCGCTGACGAAGGACCGTGCATTCTCGTTGGCAGGTGCGCGGATTATGCACTCGAGTCATATAAGAACGTAGTCAGTGTCTTTATTCACGCAGATCTTGAGGCTCGCATACGGAGGATTGCAAGGCTCTATGACCTGACGGATGCAAAGGCAAAAGACCGGATCCTCAAGACTGACAAGCAGCGTTCCAGCTATTATAACTATTACACAAACAAGAAATGGTCCAATGCAGACAGCTATGAACTCTGTCTGAACAGTGCGGAGCTTGGCATTGAGGGGACTGCCAAAGCGATCGAACAGTATGTAATGCTCAAGGAGAGCATCAGCAAAGAAGACCGGAAATTATAGAGGGAAAACAAAAAGAAAGGGGCTGTCGGGAAATAGATAGTCCAAATCAGGGGTAGATGTGACTCATACGAGTCACATCTGCCCCTGAAATCTATCCTATAAAAAGAGAAAAAGATGGCTAACG
>NZ_JACJLR010000140.1 GCF_016902345.1 Mediterraneibacter glycyrrhizinilyticus | reverse complement strand
ATCCGCATCAGGTTCTTCTGCAGCTTCAGGATCTCAAGCGGGGAGCAATGATCGATCTCAATGATGGTGTTATTGGGGAGCTTCTTATGTTTTGTCAGCTTTCGTTTCCTGTTTTCTTCAATAACCTTCCGGACTTTGTCCATTCCTTCGATCACAAACATCCTGGCATCCCCGAGATCATATTTGGGGCCATACCCGTTCTCGAGCAGAAACGTATTATACTTTGAATAAAGGGCATCTATAGTGTCCAGCAGGTTGGCAAGGTGATAGTTCAGGCTGCCCCGCCAGACGAACGTATATCTGTTTGCATTCGCTTCAATCTTTGTTCCATCAATGTAGAGCTCTTTCAGCGTGATGAGCTTCTCCTTTTTCAGACGGCGCA
>NZ_JACJLR010000139.1 GCF_016902345.1 Mediterraneibacter glycyrrhizinilyticus | reverse complement strand
GCATCGGTGTGATCCCCTGGGCGGGAACGGGGCTGCCCAGGCTTTCGTAGTACTCACGGATCCCTTCATGGGGCTTCTTGTGGTAGTACTCTTCGAGGAAGATCCCCCAATACTGGTTCAGCTGTTCCAGTGTCCGGATCTGATGCGCTTTTGCTTCCCTCAGATACATGTCTACGACTTGATGGAACTTTTCCACCTTCCCTTTTGACTGGCCACTCGCCGGAGGCGCCAGCCGGACGGTAATCCCCAGACGGGAAAGGGACAGGTTCAGCTGTTTTACTATATACTGGGAACCGCGGTCGAAGTAGCATGTGTCAAATTTTCCGGCTTTCAGGACAGCCTTACGCAACGTGTCTTCAACGATACCCTTTTCCTGATTGTCATAGAA
>NZ_JACJLR010000138.1 GCF_016902345.1 Mediterraneibacter glycyrrhizinilyticus | reverse complement strand
TAGATCAGGGTATCCTGCAGTTTCTCTACCGTCTCATGGAGTGCTTTCAGGAGCGCGTCCAGATGCTTCTGGTATTCCTGATAAGTGTCGATATAAAGACGGATGCGAACAGCATTGCTAGGAAGAGCCCTGCCGAAAACAGCGGCATCCTGTGCGGCAGCGATAATGGCGTCATACTTACGCAGGGCATAAGCTTCGCCAAAACGTGCGGTACTGCGGATGATATCCACAATGTCCTCTTTGGAAGCGGCAAGCATGTCCGCAGGAAGAGGATAAGAACTTAACAGCTTTAAGGAAGACTGTGTGGTGACTTTGCTGAAGACCTTAGCATAAGCAGGGAAAGATACTTTCAGTTCCGCAGTGAGCTTCAGAGCGACAGCAGACTGGA
>NZ_JACJLR010000137.1 GCF_016902345.1 Mediterraneibacter glycyrrhizinilyticus | reverse complement strand
CAACATAATTTGCCTTATGTTGTAAAAGCCGGAAGAATTTTTACATAGTTTCTGCTTTTCTGTAAGGTAGTATAGTCTACATGACCTGTCATGTCAACAAAAGTGAAACGGGTCTGTTTTACATCAGAGCGCACAAAACAGGCCTTTCTTTTTGATAAGAGAAGGCTTTTTTCAGATTGTTTTTTTATGTTATTTTTGGCGTTTCCTCTTGTTCCCTGGTTCTCTATTTAGAGGTGATTCCTCTCTTTTCGGAGTAGTTTATGAAAATTTTCTATCTTTCTACAACATAAGGCAAATTATGTTGCGTTTTCAGCAGACGCTGTCTAGGCCGGAAAAGAAAGGAACGGTCAGATGGCACAACGGAGAGACCTTAAAGGAGCAAGGTTCGG
>NZ_JACJLR010000136.1 GCF_016902345.1 Mediterraneibacter glycyrrhizinilyticus | reverse complement strand
TTAACTGCCCGTTCATCATATGGTCTTCTTTCATCCGCATGAATGTTGCTTCCAGGTCTGTTTTGGAATAGCTGTTGCGGTCTTTCCCCATGATTTCAAAACATTCCTTATATTCCATCAGGCGGGCCCCGCATTCTTCCAGTTCCTCGTAGAGCTTCTGTATTTCAGGTTTATGCTTCCCTTTCCCATAAACGAATCCGATCCCTTCTCCTTCCGCGATCCGCATCAGGTTCTTCTGCAGCTTCAGGATCTCAAGTGGAGAACAATGATCGATCTCAATGATTGTGTTATTGGGGAGCTTCTTATGCTTTGTCAGCTTTCGTTTCCTGTTTTCTTCAATGACCTTTCGGACTTTGGCCATTCCTTCGATCACAAACATCCGGGCATCTCCGA
>NZ_JACJLR010000135.1 GCF_016902345.1 Mediterraneibacter glycyrrhizinilyticus | reverse complement strand
TTCCTGCATCGGTGTGATCCCCTGGGCGGGAACGGGGCTGCCCAGGCTTTCGTAGTACTCACGGATCCCTTCATGGGGCTTCTTGTGGTAGTACTCTTCGAGGAAGATCTCCCAGTACTGGTTCAGCTGTTCCAGCGTCCGGATCTGATGCGCTTTTGCTTCCCTCAGGTACATGTCTACGACTTGATGGAACTTTTCTACCTTTCCTTTTGACTGGCCACTCGCCGGAGGCGCCAGCCGGACGGTAATGCCCAGACGGGAAAGGGACAGGTTCAGCTGTTTTGCTATATACTGGGAACCGCGGTCGAAGTAGCATGTGTCAAATTTTCCGGCTTTCAGGACAGCCTTACGCAACGTGTCTTCAACGATACCCTTTTCCTGATTGTCATAGAA
>NZ_JACJLR010000134.1 GCF_016902345.1 Mediterraneibacter glycyrrhizinilyticus | reverse complement strand
AGAAGCCCCATGAAGGGATCCGTGAGTACTACGAAAGCCTGGGCAGCCCCGTTCCCGCCCAGGGGATCACACCGATGCAGGAATGGGGAAGGGACAGCCGTCCCCTGACGTTCCTGGATACCGGCGTAGTCGCAGAAGCATTTCTCCATCACGAGACCCGTCTGGTAGACAAAGGCGCGTGCATCAGCTTCCAGGGCAGAAAATATGAGACAAAACCTTCCCTGATCGGCTGCAAAGTGGAGATTTCCTATGACCCGATGTCTCCGGAAGTGATCCGGGTATCCTATCCGGGGATCACGCCTTTTGAGGCAGAACCGGTAAAGATCGGGGAATTCTGCTCCAAAACTCCGGCGCTGCCGGTCTCCATGCAGGAACAGGAAACGGAAGCTTCCCGGTTCCTTTCCGC
>NZ_JACJLR010000133.1 GCF_016902345.1 Mediterraneibacter glycyrrhizinilyticus | reverse complement strand
AGAAGCCCCATGAAGGGATCCGTGAGTACTACGAAAGCCTGGGCAGCCCCGTTCCCGCCCAGGGGATCACACCGATGCAGGAATGGGGAAGGGACAGCCGTCCCCTGACATTCCTTGATACCGGCGTAGTGGCGGAGGCATTTCTCCACCACGAAACCCGGCTGGTAGACAAGGGGGCATGTATCAGCTTCCAGGGCAGGAAATATGAGACGAAACCTTCCCTGATCGGCTGCAAGGTGGAGATTTCTTACGACCCGATGTCTCCGGAAGTGATCCGGGTATCCTATCCGGGGATTCCGCCTTTTGAGGCAGAACCGGTAAAGATCGGGGAATTCTGCTCCAAAACTCCGGCGCTGCCGGTCTCCATGCAGGAACAGGAAACGGAAGCTTCCCGGTTCCTTTCCGC
>NZ_JACJLR010000132.1 GCF_016902345.1 Mediterraneibacter glycyrrhizinilyticus | reverse complement strand
TCCGCATAGTATGTTGTCATCGTATAGGATGTATCTGTGACCTCGACCTCTGTCACAGTTCTCCTGTAAGACTGATCCATCTTAGCCGCGAACGGCGCTTCGGGAGCTTTGATATCGTAATATTTGCTTCCGCTGGCTGAGTTCGCTGTCAGGTAAAGGACTCCCTCCGGATCTGTCACCTCGCTCTGGACACCGTTGGATGTATCCGGCGTAACTCCGTCCATCATATAGGTTCTTGTATATACGTGGTCATGTCCCATCAGCACCACGTCGATCCCAAGCTCGTCGAATACCGGCGGCAGTTCCTCTCTTCTCTGGATGATGTCGCTGTCGTCTGTATGGCTGGCCGTCGAGTATACTGAGTGATGGAAGATCACCGTCTTCCAGGTCACATCCGGATTCGCCGCGATCGCCTCTTCCATAAAT
>NZ_JACJLR010000131.1 GCF_016902345.1 Mediterraneibacter glycyrrhizinilyticus | reverse complement strand
TCAACAAGACTCCGGCGGTACAGCCGGTTGAGCAGAAATCAGTGATCCTTACCCTGGGAAGCGACGAGACAAGCCGCGGACTGACATGGTATGCGAATACAGAAGAAGCAGGCCAGGTACAGCTCGCGAAAGCTTCTGCGATGACAGACGGAGCATTCCCGGCAGAGTACACGACAGTGGATGCGGCAGCGATCCCGACAAATGACGAGGGATTCTACTCCAACCAGGCAACCCTTGCGGGGCTTGAGGAGAACACGGAGTATGTATACCGCGTTGTGAACGGGGATACAGTCAGCAAAGTGTACAGCTTCTCCACAGGAGCCTATGATTCTGATTTCAGCTTCGCTTTCGTCGGCGACCCGCAGATCGGAGCAGGAACGACAGAGACGGATATCGAGGGATGGAATACGACACTTGACACGATCCAGAATG
>NZ_JACJLR010000014.1 GCF_016902345.1 Mediterraneibacter glycyrrhizinilyticus | reverse complement strand
GACGTGCTTCAGTTCGATTCCGCCGCTGCGCGGCTCCATCTCACTGAAGGGCTCCGCCCTATGCATAAACAGAAAGGACCTGCCATTTGCAAGCCAGCTTGCATGGCAGGTCCTTTCTGTTTATGCGCACGTCTGATCTGTGGATTCAAACTGCGAATTATATAGGTCGGCGTAGAAGCCTCCTTTGGCGAGGAGTTCTTCGTGGGTGCCCTGTTCGACGATGTCGCCTTCTCGCATGACGAGGATCAGGTCCGCGTCGCGGATGGTGGACAGACGATGAGCGATGATGAAGCTTGTTCTTCCCTTCATCAGGTTATCCATGGCTTTCTGTATCAGGACTTCTGTCCTTGTATCAACGGAACTGGTCGCTTCATCGAGGATCAGGATCTTCGGGTCAGCCAGGATCGCTCTGGCAATGGTAAGGAGCTGCTTCTGTCCCTGAGAAACATTGCTCGCCTCCTCATTCAGTTCCATATTGTAGCCGCCCGGCAGGGTCTGTACAAAACGGTGTACATGGGCCGCCTTTGCCGCCTGGATCACTTCCTCGTCGGTGGCATCGAGTCTTCCGTAACGGATGTTCTCCATGATCGTGCCGTGGAACAGCCAGGTATCCTGAAGGACCATGCCGAACATCTGCCGCAGTTCACTGCGGTTGAAGTCTTTTACATCATGTCCGTCCACTTTGATCGCTCCGCTGTTCACATCGTAAAAGCGCATGAGCAGCTTGATCATGGTCGTCTTTCCTGCCCCTGTCGGTCCAACAATGGCAATTTTCTGACCTTCTTTTACCTTTGCCGAGAAATCGTTGATGATGATCTTATCCGGATTGTATCCAAAGTGTACATGGTCAAATTCTACATTGCCCTGAAGTCCTTCCACGGAAACCGGATCCGGCACCGTCTGATCTTCCTCTTTCTCATCCAGGAACTCAAAGACACGCTCGGATGCAGCCGCAGTTGACTGGAGCATGTTCGCAACCTGCGCCACCTGCTGGATCGGCTGGGTGAAGTTTCTCACATACTGGATAAAGGACTGGATGTCGCCGACTTCGATCGCATTCTTTATCGTCAGGTATCCTCCAAGTATGGCCACCGCGACATATCCCAGGTTTCCGATGAACTGCATCACCGGCATCATCATTCCCGAGAAGAACTGTGATTTCCACGCGGAATCATACAGCTTGTCGTTGGTCGCATTGAATTCACGGATCACGTCTTCCTCTTTGTTAAATGCCTTGATGATATTATGTCCGCTGTAGATCTCTTCCACCTGTCCGTTGACATTTCCCAGATATTCCTGCTGTCCGCGGAAATATCTCTGAGAGTGCTTCATCACAAAGGAAAGGAGAAGTACAGAGACCGGCAGGATCAGGACTGCCACAAGCGTCATCAGGGGGCTGATGGACAGCATCATGACGAGCACACCGATGATGGTCGTGACAGATGTGATGAGCTGAGTCGCGCTCTGGTTCAGACTCTGCCCCAGCGTATCCACATCGTTGGTCACTCGGGAGAGGATCTCTCCCACCGGCTTCGTGTCAAAATAATTCATCGGCATCCGGTTGATCTTCTCTGAGATCTCTTTTCTCAGACGGTATGTTGTCTTCTGAGACACCCCTGTCATGATCAGTCCCTGGATAAAGGAACAGAGAGCGCTGATCACATACAGTCCCAGCGTCATGAGAAGGATCTGTCCGATCTTCCCGAAATCCATCCCGCTTCCGCCTGAGACTTTGCTCACCAGACCGTTGAAGATCTCGGTCGTTGCCTGACCAAGGATCTTCGGTCCTGCGATGTTGAAAATGGTACCGCAGACTGCAAAGATCGCCACGAAGATCATGTGCACTTTAAAAGCACTCATATATTTAACAAGTTTTTTCAGTGTTCCCTTGAAGTCTTTCGCCTTGTCGCCCGGCATACCGCCGCGCGCTCCGTGTCCTCCCATTCTAGGCATGGCTCACAGCCTCCTTTCCATCTGCTTTGGCATTTTTTCCGGCATTCAGCTCGGATTCTGAGAGCTGGGACGCCGCGATCTGCTGGTACACCTCACAGTGTTCCAGAAGCTCGCTGTGGGTTCCCATTCCGGCAACGCGCCCCTCATCGAGTACGATGATCTGTTCTGCATTGAGGATCGTGCTGATCCTCTGCGCAACGATCAGGACCGTGCTGTCTTTTGTTTTCTTTCTGAGCGCTTTTCTGAGCGTTACATCCGTCTTGAAATCCAGCGCGGAAAAACTGTCGTCAAAGATAAATACCTCCGGGTGTTTTGCGATCGCCCTGGCAATGGAAAGCCTCTGCTTCTGTCCTCCGGATACGTTGGAACCGCCCTGGGCGATATGGCTCTCATACCGGTCCGGCTTTGCGTCGATAAACTCTGTCGCCTGCGCGATCTCTGCAGCTTCCACCATCTCCCCTTCGGTCCCATCCGGATTGCCGAACATGATATTGGAAGCGATGTTTCCGGAGAAAAGGAGTCCCTTCTGAGGCACATATCCCAGGCGGTCTCTCAGATCGTGCTGGCTGACCTCTCTGATATCCACGCCGTCCAGAGTGATGGAGCCTTCCGTCACATCATAGAAGCGGGGGATCAGATTGACCAGCGTTGATTTTCCGCTTCCGGTACTTCCGATGATCGCTGTCGTCTGTCCCGGCTTCGCCGTAAACGAGATATCATGGAGCACATTTTCTTCTGCTCCCGGATACCGGAATGATACATGTTCAAACCGAAGCAGCCCTTTCTGTCCCTTGTCAAAGGACTTCGGCTGTTTGGGATCGTGGATGACTGTTTTGCTCTGAAGCACTTCCTCCACACGGTCTGCCGCAACGGCTGCCCTCGGGAGCATGATGGAGAGCATGCACAGCATCAGGAATCCCATGATGATCTGCATTGTATACTGAATGAACGCCATCATATCACCGACCTGCATCTGCCCTTCATCAATGCCGTGTGCTCCGGTCCACATGATCAGGACAGACACCCCGTTCATGACAAGCATCATGACCGGCATCATAAAGGTCATCGCACGGTTGACAAACAGATTGGTCTTCGTCAGGTCCATATTCGCCGCGTCAAACCGCTTTTCCTCATGTCTCTCCGTACTGAATGCGCGGATGACCGGAAGTCCCGTCAGGATCTCACGCATAACAAGGTTTACCTTGTCGACCAGAGTCTGCAGGATCTTGAACTTTGGCATCGCCACAAGGAACAGCACAAGGATGACCAGTGCGATCAGCACCACCGCCAGCGCGATGATCCAGGACATAGACACGTTCGTCTGGAACACCTGCCAGATCCCGCCGATGGCAAGGATCGGAGCATACAGTACGATCCTCAGCAGCATGACAGTCAGAAGCTGGATCTGCTGGATATCATTGGTGCTCCTTGTGATGAGCGAAGCAGTGGAGAAGTGGTCAAACTCGTTGTTAGAGAAGTCCACAACTTTCTTGAACACCCGGCTCCTTAAGTTTCGTCCGGTAGACGCACCCACTCTGGACGCCAGGAATCCGACCATCACGCTCGCCGCCATTCCAAGGAATGCAAGTGCTGCCATCTTGCCGCCTGTTGAGAGCAGATAGTCTGTCTGCATCTTGTCCATGTCCATTCCCACATTTTCATAGGCACTGCGCACATAGCTGACCGCAGCCTGATCCAGGATACTGTCCGGGATCTCGTCAAGCTGCTCTCCCATCGACTCCGCCATCGCCTCTCTCTGCTGCTCGGGGAGCATTGCCATGATATCAAAGATATCTGCATCAGCACCTGCCATCTGTGCCGGCAGGTTTGCATTGATCTGGTCTTCGATCTGTTTTGTCATATCGCTGCCCGACTCAAATCCTGCCGTGAGCATCATCGGCCCCTGAAGGATCTCCTCCAGGTCTGCCATCGCATCCTCATCCTCTGTCACCGAGGTTTTCAGGACATATGCCTCCGTCTCATAAGTACTGTTGTCTGTCTCATACGCATCCAGCACCTTCTGCTGACTGTCCTGAGGGACAAACAGAAGGAGACGTTCCATCTCCTCCACAGAGATCGTCTCCGGAATCTGGTCCTCGATCCCGCCCTGCTGGATACCGACATTCACGATGTCGGACGTATAGGCCGGGAGCGACAGATCGCAGTATGCCTGGACGAACAGGATGACGATGATCGCAAGCATGGATCTCCACTGCGCTGCCGCGTACTTAAATAAGTTCTTCATAATCTGCCTTTCCTTTCTGTTGCATTCTCACTACTCTATTCTTCTTTTTCCAGATTAGCATTGATCTGGAGCAGAAGACGGCGGAAGAGCATCACTTCCTCCGGGCTCATTCCCCGAAAGACCTGTTCCCTGATCTGCTCCGCCACATCTTTCACTGTCTGGATACAGGAAGCACCTTTCTCGGTCAGTTCCAGACGCATGACCCTCTGATCCGCTTTATCCGGACTCCTCTTGATATAGCCGCCCCGCTCCATCTTCTGGATCGCGGAAGTGATCGACGGCGGAGTCATGTTCAGGCTTGATGCAAGTTCCTTCTGTGACATGGAACTGCGTTTATACAAAGTAAAAAGGATACTCGCCTGACTCCAGTTCAGATCAAATTCCTGGTATCTGCTCTTTGCACGGTTCATGACACGGTGCATCACGATCCCGAGGAGCCCCAGATCCGGAATATCATTCAGATCACACTGCATTTTTATCCCTCCATTTTTAATTAGTTAAATAACTAATCAATATGCTAGTATTAATGCACAAGAAAGTCAAGTAATTGTTATCATATTCACACTTATTTTATACTTTATTCACAATTTTTATTTCAGTTTTAATCATTTTATATTTCAAACGAAATGTATTTCTCTTTTCTTTTTCGGACAAAAAAATACCACGGCGGACTGTTTTTCAGTACGTCATGGTCCTTTCCTGTCATTCCCATGCCGGATCCTGCATATTTTGCTTCCGGCGTCACAAAATGTTCCTTATCCCCCACATCTCCTCAAAGTTATTCCAGTACAAATATTTACTAAATTCAATAGTAAATTTCTTTACTGTGGTATTTTGCTTTCCGGAAGTTACTATTCACAGCCGTATCAGACTTGGTCACAGATGCGTCGTGCTCGCACGTAAGCATCTGTTGCCAAGTTTGATATGTGACTGTGAAGCAGTCACACCACCCACATAAGCAGTCTTAGCTCCGTAAGGAGCGGGACTAAAGCCTCATAGAGGCGACGAGTGCGCATGTGGGTGGATGCTGTGAATAGTAATTTCCGGAAGGCTGAAGTCCGCACCGCACTCAGGAACAGGAAAAGGGAGGGACCTATGAAAAAAACATATGTACAGATCATGCGTGAACTGAGAGAAGACAATGACCTGACACAGCAGGAGGTGGCTGACTATCTCGGCACCTCTCAGACGATGTACGCCCGCTATGAGCGCGGCGCCAACGAGCTTCCCTTACGGCATCTGATCCGGTTATGCGAATACTATCAAGTATCCTCCGACTATTTTCTCGGGCTGTCTGCAAAAAAGAAGTGAGCCCGGTTTTCTATCCTGAAGAAAGGGGAGACGGCGCAGCTGATGCACCGTTTCCCCTTTCTTCTGTCCGGTATTGACTTTTATCCCTCTTCTTCCTCCGTCCGTCTCTCTTCCGTCCCGTTCCACTTCATCGTCCTGACATTGATTCCGTTGACCTCGATATGGTCATCCACCGGGATCACAAGGCACTGACGGCCGTCAATGATCCTTGTCTCCACCAGGTCGGCGCGGTCCGGGTTCACCTTGATGATGATATCCGGCGTCTCGATATTAAACTTTCTTGTCTCTGCGATATTGGAGGCCAAAAGAGAGGTCTTCTCTCCCGCAGTCTCTTCGTAATTGCGGTCAAAATTCTCCATCTTCTCAGCGGGAACGCCGCTCTGTTCAAAGATCTTCTTCACGTCCGTCTTGTCCAGCTTGAGCGGTTCCGGCTCTTCCTTGTGCTCCTCGATCAGATCATTAAGGGTCTCATGAATGTTCCGCACTGTCTCATAATCGCCGTCCTCTCCCAGGGTGTCCTCGATGATCATCTGGAAGGTCTCCTTCTGTGTGTCCGCGGACATGGGCATCTGCGCGCCCAGAAGCTGTTCGATCATCTCCGGCTGAAGATCCTCTGATTTCTTCGTATAATAGAGTACAGAATGAAGATCTGTATTCCTGTCATTGAACGCAGGGAAAAGGAATCCCTTATCCGGCATATCCACGATCCAGTCTCTCACCCGATCCTCGATCCGGTTGTCCTCCGCATTATAACACAGTCCGGCCTTTGACAGGGATACCGGGCAGATGCTCATGAGCAGATATTCATATACGTCCTCAGAAGCATCGAACATCTCCAGGTCATCCGTAGATTTTCCCGGAATATCATACATGGCATGGATCAGGATAATGTAATAATTTTCTGCATATTCATATGTAGCGATCACTTTATCATAAAACTCCTCGAGGAGCATATCGTCTTCCAGCCTGCTGTTTCTCAATTTCAGGAGAAATTCCTGGGTTCCTCCCGGCATTTCCGCATCCAGCGGGAACTCCATGTTCAGCATGTTTTTCCCTATCGTTCCCGACAATGTCTTCTTGAAGATATCAAAATATTTAAAAGCTTCCTCCTCCGGAAGAGACAGGAATGCATCTTTTGACTCCAGTTTTTTATTCTTTTCGTGGTCCACATAGCAGCCGCAGATCCTTGTGATCGCGCAGTTGCGCGGAGTGAACTGCTTGCGGATCTCCAGTACTTCCTTCTTATTCATTCTATCCTCTCCTCTTTGACAAAAATACGTATGCGGAACTCTTCTCCGCATACGTATTTTATCTTACAACGAATCTTCTCAGAAAAAAAGATTAATTTCATTTATTTCCGGTCTCCGGCACTAACCGTTCCCCCGCACTCTGTCTTATGGCTGAACAGTTGTTTCCAGTATCCGGTTCGCATTTTGGATCCGTTCTTTCGTGGGCGGCTCGATCCCCGCCAGCGGATAATCGTATCCCAGTTCCTTCCATTTATACTCTCCCAGCGTATGATACGGAAGAATTTCGACTTTTTCGACATTATTTAATGTCTTAATAAACTGATTCAATCTTTCCAGATACTCATCATAATCGCTCCGCTCCGGCACGAGCACATGGCGGATCCAGACCGGTTTTCCGATCTCCGACAGGTATTCTGCCATATTCAGGATATTTTTATTTGTGCGCCCCGTAAGGACCCGGTGCTGTTCCTCATCAATGTGCTTGATATCGACCAGAAGAAGATCTGTGTATTTCATCAGTTCATTGAACTTTCCGAAAAACGGCTCCTCCCGGGTAAAAGGCGCTCCGCTCGTATCGATGGTCGTATGGATTCCCTGCTCTTTTGCCTTTCGGAAAAGTTCTGTCAGGAAATCGATCTGCAGGAGCGGTTCCCCTCCGCTGACCGTGATGCCGCCCCCGTCCTTCCAGTATGACCTGTAACGCAGTGCCTGCCTGAGCAGCTCGTCCGCACTCTTTTTTTCTCCCGCCTGCATATCCCACGTATCCGGATTATGACAGAACTGGCAGCGCATCGGACATCCGCTGACAAAGATGACAAAGCGCACTCCGGGTCCGTCCACAGAGCCAAAACTTTCTGTTGAATGAATATAACCGTCCATTTTCTCTCCTTCCGGGACACGTCAGTCTTCAATTCAGCTGAATCCCAAATCGAATCCTTCCGTGTCCCTAATTAAAATTCTATGCGTCCCACTATGTGAATATTGACCAAATCGGGCTAAAATAAACCTCCCGGGATCGTAAGCGACCGCCAGTATCTCGGGAAAGCCCGGACTTTGGCTCGTCGCCGTCACAAAAAAGGGACGTAGTGAAATGAAATCTTACTACGTCCCCAATAGATCATTCGCGATCCGGTTAAAACCGGACTGCTGTTCTTACATTCTGTCGTGGCATGTTCTTGCGATCACGTCGAGCTGCTGCTCTCTTGTCAGGTCGATGAACTTCACAGCGTAACCGGATACACGGATCGTGAAGTTTGCATACTCTTCCTTCTCCGGATGCTCCATCGCATCGATCAGTTTCTCTGTACCGAACACGTTCACGTTCAGGTGATGTGCTCCCTGATCAAAGTATCCGTCGAGAACGTGTACAAGATTGTTCTTGCGCTCGTCATCATCATGTCCCAGCGCTCCCGGGCTGATTGTCTGCGTATTGGAAATTCCGTCAAGCGCCTGCTCGTAAGGAAGCTTCGCAACCGAGTTGAGAGATGCGAGAAGTCCGTTCATCTCTGCGCCGTAAGACGGGTTTGCTCCCGGAGCCAGCGGCTCGCCGCCCTTTCTTCCATCCGGAAGAGATCCTGTCGCCTTACCATATACAACGTTGGATGTGATGGTAAGAATGGATGTTGTCGGCTCGGAATTTCTGTATGTGTGGCATTTTTTCAGCTTGCTCATGAATGTGCGGAGCAGCCATACCGCGATATCGTCTGCTCGGTCGTCGTCGTTTCCGTATCTCGGGAAGTCTCCCTCCACCTCGAAATCTGTGGCAATGCCGTCCTCGTCACGGATCACTTTTACTTTTGCGTACTTGATCGCGCTTAAGGAGTCGACCACATGCGAGAATCCTGCGATACCTGTCGCGAAAGTACGTCTCACGTTTGTGTCGATCAGAGCCATCTCTGCAGCTTCGTAATAGTACTTATCATGCATGTAGTGGATCATGTTCAGTGTATCCACGTACAGTTTTGACAGCCACTCCATCATCTGGTCATATTTCTCCATGACCTCATCGAAATCAAGGTACTCGGATGTGATCGGTCTGTAGAGCGGGGATACCTGCTGTTTTGTCTTCTCGTCAATACCGCCGTTGATCGCGTAGAGAAGGCATTTTGCAAGGTTCGCGCGGGCTCCGAAGAACTGGATCTCTTTTCCTGTCTCTGTTGCGGATACGCAGCAGCAGATGGAATAGTCGTCTCCCCATACCGGGCGCATCACATCGTCGTTCTCATACTGGATGGAGCTTGTCTTCACAGAGATATAAGCCGCATATTTCTTAAAGTTCTCCGGCAGGTGTGAAGAGTAAAGCACTGTCAGGTTCGGCTCCGGTGACGGTCCCATGTTCTCCAGTGTGTGGAGGAAACGGTAATCGTTCTTTGTCACCATGTGGCGTCCGTCCATTCCGATTCCCGCCATCTCAAGTGTTGCCCATACCGGGTCGCCGGAGAACAGTTCATTGTAGGACGGGATCCTTGCGAATTTTACCATACGGAACTTCATAACGATGTGGTCGATCAGTTCCTGTGCCTGCTCCTCTGTCAGGATCCCCTTCTCCATATCTCTCTGGATATAGATGTCAAGGAATGTAGAGATACGGCCCACACTCATCGCAGCGCCGTTCTGTGTCTTGATCGCTGCAAGGTATCCGAAGTACAGCCACTGTACCGCTTCTTTTGCGTTGGTCGCCGGCTGGGAGATATCGTATCCGTATACGGAAGCCATCTCTTTCATCTCTTTGAGCGCGCGGATCTGATCAGCGATCTCCTCACGGAGACGGAAATCTGTTCCCTTCATTCCGTGTCTCTCATACTCGATGAAATCAGACTGTTTCTTCTCGATCAGGTAGTCGATACCGTAGAGAGCCACGCGGCGGTAATCGCCTACGATACGTCCTCTTCCATATGTGTCCGGAAGACCTGTGATGATCTTGTTATGACGCGCTTTTTTCATCTCAGGTGTGTAGACATCAAACACAGCCTGATTGTGTGTCTTATGATATTTTGTAAAGATCTCATGCAGTTTTTCACTCGGGGTATATCCGTATGTCGTGCATGCCTGCTCCGCCATCTTGATTCCCCCGTAAGGCATGAACGCTCTTTTGAGCGGTTTATCTGTCTGAAGTCCTACGACCTGCTCCAGGTCCTTCATCTCCTCATTGATGTATCCCGGGCCGTATGCTGTCAGACCGGAAACAACCTCTGTCTCCATGTCAAGGACTCCGCCCTTTGCACGTTCTTCTTTCTGCAGTCTGGAGAGTTCTCCCCAAAGTTTATTGGTTGCCTCTGTCGGATCAGCCAGGAAAGATTCATCCCCGTCATACTGTGTGTAGTTATGCTGGATAAAGTCACGCACATTGACTTCCTCTTTCCAGAGGTGTCCTTTGAAGCCTGCCCACTGGTCAAAACTTGCTTTTGCCATCTGTAAAAACCTCCTCGTGAAATCTATTTTAAATGTTTCAGGGCAGTGCCCACATGCGATGGCACTGCTGTTTTATGGAGCCGGTCCGTAAGGTTCCCGGCCTCGTTCATGCGCTAGTATATCATCATGTTAAAAAAAAGACAAGCCTATTATTGATAATCGTTATCAAAAATAGGCTTGTACTTGATTTTGTACAAAATACAGGCGCTCTGCCTATATATTGTATCCATAAAAGAACAATTCATTCCCTCTAATGTACTTTCCACGCACCTCCCGCTCATCTGCCAGATAGATGATCCGCTCCAGCCTTTCCCTTACGCTCAGTCCCTGGGGATGGGAAAGCCTGCTGTCATCCAGCACCACCGCATCGAATTCATACCCGGGTTCAAAGCTGCCGTTTTTCCCAAAGAAGGCTCCTCCTCCACGGGTCGCCATGTAAAACACTTCCTCCACGGTCAGAGGCTTCCTGCTCTCATCCTGCAGGCGCCATCTCAGCTTGGACCCGCGGACAGCATGTGCCATGGCGGCAAACAGGTTCTCCGTGCTCCCTGCCGCCACATCGCTCCCCAGCCCGACATTCATCCCTTCTTCCAGATAGCGCTTCACCGGCGCGATCCCGGAAGCAACATTCATATTGGACTCCGGGCAGTGGGCGATAAACACGCCCTTCTCTTTCATCCTGAGTATCTCTTCCTCTGTGCTGTGGACACAGTGTGCCATGACTGCCGGACATTCTCCGCCGAAAATCCCGAAGCGGTCATAAACGTCTCCGTAAAATCCTGACCAGGGACACAACTCGCTCACCCATCTGATCTCACTGAGATTCTCAGACAGATGGGACTGTACCGGCAGAGCATATTTTTTCTGAAGCTCTCCCAGCCCTTCCAGCAGACGGTCAGTACAGGAAGGCACAAACCGGGGCGTGAGGATCGGACCGGTATTCCTGTAGTCCCTGCTTCTCACCTCTTCGAGCCAGATTTCAGTCTCTGCAAGTGACTCTTCGGTCTCTTCGCACAGCCCCTCCGGCGCATTCCGGTCCATATTGACTTTTCCCACCAATGTGACAAGCCCTGTCTTCTCCAGTTTATCCATCAGCACCATCGTGGCCGGTCTGTGGATGGTAGAAAAGACACACGCCCTGGTCACAGCGCTCTTTTTCATATTCTCCGCAAAAATGCTGTATGCCTTCCCGGCATATTCCATCTCCCCATACTTCATCTCCTCCGGGAAGGTGTATGCATCCAGCCAGTCCAGAAGCTCCAGGTCCATCGCCATCCCCCGGAAAGAATACTGGGGCGCATGGATGTGCAGGTCTGTAAGCCCCGGAATGATCAGACAGTCCCCGCAGTCCCGGATCGGATTGCCTCCAAGACGGAAGGGGAGAGTCTGATAGATCCCGTCCACTTTTCCGTCTGCACAGACCAGATAGCTGTGTTCACAGATCTCCAGCTCATCCTTGTTCCTGCTGTATACAATATTCCCTTTTAAGATCCTGATCTCTTTTTTCTTCCATAATCTTCCCATCTTCTGATCCCTTCCATATCACGGTCCGTTCTCACCACGACGCCTCCAGCATCACTTCCACGACACCTCCGCAGACCATACCCTCGTCCTCTGCGGCATCCGCGGTCATATCCACCCGGCACACCTGGAAACGGGGCTCTCCTGCGCGCATCATGAGCAGCGCTTTCTGCATGATCTCACTCTCCACGCATCCCCCGCCGATCGTATCCACCGTTGTCCCGTCCTCAAAGATCAGCATCTTCGTCCCAACGCTCCTGGGAGCAGAACCTTTCCGTGAGACGATCGTTGCAGCCACCTTCTTCCTTCCTTCTTCAGATACAAGCGCTCCCAGCATCTCACCGGAATATCCGCCGCCTTTTTCCCGGCTGTTCTTTATCTGGATGATCTCCGCCATGACAGACACCGCGATCTCCTCCGGCGTCTCCGCGCCGATCTTCAGCCCGATGGGCGTGTGTACGGCATCCAGGGTCTCCCGGCTGATCCCGCTTTCCTCAAGCTGGTCTTTCACGATCGCCACCCGGCGCCTGCTGCCCATCATCCCCACATAGGCATAAGTTTTGTGCAGGATATTTTCAAGACAGATGGTGTCGTATCGGTGTCCCCTGGTCACGATCACAAACCAGGAATCCGAATCCCCGTGTATGCCTTCCAGCGCCTTTTCGAACGCCTCGCAGATCACCGTATCCGCCCCTGCCGCCCTGGCATTGTCCGCAAATTTCGGCCGGTCCTCAAGGACGGTCACAGCGAATCCCAGCATTTTTCCCATTTTTATGATCGGAACCGAGACATGCCCTGCGCCGCAGATGATCAGTTTGGGCTGTCTCCCGATGCGCTCCCGGAACACATCTCCTCCGTCTTCTTCTCTTTCTCCGGCATCCCGGAGACTGTTCCCCTGCAGGATCCTCTTTTCTCCGGCATGTACCCCTCTGAGCACTGTCTCCGTATAGATATCCCCCTGTTCGCTTTCCAGCGCCTCTTTTAGCTGTCGGTAAAATCCACTCATCTTTTCTTTCTCCTTCCGCAGTCAGTTCTCTCCATGTCCACTTTCCGTGTTACTTCCCATCTTCGTGCATTTTCCCGGGAAAGTCAACCCCGGTCATTTCTGCGCCGGACATCGTCTCTGCGCCGGACATTGAATCCGAAAAAATCTTATGATAAAATTCTCTGTGGACACTTTACGCTTTGCATGCAGGGTGTCCCCCAAAAAACGATTTCATTATAATAAGTCCCGGAAACCGGCTCCGCCGGGACAAAATCATACATGGAGGGAAAGACCATGCCAAAGATATTAGTAACAGAAGACGATCTTGCTTTAAGCGCCGGTCTGTGTTTCGAACTGGATACCAGCGGATACATCACCGTCGCCGCATACAACTGCCGAAAATCTCTCAAACTTCTTGAGGAAGGCGGATTTGACCTTGCGCTCATGGATGTGAACCTGCCGGACGGAAGCGGCTTCGACCTGTGCGTCCGGGCAAAAGAAATGCAGCCCGGTCTGCCCGTGATCTTTCTGACAGCAAACGACCTGGAAGAAGATGTCATAAACGGGTTTGATCTCGGAGCGGATGATTATATCACAAAGCCTTTCAACATGCAGATCCTGAAACGACGCATTGAGGTGGCACTGCGGCGGAACTCATCTCCGTCAGGGGCAGGCTTTGTCCCGGGTGAAAATCCCGACTGCTATGACGACGGGTCCCTCCGTCTCGACTTTTGTGCCCTCACTGCCATCCGCGACGGCGAGAAGATCTCTATCACACCAAACGAGTACAAACTCCTCCGGGTGCTGACGGCAAACGCGGGAAATGTAGTCACACGGCAGCTTCTTCTGGAAAAGCTGTGGGACTGTGACGGCAGCTTTATCGATGACCACACCCTGACCGTGACCATGAACCGGCTCCGCGCCAAGATCGAAGACAAAACCCACCCCCGGATCAAGACCGTCCGGGGGATGGGCTATATCTGGACAGGAGCATCCAAGCATCCATATGAAAAGAAAGGAAACAGCCGGACTGATAAGATTCCTTCTCTGCACAGTGTCGCTTGCCGCCATCCTGATGGGACTGCTTTCCTGGCATCTTCCCCAGGCTTTCCCCCGCGCCTGCCTGCTCCTTACAGGGGGCCTTCTCCTTGTAGTTGTTCTCCTGGCGGACCGGTTCTGTCAGGATCTGATCTCAGTTTTTTCCAACGAGATCTGTGAGACTGCAGACACTCTCATGGAGAACCGAGAACTGGAAAACTTCCAGCCCTACGAAGATACTGCCCTGTCAAAAGCCCAGGGAAAGCTGCTCCAGTATTATGACAAAATGCGGGACGAACACCGCCAGAGCGATGAGGAGAGACAGACCATCCAGGAACTGGTCAGCGACATCTCACATCAGGTAAAGACTCCCGTGTCTAACATTCAGATGTTTACCGGGATCCTGAGGCAGCATGAGCTGTCCCCCGAAAAGCGGAACGAATTTCTTGACTTGATGTCCGCCCAGATCAATAAGCTGGATTTTCTCATGCAGTCCCTGATCAAGAAAAGCAGAGGCAAAAGAACTTCAGCTTGATGTTGACTGCGACAGCTCTATCCGTGTCCGTCACGACCCCAAATGGACCTCGGAAGCCCTGGGGAACATCCTTGATAACGCTGTAAAATACACTCCCTCCGGCGGATCGATCCATATCCGCGTCCGCCCCTGGCAGTTCTACACCCGGATCGACATCACAGACACCGGGGTCGGTATCGCGGAAGAACACTACAGTGACGTATTCCGCCGATTCTACCGGGCAGAGGAAGCAGCGTCCGAGGAAGGCGTTGGGCTGGGACTGTACCTGGCACGGGGGATCATCACCCGCCAGCACGGATATATCAGCGTAAAGTCAGCACAGGGAAAAGGGACCACCTTTTCCGTCTATCTGCTGAACTGACTCAGCTTCCGCCCTTGTCCAAACCCAAAATGCAGGATTCCCTGCATATGCATTCACCCTGGAACACTGCAGTTCCCGCAGAGCCACAAGCAGAAATGAGGAAATATAAAAATGGATATCGTCACTTTAAAAAACGCAAAAAAATATTTTAGTACAGGAAATCAGCAGATTCAGGCCGTGGACGGCGTTGACCTTACTATAGAAAAAGGGCGGTTCACCGCCATCGTCGGCGCTTCCGGTTCCGGAAAGACCACTCTCCTGAATCTGATCGGCGGGCTCTACCGCCCCACAGAAGGGACCGTCATCGTGGACGGGATCGATCTTTCTGCCCTGAATGAAGACCAGCTCACTGTCTTCCGCCGCCGGAAGGTAGGATTCGTCTTCCAGGAATATAATCTGATACCGGATCTGACTGTGAGGGAGAACATCCTCTTCCCTCTGGCCCTGGACAACTCCCGTCCGGACATGATATTTTTCGAGCGGATCACAACGCTCCTCGGTCTTGAGAAATATCTGGATTCCTTTCCCCACATGCTCTCCGGCGGCACCCAGCAGTGTACTGCCATCGCCCGGGCGCTGATCGCCAAGCCCGCCATTGTCCTTGCGGATGAACCAACAGGAAGCTTTGACGTAAAGACAAGCCAGAACGTGGCAGGTCTTCTGAAACTGACCGCAGAGACATTCCGCCAGTCGCTGATCATGATCACCCATGATCTGGAACTCGCCCAGCTCGCCGACCGGATGATCCGCCTGGAGGACGGGCGCGTGGTCTTTGCCGGGAAATAAAATTTCACGGCTTTTCCCGGCTTCTATGCGAACAGTAACCTGTTTAAAGGCACAAAAATGTAACTTTGCTGTACCTTTATTGTGACATTGACCTGTTATCATCGCTATCAGATAGGAGGTACAGACATGAAATACTCAAAAAATATGCTGAACATCCTCGCCAGACGTGTCTTCCTGTCCGGCAGGATCAGAAATCTCATCGCAGTGGCCGCGATCGCGCTCACTGCCATCCTTTTCACATCCGTCACCACCATCGGGCTTGGGACTTATGAGTCCGTCACCCTCTCCATGCAGCTCATGAAAGGCAGCAAGTCTGACGGTGATCTCCGTAATATGACCGCAGAACAGTTCGAAGCACTCTCAGATGCGGATTTTGTCAAAGAATACGGCCTGCGGATGCCCGTGGGATTCCTCACCAATACAAGCCGCCACAATATTGAATTTGACGTCATGGACGAGACAGAAGCAGAACTGCTCTTCTGCAATCCTTCCCATGGGACCATGCCTCAGGCCGCTAACGAGATCGTAACTTCAGACCTTGCCCTGAAGGATCTGGGCGCCGAGCCTGAAACAGGTGAGACCGTGACCATCGAATTCACAGCTCACGGAGAGGAATATTCCATGGAGATGGTGGTCTCCGGCTGGTATGAAGCTACCAACGAGCAGATGAGCATGATGGCCGCTGGAACCGCTTTCCGTGACGCCAACCCGGACATCTTCCGGTATACCTATGATAGAGACATGGATATCGCCGGGACTTACTGGTCCGATATCATCGCCTCCAGCACGGTCGATCTTCAGGAGAACATGGCAGACTGGTCCCGGAGCCAGCCTTTCCCGTCTCGCCTGGTCCAACCTGGGACGTTCCCGCCGCCGTACCGCCTTTATCATGGTTTCACTAACGCTGTGCGTGGTCCTCTTAAACTGCGTCGGTACCGCAGCACAGAGTGTGGACGTAGAGAAACAGGTAGATTATATGATCCGCACCGACTACTCTGTGGTCAACGCGGTGAGCACCAACGGGCAGAAAGGCTTTACCTCCAGAGAGGAGAGCTTAAGCCAGGAGACCATGGACGCCATTGCAGCACAGCCGGGCGTAACAGACGCAGGCGCGGTCTACAAAAACACCCGGGAAGACACAAATGTGACCTATGACTTCGGGATCATCCCAACTTTATATCCCACTGTCGAGGAGGAGACCGGACTGACCAGCGCAGCCACAGAGGACGGATTCATTTTCAGTCTGGGAGACGATGGGCGCCCCATCTGTAATGTCTACGGGCTGAGCGAGGCCGCACTCTCCCGTATGGATCTCAGGGAGGGAGAGACAGACGCACACACTCTCTGCCAGAAAATGGAGCAGAAAGAAGGACTCCTGGTGGGCGTAGATGTGGACCGCTCAGATATGTCTCTTCACAGAGAGCTTAACTTTCTTGATGTGGGCGATATGGTCACTGTCTATAAGAACGGAGAACCTCTGATGGATCTTCCGGTACTGGCGAAAGCAGCGCTAAACGGAGACGACGAAGAGATCGGTTTCACCGTAGCCGGGACCGCCAAGATCGGCGGTGACGGGATCTTCATCTATCTTCCCTCAGATGTATATGAAGAGATCTATGACGAGCCTGTCGTCTATAAATACGCGTTCAATGTGGAAGAATCTCATCGGGATAATATGACCGCATTCCTTGAAGACTATATGGAGAATGCAGATCCTTCCATTGACTTCCTGACCGCGGACTCTGCGAGGGAAAGTGCGGAAGCCACACAGACTATGATCACATTTGTCGGCGGACTGGTCGGCATCATTTTCGGGATCATCGGCGTGCTCAACCTGATCAACACGATCATTACCACGATCCTGACCCGCCGTCACGAATTTGCCACCATGCGCAGCATCGGCATGACTCAGAAACAGCTCACAAAGATGATGGCCTTCGAGGGCCTCTTCTATGCCCTTGGCGCCTGCATCCTGGGACTGTTCTTCTCCTTTGTGCTGGGATTTACACTGGTAAGAGGGCTGACCGGAGCGATCTGGTGGTGTACATTCCACTTTACGCTCCTCCCTGCACTTGTCACATGTGCACTTCTGCTCATCGCAGGATTCCTCGTGCCCGTGCTGGCGCTGAGATTTTTCAACAAAGGCAGTATCGTAGACCAGTTAAGAATTTCTGAATAAACTAAAATCTATATTTATATATTAATAACTTTCATACCATCTCATACATTTCAAGGAGGGGCAAAATTATGGAAAGCATCTTAAGAGCATCTGGGATCAAGAAATATTACGGAAAAGGAGACACAATGGTAAAAGCCCTGGACGGCATCGACCTGGAGATAGAACTCGGGAAATTCACTGCCATCATCGGTACTTCCGGCAGCGGAAAATCCACTCTTTTGAACATGCTGGGCGGGCTGGATACCCCTACCGCCGGAAGCATCCGGATCGGCAAGACAGACCTGGCAAAACTAAACGGCGAGCAGGCGACCATCTTCCGACGCAAACAGATCGGCTTTGTCTTCCAGAATTACAATCTGGTCCCGGTCCTCACAGTCTGGGAGAACATCGTGTTTCCCATCTCCCTGGATGGGCAGAAGCCGGATAAAAAGTTTATCATGCAGGTGGTAAAAATGCTGGGACTGGAGAGCCGGCTGGATTCCCTTCCGGGCACCCTCTCCGGAGGCCAGCAGCAGAGAGTCGCCATCGCCCGCGCTCTGGCGTCAAAGCCCTCCATCATCCTCGCCGACGAACCCACCGGAAACCTGGACTCCAAGACAAGCGATGACGTGATCGGGCTGCTCAAGATGTCCAGCCGGGAATTCCGCCAGACTATCGTGATGATCACTCACAATCCTGAGATCGCACAGCAGGCAGACCGGATCGTGAGGATCGAGGACGGGCGGATCGTGTATGAATGAAATGATCTTCAAGAGAAGGCGATAAAACGTCCGCCAGAGAGATGTATCGCTTTCAGGCACGCCGCGATATACCCTACTTCCCAAACCCGCAGTTCGGGAACGTGCACCCCCCGCAGTTCAGACACAGCCCGCCTTCCCCCAGAGCGGAAAAATCTTCAGCACAAAGCCGCTCTCCGGCTGCGATCCGGGGCAGGACCAGGTCAAAGATCGTCCTCTTTGAGTACATCACACACCCGGGCAGTCCCATCACCGGGACCGCCCCTGCATATGCAAGCATGAACATGGCCCCCGGCAGGACCGGAGCACCGTAGGTGATCACCTCATCCGTGGCATTGCGGATGGAAAGCGGCGTCCGGTCGTCCGGATCCACGCTCATACCGCCGGTACAGACAACCACATCCACCCCTTTTTTGATCCAATCCGTTATCGCCTCTGTCACCATATCTGAATCGTCATTGCAGAGCGTATTTCCCATCACTTCCATTCCGGCTTCCTCAAGCTTGGCTTTTACGACCGGGGTGAACTGATCTTTGATCCTGCCATAATAAACTTCACTTCCCGTCGTAACGATGGCTGCTTTCATAGAGCGGAACGGAAGGAGCCGGAAGATCGGTTCATCCCCGCAGATTTCCTTCACACGGTTCATCTTCTCCTCTTCGATGACAAGAGGAACAACGCGCATCCCGACGATCTTGTTCCCCTTCTTTACAGGAAAATTGCCGTGACGGGATGCGAGCACCATCTGCCCCATGGCGTTGACTGCGTTCAGCTTCTCCCCGTCGATCTTAAGAAGTCCGTCACACTCCGCCGTCAGTTCGATCTTTCCTTCCTTCGGTTCAGAAGCTTTCATGTGTTCTCCCTGACATACCTGCCGCAGCACCTCCGCCGCGTCATTCTCATGGAGCATCCCTTCCTGGGCTTCCCAGACATACAGATGTTCTTTTCCTACAGAGAGAAGGACCGGGATGTCCTCCTTCCTCACGATATGCCCTTTGCGGAACACCGCATCCTTTGTGACTCCCGGGATGATCTGTGTGATATCGTGGCAGAGCACGCTTCCCACAGCATCTTCTGTCCGGATCAGTTTCATCGTGTCACTTCTCCTTTCTCAAGCATTTTTCTTTCAGTAAACTTTTTCCTTTTTAAAAAATCTATTCTTTTTCCTGAAGTGAGACATTTCCCAGGTCTTTCAGCCACACCGCAACGCATGCGTCGCTTGGCATCCTCCAGTCTCCTCTCGGCGAGAGTGCCACCGTACCAATCTTCGGGCCATCCGGAAGACAGGACCGCTTGAACTGCTGAGAGAAGAATCTCCGGCAGAATGTTTCCAGCCACTTCAGGATCGTTACCTTGTCATAGTCTTCTTTGAACGTCCGCTCCGCCAGGCGGAAGATTTTGCTCGGCTCATATCCGAAGCGGAGCATATAATAGAGGAAGAAATCATGCAGCTCATAGGGTCCTACCAGATCCTCAGTCTTCTGCGCGATATTTCCATCTTTGGGCGGAAGGAGTTCCGGGCTCACCGGTGTATCAAGCACGTCATAGAGCACTTTTTTCAGCTTCTCATCCTTTGTATCGTCCGCCGCATATTTCACCAGATGGCGTACCAGCGTCTTCGGAACAGATGCATTGACCCCGTACATGGACATGTGATCTCCATTGTAGGTCGCCCACCCCAGAGCCAGTTCTGACATGTCTCCGGTTCCGATCACCATGCCCCAGGTCCGGTTTGCGATATCCATCAGCACCTGGGTACGCTCCCTTGCCTGGGAGTTCTCATAAGTCACGCTGTGATCCTCCGGATCCTGTCCGATATCACGGAAATGAATGTTGACCGCATCCGCGATGGGAACTTCTTTCAATGTTGCTCCCACCTGACGCGCCATCTCACAGGCGTTCTGATAGGTCCGGTCCGTAGTCCCGAAGCAGGGCATGGTCACAGCAATGATCTCTTTTTTATCCTTACCGAGCATGTCAAAAGCACGGGCGGTCACAAGGAGAGCAAGGGTAGAATCCAGACCCCCTGATATCCCCACCACTGCAGTCCTGGAATTCGTGTGCGCCAGACGCTTCTTAAGCCCCATGGCCTGAATCGTCAGGATCTCCTCGCACCGCTCCGCCCTTGCCGCCTCATCAGAAGGTACAAAGGGCTTCTTGGGAAATGTCCGGGTGAGCTCGGTTTTTGCAGTCTCGATATAGAATGGCACCCGGATCAGCGTCCGGCACTGCTCGGTCTGGAACGTAGTGTTCTTTCTCCGCTCTCCCACGATCCTCTGGATATCCAGTTCGGAATATATGATCTCGTTATGGTAACGTTTTGCCTCTTTTAAGATGGTCCCGTTCTCAGCAATGATATTATGCCCTCCGAACACCAGATCCGTGGTGGACTCTCCTTCTCCGGCATTGGCGTACACATATCCCGAGATCAGCCGGGCAGACTGCCCGGAGATCAGTTCCCTGCGGTAAGAGTCCTTTCCGATAGTCTCATCACTTGCCGAACAGTTGACGATCACTGTCGCCCCCTCCAGCGCTGCGCTGATGCTGGGCGGGATGGGGGACCACACATCCTCGCAGATCTCTGCCGATACGATCAGATCCTCCATTGCAGTGGACTGGAACAGGATGCAGGGTCCAAAGGGGATCTGGTCCCCCTCAAAGGAGATGTATCTCGCCTCATCTGGTCCCGGAGTGAACTGCCTCATCTCATAGAACTCCCCGTAATTGGGAAGGAACGTTTTTGTAGTAAAGCCGATGACCTTTCCCCGGTTCAGCGCCGCCGCCACATTGTAGAGTTTTCCCTCGACATCCAGCGGCACGCCCACGAACACCAGGATATCCTTGTCCGCAGTATGCTCCGCGATCTCAAAAAGAGCCTCCTTTGCCGCCCGGAGAAGGATATCGTGGGTAAAGAGATCGCTGCAGGTATATCCGGTCACGCACAGTTCCGGAAACACCAGGATCTTCGCCCCGTTCTCACACGCTTCGCTGATATCAGCCAGAATCCTTTCCGTATTGTACTCCACGTCCGCCACCCGGATATCCGGGGTCGCTGCCGCCACTTTGACAAAACCATGTTTCATTGTTTTTCCGCCTTTCCGTCACCCCGCAGAAAGTTTTCCACAAAAAGCTCTGACTTTTCATGCCATGCGGAGGACTTTTTCATATCTATATTACCTTTTTGCTTTCTTGAGCAGATCCTTCAGTTCCTCCACCGAGTACGTGTAAGCCGTGTTGCAGAAGTGACATTTCACCTCGATCTCTTTTCCGTCGTCGATCATGGACTGGATCTCTTTCTTTCCAATGCTGATGATCGCCTTCTCGATCCGCTCCTTGGAACAATTGCAGTGGAATTTTGCCGGAAGCGTATCCGTGATCTCCAGGTCCAGACCTTCCAGCACCTGCCCCAGCATCTCCTCCGGCGTGTGCCCGTTATCCAGCATAGATGTGACAGACTGGATCTTCTGGATATTCGTTTCCAGTTTCTCCAGAACTTTGTCCTCGATAAACGGCATGACCTGGACGATAAATCCGCCCGCGCATCTCACCGTGTTATCTTTCTCCATCAGGACCCCCAGCCCTACCGACGAGGGAACCTGCTCCGACGTTGCGAAATAGTAGGTAAGATCCTCCGCGATCTCCCCGGTCTGAAGGATCGTCTGTCCGGAATAGGGTTCTTTTAATCCCATATCCTTGATAACTGTGAGGACTCCCTGTCCCAGGGCGCCACCTACATCCAGCTTCCCGTTCTTTGGCGGGAGCATGACGTCCGGATTGTGTACATACCCCTTTACGTTACCCTGGCTGTCGGCAGTCACGGTAAGTCCTCCGATCTGTCCGCTGCACTTGATCTGAAGGGTCAGCATGTCCTCTTCATTCTTCATCATGCTCCCCATCATCACACCGCCGGTCAGCAGCCGCCCGAGAGCCGCTGTGGCCACCGGGCTGGTGCCGTGCCGTCTTCTCGCCTCCTCCACAAGTTCTGTTGTCACTGCAGCAAACGCCCTGATCTGTGTATTTGCTGCCGCTGCTCTTACGATATAATCTCCCATGTCTTATTTTCTCCGTTTCTTTTTTATCTGCCCGCATTTACATAGCATGCTTCCTTTTTTTGCCCGCCTTTATCCAGTCTTCGCGTTTTATCTTCACATCTTATTTCCTGGTTTTTCCGGCTTCCCGCGCGATCACATAGATCCGCTCGCTCTCATCTCCCGGCACGTCCTTTGTAAAAGCATCGTATGCCGTGACAAATTCCAGTCCGGACTTTCTGATCAGTTCTTTGATCTCATCCAGCGTATAACTCCTCTGGAAATGGGTCTCCTGATACTTCCGGTAAAGATCACTGCCGGCATCTGACACCCCGTCATCTCTTATAAAGAGAGTCAGGTCATATTCATTGATCCGTTCCTCTTCATAATAACAGTTGTCCCAGATAAAACTGCACTCTCCCCGGTCTTCCGCGATCGTCTGCTCCCCCAGGATCTCCCGGTACTTATATTCTGTATTAAAATCAAAGATAAATACCCCGGCCGGATCCAGATAGTTGTTCACCAGCCGGAACACCTCGGTGAGCTCCTCCGGCTCCGTGATATAATTAACAGAATCACAGACACTGACCACGGCCCGCACCGTGCCGTAGAGTTCAAACTCTCTCATATCCTGCAGAAGATACAGGATATCCTGTCCTGACCGGATCTTCTTCTCCATCGCGATCTCAAGCATATCCTCAGAATTGTCCACGCCGATCATGTCATATCCGTATCCCGCAAGGATCTCAGTCATCGCCCCGGTCCCGCATCCCAGATCCAGGACCAGCCCATCGTCCACACCGTATTCTCCGAGCAGCGAACTGAGATATCCCCCCCATTCTGCATAGGGGACATTATCCATAAATATATCATATACCCGCGCAAATCCTGTATATGCTTCCATCTGAACAGCCATCCTTCCCTGCTCCGGAGCCTGTCTGACACCGGAGTTTCTCTGTCCCCTGATCTGTTTTCCTGTCAGAATATTCTCGCATTGGAAACCGCTTTTATCCGGGAACTGTAACAAGTTTAACACATTTTGCACATCTTGGCACTATGAAACCTTCAATTTATAACAGCACCTGCCTCACTGCAGGGTCCGGCCTGGGCTGTCTAAAACATTCTTTTTATAGAAACCTGAGTTTTTCACTTCCCTTTCTTGTGATAAAGTGATATAATCTTAAAGCTGTGTTAAAAAAGCGTTAAAATTATATCAAAAGAAAAGAAAGGAATGAAATGTTCAATGGACAACAAGAATGATTTCAAACCGTATATTCCGGCTGACAAGATCGTTCCGGAATTTACAGTCACTTCTGTCCTGATCGGCTGTATCCTTGCTGTTGTATTCGGCGCGGCAAACGCATACCTTGGACTTCTCGTCGGCATGACGGTCTCTGCATCGATCCCGGCGGCCGTTATCTCAATGGGTATCATCCGTATCATCCTTCGCAGGGATTCCATCCTCGAGAACAACATGGTACAGACGATCGGTTCTGCCGGCGAGTCACTCGCGGCAGGCGCGATCTTCACTCTGCCTGCATTATTTTTATGGGCTGAAGAAGGAAAGATCGAATTCCCAAGCATCCTGACAATTTTCCTCATCGCACTGTTCGGCGGTATCCTGGGAGTATGTTTTATGGTTCCTCTCCGCCAGGCACTGATCGTTGAGGAACACGGAACACTTCCCTTCCCGGAAGGAACCGCATGTGCGGAAGTCCTTCTTGCAGGAGAGGAAGGCGGAAGCAAGGCAGGTTCTGTCTTCAAAGGTCTGGGCATTGCAGCTGTATACAAATTTATCGCAGACGGTCTGGGATTCTTCCCGAGTGAGATCGGATATGCATTCAAAGGCTTCGCAGGTTCCCAGATCGGGATCCAGGTACTTCCGTCACTTGCGGGTGTCGGCTTCATCTGCGGTCCGAAGATCTCCAGCTACATGCTGGCCGGCGGTACATTAAGCTGGTTTGTTCTCATGCCTGCGATCGCACTGTTCGGCGGAGACGCTGTGATCTTCCCCGGTGAAGTTCCGATCTCATCTATGGCTCCTGCTGACCTCTGGGGCACATATGTAAAATATATCGGCGCAGGTGCTGTTGCAGCCGGCGGTCTGATCAGCCTGATCAAAACTTTCCCGCTGATCATCCGCACATTCAAACAGGCAATGCAGAGCATGTCCAAAAAACATGGGAATACCAATACGATCCGTACACAGCAGGATCTTCCGATGCCTCTGCTCCTCGGAATGATGCTGGTGATCGTGATCCTGATCTGGCTTATACCGACATTCCCGGTCAATCCGATCGGAGCTCTTATCATCGTGATCTTCGGATTCTTCTTTGCTTCCGTATCTTCCCGTATGGTAGGACTGATCGGCTCTTCCAATAACCCGGTATCCGGTATGGCGATCGCGACTCTGATCATTGCCACGCTGATCCTGAAAGCAAGCGGAACAGACGGCACGACAGGTATGGTCGGCGCCATTGCCATCGGCGGTATCATCTGTATCGTCGCTGCCATCGCCGGAGATACTTCACAGGACCTGAAGACCGGATTTATCGTTGGAGCCACACCGAAGAAACAGCAGATCGGTGAGATGCTGGGTGTTGTCGTATCTGCGGCAGCGATCGGATTCGTGCTCTACCTCCTGAACGAGGCATGGGGATACGGAACAGAAAAGATTCCGGCAGCACAGGCTACCATGATGAAGATGCTCGTAGAAGGTATCATGAACGCAGATCTTCCGTGGGCACTGATCCTCATCGGTGTGTTTGTCGCAGTCGTGGCTGAGATCCTCAAGATCCCGGTAATGCCTTTTGCAGTCGGCATGTACCTGCCGTTCTCTTTAAGTGCCGGAATCATGGCAGGCGGTGCTGTCCGTTTCATCGTAGAGAAGATCAAAGGCACTGACGCAGAGAAGAAAGAGCGCGGAGACCGCGGCGTCCTGTTCACATCCGGTCTGATTGCCGGAGAAGGTATCATGGGTATCATCCTTGCGATCCTTGCCGTTGCCGGTGTGGATTCTGCCATCAAGCTTGATTTCTCGCTTCCGCAGATCGGAAGTCTGATCATCTTTATCGTACTTCTGTTCTATCTGTACAAAGTATGTATGAAGAAAGAGAAATAGTTTCAATTTAACGTTTTTCAGCACTTGTTGCAGCCTGCTGCTTGCAGGCTGCTTCTTTATAGGTTAATGTATTTACATCAAGATCAAAAAGGAGGACCTGTTACGCGAATGAAAGCCAAACAGTCAAAAAATTATCTGGATTATGTCCCTGTGAAAAATCCGGAGATCCAATATCATACAGACGGGGACGGCATCGTCACCCTGGAGATCGAGTGGAAAGGTTTCTATCACAGGATCGCACAGCGCTTCTTCCACCGTCCCAGGGTGAGCGATATCAAGCTGGATTCTTATGGAAGTTTTGTCTGGCTCACCATCGATAATGTCAGCGACGTTCATCAGCTTTCTAAGAAACTGGACGAAAAATTTCCGAACATGGAGAAATCTCTTTCCCGGCTCATCAAATTCCTTGAGATCCTCCATGATAACCGTCTGATATGCTGGAAAGGAGAAAAATGGAAACAATAATTCATTACATTCCTTATGTGCTGCTCTTTGCGCTCGCCACTGCGATTATCTATGCGTGGGGCCTCTGGCGTTCCATGAGACAGCGTCAGGATCTTTCAAACCTCCTCTCCGCAAAAGGTGTCACCAAGATAAAAAAAGCGCTCCGCAAAAACGGATCGATGACCCGGCGGGATCTGGAACCGGTGATAAAAGATCTGACCGCAAAGCAGCCCTTCAGTCGGGAAAAGATCACGGTTACCGACCCGAAAAAATTTCTCGACTCCATTCTTCCCTATATGATAAAGCAGCGGATCATTACACAGGAGACCCGGGGAGGGAAGACGATATACAGCTTAAGGAAGTAACTTTCCCAAAAGTCGCCCCCTCTGATACAGAGATCTTCTTTCTGAATGATCCGGCAAACCGAACAGGCCCTGCCTGTATTGCATGGACACTGTGATGCAATACAGGCAGGGCCTGTGGTACTTATAAAGATATAAAATATTTCCGCTCCGGTGATCTGTCCGCCGGCATTATTTCTCTGTCAGCCTTCTCAGTACATCTTTAAGCAGTTCATAGAACCTCTCAAACGAATCCAGAGGAAGGTTCTCCTCAGGAGTATGGACATTGTTGAGAGTCGGTCCCACCGCGATCGCATCCAGTCCCGGAACCGCATCGGAGAACAGTCCGCATTCCAGTCCTGCATGGAGCGCCTCTGTCTTAAGTTCTTCTCCAAAAAGCTCACGATAGCTCTCCAGGAACACCTCCCGTATCGGAGACTCTTCTTTGTAGCTCCACCCGGGGTACTCTCCTGAGTATGTGGCTGTAAATCCGAACGTCTCAGCCAGCAGCCCCAGACGTGCCTTCATCTCTTCCTGAAGCGAAGCAACAGAAGAACGGGGTGAAAATACGATCACAAGACGATCATCCTCCGCGCGCACAACTCCCATGTTAGTCGATACGACCACAAATCCATCCAGTTTCATATTCCGGCTCTGGACACCGTTGGGTGCCAGATACATCGCAGTAATAAATGCCTTTGCATCCTCCGCGGAAATGGCATCAGCTGTCCTTCCCTCCTCGGAAGAAATCTCACAAGTGAAATTCTCCTCATACGGAGTGATCTCATCCGCCATCGTTTCAGCAAGGCTGCATGCAAGCTCATCCGCTTTCTGCGCCTGCAGGGCATCCGCGTAGATCAGGGACGCCATGCACTCTCTCGGGATCGCATTGTCTTTGTTTCCTCCGGAAAATGCCACCAGCTTCCCGTCTGTATTTTTCATGAGCTGATACAGCATTCTCGCCATTACCCGTATCGCATTCTGACGTTCTTTGTCAATATCTGTTCCGGAATGTCCGCCTTTCAGACCTGAGATTTCAATGGTGAGCAGAGTTCCCTCCGCCTTTTCTCTCACGACCGGTCTGGTACACTCGATGCGGAGCCCACCTGCACAGCTGATGGTCGCCATTCCCTCTTCTTCCGAATCCATGTTGATCATGGTCCGCGCAGAGATCTGTGACTTATCAAGGGCCCTTGCTCCATTGAGCCCAACCTCTTCCTCTGTGGTAAACACACATTCCACCGGCGGGTGCACGATATCCTCATCGTCAAGCACCATCAGCATGAGTGCCACAGCCACTCCGTTGTCCGCTCCGAGTGTCGTGCCGTTTGCAGTAAGGACACCGTCCTCCACTACAAGATCCAGCCCTTCTTTCTCAAAATCATGTTCCACTCCGGCTACTTTCTCACACACCATGTCAATGTGTCCCTGCAGCATAACTGCCGGACGGTTTTCAGCTCCCTTGCTTCCGCCCTTCTTGATGATCACATTATATGCATCGTCCTGGTATACCCAGAGTCCTCTGTCATGGGCAAACTTAACAAGATAATCGCTGATGCCTTTCTCATTTCCCGAACCTCTGGGAATCGCGCTGATCTCCTCAAAAAAATGAAACAGTTTTTCCGGTTTGTAACCGGTAATCTTGTACTCCATAATCTCTCCTCTTTTCTGACTGATATAAGCGGTACGCAATAAGCAGGAAAACAAGGTTCCTGTTAAAAACAAAATCTGATCTTTGTACCATGCACCATTATAACAGATTTCTCATCTGATTTCACTAGTTTAATATGATACCGCAGCAGTTCAGCCTGCCTCTTCCCTTGTGGACAAAGCTCCCGCACATGAGCAAAGGCGCTGCGCACCCGCTGAAAGCAGGCAAGTACGGCTTTGTAAACAGCAGAGACATTTTTTTCTTGACACACCTGCTTTCCTGGACTACAATAATCAGGTAAAAGAGAATACATCATTCGGTAGGTGAGGTTACCACAGGGATTGGGAATTTATCCCGAAGATTGCTGCCGCGAGATTGTGGAGACACAAAGTGTTGGTCAGCAGGCTGCGTCGTGAAGGCGCAACCTAACGCAATTGATATGCCCTGTGATACTAAAGCTTGAACGGTGCGTTTATTATGAGGAAGTTTCTGTTTCGGACTCTGTCATTGTTCAGGCAATGACAGAGTTTTTTATTGTATCGGAAGTTCTTCTGCAAAAAGTTTTTCCATAAAAGGGATCCTGCTCTGATCACGCTCCGGCTGCTGCCGTATGAACTCTGATGAAATATTCCACACTGAAAAAAGGAGGTGAGGTTATGGACTCTGGTGCCAGTTGTCACTTATGCAGCTTAAAGACGAAAAATTCAATAAAGAGAGGAAAACATCATGAACAAAGAGATTTTTGTAAAGCTCCTCCAGCAGCGTCAGTTCAAAGCTGTGAGGAGTATTCTGGATGTAATGAACGAAGTGGACATAGCCTTGCTGCTCGCCGAGCTGGAAGATAAAGAGCTTGCGCTCGCCTTCCGCCTGATCCCGAAGGACAAAGCAGCGGAGGTATTTGCCAACATGGACACTTCCATGCAGACTTATCTGGTGGAAGTTTTTACGGAGAAGGAGTTAAAAGAACTCCTTGACGATCTGTACATGGACGATACAGTGGATATGCTGGAAGAACTTCCTGCAAATCTGGTAAGCCGGATCCTGGACGCTGTTTCTCCTTCTGACCGTGTCAAGATCAACGAACTTCTAAACTACCCTGACGACAGCGCCGGGAGCATCATGACAACCGAATACGTCAGTCTGAGGAAGGACATGACAGTGGCTCAGTCCATGGCCCATATCAAGCGGACAGGGATCCACAAGGAGACGATCTATACCTGCTACGTGACGGAACAGAGAAAACTGATCGGCACCGTATCTGCCAAAGAGCTGATGACAGAAGACGATGACATGAAGATCGAAGAGTTAATGGAAAAGGAACTCATCTCCGTCCGTACCCACACGGATCAGGAGGAAGTTGCCCGTCTGTTCCGAAAATATGATCTGATCGCCATTCCTGTCCTGGACGAGGAAGACTATCTGGTCGGTATCGTCACCTTTGACGACGCGATGGATGTCATGGTGGAAGAGGCAACAGAAGATATCACAAAGATGGCAGCGATCAATCCCAGCGAGAAGACTTATTTTGAAACGTCGGTATTTGCCCATGCAAAAAACCGGATCCCCTGGCTGCTCATCCTGATGTTCACCTCCATCATCACGGGAACGATCATCAATGAATACGAAGATGCCTTCGCCGCTATCCCCCTGCTCGTCTCCTTCATCCCCATGCTGATGGACACCGGCGGAAACTGCGGTTCCCAGAGTTCCACTCTGGTCATCCGCGGGCTCGCTCTTTCGCAGATCCGTTTCCGCGACATCTTCCGGGTGATCTTCAAGGAATTCCGTATCTCCCTGCTCGTAGGTGCCGTCCTCGCAGTCACAAACGGAATCCGCATCATGCTGCAGTATCAGGATCCAGCCCTTGCGCTCGTCATCGCACTGTCTCTGATCGGCACGGTGGTCGTTGCAAAAATGGTAGGATGCATGCTCCCCCTCCTGGCAAGCAGGATTCATCTGGATCCGGCGATCATGGCTTCGCCTCTGATCACCACCCTGGTAGACATTTTCTCGATCCTGATCTATTTCAATATCGCGACGCACCTTTTCAATCTCTGATCCATTCAAAGCGTCCATACATACAAAAAGCGAAAGCCGTCAGGCTCCTGCCCAAAGAGAAACCTTTTCTTTACGGCAGTATCCTGACGGCTTTCTTTCATTTAAGCAGAAATGTTCAGCCATGGGCAGATGGACCGGCTGATTTGCTCCGATATAACTGCCGGCCGGTCATCTTTTTATTCTTTTACGATCTCCCCCATGCTGATCGTTCCCTTCAGTTCATATTCCTCATCCAGGATCACGAAATCAGCATCTCTTCCGGTCCTGATCTCTCCTTTCTGTGTGAGCCCGAACTCTCTCGCCTGATTTCCCGAACTCATCCGCACCGCGTCCTCAAGAGATGCTCCGGTAAACTTCATGATGTTGCGGAATGCATTGATATAGGTAAGCACGCTTCCTGCAATGGTTCCGTCCTCCAGGCGTGCCGTGCCGTTCTTCACGTACACCGTCTGGCCTCCCAGTTCACTTTTTCCTTCCGGCATCCCTTTGGCACGCATGGAATCCGTGATCAGTTCGATCCCGCCGCAGCCCTTTACCCTGTATGCCAGTGCGATCATCTGGGGGCGGATGTGGATTCCGTCACAGATCAGTTCTGCATTCACTCCATCCGTCAGAAGTCCATATCCGGTCACTCCCGGCTCCCTGTGGTTCAGTCCCTTCTGGGCATTGTACAGATGAGTCACATGGCGCGCTCTCGAGGCGCATAATTCGTCATAAGTGGCGTTTGAATGACCTGCACTTGGAACGATCCGATTGGCCAGGCACCAGTTCTCGAACTCTTCCGAAGCCTCCTCCGGAGCATAGGTCACAATACGGATCCGGTTTCCGCTCAGTTCATTCCAGTGAGCCAGCGCCTTTTCATCCGGAGTCTTGATGTAGGATGGATCCTGGGCACCTTTATAGTTTACAGAAATGAACGGTCCTTCCAGATGAATGCCCTGGATCACCGGATTCTTCTCCGCCGCTTTTCTGATATTGACCATCGCTCTTTCAATATTATCATAAGTCTGTGTCATCGTAGTACAGAAATAAGATGTGATCCCCTCTCTCGCCGCCATCAGGTGCACCATCCGGTCGATCTCCTCCGGGGAGGCATCCATGCTGTCATAGCCGTATCCGCCATGACTGTGCACATCAATGAATCCCGGAATCACATATTTTCCCTCCACATCTATGACCTCATCTTCCTCTTCCGGAACGTATTCCCGCATCTCTCCCACTTCCGAGATCCGTTCCCCATAACGCACATACCCGTTTTCGATCACTCCCATACCGGTAAAGATCTTCTTTTCTTTTAATACTTTCATGTTTCTTTTGCGGCGTCAGATACATTGTATCAGCCCCAAGCCGCTGCTCCTTTCCTCTTATTCTGTATTCTCATCATAATACCTCTCTCCCTTTCTGTCAAAACAATCCTCCAAACAGAGCTGTAATCTCGCACAGCTGTTCGGACAAAAGATAAAGTCCCGGCCGAACTGTCTCATTTTCTCACTGCATTTCTGCCACAACGCTTTCCCCTTTCACTCATTTATGTTATACTCTACACCATCTGGTAACAATTGAGGAGGAAAGCAATGTCAAAGTATATCCTTGAAGCATGTGTAGACAGTGTTCGTTCCGCCATCGAAGCGGAGAAAGGCGGTGCCAGCCGGGTAGAACTGTGCAGCGATCTTGTGATCGGAGGGGTCTCCCCTTCTATCCCCCTGTTCCGTCAGATCCGGAAATATACAGATCTCAGGATCCGGGTGCTGCTCCGGCCCAGATACGGTGATTACTGCTATGACAGCTACGAATTTGAAGAGCTGAAAGAAGAAGTCTCCCTCTTTCGCGAGGAGGGGGCGGACGGTGTCGTCGTAGGGATCCTGAATCCTGACGGCACTCTGAATACAGAACAGCTCTCCGAGCTGAAACAGGAAGCGGGATCCATGGAGATCACACTCCACCGCGCCTTCGATGTCTGCGCGGATCCATTCCAGGCCCTGGAACAGGCGGTGGAAATGGGATTCGACACGATCCTGACAAGCGGACAGGCTCCCACTGCATGGGAGGGCAGAGACCTGTTACGAGAACTGCAGAAAAAAAGCCGGGGACGTATTGAGATCCTCGCCGCTTCCGGGATCGGTCCGGAACCGATCCGGAACCTCATCCCCTTCACAGGCATCTCTTCCTATCACATGTCCGGCAAAGCGGAACTGGAAAGCGCCATGACATTCCGGAAAAAGGGCATTGGCCTGGGGCTTTCTGAGAGCAGTGACTATAAGATCCTGCGGACCGACAGTCATGAGATCCGCACATCTGTAGCCCTTTTAAAACAGGCGTTTGGCTCCTGACAGATCTGGACAGCTTGATCTGGTCAAAAAGAAACAGCGCGGTTCCCATTTCTTTTTAAAAGTTATGCGAACCGCACCGTTATTTTTTCTTCTTTTTTAATTTTCCGTCTTTTATCTTATCGTCAGCCTATCTCTCCATCATACTGATCGACTCGATCCCCACACTTCCGCCTCTTACGACCTCGATTGTCTTGAACTCCTCCTTCATCAGTTTGACGACCGCGTCATTCTTTGTGGCAGTCTGAACAAATTCCACAAGCACGCTGTCCCGCCCGTAATCGATGACCTTCGCCTTAAATGTCTCTGCAATCTGGAACACTTCCACCTTATCCTCCGGAGTACACTTGAATACTTTGACATAAAGGATCTCCTTCATCCTGACAAAGATATCCGTGAAATCGATCACTTTGATCACCTCCACCATGCGGTTGAGCTGCTTTTTGATCTGCTCGAAGGTCTCGTCGTCGCTCACCGTCGCGATCGTCATTCTGGATACAGTGGGATCTTCCGTCGTCCCCACAGTCAGACTGTCCAGATTATAGGATTTTCCCGAAAAAAGTCCGGAAATCTTCGAGAGCACGCCGACCTGGTTTTCCACGTAGAGGGAAATCCATCTCTTTTTCATATTATTATCCATTTTCCTTCTCCTTTCAACTAGCAGTCCATGATCATATCTTCCAGCGTTCCGTCCGGCTTTACCATCGGATATACCAGTTCCTCCGGATCGATGATAAACTCGATCAGCGTCGGTATCTTTTTACTCCTGTTTTTCTTCGCCTCTTCAAACGCCGGAGCGATCTCTTCTTTCTTCGTCACGCGGATTCCTGCTGCCCCATAGCTCTGTGCAAGCTTCACAAAATCCGGTGTGTACTCCGGCATCTCCTCGCCATGTGTCCTTCTGTACAGTGCGCCGGCGCGCAGGTTCGTCATACCGTAGCGTTTCCCATAGAACAGTTTCTGCCACTGTCTTACCATTCCCAGATATTCGTTATTAAACACGCAGAGGATCAGAGGAAGTTCCTCCAGGACAGCGGTCGCAAACTCCTGGATGTTCATCTGCATCCCGCCGTCCCCGGATACTGCAATGACCGTTTTATCCGGATTTCCCAGCTGAGCGCCTACAGCTCCCGGGAATCCGTATCCCATCGTCCCGAGACCTCCGGACATGATGAGCTGCTTCTTTTCCGTGACCTCTGTATACTGAGCCGTAAACATCTGATGCTGTCCCACATCCGCCACAATAATAGCGTCGTCAAACTGACGGTTCATCTCATCAAGAATATCTTTCGGCCCCATCTGCAGCCTGTTTTTCATTGTCAGAGGATGCTCTTCCTTCCACTCATTGATCTGTTTTACCCATTCTTTCGTCTCACAGGCCTCCACATACTCGTTCATCTTTGTGACCGCTTCCAGAGCATCCGCCACAATAGGGACGTGCACCTGGATATTTCTGGAGATGGATGCCGTATCGATATCGATGTGGACGATCTGAGCTTTCGGGGCAAATGCATGGAGTTTCCCCGTGATGCGGTCATTAAACCTTGTTCCGATGGAAAACAGCAGGTCGCATTCACTGACAGCCATGTTTGCCGCATATGCTCCGTGCATCCCCAGATTTCCGATAAACAGCGGATGGTTTGTGGGAATGGCGCCACGCCCCATGATCGTTGTGACCACCGGAACATTGGTCTTGGTGACCACCTCGGTGAAAACTTTGTTCGCCCTTGCGATATTTACTCCGCCCCCCGCGAGGAAGAGCGGTCTTTCCGCTTTTTTCAGCATTTTGATCGCCCGCTTGAGCTGCCCCATATGGACGCTCGTGTTCGGCTTATATCCCCGGATATTTACCGTCTTCGGATACTCTGCACTTCCCAGTTCCCCCATCACATCCTTTGGCAGGTCGATGAGCACAGGGCCCGGCCGGCCTGTCCGCGCAATATAGAACGCCTCTTTTATGATCCTTCCCAGATCCTCTCTCCTGCGGACTGTCACGCCGTATTTTGTGATGCTGCGCGTGATCCCGACGATATCCACTTCCTGGAAGGCGTCATTCCCGATCAGATGCCTTGCCACCTGTCCGGTAAAGCAGACAAGAGGCACGCTGTCATAGTTTGCCGTTGCAAGCCCCGTCACCAGATTTGTAGCTCCGGGACCACTGGTCACCAGACACACGCCGACTTTCCCTGTCGTCCTTGCATATGCATCCGCCTCATGGACCAGCGCCTGTTCATGCCGTGGCAGGATCACCCTGATCTCATCCTGCTTATAGAGTTCGTCGCTGATATCGATCGTACACGCTCCCGGATATCCGAAGACCGTATCCACTCCTTCCTCTTTTAATGCTCTTACAAGTAATTTGTTCCCCGTGATCTGTCTCAATGTACTACCTCCTTTTTAACTTTTCACACTGAAAAAGAAAACCCTAAGCACGTCACATGCTTAGGGCGAATCTTCATCCGTGTTACCACCTAAATTCAGAGAGTTCTCTCTGCACTCTGCCGGTACGGGAATTCTCTTCGTCCGCTTTCATTCAGTCCTCGCCGGGCTGCTTCCGCGTCCGTCTTTCCGATCCGATACCGCTTCCCTGTAACGCGGGAAAAACGTTGGAGCCTACTGAACAGATCCTGCCTCACGACCTGCTCCGCCTTTTCTCTGCGGGTCAGTCTTTCAGCCTGTATGTTCTGCCGTTCAGTCCACTGCTCAAGGGCTACTTCCAGGATCTCGTCACGGAGATTTTCACCACCCATCTCCTCTCTTTGCTTCCCAAGACCAAGTACTCCTCCCTGTCACTGCATTTTTTGTTAAAAATTTAAATACATTATAGTGTGTATTTTTAACTTTGTCAATCGCGTTTTCTTGATCTTTTTTAATCCATTATCACAGTTTACACTTCACACAGATACTGGAAAACACATCAGGCTAGAACTCTACCACTTCCTCAGATCCACACTCTCACGGAAAGAAAATATACCGAAAGATAATACAGGATAAGCACAGCGGCTCCCCTTCTTCCACTCCTCTTTCTCCCCAGACGGTTCATGCCGAGAAGAATATCCGATATCACAAAAGAAATCCCGCCTGAAGCAGTAAGCAGCCCTTCCGTCCCGCCGGTACAGATGCCTGCCAGGATTGCCAGCGCAGCCATTGCACTCAGTATGGAAACATACATCAGAGCCGGCCGGAAAAGTTTCTTCGCTTTAAGATGAGGAATATACTTTCTCAGCACAAACCACGCCGCTGCCACAAGCATCAATGACAGCAGGACGCCCCCTGCTGCCAGACAAACGGTCTCTCCGCTCTCTTTCCCGTCAGCCCACCTCAGTTCTCCGCCGGTGAGAAATCCTGCCGTCATGCAGAGATGCCCCAGGCTGAAAGTCACTGCGCCTGCAACAAACCTGCACTCCAGAAGTACATCTGCTGCGATATAAAACACCAGCGCAGCCAGAGTCCATCCAAACAGAGGAGGGGGAATCTTCCCCTGCCCCACGTCCGGGAATGCCCGCAGCAGTAAAAGTGCCGGCATAAACGTTGCGAGCGCCTTACATACGAGTGCCTTCGGTTTATCCTTTTTCTTGAGATACACATAGGCTGTTCCGAGAACCGCCGTACACACTGCCGCTGCCATATTTCCCTCCTGAGCACATTTTTTCTTATCGCCGGTGTGAACGTTCTCCCCGCAGATGTATCCGCTCATTCAGATTCACCGGTTCTCCCGCTCTCTGTCTGTCGCGCACAATGCAGGGACATTTCGTTTCTAAATTCTTCTGATCCCGCGATTCCGCAGGATTCCGATCATAGAATAAATGATCAGCGCCGTGATATTTGCCATGACCACACTCGCTCCTGCAGGAGTGGAACACAGATAGGAAACCATAAGCCCCGCGATCAGGCAGACCACAGAAACCACCGCTGAACTGATAACCACACCCCGGAACGTCCTGCAAACCCGCATGGACGTCAGTGCCGGAAAGATGATCAGGCTGGAGATCAAAAGCGCCCCCATCATCCGCATCCCCAGAACAATAGTCACCGCTGTCAGCACTGCGATCAGCGTGTTGTACATTCCCGCCCTGACACCGGTTGCCTGGGCAAAGGTCTCATCAAATGTGATGGCAAAGATCTTCTGGTAGAAAAAGACAAAAAGGATCAGTACGGCTGCGGAGAGGATCACACTGAGACGTACATCTTCCCCGCTCATCGCCAGGATACTTCCGAACATATAGTTATACACGTCCGTGTTCATTCCCGTGGTGAGAGAGATTACCATCACGCCCACGGCAAGGGAGCTGGTGGAGATCAGGGCGATCGCTGCATCTCCCTTGATCCTGCTGTTCCCGCTGATGCGCAAAAGCAGCACCGCCGCCACGATGACCACCGGGATCGCCACGGCGAGGGGAGCCGCATTCAGCGCCGCCGCCACGGCAAGGGCCCCGAACCCCACATGGGACAGCCCGTCTCCGATCATAGAATACCGTTTCAGCACAAGACTCACGCCCAGCAGCGCCGAGCAGAGCGCTACCAGTGCGCCGACTGTAAATGCCCTTACCATAAAGGGATAGGAGAGCATCTCCATCAATGTATCAATCATCCTGTCCACCTCCGAGAAATGTTCTTCCCACCCGGCTCCTCTGATAGTCCTCTGCCGTGCCGAAGAAGAGGACTTTCTCCTGCAGGTGCAGGATGTGGGTGGCATCTTTCACCGCGCTTTCTATGTCATGTGACACCATCACAACAGCGATGCCGGAATCCCGGTTGATCTGACGGATCAGTTCGTAAAATTCCGTTGTGACGATGGGATCCAGCCCGGTCACCGGCTCATCCAGAAGGAGCAGTTTCTTTGTGGCGCACAGCGCCCTCGCCAGAAGGACTCTCTGGCGCTGTCCCCCGGACAGATCCCGGAAACACTGCCTGAACAGATCCCGGATCCCCAGCATTTCCATCTTCTCATACGCCTGCTGTTTATCCTCCCGGCTGTAAAAGGGCTTCAGACCTCTGCTGTTGAGTCTGCCGGAGAGGACCACTTCATACACACTTGCCGGGAAATCCTTCTGTATGTCGGTCTGCTGGGGCAGATATCCGATTTCCTGCTGCCTGAGCCCGTCACCAAACAGGATCCGCCCGCTCTCCACGGCTTTCAGCCCCAGAAGGCTCTTCACCAGCGTACTCTTTCCCGATCCGTTCTCCCCTACGATACAGAGGTAATCCCCGCTGTCGATCTGAAAATTCAGGTCGCGGACCACGGTCTGTCCCTCATATCCGATGGATACATCCTCACACTTTATCAGAGCCATCAGTTCAATACCTCCTTCAGAGTCTCCACATTTTTCTGCATCATGCTCAGGTAGTTCTCCCCGTTCTCAAACTCTTCTGCTGTCAGATTGTGGCAGCTGTAGAACGTTTTCACCTCTGTCCCTGACGCCTCAGCAATCGCATTGGCGATATTTTCGTTGCTGAGTTCCATTTTCAATACCGCCGGCACCTGCTCTTCCTTCACTTTATTGATCAGGAATGCCATGGTCGCCGCGCTGGGCTCCGTATCGGAAGCGCACCCCGGAAAAGCCGCATAATAGTCTATGCCGTATGCATCCGCAAAATACCGGAACGGGAACCGGTCCCCGAAGATCAGCAGGTTCCGCTTCGCGCTGTCCGCCACATCCCGGAACTCCCGATCCAGTTCATCGAGCTGTTCCCGGTAAGCCGCGGCGTTCTCCTCATAGGTCCCTGCATTGGACGGATCCTCCTCCATGAGGATGTCCCGGATCGCTCCGACGATGGCGGAGGCATTCTCCGGTGCGGTCCACACATGCTCGTCGATCCCATGGACAGAATGGGCTTCCGCTTCTTCCTCTTCCTCGTGGTCGTGCCCTTCCTCTTCCTCATGGCTGTGTCCCGGCTCTGCCTGCATCCCCTCCACCTGCTCTTCTTCCACCGTGTCCACACAGTCCATCAGTTTCAGCGTGACCATGTCAGAGTCCGGCATGGATTCCAGGATGTCCTCCACCCAGGCGTCGTTCTCTCCGCCCACATAGATGAACACATCACTGTTCTGTATGGCGATGATGTCCTGTGGGGTGGGCTCATAGGAATGGGTCTCCTCCCCCGGCTTTAAGAGCATCTTCAGTTCTACCTTGTCCCCTGCGATCTGACGCACGAAATCATATTGGGGAAAGATCGTAGTCACCACACTGATCTTACCGCCGTCTCCATACTCCTTTGCAGATTCCTGCGTTTCTGTCCTTCCGCAGCCTGCGAGCAGGCTTCCGGATAAGAGAATGCATCCCGCAAGCATCAGTACACTCCTGCATAATCCCCCGCTTCTCATCCCCCGTCCTGCTCTTTTTTTCATTCTTGTCATATTCTTATCCTATCGGCGTTCATATTTTGTGAATGTAAACTCAAGATCAAAACAGGTCTGTTCCTCACTCTCTTCCGTCATCGCCCACTCATCCATTTCGTCCAGGTTCGGGAAAAATGTATCCGCCTGGAAGGCGTGGTCGATCTTCGTCACATAGACTGTGTCACAGTACGGAAGCATCATCCGGTAGATACTCTCCCCGCCGATCACATAGATGTCGTCAGGACTGTATTTTTTGAGTTCTTCCAGGAGTTCTTCTTTTGAGTGTACGATAACTGCATCTTTCACCTTATACTCTTTATTTCCCGTGAGGACGATATTTGTCCTGTTTTTCAACGGCATGCCGTTAGGAAAACTCTCCAGTGTCTTCCGTCCCATCACAACGACCCTGCCTGTCGTAGTCTCTCTGAAAAATTTCATATCCGAAGGGATCCTTGTCAGAAGCCTGTTCTGGTATCCGATCCCCCAGTTTTTATCCGCTGACAAAATCGCTTTCATCTTTTCTCCTCCATTCTCACTTTCTCGGCCTGCTGCCGTCTCCGGCTGCTCCGTACTCGTCCGCTCCGCTGCAGTATGCCCTCTCTTCCCCGCGCTTTATACCGCCACAGGGATATTTTTGATCTGCGGATGCGTCTCGTATTCGTCCAGCCTGACGTCGTCCGGCGTAAAATCATAGAAATCCTTCACATCCGGATTCAGCCAGAATTTCGGCGCCGGATACGGTTCTCTTGAGATCAGTTCCTCGATCATCGGAATATGCCGGTCGTAAATGTGCGCGTCCGCGATCACATGGACGAACTCTCCCGCCTTCATGCCGCACACCTGCGCCAGCATGTGGAGCAGGACCGCATACTGGCAGACATTCCAGTTGTTCGCCGTGAGCACGTCCTGGGAGCGCTGGTTCAGGATCCCATTCAGCGTCAGCATGTCGCTGTCTTTCTCTTTTGTCACGTTAAAGGTCATGCTGTACGCGCAGGGATACAGGTTCATCTCGTGAAGATCCTGATGCACATAGATATTCGTCATGATCCTGCGGCTGTACGGATTGTTCTTCAGATCAAAGAGCACCCGGTCCGTCTGGTCCATCATGCCTTCTTTATACTGATGCTTTACCCCCATCTGGTAGCCGTATGCTTTCCCGATGGAACCCGTCTCATCTGCCCAGCTGTCCCAGATATGGCTCTTTAACTCGTGCACATTGTTGGACTTCTTCTGCCAGATCCAGAGCATCTCATCCACACAGCTCTTGATCGCCGTGCGCCTAAGCGTCAGCGCCGGGAACTCCTTTGACAGGTCATACCGGTTCACAACTCCGAATCTCTTGACCGTATACGCCGGAGCGCCGTCCTCCCATACCGGGCGGACCTTCTCCCCCTCCGTGCTCGTACCGTTATCTATGATGTCCCGGCACATATCTATAAAAACCTTGTCTGCGTAACTCATTGATCTCCTCCATTTGATATTATTTTAACAGGTGCCTGACACTTTTTAAAAAGTACACGGCACCACTTAAGATAAATTATCTGACAATTCACGGATCTGCGATATTATACAGCAGTTTTTCGAGATTTTTCCGCAGGGCTGCTACCTCTCTTTTTGTCATCCCCCTCGTCAGCTCCCGGTCAAGCTTCCTGCGGTCGTTTTCCATGCGCCGCTGGATATCATATGCCTTTTCCGTGAGATAGATTTTTTTCTTTCTTTTATCATTCGCATTGGGAACGCACAGGATATAACCTTTCTCATCCAGGCGCTTCAAAAGACCGGTCACGGTAGGATTTTTCAGATTCAGGGCACGTTCAACATCTCTCTGGCTGACTTCCTCTTTGCTCGTATGAAAGAGAAAATCCAGCACAGCGCACTGGGACGCCGTGATTCCGATCATCCTGAGTCTCTCATTCAGATCTTTCTCATACACGTTATTTACCTGCTTGATCATAAAACCTATGGGCTGACCGCGTCTCTCCATCTGTATCCTCCGTTAATGTCCACGTTCCGTTAAAACTCTCGTATGACACTGCTGACCTCAGAAATATTCTCCATCTTGGTAAGTTCCTCCAGAGCGTCTTTCATATTAAGTTCCTTTACCTTCTCTGTCACAATCACCAGCTCTGCCTGTTCTGTCTTTGCATTCTTCTGTACAACCCGCGCAATGCTGACCTCATGTTCCCCGAACACCTGGGCGATCTGTGCCAGGACACCGGGACGGTTTTTCACCTGCATACGGATGAAGAACTTGTTCTCCGCCTCACCGAAGGGTTTCACACGGAGTTGTCTGTAACAGGTGCAGCTGATCCTTCCCGTACAGCCGTACACGATATCCCTCGCCACATCGATCACGTCTCCTGCGACCGCGCTCGCCGTCGGCATCTCGCCCGCTCCCCGTCCGTAGAACATGGCATCATCCACTGCATCTCCGTGAATAAACACAGCATTGAAAGAATTTCTCACAGAGGCCAGCGGATGGTCCTCATCCAGCATCACCGGATACACGCCTGCCTCGATCCCTTCCGGGGTATTGCGCGCCACGCCCAGGAGCTTGATGACGCTGTCAAACTCTTTCGCATAGGCAATGTCCGCTGCTGTGATCTTCGAAATTCCTTCCGTATATACATCGTCAAAGACAACCCGGGAGTGAAAAGCAATGGATGCCATGATAGCAACCTTTCTCCCTGCATCCAGTCCTTCCACATCCGCGGTGGGGTCCGCCTCGGCATACCCCAGTTCCTGAGCTTTCTTAAGGGCATCGTCAAACTCCATCCCATCTTCAAACATTTTTGTCAGGATATAGTTTGTGGTGCCGTTCACGATACCCAGGACTTCGGAGATCTCATTTGCCGCAAGGCACTGCTTCAGCGGGCGGATGATCGGGATCCCCCCTGCCACCGCTGCCTCAAAGAGGAAATCCGCCCCTGTTTCCTGTGCGGTATCCAGCAGCTCTCTTCCCTGCTCCGCGATCAGGTCTTTGTTCGCAGAAACCACGTTTTTCCCTGCACGGAGCGCCTCGAGGATCATGGTTCGTGCCGGCTCTATTCTTCCAATAACCTCGACCACGATCCGGATCTCATCGTCCTCGACGATCTCCTTCCAGTCATCTGTGAGCAGGGCCGGGTCAACCCCCTCTCTCTTCTTATGCATATTGTGCACAAGGATCTTTTTAATTTCCAGCTGCGCGCCGATCGTCTGTTCCATCACATCCGAACGCATATTAAGCAGCTTATATACTCCGGTTCCAACTGTTCCCAATCCCAGAAGGGCAAGCTTTATCTTCTTCATCCAAACACCTCTTTCTTTCAGTGCCCTCAGTATAACACAAAAAACATTTCTGCGGAAACCCCTGCCGGTGAGAATTGCACCCCCCGCAAAGGTAGTTGCAACGAACCCAGCCACAGAAAAACTGCTGCCGGAAAACTTCCCGCAGTCATAAATAAAGAAAAAGCACCTGAACCTCTTTCAAGGAGCTCAAGTGCTTCTTTCAGAGCGACAGACGGGGCTCGAACCCGCGACCCCGACCTTGGCAAGGTCGTACTCTACCAACTGAGCCACTGTCGCATTTTGTTGTGTTCCGCTGACCGGAACAATAAGTACTATACTACAGCCCCTTAGAAATGTCAATAACTTTTTTAAAAAAACTTTTTATTTTTTTCTTTATAGTTTTTTCAGTTTTACAGTATAATGAATTTAAGCGATAGATGCAAAACTCTATACAAGAGTTCAGGGTGTGGTAGATCAGAAGACCAGCCGGGTTTATCCTTACGGATATAAGGAAGCTTCCAATTTTTCCCAAGAGGGTACTGAAGAAAAGGACGGCAAGACTTTTGACGTCTATACTTCCGAATACCAGGTAAACCTCAATGAGACACTTGGGCTTCCGGACAGCTATGATATCCTGAACGCCCCTGTCGCCCAGAAATATTATGTGGACCCCGACAATGATACTGTCTCTTATATCTGTACAGACCTCACAGATCTCCAAGGCAGGTCCTCTCTTGCCCTGGACATAGCATGCGGTGATCTGTCCGAAGCCGAAGCTTCCCGCATCCTGGAAGAAGACCAGACGAGGCATATCGAGATATTGGAAATCCTGGAAACCGGGGATTCAGTGGAGGTGACAGTTCCCTGACGCTTTATGTTTCCCTTGCGGATTTCTCTATGCCGATATATACTATACTGGATGAGTCTGGAAAACTCAATCAGACTATAAAGGAGCGAACAGTCATGAAATTCATATACCCTGCGGTTTTCCGCCCCAAAAAGGATGGCGGCTACCATGCCTGGTTCCCGGACCTGGAGTGCTGCGAAGCCTCCGGCGAGACCCTGGATGACGCCATCGAAAACGCCAACGAGGCATGCCGGAACTGGATCACTGTGGAGCTCGAGGAAGAAGACCCACTTCTCCCCTATGTCTCTGACCATGATGATATCGAGACGGAAGAAGGCGATATCATCCGGAACATCTCCGTAAATATCCGGTTCTATGAAGGATGGGATGAATAAAGATCAGGCGGTCCATGTTCGAGAACATGTCCGCCTGATCTTTTATTTTCTGTATCAGCTTTTCTCCGTGACCTCTTTTTTTCTCGGACGGAACCGCTCCAGGGGATGCATCACTTTTTCCTGGATAAACAACGGCACGTACTCGATCATCATGGAAGAGTTCTCCAGTCCATACCATCTCTCAGGCGATCCCGCGATATGGCGGATAGCATATTTCAGCGATATGGCGATCCTCTGCGCCGGCGTCACATCACTTTCCGGGATCAGCGTTTTTCTGATCATGCAGAATTTGAACGTTCCTACAGAGGTTTCCTGATAAATGGAGTATTTCTTATTCTGCCTCGGCAGTTCCCCGCTTTCGATCATCTCTGTGACAATCTGGCGGAGATACACATTGATCCTCTGGTGTTCCTTAAAACCAAGGAACAGTCCCACATTGAACACAAAATCAGTACCGTAATCCTCCACACGGTATCTTGACGTATACGGTTCATCTGTCACATAGATATGCACGAACCAGTACGCCTGGGCTCTCTTCGGTTCTTTGTCCAGGATCGAATAAAGAACGTCCCTGTCCACATATTCCGGATTCTTCTCTTTAATGATAAAGACCATGTTCTCGCTCTTCATGTCAATGGCGATATCATTCTTCAGCTTTCTGAGTTTTGGGATATAGTCCTTTATCTTCAGCCTCACGCTCTGCATCTGTTCCACCTGGGTTCCTTTATCCCATACGTACATGACAAGGAGGAGCAGCAATGCGATCAGCATCGCCACATATCCGCCTGCGAAAAATTTCCCCAGGCTGGAGAAAAAGAACACACACTCCAGCGCCCCGAACACCACCGCCATCAGCACCGCCGCAGCAGGTTTTCGCTTCACTTTTGTCAGATATGCCGTCAGAAGGAGTGTTGTCATGAGCATGGTGAGTGTGATGGCAAGTCCGTATGCCGATTCCATCCTGGCGCTGGTCCGGAAATACAGCACTACAGCGGTACATCCGATCCACAGCACAGTATTTACAAGCGAGATATAAAGCTGTCCCTTTGTGCGGGACGGATAGATGATCTGCATATGCGGCATCAGATCCAGACGGATTGCTTCCGATACCAGCGTAAAGGAACCGCTGATCAGCGCCTGGGATGCTATCACCGCTGCAGCGGCGCCAAGGAGTACTGCCGCAGGACGGATCTGTTCCGGCAGCATCAGGAAAAACGGATTCAGATCCTCAATAGAGGAGAGCGCCTGATTTCCCGCATTCTCGATCAGCCATGCCCCCTGCCCCAGATAATTCAGGATCAGGCAGACTTTTACAAAAGGCCAGCTGAAATAGATACTCTGCTTTCCCACATGTCCCATATCCGAATACAGTGCCTCCGCTCCCGTCGCCGCCAGGAATACGCTCCCCAGGATCATAAACCCTTCCCTGTTATAAGGACTGAGAAGAACACGGACAGCCCATACCGGATTCAGCGCCTGTAGGATATAGAGGTGTCCTCCCATCCTGTATATCCCCGCTGCAGCAAGAAAGAGAAACCAAGATGTCATCACCGGACCAAAGATTTTCCCGATCACATTGGTGCCAGCTCTCTGGATCAGGAAAAGGACGCAGATGATGGCAAGCGTTATGATCGTGATCTTATCATGCCCTTCTCCGAGAAAAAGATCCAGTGCCGGAATGCTCCGGATACCTTCCACCGCCGTGGTCACTGTCACGGCAGGGGTGAGCACACCGTCTGCAAGAAGTGCAGCTCCTCCTATCATGGCAGGCCATACCAGCCACCTGCCCTGCTTCCTTACCAGGCTGAACAGAGAAAAAATCCCTCCCTCACCATGATTGTCTGCTTTCATGGCGATCAGCACATATTTCACCGTTGTCAGAAGAGTGATAGTCCATATGACAAGTGACAGAGATCCCAGAATGAAATCTCTGTTGATATTGGTAATGCCTCCGTTCCCGGCGATAACGGATTTCATAACATACATGGGAGAGGTCCCGATATCGCCGTACACAACGCCGATCGCGATCAGGATCATTCCCACTTTTACACTATTATGTTTTTCTGTTAAGTTTTTCATTTTCTTTTCCTCACGAATCACCTTTTTCAGCAGAACCGGGTTTTCCGCCCGTCCTGATCCTCTTTAATCCATGTGGAACTTCTCTTTTTTCCGTCCTTATCGTGAAGAGTCTTCAACATCCTCTCTGTCCGGCACGAAAGTTTCTCTTTTCTGACTCCGGGCAACGAATATATGTCTTTTACAGCAAATAGTATCATCGCAGCTGCTGGAAGGAATACAGTCCAATTCATCGGACCGGCTGACTTCCTCTTCCATCCCATCCCGGGCACAGAACGTCTGGATCCCACCGCTTCCTCTTTCAACGCCGGAGATACAGTCTGTATGTCACTTCTGTCAAATAACAGTGTTTCCGAATCAGGAGATTGAACAGAACCGGAGTTTTTTCTCATCTCTGTATAAATTCCCTTGATCACAGCATTATTTTCAGAAAAAGTGGGTACAAAAAAGGAAAGGCAGCAGATGAACACCAAACACAGGATACATTTTCTATGTCTCAGCTTTTTCATTGTTCCCTTTCCTCACGATCTGCGATTCTTATACTCTTTTAACAGGTCACTCTGCCTTTTCCGGCTGTGCCTTCACTTCAAGCCCCAGTTCTTCGAGCTGTTTTTCATCCGCCGGCGTCGGCGCCTCTGTCATCAGGCAGGATGCATCCTTGATCTTAGGAAATGCGATCACATCGCGGATGCTGTCCTGTTTCGCCATGAGCATCACAAGACGGTCCAGTCCGTAGGCAAGTCCTGCGTGCGGCGGCACTCCGTACTTGAACGCCTCAAGAAGGAATCCAAACTGGCTGTGCGCCTGCTCTTTGGTGAATCCCAGCGCTTCAAACATCTTCTCCTGGATGTCATCCATGTGGATCCTGACGCTTCCGCCGCCGATCTCATTTCCGTTGAGGACGATGTCGTAAGCCTTCGCGCGCACTTTCCCGAGTTCTCCCTTCTCCAGAAGAGGAAGGTCCTCTTCCATAGGCATGGTGAACGGGTGGTGCATCGCAAGATAGCGTCCCTGCTCCTCGCTCCACTCAAACTGCGGGAACTCGGTGATCCACACGAAGCGGTACTCATTCTTGTCCAGAAGTTCAAGCTGCTTTGCAAGTTCCACACGAAGAGCGCCCAGAGAATCCCATACCACTTTGTTCTGATCTGCAGCGAACAGGAGAAGGTCGCCCGGCTCTCCCTTCATGGCGCTGACCAGGTCTGCCATCTCTTCTTCGCTCATAAACTTCGCAAAAGAAGATTTTACCGTGCCATCCTCCTGGATCGCAATGTATGCCAGTCCTTTTGCGCCATAATCTTTGACAAATGCGGTCAGCTTGTCGATCTTCTTTCTCGGCATGCTGCCCTGTCCCTTGGCGTTGATACCGCGCACGCTCCCGCCGTTTTCGATCGCGCCGGTGAACACGCCGAAGCCGCAGCCTTTCACCACATCTGTCACATCAGTCAGCTCCATGCCGAAGCGCAGATCCGGTTTGTCAGAACCGAAGCGGTCCATCGCCTCCTGCCAGGTCATCCTCTGGATCGGGAGCTGAACATCCACATCAAGGACTTCTTTGAACAGTTTTGCAAGGTATCTCTCATTCACATCGATCACGTCGTCCACATCCACGAAAGACAGCTCCATGTCGATCTGCGTGAATTCCGGCTGTCTGTCCGCACGCAGGTCCTCATCGCGGAAGCACCTCGCGATCTGGATGTAGCGGTCGAACCCGGAGCACATCAGAAGCTGCTTGTAGAGCTGCGGAGACTGGGGAAGTCCGTAGAAGCTGCCCGGATGGACACGGCTGGGCACAAGATAATCTCTCGCCCCTTCCGGAGTCGTCTTTCCCAGCATCGGAGTCTCGATCTCGATAAAGCCTTCCTCTGCAAAAAACTGGCGTGTCAGTGTCATGACCTGGCTCTTCATCATCAGATTTCTCTGAAGGTCCGGTCTTCTCAGGTCAAGGTAACGGTATTTCAGGCGCACCTCTTCCTTTGTCTTTGAATTTTCCTCCACCTGGAACGGAGGCGTGAGCGCAGATGAAAGGATCCTCAATTCATTGGGGATGATCTCGATCTCTCCGGTCGCGATCTTGTCATTCACCGCGCCGGAACGCTTTGCGACCGTTCCCACAAATGCGACCACATATTCCGAACGGAGGGAAGCTGCCTTCTCAAGGAGCGCCGCATCCGTCTTTCCTTCCTCACACACGACCTGGATGATCCCGGAGCGGTCACGCACATCCACAAACACCAGACCGCCTTTGTTCCTGTTCTTCTGCACCCAGCCCATGATGGTCACTGTCTCGCCCACATTCGCCGCAGACAGCTCACCGCACCGGTGTGTCCTCTTTAATCCCTGCATTGATTCAGCCATTATATACCTCTCTTTCCTCAGGAGGTGCCGTGTACTTTTTCAAAAGTGTCAGGCACTTTTTCAAAAGTACACGGCACCTCCTGCAACTAACTGTCCGAATATTTTACAAATTTTCCACAGAATCGCGATAAACTTCTACAATGTCCGAATATCCCTGTTCTGCGAGCTGTTCTTTCTGAAACTTCTTGTTTTTCTTCATATTGACGATCATGACCTGATTTCCAGCCTGACGTTCTTCTCTGGCAAGGCTCAGGACTTTGAGCATCCCTTCCTGAGGCATGTTCTTCTCGATGAGGAATGCTTTCTTTGTCCTGCTGCCCGGCACCTGATAGCCCCGCTCCATGAGCAGCATGACGATGCGCTCGAACCCGATGGAGAATCCGACCGCAGGCGTGTCCTGACCGGTAAATTTTCCGATCATCTTGTCGTAGCGTCCGCCGCCTCCCACGCTTCCGCCGAACTCATCCATAGAGATCTCGAAGATGGTACCGGTATAGTAGGACATGCCGCGCACCAGGGTGGGATCGAACTTCATCCGGAAGTCCGCCTCTTTCGCACTCTCCACGCTGGTGATGATCATCTCCAGTGAATCCGCTGCTTCAGGTGCAAGATAGCCCTGTAATTTCTCCTTGCACATACGAACGCCTTCCACATCGTCCGTGATCTCCTCAAACAGTTCCAGATACTTTTCCACCGACTCCTGCGCATAACCGTTCTCCTTCAGTTCTGCCGCCACGCCGTCCAGACCGATCTTGTCCATCTTGTCCAGCGTGATGAACACATTGTCAAAGTCCTTCTCTTCAAACCCGCTGTACGCCGCCATGGCTTTCAAAAACCTGCGGTCATTGATGCGGATGGTAAAATTCTTGAAATCCAGCTTGCCAAGCAGCGCCGTCGTAGCGAGGATCAGCTCGATCTCCGCCAGATTGGACGGCTCTCCCAGGATGTCGATGTCGCACTGCATGAACTGACGGAAACGGCCTCTCTGCGGACGGTCCGCGCGCCACACATTCCCCATCTGGAGCGCCTTGAAGGGAGACGGGAGCTCGTTCGCGTGATTCGCGTAATAGCGGGACAGGGGCACTGTCAGGTCATATCGAAGCCCGCCGTCCACCAGATCCGCCTCTTCTTTCGCCTGGTCGATCTTCAGCTTCTCTCCTCTTTTCAGGATCTTAAAGATCAGCTTCTCATTATCTCCGCCCTGCTTGCTGCAGAGGTTCTCGATATGTTCCACACACGGGGTCTCCATAGAGGAAAAACCGAATGTCCTGTAAGTTTCTTTGATCAGCCCGATGACATAGTCCCGGATCTCCATCTCGGCGGGCATGATGTCTTTCATTCCGGTGACCGGTTTCTTCTTCAGCGCCATAGCCATTCTCCTTTTCGTTCTATCATTTCGTCAATGCGATTGATATATTCTGTAATGTTCTTCACATTTTCAATGCGGATGATGCCGATCTCCTTCCCGTTTTCCTCCCGGATCGGTTCCTGGAGCAGGATCTTTGTGGACGCTCCCGCGCCCGCGGCAAGGATGGTCTGCTTTTCTTCCATAATTAGTATATTGTAAATTCCGGCTTTGTCAACCTCTGCATAGCCCACATTCTCGAAATTTCCGGCGATATTCTTCTGCCTGTAAAGATAATAAGGCGCCATCCCCATCCTTCTCGCACTCTGCGAAGCATCTTCCACCATCTGTGAGATCTCGGAATGAAGCTGCGCCGTCCTTCCCTCCTGGCCGAACTTCGCCGCTCTCTTAATGGCAAGGGCATGGACAGTCAGACTGTCCGGATGCAGGGCCTCCACCTTTGCCAGCGTATCCCTCATATCCTCTGCAGTCTCCCCCGGGAGCCCGGCGATCAGATCCATGTTGATGTTGTCAAATCCCAGTCTCCGCGCCATATGGAAGGCTTTCTCCACATCCTCCACCGTATGGTGCCGCCCTACCAGGTCCAGCGTCCTCTGCTGCATGGTCTGGGGATTGACCGAGATCCTGGTCACAGGATATTTCCGGATCACGCAGAGTTTCTCCTCCGTGATGCTGTCCGGGCGTCCCGCCTCGATGGTAAACTCCAGAGCCTGGCTGATATCAAAGCATTCCGTTATGATCCCAAGCAGCCGGTCCAGCTGCTCCGGTTCCAGGGTGGTCGGCGTACCGCCGCCGATGTACACTGTATCCGGTTTTCTCCCCTCAGCCATCTTCCCCAGCGCGCGCAGTTCTTTGACCAGTGCGTCCAGATATCCGTCCACCCGGTCCCTCCACACATCGATGGGAGACGAACTGAAGGAGCAGTAGGAACACACGCTGGGACAGAACGGGATGCCCACATACAGGCTGAACCCCTCCGCACAGTCCAGCCGGGACAGAAGTTCATGTTCCCGGCATGCGATCTCATAGGACAGCTGCGCCTTCTCCGGACTGACGAGATCATCCTCCTGGAAAGACCTTAAGATCTCCTCTCGGCTTTCTCCCGCTTCAAGCTTCTGCATGATCAGCTTGGTGGGGCGCACTCCCGTGAGGATCCCCCACGCGAGACCTCCTTTGTTCACCTCGGCAAGGTAGCGGTATACCCGTCGGGTCACCTCCCACTTTTCCTTCTGGAGCTGCTCTTCATCCGGCTTCTCGCAGGGCGGGATGCCGATTTCCTCCGAACGGACGTAAAAAGAGGAACCATCCGGCATATACAGCGCCACCAGAGGTTCCTGTTCCCCGTCCACGTTCTGTTCCACCTCTTCCCCCGGATAAAAGGCTTTCACGATATGGTATATATTGTAAGTAAATTTATTTCTTTTGCTCTCGATCCTGATCATTGTTTTCCTCCGAACATCGAAAACGGGCTGCTCCACACAGCCCATATCTCCTTTTGATCTTCTGCCGCGCGCCCGCGCTGCAAAACAGACATTTCATTTTTTCGCCGCATATCTGCGCCCCGTGCCTTCCGTCACAGGAACGGATTGTACCTCTTCTCATATCCGATCGTCGTCTCTTCCATATGCCCCGGATAGACCTTCGTCTCCTCCGGCAGCACCATCAGCTTCTCCCGGACAGAACGTACCAGTTCTCCCATACTCCCTGTGGGAAGATCTGTCCTGCCGACCGACGCCCGGAACAGGGTGTCCCCGCTGAAAAGGACATTTTCCTCCGGGATATGATAACAGCAGCCTCCTGCGGTATGCCCCGGCGTATGGATCACCCGGATCTCAAAGCCTGCGATATGCAGGACCTGTCTGTCGCTCACATACTCTGCTCTGGAAAATGTATAGGGACTGCCAAGCATCCCCCACGATGAGTTCAGTTCCGCGCTCTCTAAAAGTTCCTTTTCCGCCTCACATGCATAGACCGGAACAGGAAACTCTTTCAGGAAGTCATCCAGTCCCATGATATGGTCAAAATGCCCGTGTGTCAGCAGGACCGCCTTCACAGACAGCCCTTCTCTTTTGATATGGCTGACCAGTTCCGGAGGGCACACCGCCGGATCTATCACGAAACACTCCTTCAAGGCTTCATTTCTCACAATGTAGCAGTTGGTCCCCACCGGACCGATCACAAATCTGTCTATCTTCATAGCATTTCCTTCCTCAGCCTGTCGTCCTCTCAATATCGATCACGCTCTCGATCTGCCGGAGTTTCTCGATCACAGCGTTGAGTTCATCTCTTCCGTGCACGATGAATCCCATGTCAAGTGTTGCCGTTCCTTTCTTGCTGGTCCGGATGTTCATATTTTTTACATCGATCTTAGCCTCGGTAAAGATCTTGGAAATATCCATGAGAAGCCCCTGCCGGTCATGGGCATACATCTTGAGTTCCGCCAGATACTGTCCTCCGTCCTCTGTGTCCGCCGTATCTTCCCACTCAGCATCGATCAGACGGGCACGCTCTTCGTCGGAGAGATGGAGCATATTGATGCAGTCTGTTCTGTGGATCGTCATTCCTCTCCCCCGTGTCACAAACCCCACGATCTCATCTCCCGGCACCGGATTGCAACACTTTGCGAACCTTACAGCCATATCATCGATCCCCTTGACCACGATACCGCTCTTTGACTTGGCGATATGCACCTTCTGGCTGTTTGCCTCTGAAATCTTCTCCAGGATGGTCTCATCTGTGATCTCTTTTTTGTGTTCCTTCTCGTACTCTTCCAGAAGCCGGTTCACGACCTGCCCCTCCTTGAGGCCGCCGTGCCCGATCGCCGCCAGAACTGCATCCCAGTCCCGGAAGCCATACTTCTTCTGCACGGTCTGCTGATATTTGGGCTTCAGGATATCCTGCAGATTGACTGATCTTGTCTTACAGTAGGACATGATCAGCTCTTTGCCGCGCACGATATTCTCTTCTTTAAACTCTCTTTTAAACCACTGGTTGATCTTGTTCTTCGCCTGGGTGCTCTTGACAATATTGAGCCAGTCCCTGCTTGGTCCTTTGGAGTTCTGGGAAGTCAGGATTTCTATCCTGTCCCCGTTCTGGATCTTGTAATCAATATTGACCAGCTTTCCGTTCACCCTGGCGCCCACCATCTTGTTGCCCACAGCGCTGTGGATCGCATAGGCGAAATCCACGGGTGTAGATCCGTTCGGCAGATTCTTCACATCCCCGTTTGGAGTGAAGCAGTACACGTCTTCCTGGAACAGGTCCAGATCCCCCTTCAGGAGATTCAAGAATTCACGGTTGTCAGACATATCCCTCTGCCATTCCAGGATCTGTCTGAGCCAGCTTAACTTCTCTTCCTCGCGGGTCTTTACAGTCTTCGTGGAATCCCCGCTCTCTTTATATTTCCAGTGTGCAGCGATACCATACTCTGCCGTCTTGTGCATCTCCTCAGTCCGGATCTGAATCTCAAAGGGCTGTCCGGAAGGCCCCATCAGCGTTGTGTGGAGGGACTGGTACATATTCGGTTTCGGCATGGCGATATAATCCTTGAAGCGCCCCGGAATCGGGGTGTACATCTCGTGGATCACCCCCAGCGCAGCATAGCAGTCCTTCACCGAATCCACGATGATGCGTACGGCAAACAGGTCATACACCTGATCCAGCGTCTTGTTCTGGTTCACCATTTTCTTGTAGATACTGAAGAAATGCTTCACCCTCCCATAGACTTTGGCATTGATGTGGGCATTCTTCATGTGTTTCGACACTTCCGCCACGATCTGCTGCACAAATTCCTCCCGTTCAGTCTTGCGGGCGTTCAGGTCCTTGACAAGCTGATAGTAAACCTCCGGTTTGTCGTATTTTAAGGATAGGTCATCCAGTTCGGTCTTGATCTTGGAGATACCGAGCCTCTGAGCGATGGGTGCATAGATATCCATCGTCTCCCTCGCCTTTTCCTTCTGCTTTGCCGGGGTCATGAACTCCAAAGTCCTCATATTATGGAGACGGTCCGCCAGTTTGATGATGATGACACGGATATCCTTTGCCATGGCAAGGAACATCTTGCGCAGATTTTCCGCCTGAACCTCCAGTTTATCCTGGGAATAGCTGAGCTGTCCCAGCTTTGTCACGCCGTCCACCAGGAGAGCCACCTCCTCGCCGAACTCCCGCGTGATATCCTCAAGCGTCATCTCCGTATCTTCCACCGCATCATGCAGCATCCCCGCAACGATGGTTTCTTTGTCCATCTCCAGGTCCGCAAGGATAATGCCGACCCACAGAGGATGTATGATATAGGGTTCGCCCGATTTGCGGATCTGGTCTTTGTGGGCTTCTTTTCCGATCCGATACGCTTTCTCGATCAGAGAGATGTCCGCAGAGGGATGGTATTTCCTGACCCGGGCGACCAGAGCCTGGTAGAGTTCTTCCGGATTCTGATAGTCCTCCGGAGCCTTTACAGCATGACCGTCTACCATCTCCAGATTTTTATTAAGCTGTTCATACTCCAGAGTTCCTGCCATAATCTCCTGCCCCTTTCCTCTCATCTTTTGATCCCTATGCTGCTACGGATCGCTCTGCCTTTCATGGAGACATGAAACACAAGACCTTTTGCCCCTAGCATCATAATATTACCTAGTATATCACTATTTTCAAAATTTTCAAACTATTTGTTCTCAAGTTATTACAGTTCGCTCCGTACCCGGGAACAGAAAAATAAGCCAGCCTCAGCAGTAATTTACAATGGTAAGCTGCAGCGTCCTTCGTCCCATATACTCATTTACTGACGGATAATAAGTAAAAGACATCACCTTTTTCTGTTCCATCACTCTCAGGCATTCCGCCACGTCTCCGAAATAGACCGCCTCCATCTGGTTTCCTTTTTCATCCTCCAGACGGCATTTCAGCACATTCCGGTTCCTGCCGAAGATCCGGGGACCGACCACCCTCAGATTCCGCTCCGCGAACAAGGGTCTTGTATTTCCTTTTCCAAAAGGCTCCAGAAGGTCCAGCTCACGGATCAGTTCTTCCGTGATATAAGGAAAGGGAAGCCGCATGTCGATGGATACTTTCATCTGAAGATCCTCATCACTTAGATCCGCCAGTTCATTGATGGTCTCCCGGAACCGTTCCACGTTCCCTTCCTCCAGAGAAAGGCCCGCCGCCATCTTATGTCCGCCGAACTTTGTGAACAGAGTGCGGCACCGGCACATTTCCGCAAACATATCATATCCTTCTATAGATCTTCCGGATCCTTTGACCCCTTCCTCAGCTCCGGTCAGGATAAACACCGGCCTGTAATACCGTTCCCGGATCCTGCCGGCGATGATTCCCGCAATGCTCTCATGACAGTCGGGAAGATATACCACCAGCACTTTGTCATTTTTCAGAGGAGTGCTCTCGATCATCTGCACGGCCTCCTCCACGCCCTTTTCCGTCATCTCCTTACGGCTGTCATTCAGCGCCTTAAGATCCTCCGCAAGGACCACAGCCTCTCTGCGCGTCTTCGCATTCAACAGCTCCAGAGCCCTCTTCGCCGTATCCAGCCTCCCGCTGGCATTGATGCATGGTCCCAGCACAAAGCCGATGTGATAGGCGGAAAGCCGCTCCACATCGATGCCGGTGCACTCGATCAGCGCCTTCAGCCCCGGATTCTTCGTACGCTTGAGCATCTCAAGCCCCTGTTTTACAAAGACCCGGTTCTCCCCCGTCAGATCCATTACATCACCCACTGTGGCAATCGCCACATTTTCCATCAGATAATCCACATCCTCCGGCTCTCTCTGCATCACATGAAAGAGAGTCTCCACCAGCTTGTAGGCGACTGCCGCCCCGCAGAGTCCTTTAAAGGGATATCCGCAGTCTGTCCGGTGGGGATCCACCACCGCGTCTGCCATCGGCAGAAGATACTCCCTCTCTCCTCCTGCTTCAATGTATGGCACCTCATGATGGTCCGTCACAATGATGGTCAGACCGTTCTCTTTCCCGTATGCGATCTCCTCCGAAGCCGCGATCCCGTTGTCGCAGGTGATGATCGTATCGATACCGTCCTGTATCGCGCGGTCGACAAGCATCCGGTTCAGCCCGTATCCGTCTTTGATCCGGTCCGGGATATCCGTGTCCGCTTCCGCTCCCAGAGCGGAAAGACCTTCCTGTAAAATATATGTGGCGTTCACGCCGTCTATATCATAATCTCCGATGATGCGGATGGGTTTCTCCTCCCGGATCTTCTCCGCCAGGATCTCCACCGCCCTGTCCATGTCCTTCATGAGCATCCCGTCATACAGATCCGCGATCGTTCCGTTGAGATAAAAATCGATTTCCTCATCCCCCACAACATCTCTGTTCCGGATCAGACGCGCCGTGATCGGAGAGATATGGTATTTCTCGGCAATGCTGCCGAAATCCGCCTTCTTCATGGTAATGAACCACTTTTCCATATGTGCATGCTCCTTCCTCCGTTACTTTTTTCCAAAACATTCTACCACAAAAAAATCCCGCAGAAAAGCCCGCCCCGGATGATATCCTCCGGAACGGGCCTTTCTCCCGCCGCTGTTCACAGCAGCAGTTTTCCGGCGTGTCATTTTCCACGCCTTATATTTACTGTCTTCTCTTTTTCTTCTTTTTCTTCGGCTTCGTCTTTCCGCCGTTTGCGTTCGCAGCAGAGTGATTTCCTGCTGTATTCGCTTTTACACCCGTGCCGGATGTCTCCAGCCCCTGAGCTGCATTTCCCTCAAGAACCGCGCCGTCTGAAGAAGTATTCCCCGGTTTCGCCAGAGCTGCTGCCTCTTCTGCCGCGATCTCTTTCGCGTCAGCGCCCAGTTTTGTCTTCATCACATACCAGAGCGAGCCGGTAATGCAGACAGAAGTATACGCGCCGCAGGCGATACCCACCATCAGCGGAGCCGCGAACTCTTTGATGGAGCTGACTCCCAGGACATAGAGGAAGACGACCATGATAAATGTAGTCAGGTTCGTGTAGATACTCCTGGTCAGCGTCTGCATGATGCAGCGGTTCACCAGTTCTTTCAGACTCTCGCCATGAGTCCTTACTTTCAGCTCCTCGCGGATCCGGTCAAAGATGACGATGGTCGCGTTGATGGAGTATCCAACAATGGTCAGCATACATGCGATAAATGTATTTCCCACGGAAACCCTTGCGATGACATAGAAAGCGAGTACCACCAGCACGTCATGTACAAGGGCGAGGACCGCGCTGGTCGCGAACCGGATGTCCTTAAACCGGAACCAGATGTAGAGCAGCATACATACGGTGGCGATGATCACCGCGACAACCGCGTCCACACGCATCTCGGAGCTGACCGTGGAACTGATATTCTCGGTCGTGATGCTCTCAGCTGCTACTCCGTAGTTCTCTTCCATGTACTGTGCGAACTCCTCACGTTCCTGAAGATCCAGTGTCTGGGTCTTGAAGATGACCTGGGTCGAATCCTGTACAGTCTGCACCTGGATGTTCGGGTCCCCGGTGATCTCTTCCAGATCCGGGATCATCTCGCTGTCGATCTCTTCCAGTGTATATTCTTCATTGAACGTCACGTTGGTGGACGTACCACCTACAAAGTCAAGTCCATAGTTCATAGCGCCGATGCCTCTCGCATGGTTGATACCCATGAACACGAAGCCGCTCAGGCACAGAACGATGGAGATTGCAAAGAAGATCTTCCTCTTTCCGACAAAATCAAATGTTCTGCGCTGTTTGAGCGGTTTTCCGTATACTTTCCGATTCCGGATCCCAACCGCATAGAAAGCAAACACGATCAGCCTCGTGACAACAAGCGCGGTAAACATGGACACCACGATACCCAGCGCCAGAGTCTGTGCGAATCCGCGGACTGTTCCGCTTCCTCTCAGCCACAGCACCGCAGCAGCGATCAGTGTGGTCACGTTGCCGTCGATGATGGCGGACATCGCCTTGTGGAACCCTGCCTTCAGAGCGCCGTGCACGGATATCCCGTCAGAGAGTTCCTCTTTTACGCGGGCAAAGATAATCACGTTTGCGTCCACCGCCATGCCTATTCCAAGGATGATACCTGCAATTCCCGGAAGGGTCAGCGTGATGTCAAAGGCATTGAGCAGCACGAGGATCAGTTCAGTGTAAATGATCAGAGCAAGGCCTGCTGCAAATCCCGGAAGCAGGTATACAAAGATCATGAACAGGCAGACAACCGCCAGTCCGAGAACTCCGGCGAGAAGGCTGGTGCTCACCGCCTCTTCTCCCAGCTGTGCGCCTACCACTTCGGAGCTGATCTCTTCCAGTTCCAGGCTCAGGCCTCCGATGCGGATCGTTGACGCCAGGTTCTCTGCCGCTTCATAAGATTCCATTCCCGTGATCTGCGCCTGACCGTTCTCGATCACATTGTTTACTCTGGGGACACTGATCAGGTCTCCGTCATAATAGATCGCGATGCTCCCATTGTTGTCATACGCTTCCTGGGTAGCGGTGGCAAATGCCTCCGTCCCTTCGTCGTTTAAGTTCAGTTCAACCACGTACTGTGCAGCGCCTGTAGTGCTGTCAGCATAGCTTCCGGCAGATGCACTCTCCACCTCTGTCCCGGTCAGGACGATGGATCCGTCCTCCCGGAGCTCATCAATGGTCTTTGTCAGCTCATAGCCTGTTCCCTCTGAATTGACGGTATAGTTTGCGTTGCCGTCGCTGTCATTTTCCCGGATAAAATACAGATTTCCCGGCTGTCCCAGTTCCTCCAGGATCTGGTTCGCATCCTGGACTCCCGGGATCTCAATGCTGATCCGGTTATCACCCTGCTGATACGCCTGGGCCTCTGTACTGTACTCCTCCACACGTCTCTGGAGTTTATAGACTGTATCGTCCATATCCTCCTGGGAAGGATTCGCCTCTTTTGCCTGGTACGTGATGCTCACGCCGCCTTCGAGGTCAAGCCCCAGATTAATGTTTTTCGCCGAACCCATTCCCTTTGAGTTCAGTCCGAAGACAGTGGTCAGCCCGAGAAGGACAATGACCGCCACAACAAGAATCAGGCTTAAGATTCCTCTGCTCTTCTTCATGTCATCCATTCCTTTCTACTTACTGGTCTGCCAAAGCAGCCTTTATCATGATCGCGCATTCCACTCTCTTTCTCTCCATCTCACAGCTCACCTCATAGGTATCGTTGATGGTGTGGTGGAATTTGTAAGAGTTCGCCATACATCCTCCGCTGCAGTAAAATCTGGCGAAGCATGTCCTGCAGCTCTCTTTTGAGTACACGCTGCATCCTCGGAACTCTTCCGCAATCTCCGGTTTTGTGATCCCCTCATCTACATTTCCCATAAGGAATTCCTCCTGCCCGACAAACTGGTGGCAGGGATACAGGTCTCCCCACGGTGTCACAGCGAGATACTCGGTCCCCGATCCGCATCCTGACAGACGCTTTGACACGCACGGTCCGCCCTCCAGGTCGATCATAAAGTGGAAGAAAGTAAACCCTCTCCCGCTCTTCTCCCGCTCTACCATATATTTTGCAAGCTTGTCATACTCCTCAAAGATCACCGGGAGGTCTTCCTTCCGGATCGCGTACGGATCCGTATCGTCCCCCACTACCGGCTCAATGGAGATCTGCTCAAATCCCAGATCCGCGAAATGCTTCACATCCTCGGAAAAATCCAGGTTCTCTCTTGTAAATGTGCCGCGTATGTAATATTTCTGCTGGTTCCTGCTCTCGGCAAGCTTCTGAAACTTTGGCACGATCAGGTCGTAGCTTCCCTTTCCGTTGCGGAACGGACGCATCCTGTCGTTGACCTCTTTCCTCCCGTCCAGGCTCAGGACTACATTATCCATCTCCCGGTTCACAAACTCCTGGACCTCGTCGTTCAAAAGAACGCCGTTGGTAGTCAGTGTGAAACGGAAATGCTTATCGTGGAGCTTCTCCTGCTCCCGACCGTAAGCCACAAGGTCCTTTACTACCTGCCAGTTCATGAGCGGCTCTCCCCCGAAGAAATCCACCTCCAGATTCTTACGTTTTCCCGAGTTTGCGATCAGGAAATCCAGGGCTTTCTTCCCCACCTCAAAGGACATCAGCGCCCTTCTTCCATGGTACTCGCCCTCCTCTGCGAAACAGTATCTGCAGGCAAGGTTGCAGTCATGGGCGATATGAAGGCAGAGTGCCTTTACCACCGTCTTTCTCTGCTTGACCACGTCGATAAAATCTTCATATACATCCTTTGTGAACAGCCTTCCCTGCTCTGTCAGTTCCGTCACTGCCTCAAGGATATCGTCAAGGTCCTCCTGGGAATATTTCCCGCCCAGGCTTTCCTTTAAATATGCCGCCGTCTCCGGCTTTTTCAGCGTCTCCGGCGTATGCTCCCCATTCTGCTTTGCAAGAACGCCGATCACGTCATATGCTTCCTGGTCCACCACATGGACAGCACCGCTGTTCACGTCGAGGACAATATTATATCCATTGTTCTGGTACTGATGTATCACCAGAGGTACCTCTCTTTCATCTGTTTGTTTTTGCGGACAAGCGTAAGGCAGCGGCCTTCGACCGCTGCCCTCATCTTTGTTCTCTTTTCATCCGGGAAGAAATCTCTTATTTCTTCTGCTCACATGTCTGATTTCCCACAGTGCAGGATGTCTTACATGCAGACTGGCATGATGTCTGGCACTCGCCGCATCCGCCTCTTTTCACTGTATTGTTCAGTGTCTGTGTATTCAATGTCTTGATGTGTTTCATGTCCTAACCTCCTGTTCTTCTGTGCTGACCGCACAATCTGCTCGTAGTATTATATCACATGGGAACAGGATTTAAAAGACTTTTTTACGAAACCATCCCGCCCAGCATCCCGCCTCCGGCGCACAGAAGGAACGTAGTTGCGAGGCTGCCCGCTCCGGACTGGATTGAATGGTAGATTCCAAATGAAATCAGGAAGAGAAGTACAAAATAAATCGCTCCCGCGATAAGTCCCCACAGGAATTTTCTTGCACCGGACAGTTTTCCGATCACAAACCCTCCCGCAAAGGTAGAGATCACATAGATCAATATGACGCCTGCGTTTACATTCTCTTCACTCAGACCCAGTTTATAGAGCAGCAGCGTCAGCACCAGCAGCAGAATTCCTGTGATCACATAGGCGCACAGAAGCGCCTTCAGCAGATCCAGGGCTCTTCTCTGCGCTCCTGTTCCCAATCCCATTTTTTTCTCCATATCATGTCCCTCCAGATTTTTTAAGTTCTTTGAATCCGCATTTTTCCTTCTGAATAATTTTATGCTCCAGGATATGGTTTTATGACATAATATATGGATAAAATACCTTCTTTTTCCATATTAGGCTTCAATGACGCCATAGAGTCCGGTTTACGACGACATCTGTCTCCCCAGGAAATCTGCAGCGCTCTGTGCTACTTTCTGTTCCATCTCTCCAAACTTTTTCTTTTCATCGCGGTTCAGCAGGACCACCGAGCCGATCACGTCTCCCTCACAGATGATCGGACAGATCGACTCGTCATGGTAATCCCCCATGTCGGCAGTGACCCTGACATATCCGAGATCTCCCGCCTTTGCCAGGATCTGGCCCCGCTCCTGGATCAGCTTCTCTGCCTCCCGGCTGATAAACTGATCCTGCAGATCCTTTTTTCCTGCCCCTGAGGCGGATACGATCTGATCCATGTCTGTGATGCATACGGTGCATCCCAGGGTCTGGGACAGACTTTCCGCATACAGCTTTGCCAGTGTCCCCAGTTCCCCGATGGGGGAGTATTTCTTCAGGATGATCTCCCCCTCCCGGTCCGTGAAGATCTCCAGCGGATCGCCCTCCCGGATCCGGAGCGTTCTTCTGATCTCTTTCGGGATGACGACCCGCCCCAGGTCGTCGATCCGCCTTACTATCCCTGTCGCTTTCATATAAAAATTCCTCCGTTTTACAAGATTCTACATCCTTACTTTTTCTGTCATTAAATGTAGTATCTGTAAAACGGAGGAAAATATTCGAATTTCTTATCCCACAGAGATTCCGGTTATTCCATTCCCCGGTATTCCTGGGCGATATTCAGCACATGGTCTCCCATTCTCTCGAAATCCGTCAGGATCTCCGAGAATACAATGCCGCTCTGCGGCTTGCATTTTCCTTTTTTCAGCCGCTGCATCTGTTTCTTAAAATACTTGTCACGCATGTTATCTGTCTTCTGCTCCAGTTCAACCGCCTTGCCGAGCACTGTTTCTGCATTCCCCGCATCCACTTCTTTTACATTATCGAGCGAGATAAGGCACTGTTTCTTCATCTCAGCGAGTTCCTCGAGCACATTGTCCGAAAACTTGAGATCCCATTTTTTCATGTCGTCAGCATACTCGACAATGTTCACAGCATGATCCCCGATTCTCTCCAGATTGCTGACGATCGCATAATATCCATTGATCTTTCTGGAGTCATCCATAGACCTCTCGTTTGCCATCAGCGACACAATATATTCAGAGATGCCTTTATTGAGGTAATCAATGTACTCTTCTCTCTCGATGATCTTCGCCTTTGCCTTCTCATCATAATTGATCAGCGTGTCAAACGCGTCCGAAATATTCTTCGCCACCATCTGGGTCATCCTGCCAACTTCATCCTTAACCTGTGAAACCGCGACCGCGCTGTTTCCGATCGAATAGGAGGACTCGAACGGGCGGATATATTTGAGCCTGAGATCCTCGTCGTCCGCCTTTTTGCTGTCCGGCAGGATCCTCTCCGCAAATTCCGCCATCTTGCTTCCAAACGGAAGGAGGATCAGCGTCGTTGCAATATTAAATATTGTATGGGCATTGGCGATCTGAGCCACCGGATCCCCCGGCGTGAGCGACTCGATCAGCTGCACATACGGCGTGACCATGCAGACGATGGTGAAGATGACCGTACCTATGATATTGAACATCAGATGGATGATCGTTGTCCTCTTTGCATTCACCTTCATTCCGATGGATGCAAGGACTGCCGTGATACAGGTTCCGATATTCTGTCCGAACAGCACGTACACCGCGCTCGACAGAGGCACCATCCCTGTCGCCGCCAGCGCCTGGAGGATACCCACCGACGCAGAGGAGGACTGGATGATCGCTGTAAATACCGCACCCACAAGGATACCGATCAGCGGATTGCTGAACTTGGTCATGAGGCTGATAAACGCTTCCGATTCCTGAAGCGGCTCCATCGCCGCGCCCATCATGTCCATACCTATGAAAAGGATACCGAGTCCCGCAAAGATACTGCTGACATGGTGTACCTTCTCATTTTTCACGAACATCATTACCGCAACGCCGCCAATCGCAAAGAGCGGCGCGATCGCTCCGATATCAAGCGCGATCAGCTGTCCCGTGATCGTGGTGCCGATGTTGGCTCCCATGATGATCCACACTGCCTGTTTCAGCGTCATAAGTCCGGAATTCACAAAACCAACGACCATAACCGTAGTTGCAGAAGAGGACTGGATCACGGCTGTGATCACCGCACCGACAAGAACTCCTTTGATACGGTTTGAAGTAAGTTTCTCAAGGATCGATTTCATTTTGTTCCCGGCGGCTGCCTCGAGCCCGTTGCTCATCGTCTGCATTCCGTATAGGAACAGCGCAAGACCGCCGAGCAAAGAGAGGACGTCTGTTATACCCATTTCTCTTTCTCCTTTGTTTCTCCTTTGTGATAACTGTTATTATTTTCCTTATTAAATTGTCTATGCGTTTTTAACACACTATTATTAAACTAGCATGGACCCATCTGGCGTGTCAATGAAATTTTACATTTTCTTTATATTTTCTTTACATGACCTTTACTCATTTTTAACCTTTCCCTTCCTATTGAAAACATCACTTTATTCTGCTAAAATCTTAAAGGTGGCATAAGTTCAGATAAAGGAGTGGGAAAGCCATGAGTTTAACAATACCGATCGAAACTTCCGCAAGACATATCCATATCACAGAGGAAGATTTTGAGATACTGTTTGGTCCCGGTGCAAAGCCGACATTTGCAAAAGAGCTGAGTCAGCCGGGTCAGTACGCCTGCAAAGAACGGCTGACTGTGGCGGGTCCCAGAGGCAGATTCGAGAAAGTAGTCATCCTCGGCCCCTGCCGGAGCGAGACGCAGGTCGAAATCTCTGTGACAGACGCCAGACGTCTGGGCATCAAAAGTGTCATCCGTCAGTCCGGCGACCTGGAGGGGACACCCGGCTGCACGCTGATCGGTCCAAAGGGGAAGATCGAACTGTCAAAAGGCGTGATCGTCGCAAAACGGCATATCCATATGACCCCCGTCGACGCTCTGCGGGCACATGTCAAGGACAATGACATCGTCTTTGTCATCACCACCAGCTACGAACGCTCCCTCATCTTTTCCGATGTTGTAGTCAGAGTCAGTCCTTCCTATTCCCTTGCCATGCATGTGGATACGGATGAGGCGAATGCCTTTGCAAATGAAGACAACCCTACAGGGGTCATCCTGAAGCTGTTCAATGGACACACCTACAGCCTGCAGACCTGGGCGGAAGAGCTACAGGCAGGCATACACCGTTAAAAAGCGGTGCATACTGATATACACTATAAAAAACGATGCATAACGACCAGGAAAATACCTGTCGTTTTCCAATGATCAAGGAGGTAATCATCCATGAGTAAGATTGATGAAGTAAGAAGCGCAATGGTAGCGGCGATGAAAGCCGGGGACAAAGAGAGAAAAGCAGCACTGTCCTTTCTCCTGTCCTCCCTCAAGAACAAGGCCATCGACAAGAGAGCGGATCTGACAGAAGAAGAGGAAAATCAGGTGATCTTAAAGGAGATCAAACAGCTCAAAGAGACCATAGAGATGACTCCCGCAGACCGCACAGACCTGCTGGACGAGGCAGAGAAAAGGCTCGCTGTCCTGGAAGAATACGCGCCGAAGATGATGTCCGAGGAAGAGATCAAAACGGTGATCCGTGAAGTTCTCTCCGGCCTGGGCATTGAGAAACCTCTCCCGAAGGACAAAGGGCGCATCATGAAGGAGCTGATGCCGAAAGTAAAGGGAAAAGCGGATGGTAAGCTCGTCAACGGGCTCGTAGCTTCATTTATGGAGTAGAGGGGTTTCGTTTCGTATGTTTATGCTGATCTTCGAGCAGCTTTTGAAGATGTTCTTCATCATGCTGCTCGCATTTATCTGTTACAAAATAAAACTTGTGGATCAGAACGGCAACCGTTCCATATCCAACCTGCTGCTCATGGTCGTCAACCCGCTCCTCATCATCACGGTCTATCAGGACACAGAGTATGACCCTGATATGGTAAGAGGACTGCTCCTTGCGTTCGCGGCGGCTTTCATCACCCATATCCTGGGGGTTCTCATCTCCACGGTCCTGATCCGTCCTTCTTCCGGCCCGGACTGCAGTATCGAGCGTTTCAACAGCATGTACTCCAACTGCGGTTTTATCGGGATCCCGCTGGTGAACAGCATTCTCGGGAGCAGCGGCGTATTTTTTATCACAGCCTATATGGTCGTGTTCAACCTTTTTACCTGGACCCACGGGATCATTCTCATGGAGAAGAAGTGCTCTCTCAAAAATATGAAAGAAGGCATCCTCTCCCCCATGTTTCTCTCTACACTGGCGGCTGTCGCCCTGTTTTTCCTGCGGATCCGTATTCCCTCTGTAGTGCTTGACTCCATGAACTACGTTGCGGACATGAACACACCGCTTGCCATGATGGTGGCCGGATTTTCTGTCGCACAGTCAGATCTCGGAAAAATGCTCCGCAATCTCAGGATCTATTTTATCTCTTTTATCAAACTGATCCTGATCCCGGTCCTGATGATCGCTGTGCTCAAACTCATGTCTCTGCCCTCCGAAGTCGCTACCACCATCCTGATCGGCGCCGCCTGCCCGGCTGCCACAACAGGTACCATGATGGCGATCCGGTACAGGCAGAATTACACCTACTCCTCCGAACTTTTTGCCACGACAACAGTCCTGTCCATCATCACGATACCGGCTGTCGTCTTTCTCGCTGAGATCATACTTTAAAACTGGAGGATTATAACATTATGAAAATATTGATCTTATCATGCAATACAGGCGAAGGGCACAACTCCGCCGGAAAGGCTCTGATGGAGTACGCCCGCGCCCACGGCGACGAGGCCGAGCTGATGGATATCATGATGCTGGGAGGCAGACAGATCTCCCGCTTTGTCGGCGGCGGGTACGTCTCTGTCGTCAAATACATACCGGCATTCTTCTCCCTTCTCTACCATCTGGGCGGACTGGTCAGCAGCAGCCGGCACAAATCGCCGGTCTACTACGCCAACGCACTTCTGGCCAGAAAACTGAAGCGCTTTCTCGACGAGAACCCCTGCGATGTGATCGTGACCCCGCATCTGTTTCCTGCCGAAACTCTGACATACATGAAAAGGAAAAAGATGCTGGATCAGAAAGTCGTTGCCATTGAAACCGATTATACCTGCGTCCCTTTCTGGGAGGAAACAGAGTGTGATTACTACATCCTCCCCCACGCTTCCCTGAAAGACGAATTTGCCGGGAAAGGGATTCCGAAAGAAAAACTCCTGCCCTACGGCATTCCGGTCAGACCGGCATTCTCCCGCCCCGGAAAAAAAGCGCAGGCAAGAGCGATCTGCAGGATTCCGGAGGACGCTTCTGTCTATCTTATCATGAGCGGCAGTATGGGATTCGGAAAGGTCAACCTTCTCGTAGCAGGACTTCTCTCCCAGCTGAAAGACAACGAGTACATTATCGTCATCTGCGGGAATAACCTGAAGCTGCGCAAGATCCTTCATACAGCCTTCGGAAGGCATCCTCAGATCCGCATTCTCGGATATACCGACCACATCGCCGCCTATATGGACGCCTGTGACGTGATCTTTACCAAACCGGGAGGCCTGACGAGCACTGAGGCCGCCGTCAAAGGGATCCCCATTGTCCACACCAGGCCCATTCCCGGCTGTGAAGAAAAAAATCTGACCTTCTTTACGGAGCACGGCATGTCCGTCACAGACCGACGCCTTGCGGGACAGATCTCAGAGGGCAGGGCGCTCCTCCATGACAGCGCGCACTGCGAAAAGATGCGCAGGAAACAGCGCGAGACCATCCCGGGGGATGCCTCCGAAAACATCTGCCGCCTGCTCCGAAGTCTGGTGGAGGCGGAACAGCACAACGATTGAGCAACGCTCTTTATCCAGCGTATCAAGGAGATGACACCATGCAAAGATATTACTTTTTCATCCTTCTGGGATATCTGTCGGGCAGCATCCTTTTTGCCCGCCTGATCCCCAAATACTGGTACGGCATTGACATCTGTCAACTGAGTGACGACGGGAATCCGGGCTCTTTCAATGCCTTCCGGCACGCTGGCGTCCGCGCAGGGATCCTGATCCTCTGCCTGGAACTGGCAAAGGGGTTCTTCCCCGTACATCTCGCACTGAAGATCCTGAATCCCGGGAACAGACTGTTTGCCTTTGTACTGGCAGCTCCGGTCATCGGCCATGCCTTTCCTCTCTTCCATCCCGGAAAGGGCGGAAAATCCATCGCGGTATCCTTCGGATGCCTTCTGGGTCTGTATCCGAACCTTCGCCCCGTGCTGGCTCTCGCCGTATTTTACCTGCTCTTTTCTCTGGTCATCATCATCGAGCCACATCTGGTCCGCAGCGTCGTGACCTATGTATGCCTCAGCGCGGTATCGCTCCGCAGTTTTCAGCCCCGCTCCCTGGTATCCGGCATCCTGATCATTTCAGCCGTAGTCATACTACGCCACATTATCAAGGCAGAAAAGGGCGAAAAAGAACCGGTCAGCATCCGTCTCCTCCGACGGCACCGCTGACCGGTCCTGTTATATCAGGGGAAATTTATCTCCCCGCTTCATTCTGCAATTTCCGGTGCTCTTTCCAGAGTCCGTCAGACAAGTCACCGGTCCCTGGACTCCCATTTCCTGTAGATCGCCTCCAGGGCATCCACCGCGCCGTCGATCCCCAGCAGACTTACATTGAACATCATACTGTTTGCCTCAATGCTTCCCCATTCTCTTCCCGTCCTCGACTCATAATAGATCCGGCGCTCTCTGTCTACCTTTTTGATCTTGTCGATGGCTTTCTTTTCTTCCAGATTATAAAGCTTCATGATCCTGCGGATCCGATCTTCTTTGTATGCATAGATAAACGCATTGATACAGTTGGAATAGTCTCCCAGAACATAATCCGCACACCGTCCGACAAAAATCCCGGGTCCCTGATCCGCCAGCTTCCTGATGATGGCTGACTGCCGTTCGTACACCCGGTCCGTGAGCGGCCTTCCCGATTCGTCGCTGGTCACAAATGCACGGTATTCCACGCTCCCCGCCGCATATGCCGACAAGAATCTTCCCAACACCGTCTCATCCACTCTGGTCGCATCTTCATTGCTGATCCGAAGTTCCTGTGCCGCCATGTGGATCAGATTATGATCGTAGAGCGGAATATCAAGCCGCTCTGCAAGACGGTTCCCGACTTCGTGCCCGCCGCTGCCAAACTGTCTTCCAATGGTAATGATCGTATGTTTCATCATATCTGCCACTCCTCTCTGCGCCCCCGCAAATGTTAAGTAGTTATCCTATGCAGTCATTATACCACAGGCGCAAAGAGAAGGGACAGACAATTGTGCTCTTTTCATCTCTTTTTACTGACTATTTTAAAGTATTCCCTCGAGGTCACCACATACATCAGGACATAGAACAGGGCAAAGATCAGGAAACACCCTGCTGTCACTGCGATCAGAAACTTCTGGTCCGTCACTCCCATTATCACCACCATCTTTGAGATCATGGGAAATGCGAACGCCGTATGGATACCGGATACCACGAGAGGAAGGAAGAACACAGTCAGCACCTGGGAATTGATGCTCTGCCGCACCTCTCTCCCTGTCATCCCGACCTTCATCAGGATATCGAACCGCGCCTGGTCCTCATACCCCTCTGAGATCTGTTTGTAATACATGATCAGCACGGTACCGAAGAGGAAGACGATCCCCAGAAGGAGCCCCAGGAAGAACAATCCTCCATTCAGACCGTAGAATCCTGCCCGCTCAGCCTCTCTGCACTCCACACTTGCCAGCGGGTAAGCCCTTTCCCGCTCGCTCTGCGTGCCTGTCAGCGCTCCGATCTCCTCTGCGATCCGGATCTGCTCTTCCCCGCTGCAGTCCAGGTCAAAGGCATAGCACTTCTCAAGGCTGGACATATTGTCTCCATAGATCTCGGCCTCTCCCTGCTCGATCTGCCGGATCACAGATTCGTCTTTGACAAACAGGAATACACCGGATGAAACATTTGCCACATCGCCTCCCACAGAGACAAAATCAAGGACCTTCTCCTTCACTTTCCATGTACCGCAGTTCTCCAGGGAGATGGTATCATACTCATATTCCATCTTTGTCGTATACAGGAGCGCCTCGCCGTCGCTCAGCGTCTTCTCCTCCCCCATCAGCCGGTTGTAATCCGACAGCGGGAAGATATACATCTGCCTGATATCCCGGATCACATTCACTTCACCCGTTCTGTAAGCCTCGCCCGAGTCAAAATAAAGCATATCTCCCGACTGGAGCGCCGCCACACTGAGCATGGTATACTGCATCGCATTTTCCATTTGTACATCATGTTCTTCAACGATCCTGTTGATCTCGTCATGCAAAGGCTCCACGTCTTCGCCTTCCTCCGGGTAAATGTTCACCACGATATCCCTCGGATACCTCTGCCTAAGCCCCTCTTCCGAGCCGAGAAAAAGGCAGGACGTGGATGACACTGTGACGAGCACCATGGTAGAAAGGATGCAGATCGAGGCAAGGCCCGCTCCGTTACGCTTCATTCGGTAAACCATAGAAGATAAAGAAACAAAATGCTTTGTTTTATAATAATAAGATTTCTTTCTCTGCAGCAGCCTGCACAGTGTCACCGAGCCGGCGATGAACAGAAGATAGGTTGCCGCAATCACCAGGACCACCGCTCCGAAGAACCCCGCCACCGCTGTCACCGGGTCGTCGATGGTCACTGCTGCATGGTATGCATAGATCAGCAGCGCGGCTCCCAGCAGCGCAAGGATCCAGTTCGCCTTCGGCGGTTTCTCTCCCACATTCTCGCTCCTCAGCATCTCCACCGGGCGGGAACGCAGGATCGAGATAAGCATCCTCAGCATGACCAGAAAGAAGATCCCGACGAACAAAACGATCGTGTCAAGGAAAACACTCAGATCCACTGAAAATCCAAAATCCGCCATTCCTCCCAGGATCCTTGCCGCAACCAGCTCCACGGCTTTTGACAACAGCACACCGCAGGCAAGCCCCAGTATCAGAGAGGACAAAGCGGTCAGAAGATTTTCCCACAGAAGGATCTTCACCAGATTCCGTTTTCCCATTCCCAGGATATTGTACAGTCCGAACTCCTTCTGCCGCCTCCGGATCAGGAAGGAGTTGGTATAGTACAGAAAGATCAGGGAAAAGATCGCGATCACCATCACGCCAAATCCAAGGATGCTCTGCAATGTCGCCGCTCCCGGCACTTCCTTGAACTCCTCGCTTCTGCACAAAAAGGAGATGATATAGTACATCATGACCATACAGATACAGGTCAGGATATACGGATAATAAAGTTTCTTGTTCTTCGATATTCCCGTGGCCGCAAGCCTGATATAAAAACCGCCCCTCATCTTCTGTCACCGCCTGTCGCAAGCATGGTCAGAGTGTCTGACACCTTCTGATAGAGCTGTTCATCGGACATGTTTCCTCTGTAAACCTGATGGAACACCTCTCCATCTTTGATAAACAGAACTCTCCCGGCCCGGCTCGCCGCCTTCACGGAATGGGTCACCATAAGGATCGTCTGTCCTTTCCGGTTGATCCTGGCAAACAGGTCCAACAGTTCGTCCGTAGATCGGGAGTCCAGCGCTCCGGTAGGTTCATCCGCAAGGAGGATCCTCGGATCCGTGATAAGAGCGCGCGCAGCTGCTGCCCTCTGCTTCTGGCCTCCCGACACCTCGTATGGATATTTCTCCAACAGACTCTCGATTCCCAGCTCCCTGGCGATGGGAAGAAGTTTTCCCGACATTTTCTTATATGAAACACCTTTCAGCACCAGCGGGAGCAGGATATTGTCCTTCAAATTGAAGGTATCCAGCAGATTGAACTCCTGGAACACAAACCCCAGGTTGTCCCTGCGAAACTCTGCAATATCCTTCTCCTTCACCGACGACAGTGGCTTTCCGTCAAGATAAACTTCTCCTTCCGTAGGTTTATCGAGCGCCGCCATGATATTGAGCAGCGTGGTCTTTCCAGAGCCGCTCTCCCCCATGATCGCCACATATTCCCCCTCTTCCACAGAGAATGTGACCCGCGAGAGCGCCTGCACCTGATTTCCTCCAAACCGGGGCTTGTATATCTTTTTCAGATTTTTCACTTCCAACACAGCCATGTTCCATGACCTCCTTCTATTTGTTCCTTGGGCACCGCTGCTCACCGGTTCTGACCGGATCACCGCAGTTCCTCTTTCTGGAAATCAGTATAACAGGGACAGCCGGAATGCCGACATCGAATCCTGTGACATTCCGGCTGTCCTATGTGACATTTCTGTAATATCATGCAGCGCCGCAGTCATATTGCAGCATTTTCTGCTGTTCCGGCTTCTGATCATTCCGCCCGGAAGGGGTAGGATTCCAGATCGATCGTAAAGCTGCTGCCCTCGCCCGGTTCCGACGCCGCCGTGAGCTTATGCCCCAGCCGCTCCGCCGCCATCCTGCACAGATACAGCCCGATCCCCGTGGATTTCTTATCCCTCCGCCCATTATACCCGGTGTATCCTTTCTCAAAGATCCGGGGCAGGTCCTCCGGCGCAATGCCGATCCCGGTATCCGTGACCGTCATCTTCTTCCCAGCGTCCACTGTGATCGTGACGCTTCCCCTGGACGTATATTTTACTGCATTGGATAACAGCTGCTCGATGATAAAGGTCAGCCATTTTTCATCCGTAAGGACTCTGACGTCCGTTCCTTCATATATCAACCGGATCTTTTTCCGTATAAACTGCCCGGCATATTTGCGGACCGCCTTCCGGATGATCTCATCCAGCGCATACTCCTGTATGACCAGATCTGACGCCCCATCCCCGAGCCGCACATAGCTGAGTACCATATCCACGTACTGCTCCACCCGGAACAGCTCCGCCCGGAGTTCCCGGTTCTCCGCCGTATCCGCCTGCTGAAGGAGCACGTTCATCACCGCGATCGGCGCCTTGATCTGGTGGACCCACATGGCATAGTAGTCCTCCATGTCTTTGCGCGCCTCCTCCTGAGCCTCTTTCTCGTTCCGGAGCCTTTCCTGCACCGCGCACACAAGTTCCTGGTAATCCTCCTCTGTCCTGCTCTCCGGCTGTGGCAGCATCTCCCGGTCCACATCCTGAGCCTCCCGAAGCATCTCCAGCTCTCTGTGTTTCTCCCTGCCTCTTACAATGCCGCGCAGGAAAAAAACAGCCGTCACCACCGCGCACAGCAGAAGCGGATAACAGATCACCCGCATATCAATGCCGTAGAGCGCAAAGATCGCCGCAAAGATCAATATGCAGATCAAGCCCCACAGGATGTATGTCCTGTGACTGTAAATGGATCTCATGATATCTCTCATCATTGCTAACAAATTCCTCTGCAGATTCTTTTCCCTATGCTAAAAAAAGTCAAGTTTCCGCCGTTTTCTCGATAATATACCCTTCTCCCACTTTCGTTGTGATAAAGTCCTTCAGCCCCGCATTCTCCAGTTTTTTCCTCAGGCGGGCAATATTGACGGTCAGCGTGTTCTCTTCAATATAATCGTCCGTTTCCCACAGTTTTGTCATGAGCGTATCCCGGCTGACCAGCCTCCCCTTGTTCTCCATCAGCGTCTGCAGGATACGGAACTCATTCTTCGTCAAATTGATTTTATCCCCCTCATAGAAAAGGCAGCAGTCATACAGGTTCAGCATGGCTCCCCGGTGTTCCAGAATGGGAACTTTTCCTGACAGATCATAAGTCCTGCGGAGGAGCGCCTGTGTTTTCGCCGTAAGCACTCCAAGGTCAAAAGGCTTTGCGATGAAATCGTCTCCGCCCATGTTCACAGCCATGATGATATTCATATTGTCCGCTGCGGACGAGATAAATATGACCGGGACGTCAGACACTTTCCGAATCTCACTGCACCAGTGGTATCCGTTGTAGAACGGAAGGGTGATATCCATGAGCACCAGATGCGGATCATACTCCGCAAAGATCTTCATCACATTGCGGAAATCCTGCACATACTCCGCCTCATTTCCCCACGCTGTCATTTCCTTCTGTATCGCCTGCGCCATCGCCAGGTCATCCTCTATGATCAGGATCTTGTACATGCCTGCATTCCTCCTAAAAAATCGCCTATACTCTGAAATGAGTATAGACGATTTTCTTCCTTTACACAACTATGAGTTCTTATTTTCCAGACCCGCGCGCCGCGCTGAGACTGATCCTATCACACAGTTTCCGGAGCGATCACTCTCTGGATATGGATCGCAAGAAATCCGATCTCCTCTTTTCCGACCGGCTTTTTCAGTTCGTGCTCCATAAACCCGCACACTTCCCGCGCCACCTCACCGGTCTTCGGATAATTTGCAAATATAAAATCATTAAAGTCCACATTCGTCGCTTCGCCCCGCCGGGTCCTGGCGATCATATAGTAAAGATGGCTCATCAGACGCGTACACGCAAGAGAGTCTTTTGGCAGCTTCTGGTCAAATGCCTTCTCGATCATCTCGATCCCCTCGTTGATGATCCGGGTCGTATCAAGCGCCACCGACACCTGCTCATCAGAGAGCCCCGCGTGGATATGTAGCGTGATAAACCCTGCCTCATCGTCCGTGATCTCGACCCCTGTCATCTCCTGTATGATCTTTCTTCCCGTGCACGCCACCGAATACTCTTTTGCAAACAGGACCCGGATATCCGGAGTGAACGGGTTGGGCATCTGGCGGTTCTCCTGCGCCCGCTTCACAGCCAGCGCAATATGGTCTGCCATGGGGAGAAGGATCTCATGGTCCACTTCCTGAAATACCTTCTCCGCCTCCTCGATGATCCGGCCTGCCGCCTCGATGAACTCCGGCCTGATCCCATTGACGACCTTTAAGATCGACTGGTCCTTCTGCCTGGTGACAAGAGAATACACCTTTGCCCCGCTGATCTCCTCCACCTTCTCTGTCGGCCGTTTCCCGAATCCGACTCCGTTCCCGAGAAAGATCAGTTCCTTTCTTGTCCGTTCGTCATATACTAGAAGCCCATTATTATTCAGCACTTTGATGATCCGATACATCCTGCCATTCCCCCTCCGGTCTCTGTCTGTCCTTTGTCACGGACCGCAGTCCCGCTTTCCGCTCTCATCTGTGCTCAGAAGCTTACGATTTCCGCCGCCTCGTCCAGTTTGCCAACTTTCCCCGGCTTTGTCAGGCGGATCTCCTCCCCTTCCTGAAGGCTTGTGAACACAATGATGCACTCATCTGACTTTGCGTGTTCCTTTATATATTTTATATCAAACCCTATGAGCTTGTCACCCTTTTTCACCTGATCTCCGTCTTTTACGAATGCCTCGAACCCTTCTCCATTCAGGTTCACAGTATCCACACCGATATGGATCAGATATTCTGTGCCGTCAGCACTCCGGAGTCCCACAGCGTGTTTCGACGGGAACACAAAGGATACTTCCCCATCTTCCGGAGCATAAGCCATGCCCTCTTCCGGGCGCACGATATAGCCGTCTCCCATCATCTTACCTGCAAAGGCTTCGTCGGACGCCTCTGTGATCGGTGCCGCTTCTCCTGAGACAGGGGCACAGAGCACTTTCTGCACCTTCACTTCCCCACTCGTTCCGGCGCGGTCTGCGTCCGGCGCATTTCCTGCCGTGGAGTTTTCATCCTCTTTGGCAGTTTCCTGAGCCGCCACCGTATCTTCCACAATATATTCCTCATTCGGTGCTGTTTCAAGATAATCTTCCAGATTCGACTTGATGACCGACACGGACGGTCCATAGATGATCTGGATGCCCTGCCCTTTCCGGATGATACCGGACGGAGATGTGGCCTTCAAAATCCCCTCGTTTACAAGTTCCGGTTTTACGACAGTACAGCGCAGCCTTGTAGCACAGCAGTCTACATCAGATATATTTTTCTTTCCTCCAAGGCCCTGTGTGATAAGGACACTCTTCTCATCTCCGGCTCCGGCTGCCGTGCTGCCTGCTGCCTCTCCCTGCTTCGCCTTATAATCAGCCTTTGTATACAGCTTTGTCTCCGCATCGTCATCTTCCCGTCCCGGTGTCTTCAGGTTCATTTTCTTGATCAGGACTGTAAAGATCACATAATACAGGATAAAGTAAATGATGCCCACCGGAATGATCCTCAGCCAGCTTGTCTTTTCATTTCCCTGAAGGATTCCGAAGAGGAACAGATCCAAAAGACCGCCCGAGAAAGTCAGTCCCACCGCAATGTTCAGTATATGCGCGATCATGTATGCCGCTCCGGCAAGGATCACCTGTACAACGAACAGGATCGGCGCAACGAAAAGGAACGAGAACTCCAGCGGCTCTGTGATCCCGGTCAGCATACACGCAAGTGCCGCAGAGAGCAGGAGGCCTCCCGCCTGTTTCTTCTTCTCCGGTTTCGCGCAGCGGTACATTGCAAGTGCAGCGCCGGGGAGCCCGAAGATCATGAAAATAAACTCACCTGAGAAATATCTGGTGGCATCTGCACTGAAATGTACCGTAGTCGGATCAGCCAGCTGTGCAAAGAAGATGTTCTGTCCGCCTTCCACGATCTGACCTGCAACTTCCATCGTGCCGCCCACTGCTGTCTGCCAGAACGGAAGATAGAATACATGGTGCAGTCCAAAGGGGATCAGTGCCCGTTTGATAATACCGAAGATCAGTGTCCCCAGATATCCGGTCCCCGTGACCAGGCCGCCCAGAGCATAAATACCATTCTGCACTACCGGCCAGACAAAATACATGAGAATGCCCACACCCACATATGTGATGGTCGAAACGATCGGCACAAACCTCGATCCGCCAAAGAATGACAACGCGTTCGGAAGCTGGATCTTGTAAAATTTATTGTGGAGGGCAGCAACCCCCAGGCCTACGATGATGCCGCCGAAGACGCCCATCTGGAGAGTCTGGATGCCGCAGACATTCACGATCGTTCCGCTCAGAACATCCTCAGCGATGGTTCCGTCAGGAAGGATCTCCCCCTGTACATTCAGCATACCGCTCATCGTCGCATTCATGACAAAGAATGAGATCATCGCCGCAAGGGCTGCAACCTCCTTCTCCTTCTTTGCCATACCAATCGCTACTCCCACCGCAAAAATGATCGGAAGATTGTCAAAAATGATGCTTCCCGCCCGGCTCATGATGGTAAGCAGAGCATGGAGCACTGTCCCGTCCCCCAGAATCGCCTGCAGTCCGTAAGTCTCAATAGTCGTCGCATTTGTGAATGAACTTCCGATCCCAAGGAGCAGCCCTGCTACCGGAAGGATTGCGATCGGGAGCATGAAACTCCGCCCGACTCTCTGCAGTACACCAAAAATCTTGTCTTTCATGTCTTGTCCTCCTTCTTAACTCTCATTTACGCGAATGCATCCACTGGAAAGCACGCTTTCCGAACGCCCTCTTCTGCACGGACGCTTCAAGCCCTGCTGCGCACCTCCTCTCCGCCCTGCTCCGACTCGGTCGCGGGCTGGCGCCCTATACCTGTACAATATGACGTTCTGGAAAGCGCGCTTTCCGAACGCCCTCTTTCTACTCGGACGCTTCAAG
>NZ_JACJLR010000130.1 GCF_016902345.1 Mediterraneibacter glycyrrhizinilyticus | reverse complement strand
CTTTCCGGACTGTTTGACAGCGGGGTCAAGCCCAAAGTAGGCGTAAAGCTTTTTCGGGGAAGAAAAAAGTTTAAAATCCCCCATTTCTGCGACCAGGACGACTGCACTTAAGAATCCGATCCCGTACAGGGACTGCAGAAGGCAGATCTGGTCGTAGATCAAGGTATCCTGCAGTTTCTCTACCGTCTCATGAAGTGCTTTCAGGAGCGCATCCAGATGCTTCTGGTATTCCTGGTAAGTGTCGATATAAAGACGGATACGGACAGCATTGCTAGGAAGAGCCCTGCCGAAAACAGCGGCATCCTGCGCGGCAGAGATGATGGCGTCATACTTACGCAGGGCATAAGCTTCGCCAAAACGTGCGGTACTGCGGATGATATCCACAATGTCCTCTTTGGAGGCGGCAAGCATGTCCTCAGGAAGAGGATAAGAG
>NZ_JACJLR010000129.1 GCF_016902345.1 Mediterraneibacter glycyrrhizinilyticus | reverse complement strand
GCGTTTCTTCTTACCTCTCTGTCGGCCTTGATGTTGGTGCCGATTTTACCTGGATGTCGATTGCTCTCCCCAATGGTTCTTTTATAGGGAAGCCTTTTAAGATCATCCATTCTGATCCCAGGTCCAGAGATCTCGCTGTCACAAAAATAAAGGAAGCGCAAGAGACGTATTCTCTCAAAAGCCGCTGCTTCCTTGAGTCTACCGGGATCTACCACATCCCGCTCCTGTGCTTCCTTCGTGATAAGGGTTTTGACTGCTCCGTCATTAATCCTATCATCACTAAGAATAGCACAAACATCAACATAAGGAAACTGCATAATGATAAATTCGATTCAAAAAAGGCTGCCCTTGTTGGCCTGAATGTTTCTCTCAAGACTTCCATCCTCCCGGATGATTCTGTTGTCGATCTGCGAAACCTGGTCCGTGATTATTATT
>NZ_JACJLR010000128.1 GCF_016902345.1 Mediterraneibacter glycyrrhizinilyticus | reverse complement strand
GGTTCTTCCGCAAATATCCGTTTTCTTTATTGAATATCCAAAATTATGTGATAAGATTTAGGTAGATAGTCTTACTTAGCGGAGGAAATTTATGTGCACTGAAACAAGTCTTGATCTGCGACACTTCTATCCGACCGATTTAGAAATTGCGGATATCTGCCAGACAGATCATGAGATACAAATTAAAATAATCGCACACTCTAAGGATTGTATATGTCCAAAATGTGGGGTCATTTCACCCCATCGTCATGGAACCTATGAAAGAAAAGTTCAGGATCTTCCGGTCCTTGGAAAAACTACATGGCTTCTGATAAATGCTTATGAATATCAATGTGAGAACCCTGATTGTGAAGTTACTACTTTTTCCGAAACAGTTAACGGTTTCTTGAGTCATTATAGCAGAATGACGGAACGTTGCGCTGACTTTATCTGTGCATTGGCGATGGAGACCAGCTGTGAGGG
>NZ_JACJLR010000127.1 GCF_016902345.1 Mediterraneibacter glycyrrhizinilyticus | reverse complement strand
CTGGATAATTGTTAATGTTGTTAATAACATTACCTCGGATGTCTTGATTTATAAGATATTTCTTACTTATCAATTGATTTTCTCTGTATGCAGTTTTCAAGGTACATCTTTCGGTTTCGATTGAAACCGAGTGGAGAATACGAGAGTCGAACTCGTGACCTCCTGCTTGCAAGGCAGGCGCTCTCCCAACTGAGCTAATCCCCCATATGATGAGCCTAGACAGCTTTACTCTTTTATCCGTGAAACTTTCTTAAGCTCGCAATATTTTGTTGGTAAATGGGCTTAAGTGGACTCGAACCACCGACCTCACGCTTATCAGGCGTGCGCTCTAACCGGCTGAGCTATAAGCCCATTTTGATTTGGCGGCCACCTACTCTCCCACACCGTCTCCAGTGCAGTACCCTCGGCCGTCCGGGTCTTAACCATCGTGTTCGGGATGGGAACGGGTGTTACCCCCGGGCGCATC
>NZ_JACJLR010000126.1 GCF_016902345.1 Mediterraneibacter glycyrrhizinilyticus | reverse complement strand
TAGAAATGGAAGTAGCCCGCCGAGGGCATTGACACAGACCTGTTTTTAATCCATCTGCTTTCATTTCGTTTTCGTAGAAATGGAAGTAGCCCGCCGAGGGCATTGACACTCTTTTGTTTATAATAAATCGAATATGCATCCCTGGTAGAAATGGAAGTAGCCCGCCGAGGGCATTGACACCTGATATAACAGATCATAATCCTGTTCAACCATGATCCGTAGAAATGGAAGTAGCCCGCCGAGGGCATTGACACACTTTGATAGTAGCGATAATTTTTTCCATAGTTTTTTTCGTAGAAATGGAAGTAGCCCGCCGAGGGCATTGACACACTATTGTGATTAGATAGTATCTCATTATTTTTTAGTAGAAATGGAAGTAGCCCGCCGAGGGCATTGACACAGACCTGTTTTTAATCCATCTGCTTTCATTTCGTTTTCGTAGAAATGGAAGTAGCCCGCCGAGGGCATTGACA
>NZ_JACJLR010000125.1 GCF_016902345.1 Mediterraneibacter glycyrrhizinilyticus | reverse complement strand
CTTCAATCCGAAGAAATCAAAGCAGAGTGCTTCGCTCGACTTGCATGTGTTAGGCACGCCGCCAGCGTTCATCCTGAGCCAGGATCAAACTCTCGTTAAAAGTGTTTGTGTCCAGTTCAGAACTAACTACTAGCTAATTCTTCCCTTTTTACTGTTGTTTGGTTCCGCTTCGACCGCTCCCAAGCTCGAAACAAAGTTCCTCGCTTCGTTGGCTCCGCCAATGCTTGCCCGCGTTGTTCCCGGAAAATAAATCCTCCGGACCATCGCTGTGCTCGCGCGGTCTCCGCTGTTCGAAAAATTTTCTCTTTAAAGAAATTTTCAAGGTTGTTGTCTATTGTTCAGTTATCAAGGTTCCTGTCGTTCTTTTTTGCGACAGCTTTGATATTTTATCAAATCTCTTTCGCTTTGTCAAGAACTTTTTTATTTTTCTTTTCTGTCCTTTCCGCTTTCCTCTCGGTCAGCTTCAAGCGACAGC
>NZ_JACJLR010000124.1 GCF_016902345.1 Mediterraneibacter glycyrrhizinilyticus | reverse complement strand
CTGTACCAACATCCCAGTTGGGGATACAGAGATAGTTCCCGTAGGAATGCTTTCCTACGATCAGGTGGAAGCGGCTTCCCCTGGCACAGAGTTCTGCCTCACACGGGTTCCCTTTCTGCAGGATCTCAAGGCTGCCTTCCCACTGGCGGGGAGAACACCCTTTCCCTTTACAGGTAAATGTGATCATTGGCGTGTGTCACCTCCCAGCATCTCATGTTCAATGATGTAGCGGACAAGGTGTTCATCGATCAGGCGTTTTCCCTGCTGGCTGGCATACATCAGGCTCTTTTCACAGATCCGGTTGACCCGGCGGGGGATCCCGGTAGACTCCTTATAGATATCATCCAGCGCTTTGTCTGTGAAGATGTCCTGCCTGCCGCCGGCATAAGCCAGATGGGACTGGATGTACCGCTCTGTCTCCGCACGATCCAGGTGGGGAAGGACACAGTTGATATCGATCCTCTGCCGGACAGCAGC
>NZ_JACJLR010000123.1 GCF_016902345.1 Mediterraneibacter glycyrrhizinilyticus | reverse complement strand
TGTTTTTGACCTCATAGTTTAGCATTATACTGCTCTGCTTGCATGTCTCTGTATTGCCCTGTATACTGTCATCAGTATACAGAAAGAAAAAGGGTTCCAGAGCACCCTCCGTGACAAGTCGTGTACTCTGAAACCCTGGCATTAAAACCATGGTTATTGTATCAGATTACAAGGTTACTTACAATCACGAAAATGATATTTTTTGTTGAGAGCAGCGCCATATCCTACTGCCCGGTCTGCGGAGAGCCGCTTTCCTACCGGGATTCCTGCGAGAGGATCATGCGGTTGGAGGGAGGAGAAAGGCGGAGGTTTCTGATCCGCAGGCTGAAATGCAGTAACTGCGGGAAACTCCACCGGGAACTTCCGGACTGCCTGGTCCCTTACAAGCATTATGCTTCTGAAGTGATCTCAGGTGTACTGGATGGGATCATCTCACCAGACGATGAGGATTCCGCAGATTTCCCCTGCGAAATGACAAT
>NZ_JACJLR010000122.1 GCF_016902345.1 Mediterraneibacter glycyrrhizinilyticus | reverse complement strand
AGATCGTGACCTTTGTGGTCTCATCCGGGTTCCGGCGGTTATGCAGATAGAGCTGCTTCCCCGCATAGTCCAGTTCGAGATTGACACCGGGATAACGCTGGATGTGGAAGGTCAGCTGTTTGGAATCAGCCCATTCGCTGTAACGCCTGCAGTACTGGCGATAGCTCATTGGCTTCTTCCCGTCTACGACACCTATGGCATTGTATTTCTGCCACAGATGCTTCAGGGGCTCTCCTTTGCGGGCCAGAGCCTTGTAGACAGCTTCTTTGTTAAAATCCCGGTAGAGGAGCTGATCTGCCGATACACCAGGCTTTTTATAAAGCATGTTTCCGATGTATTCATTCGTGACATCTGCCGGTAAAGGGTATGAATGTATATTACGCGTGAGTAGATCAGTGTTCACGGATAAATAGGGTTCTTCCGCAAATATCCGTTTTCTTTATTGAATATCCAAAATTATGTGATAAGATTTAGGTAGATAGTCTTACTTAGCGGAGGAAATTTATGTGCACTGAAACAA
>NZ_JACJLR010000121.1 GCF_016902345.1 Mediterraneibacter glycyrrhizinilyticus | reverse complement strand
GCACAAATATCAACATAAGGAAACTGCATAATGATAAATTCGATTCAAAAAAGGCTGCCCTTGTTGGCCTGAACGTTTCTCTCAAGACTTCCATCCTCCCGGATGATTCTGTTGTTGATCTGAGAAACCTGGTCCGTGATTATTATTATTTCAAGGATCTCCAGTCTGCTGTCGCTCTGAAGCTCACTGCGGAACTGAAAGTATCTTTCCCTGCTTACGCTAAGGTCTTCAGCAAAGTCACCACACAGTCTTCCTTAAAGCTGTTAAGCTCTTATCCTCTTCCTGAGGACATGCTTGCCGCTTCCAAAGATGACATTGTGGATGTCATCCGCAGTACCGCACGTTTTGGCGAAGCTTATGCCCTGCGTAAGTATGACGCCATTATCGCCGCCGCACAGGATGCCGCTGTTTTCGGCAGGGCTCTTCCCAGCAATGCTATTCGCATCCGTCTTTATATCGACACTTATCAGGAATACCAGAAGCATCTGGACGCGCTCCTGAAAGCACTCCATGAGACGGTAGAGAAACTGCAGGATACCCTGATCTA
>NZ_JACJLR010000013.1 GCF_016902345.1 Mediterraneibacter glycyrrhizinilyticus | reverse complement strand
CGTAGCTTTTGCAATCCCGAGAACCGGATAGGAAGTGAATTACTCCAAGTATTTGAAGTATCTCACAAAAGTTGAAGTTTGACTATCCGGTTGGTTATAAAGCGCTTACTTTCTTTCTATATACTGATGACAGTATACAGGGCAATCCAGAGACGTGCAAGCAGAGCAGCATAATGCTAAACTATGAGGTCAAAAACAGTAAGTAGCCTTGGTTTCTGCAGAGGTTGCATCCAATTCATCCAAATCCAAATCGATCTCTATGGTGTCATCTGGTTTTAGTTGGGACAAAAGAACAACCGTCTCCACATGCGTGGGGACGGAACCAGAATACTACATGGCAAAAGTTATTACTCAATATTATCCCCACCTTTTGCCAAAGAGTATAGCGATTTTTCAGTTTATCCCACCGGACGATTTTTACCCCATTTTAGCGGTTTTCACCCCTTTTCTGGAAGCGCAACCCCAGCCATACACTTTGGCAAAACTATTGCTCATTTTGTTTCGCCATTGAGTATGTCTTTAAGCCACTTGGGAACCATTGGGACTTTCTTCCCGGCAAGAATCAGTTTCATGATTTCTTCGGTATCCTCCTGCCGCCAAAACCGATTATGGATGTAGCAATCATGGCTGCAAAACTTCTGATTTTTCGTTTGGCTCTCAAATTCTTTTCCGCAAAATATACACTCATGCTTGTAAAGAAACGGATGATTTTTCACCCACAATCTGCGGCATGCATCAGAACAATAAATCCGTTTTCGTCCGGAAGAGTTCTTCTCTAATGGCTTGCCACATTGTCTGCATACACTGTCGGCGCAGACTGCTTCCATTTGCTTTCCTTCTCTGACTTGAAGACGCTTTTTTGCATATCCATCCAAATCATTTGCTTTGCAATAATTTCTGACCTTGTCCCTTGGGATATCTAATGCGATTCCTATTTTCCGGTAGCCTAATCCCATTTTCCGAAGATGCTCGATCGTTTTCTGCTGTTCTTTTGTCATCTGATATCAACTCCTTAACAAATTTGGTAGTCCAGTAATCACTCTGAACTACTAATTTGTCAAGAAAAACATTAAATTATCAAACTTTTTATTTCTTTATTACAATTACACTTTCTCGCAACCCGTCAGCAATTCCCTTTTGTTGGCTACTAGTTTTTACCCTTCTAGCTTCTCGTATTTCTGCAACTTTAAACCCATTATTTTCTGCAATCTTGCACACTATCATATCAACTTCTATTTCAACATTATAGTATGCCGAATTTGCAACATTGAAAAAGATCATACCGTTTGATGCCATTTTACTTTTTAACCCTTTGAACAAAGTGTTAATATCCAAAAAGTACCCTCTAATCATATTTAACAGTTCACTATTCCAAAACCTATCTTTATACTTTTCGATGTCTTTTAATGATCGTTTTAATTCGTCAATTTCTAATGTCTCCAACTCTCCCCATTTAATTTGTACATGCGAACGCAAAGTCTTTTCTCTTAATTCTCTTACAGCAGTTAAATCCCCCATATATCCCAACGCTTTTAACTCAACCATATACGTATCTGTATAGTCACGTGAATTAAGATAAGGAGGTGACGTAATAACTAAATTAATTATATTATCGGGGATTTTATTAAATATTAGCTTTCTACAATCTCCATAATAACAATATTTTCTGTTACTAAATAATTTCTTCTTAGACTTTATTCTTTCCATTTGCAAAATATCTTCTCTAAAAACATCATTAAGCCTATTTAAGTATATCTGATGTACATCACTCCGAGAATATTTTATGGTGTCTTTCCAATTTTCCTTATAAGAAACACACTTACCATTTCTATAAACATTACTAACCTCTAACAATATAGATGCAAGTGCCACTTTAAATAGTCTTTGATATTTTTTACTATGAAACTTATTTATCCCTTCCAATATATCTAATATTCCTAATCTAACTTCTCTATTCAAAAGCCATTTATCTATATTCTCATGTTCAACTAAAGTTTTAAAATTCGTTTCAATTTTTTTCTCAGAATACATATCTGGTTTACTAAAGTATCCAACAATCTGCTCACAATAATTATCAAAACTTTTTATCGTATATGTAGTTTCCATTTTACAACATGCTAAATCATACATAAATGGACTCACTTCAAAAGAGTAGCATAAATAGCCCATATCCTGCAATTCTAAAGGTGTTGTTCCACTTCCTGCAAAAGGCTCTAAACAAACTATATTCTCACATTTCTGTATTTCTTTATATTCATCGACTATTTTTGAAATAAATTCTTTAGAGTATCCCTCTACAAAAGGATACCATCTATGAATATATACACTTTTATTTTTGCCAAATTGCATTATAGATCCATATTCTTCACTATAGTCTACTATTCTATATGCCAAATCATTTCACCTCCTTTTACTGGAGTAAACACTACTTGCATTAATTTTCTTTTTTTCCATAAACAATCGTTTGCTTAAGTCAATATTTGGTATTCCTACAACATCTTCTGGAAAAACGATATCAGTATCTACGTCTCTTGCATCAAAAATTAAAAGGATAGCACAATATACCGGAAATTCGAGAAAATATTTTTTATATGTATCAGCATTAGAAACATAGTCTAACAATTGATATGCTCCCGAAATTGCTCTTTCATCACTATTATAATTCTCAAAAACCTTCATCCCTGTTGTTATAGAACGTCCTAGCCATTTAATTTCAAAAACATATACCTGATTATCTTCATTAAGCACCAATACATCATATCTACCATCTGTAGCAGTAGTGTATTCTTTTACAACTGCATCCCGACAGTGATCTTTCAAGTATCTTACAAAATCAATTTCAAAAAGTTCTTCAGGCTTATTTCTCAGTAATTTAGGATACTTATCTACAGTTTCTGAATGGTATTCTTTAGGTATGTCTCCCTTTCGCAAAAAATATCTTTTATTTATGTCAAACTGAATATTTTGTTCATAAAATCCCTTTAACAACCTTCCATAATCACATATACTTAGCATACTTTCAGCATCCATCAAATCTTTATAGCTACTCATAAAATTATCAGCCGAAAAAATTACTCCATCAACAAAAATATCAATTCCTTTCATGCCTAAGTGTAAAACAATTTTGTTTATTTGTTTGGAAATAGTACTGCATTGCTCTACCGTTAATTCTTCATCAGATTGTTTCATTTCACTAACTTTATATTGTGAATTCAAATAATAGATTTTTGAACATCTATTACCACTCTGAATAATCTTCGTAATATCTTCCGTGAAATCATATTTATACACTAATTCTTCTCCAACACATTCTTCTTCTGTCAAAACAATACACATTTCTAATCCATATTTTGCATAATTATTCCATTGTTTTCTCAATTTTATACTTAATTGGATTATTTCACCTGGTGTCGCATTTCTATGTCCATCCAAAAGTTTCTCTAAACGAAGAATCGGATTCTCCTCAAGCACAGAATCTACTGCTTCAAAGTATTCTGAAAGTATTTCGAGCATCTTTATCTTCCTCCTTTATATTTTCTATAAAGCAGGTCAAAAAACAGCAATAAATATTCCTCATCTGCTTTTCCCTCTAACTTAAGTTTTTCTCTCCCATTTTCTTCCAAATATTTCACTAATTCATTTGACAGGTTTTCTTCAGTATCATTAGTAGGTATCTTAGTTTTCTGATTCCCCGAATTCATAAAAGAAACATTAGGATCTTCCTTTATCAACTTTGATAAAAAGTTATCTTCATAAATTGTAAGCACTTTAACTATTGTCTCCAACCACAATATCTTCGATGTTTCGTAGTTTAACTTCATTATATGATTTTCTACTATTTTTTCCCCTTGTAAAGAAATCACATATTTTTCTTCTACTCTTTTAGATGTTATTTTTCTGTCGACAAGCGATAATAATCCTTTCGCAAATAATTCCTCTAACTCTGTTGTTAAATCTTTGTTAATTGGTCCGAACATAGTATTATAAAAACCATAAGTCCACTCATAGTCTTTCAAAAATGTCGGTGATAAAACGGCCGCAAAATAAAGTACCCGTTGAAAGTTTGTTTTGCTAACTCCATTCCATCCATCTTTTTCCATATAATATGCAACAATTAAAATATCATTTTTTAATTCATATTGACCTTCCATATCACGCCTCCATAATTTCCTGGACAATATTTTCAAGTTGATTCCATTTATTTTTTTGAACTCTTGTAACCTTTCCTTTTCTTAACAGATCAAGAGTTCTCAAAGGTCTTTCATCTTTTGGAATCCCCCTATATAATTCTTTTAAAAAATTGGAACTATTCAAATTTGAAGTAAAAATTATCTTATTGTTAGATTCAGAAAATATTTTAAACATCATTGCCACCTGTGATTCATATGCAATATCCAAACTTCCCTCCGGCGTTTCTGTTATAAAAAAAGTACTAAATCCCCCAATATCATTTTGCAAATAATCAATGATAGCCATTCTGAATGCCTGATCTATAAAAAATCTTTGAGATTCTGAAACTGACCATATATCCTTTCTCACTTGCCCATTAATTTCTGGAACATAATAAAAATGTGGTATTTTATTTAACGTTTTACCTGTTACAGAAAGCTTACAATCCACCCCAATAAATGTACTTGCGTATTTATTAAAATAATTTGATAACCGCTGATTCAGGTTATTGATCACACTTTTAAATTTTTGTGTATACTCAAGAAGCTCTCTTTTATAGCTATCCCTTTCGTTATATGCCTCTCTAATAGCAATTTCCAAATCTGCTATGACTTTTTCTTTACTCTTTAATATCTCCGTATACATATCCCCTTTATCAGACTCGGAAGTATTTTGGCTCAGTTCACTTTCCACAACAATCTTTGCTCTTTTTAAATTTTCAAGCTCATTCTTCAACAAATCAATGTCTTTTTTATGTTGCTGAAACTTAGAATTTAATCTATCTAATTGATTTTTTTGGTTATTTAACTCATTTAATTTTTCTTTTTTTTCTTCATGTAAACAATTCAACTTTTCAATCAAATTATCATCAACAGGAATATTCTCTGTTAATTCAGATTCACAAATCAAACATTTTCCGTTCTGTTTAATCTCATTGGCCTTCTTCTGAATATCTCTTGACTTTGTATTACAAACCAAACATTTCCCCTCTGTCAATAGATTTTTTTCAATAGTATAATAGTAATCAGGTAATTTATTGTAAATACTCTTATATAATATTGTTTCTAATTTCTTTATTTCCGAAACAATATTATCGTATGACACTGATAAATTAGCTAAATTTCCTTCCATTAGAGAAACATCTTCCAATATTTCTTGAACTGTTTCCTGTAATGCAGATAGTGTCTCTTTCTTATTAGATATCTCAGTATCAATTCTGTTTTTTCTAAGAACCAACCTCTCCCGATTGGCTTCATTATCAGTGGTATCCTCCCTTTCTTTATTATCACTTTTTTCCTGTGTTTGATCAACAATATCATCTCTAGCTTTTACCAATTCTCTATATGATGCCTCTGCTACTCTTTTATCTTCACTTTTATGTCTTCCCTTTGTGTCTGCTTTGGTTATTTTATCTTCCAACTCGTTAATTTTAAGATGATATTGCTCTTTTAAGAGCAATATTCGTAAAATATTATCTTGACTATCAATCTCCCATGCCACATTGTTTCTTCTTTCATCAAAGAACAAAAATTCTCTTACTAATAACTCAAAATCTTGAAACTGAGAAATTTTAGAGTATTTTTCTATTAACTCTTGATACATACTGTCATTTGCTTGTACTATTTCTTCATCATCAATACGTAATTCATTTATAGAATTTTCTATTAGGCTTCGTGTTATCATAATTTTCGTTTTCCCAAGATAATATTCTAAGGTGGCCTGAGCTGACATGTTAATAATATCATCAGCCTCATTATCTATCCTTGAACTGAAAAAATCTTCATCAATATATACATATTCTGGCTTTTTTGAATTTTTTGTTATTTTATTTCTTTTCTTTTTATGCCCTACTAAGCAATAAATAACAACATTAACAAATGTAGTCTTTCCAATACCATTTGCACCAACAACCGCATTAATTCCATCTTTAAACTCATATTCGAATGTCGGCTCTTGTTGATACAAAGTATAATTACTAATTTTTATGTTTTTTAAATTCGGTAAATATAACTCCTTCATAAATTACTCCTCCTCAAACACCACATCACCAATTTCATCTATATTACATCTTAAGAACTTACAAATTCTTAAAATAATTTGCATAGATACTTCCTCATTTTTGTTTAGTTTTGTTATTGTATTTGGAGATAAATCGACCCTTTTTCTAAACTCAACTTTGCCTATTTCTTGCTCCGCTAACTTAATCCACAATTTTTTATAATTCATATGTACATACATCTTTTCGCACCTCTCTAATATAGAATTTACCACACTCCATCAAAAAACGCCACAGAAACTCCTTTAATGTAATAGTTTCTATGGCATTTTCAGTATTACTCATCTAGTTTCACTCTGAAGCATACTCAATCTCCATTCCATCCAGAAATATCACCCTCAGCGTCCCGTCCTCAAACACCTTGATATGGTCCAGCGTTTTCAGCATAAAATCCGTATCCATCTCTTTCAGTAGCTTCGCATCTTTCGTATATTCCACAAATTTCTCCGCCCGGTATCCGGCCAGAAGGTCTTCTCCCTGCATTTGCTGTTTCCACTGTTCCAGGAAACTCTCACGATTTTCCACCAATGCATTCCATGCCATAAGATACGCCTTTATCAGCGTCTCTTCCTCCACATGGCGGTTATCGCATCCCTGAACACCTTTCACCCGGTACCTTTCGCTGCATTGCCACACTTTCCTGTCATATCCGGCACTGCTGCGCCATCCCTTTCTGGAAAAGACTTTATTGCAGGTTCCGCAGACAATTCTGGAGGCAAATGGATTTGTCTCCGGATTTCTGGAATAAGAATGGGTTCCATGCTCCTGTAGGTATTTTTCTCTCCGCTTAAATTCCAACTGGACGCATTCCCAAATACGTGGATCTATAATCGCTTCATGATCGTCTTCCACATAGTACATCTGGACTTCCCCAGCATTCTTTGCCCGCTTCTTGGTCAGAAAATCCACAGTGTAACTCTTCTGCAGCAGGGCGTCTCCTTTATACTTTTCATTCTGAAGCATACTGTTCATTGTAGTGGCATGCCACTTGGTACTTCCATCCCAATTTACCACCCCTTCCCGTTCAAAGATCCGCTTGATATAATCCGTAGTCTTTCCATCCAAGAATTCCTGGAACAACCGGACAACGATCTTCGCCTGTCTGGAATTGACGATCAGTTTCCCTTTGTCATCGCTGTCATATCCCAGGAACCGCTTGGTACTCATCTTATGTTTTCCCGTTTCAAAGCGCCTGCGGATACCCCATGTGGAGTTTTCAGAAATCGACCGGCTTTCATCCTGTGCCAGGGAAGAAAGGATTGTAAGCAGAACCTCTCCCTTTGCATCCAGTGTATTGATATTCTCTTTTTCAAAAAGGATCCCGATGCCAAGTTCTTTCAATTCCCGCACATAATTCAGGCAGTCCAATGTATTTCTGGCAAACCGGGAGATGGATTTCGTAATGATCATATCAATTTTTCCATCCCTGCAGTCTGCGATCATGCGGTTGAATTCTTCTCTCTTTTTGGTATTGGTTGCAGAAATTCCTTCATCTGCATAGACCCCGGCAAACGTATACAGTGGATTGTCTTTGATGAATTTCGTATAATAATTCACCTGGTTCTCATAGCTTAATAACTGTTCTTCTTGGTCGGTTGACACCCGGCAGTACGCTGCCATCCGTATCCTCCGGACGTTCTGGCTGGGATTCTCCTGTGAAATCGAATTCTGCCTTGCTGGTATAACGGTAATGCTTCTTGCCATCCTTTACAACCTCCTCTACTACCGTTTGTTCCGTGATGTGCAATCCTGCAAGTTCCGCATCATCAATCCGGATTCCCTTACACGCCTGTTTCCCCTGCTCGATGTAAGTACTGCACAGCCATTGGATCTTTTTCTTATAAACCTGCCTCCGCCGAAGTGTCTTTCCACAATATGGGCAGATTAGCATTCCACTTAAGGGATATCGGTTCTGAAATTTTCTCGTTCCATCCTGCCCGATATTTCTGATCTTTTTCCGGTAATCCCGCATCTCCTGCGCCTGCTGCCAGACTTCTGGGGTAACAATCGGCTCATGGTTTTCTGAAATGTAATAGCTTTGTACTTCCCCACGATTTTTCCGTGTGAAATTCCGCTTGTCTGGCGGCGTATAATATTTCTGTAAAAGGAAATCCCCTTTATACTTTTCATTGGCAATCATTCCGCCAATAGTCCCGCCTTCCCAGGTTCCCCCTGTCACTGTGGGAACTCCAAGATAATCCAGCAGGCTCGCAATTCTGGTACTTCCTATGGCCATCAGATAAAGGTCAAAAGACAGCCGGACAATCTCTGCCTCTTTGCCATTCACCACCAGATCCCCATATTCGTTTTTGTCATATCCACAAAAACGGGAAGTGGTGATCATCACCTCTCCCCGCTCAAATTTCTTCTTAATGCTCCATTTATTGTTTTCACTCATGCTCCTGCTCTCTTCCTGGGCAAAAGAAGCGAGGACAGCAAGCATCATCTCTCCGTCCCCTGAAAGAGTGTTAATATTCTGTTCTTCAAAAAAAATACCGACACCCAATTCTTTCAGTTCTCTCGCAACTTTCAGAACGGTGACGGTATTTCGCGCAAACCTTGATATGGACTTTGTTATGATCAGATCGATCTCCCCTGCTCTTGCTCTTTCCAGCATCTTCTGGAACTGCGGCCGGTTTTCACAATATCCGGAGATTCCCTGATCTGCATAGACACCAACAAACGCATATTCCGGATTCGACCGGATCAGCCTTTCGTAGGTTGCTGTCTGGTTTTCCAAAGATTCCTCCTGCCTTCTGCTGTCAGTGGAAACCCTGGCATAAGCGCAAACTCTTTTTTTCTTTTCTGCTGTAGGAACCGCATTAATAATCCTTATCCGCATGTTTCTTCACTTCCTTCAAAATAAGCCACCATAAATTTCTGAATCCTTTGAAAAATACGCCCTGCATCTTCCACTTCATCCAGACAGAGGACTTCCACCTGCGCCTTTTCACAGATTTCCATAAACTCCATAAACTGTCCCCAATCCCTGGCGATCATCGCCGCCCGGACAGAAACCACTACATCAATCTGATCTTGTGAAATTTCCTGTTTCAGACGGTTGAACTCCTTCCTGTCCGGATCAGCGCCAGAGGCTTCTTCAAAATAGATTTTCAGTTCCCATTTCTGTTTTCCATAGGCTCTTTCCAACCGTTTTTTTACATCATCCAAAAACTGGGTATAATCATGATCCCTATGATTCATACGGCAGTAAAAAGCCACCCGGTTTACTCTTCCTGCTATTACCATTCTTACAAGTTCTCCTTTCTTTTTTGGTAGTCTATCTATCACTCTGAAGCCCTTAAAAGTCAAGCAGTTTCACCATTTCCACCGTTTTTTGCTGCCACTCTCGCCAAACTTATCCTTTGCAAAAATTTTGCCGGACAGGGGATTGTTTCTCTCCTGCCCGGCATTTTCACTTTCTTTTACACTCGTTTAGCATAATCCAGACTGATCCATCCGGCTCCGGATTTCAGTTTGCCCCAGCCTGCATTGGAACCCTGTCCCGATCTGGTCTCCACAATCGTGAAGGTTCCTTTTCCCGTGTACTTTCCAGTAGTTCCATAGTTGGTTCCCGGACCTTTCCGGATGTTCAGGTCTGTGGCGGATACCTGTACCAGAAAAGAGCCACTGGAAGAACTGCCTCCGGAACCGGCGGACTGCACCGTACAGTAGGATGGATTCTCCAGATAGATCCATCCGGCTCCACTTTTTAAACGACCCCAGCCATTTTTCACTTCCACAATGGTAAAGATCCCTTTTCCTGTCTGTCCCTTTACGCTTCCGCTCATGGACGGAGCAGACCGATAATTCAGATCCGAAATGAGTACCTTTACTGTAAAAGGAACCGCTGGGAAACCGGAAGTTCCAGAGCTGCCGATACCAGAAGAAGAACTGCCTCCGGCCGCACTTCCTCCCATTGCCGCTTTCACTGCCTTGCGGAATCCATCCATGGTATATCCCATCCCCAGACCGTTCCAAAGATGCTCCGGATCGCCATGGTTGGAAGCAATCCCACGGCTGTGGCCCTCCCTATGGCTGACGATCACACCGTCTGCGGTCGGATTTAGGTTGTACTGCTTGCACAGCATAGCGAACAGTTCCACCGCCGCCTCATAGGTGCGTTTTGCCACAGCCCTTGCCGTGGACAGATCGGAACAGGTAAAGTTTGAGCCTGACGTGTACCGGATACACGCAGGCTCGCACATCTCCACTCCGATATGGGTATTGTTTCCACTGCCCTTGCTGCCGGAACCGCAATGCCATCCCCGGTGGTTCCAGGGGAGGGTCTGATACACTGTGCCGTCATTGCCGTCAATAAAACTATGCACACAGGCATTGTCATAGAACGGGCTGTTCCAGCTATTGATAAACACAGACGCCTTCGGCTGGGGACATCCCACCGAATGGAGCATCAGCCCCTTGACTGTGATCTTTCTTCCTGCCGTATAGCAGGGATTTTTCGTCAAAATACTCTGTACTAACTTCATCTCATTTCTCCTCTGTTTCTGTTTTTTCTGCCCGGTCATGAAGCTGTTCCAGGACAGCCTTGATCTTTTCCGGCACCTGAAGCCCCAGATGTGCCGCATTCTCCAAAAGGCTCACGCCCTCATTGGAAATGTAGAAAAAGATCACCGCCGTCCGCAGCACCGATCCAGTGCCGATAACATGGACATCCAGGATGTTAGCGATCCCTACCAAAAGGAAGATCAGCACTTTCCTGCAGATGCCCCTAAAGCCTACGTTGCTGGACAGCGTCTTATCAGAAATGGCGCACATCACACCGGTCAGATAATCCACCGCTACAAAAAGCACCAGGGCGATCAGCAGCCCGTCATTGCCGCCAAGGAAATACCCCAGCCATCCGCCCACAGCGGCAAATACCATCTGGACCATGTTCCAAAATTCTTTCATTACAAATACCTCGCTTTCGTTCCATAAAAAAAGACGCCCATCTCTGAGCGCCCGCCTGCAGGTTGCTATGTGAAGTGTCTAAGCTGCACAATCTCCATTGCGGAGATTTGTGCGGTTTATGGCACAGAATCAGGTTGCTATTCCTGCCAGGTAGAGTGATAAATACAATCACCAAAAGCCATTGGCAGGAAGGAGGAAAAAATGTTTACGCCAAAGGAATTGAACGCCATTGACCCCGTCTATTTTTCCATCATCGCATTACATGGAAGCGCCGTGACGCTCCAGTCAAACAACACCGGCCACTGCTGGCATATCCTTCTGGAGGAATACCCACGTTTCAGAAGCTGCCGGATCTATCACACCCATCACAGAGGGGCCCCTTACCATGAACACGGGCATGGAGCTACGCTTCCCTGCTGTCTCCGGCAGATCCGGTCCCATGATACCTATTGGCTTGGCAGGGAAGGGTCTTATCGGAAGCGCCCCAGGAAACACCACAAAACAGACGAACAGGAGGTACGCTCATGAACAGGAAACATATCAAAGTCGCATACACCAGCCGCCTTTCCGGCGGTTCCTATACCCAGGTCCCGAAAATTCAGATGGAGGGGCGCTGGCTGGAAGAACTTGGCTTTTCCATCGGAAGTACCATTGTGGTCGAATATGGGGAAGGTTCCCTGTGTATCCGCCCCATGACCGAAACGGAATTGGCTGAAAAACAGCACAGGGAGACCCAGAAGGAGTTGGACAGCAAAGCCGCTGAAATCCGAAGCCTCCAATTCCGACTAGGAAAAGAAAATCAGGAACTCCAGCGTGTAGCAGAGCCACAGCAGGAATACATCCTCATCTCCGGGGATTCCCCAAAGCGCCGCCGCTAATCCCCCTTACTCTTCCGTCAGCGTGTAGGTAATCTTCATGGTCTTATCCACCGTCTTCACCACTGCTGAGGAAAGGTTATTGATGGACGCCAGGTACGGCGTCAGCAGATAAGCCGTCCGGTACTCATTGCCATAGCTGCCGCCCCATCCAAACAGGAAATTCTTGTACTGGAACAGGGGCGTTGCGGCGTTATTGAGCCGGAAACTTCCCTGGGTCTGGATCACTGTGTCCTCCGCCGTAATCTGGAAATCCCCGCCGATGATCAGATCCCCAACCAGCGTCAAATACAGTTCGCAGGAGCCGGTCTCGCAAAGGGGCTTCCACTTAGAGGTAAAACCGAAATCAATCAGCGTCACATCTGTGGAATTGGACAGATTGATCTTATAAATTCCCTTTTTATCATAAGCTGGCACATACAGATACCCGCCCCGGACACAGCATTTCACTACCCGCTCCGCAAAGGTGCCGTTCTCCCGGTTCCCCACATCCATCAGCTTGGCATTGGACAGCGTCCATTGCCCCTCGGTAAAGGAATAATCCGTTTTGGAAATCTTGATCCAGAGCATCGCAGCGTCCCCGGAGGAATTCCCCTCATTGGAAAACCCGTACCAGTATCCGTCCTGCCCATCCATAAATTCCCCATACTTGGTATAGCTTCCTAGAAATTCAAAGGTTTCCGGCGTCAGCACCTCATCATCCAACACCATATAAGTGGAATCGTCCAGCTTCTCATTCAGCCCGATGGAAAACACCGGGATCCTCAGCTTTCGGATCCGGACACCCGCATTTTCAAAGGCGATGGAGTACAGCAGGTTGTTCTCAAAATCCATCTCCACCGCCTCAAACAGCACCATCTTGTTGGCATCCGGAATTGCTCCAATATCCGCCGCCTTTAACTGCAGGAATGTACTGGCATCCCCCACAAGGCTTCCAAAACCGTTCTGTCCTCCCAGGGCACTGGTCAGCGCCACCGCCGCAATCGTCCCGTTGCCCTGGTTTGGCGTAAACTCCCACACAAACTTATAACCGTTGGAAAGAGCCATGCTCTCCGTCAGGTTCAGGCTGCCCCTGGCCAGGTTCGCCGTAGAATTAACATTGTTGGAAGCGTAGGCTACCGGCAAGTTGTCGGAGCTTTCATACAGCAGTTCCTCATCCTCTGTCAGTGCTTCGGTAAAGAGCAGGATACCGCCGATCATGTTGGGGCAGATGGGAAGAAGGTTCCCATTCCATAGGATCGCATCGTCATACTCCCCGGTTGCCGCGTAAAAAATGCCCATGGGGTTTAAACCCAGGATATTATTGACGGACTCTGTGATCATGTTCTCCTCCGTAACCGTTTCCACCGCCCCGGTATTCGCGTCTGTCAGTTCGATTGTCATCACGCCTTTTAAAGTCATGTCTATTTCCTCCCATCATTCTGAATCACTGGATACCGGCATCGTCACCGGCCGACAGAACGCTCCGATCTTCGGTTTTGCCGTCAGTGTATCTGAGTAACTTCTCTGCACCAGTTCCATCGTTTCCACTGCCATCACATCTGTAAAGTCCTTACTCTGCAGGCCGCCGCCCACAGAAAACAAAGCCGCCGTTTCCTCAATATCGATCCTGCCGTCCCATGCCGCAGCCGCCGCCATAGCCTGGCCGCTGATGGAAGCAATGCAGTCCCCGATCCCCACACTTCCGGAGCCGTCCTCCATCCGAAGGTACACGTTGAAGGTATTTGTGATATTCGGCACGATATTTTCAATCGGGTAGTACAAAGACAGGATGTGCTTCCCGCTGTGCCAGGTTTCCACTGGATGATGGAGCAGGATCTCTGCATTGTTCAGTTCAAAGGTGACATAGCAGACTGCCTTCCCGTCCTCCGTCCAGGTCACCGGCAGGCTCACATCGACAGAAATATCCGTGCCAGCCGCATCAGCAGCAGAACTGGAAGTTCCCGCTTCACTTCCCGACGGAGCCGTCCCAGACGGTTCACTGCTCTCACTATCCCCAGAGGAGAACGGGATCACAATCGTACCGCTGGCATTGGCTGACCTCGCAGCCGGATCAGCCGCAACATCCACCACCACCTGGCCGAAGAACTGGGCATGATTTTCCTCTTTGGAAGCGAACTCAATGCTAATGATCCGCACGTTTGTCTCTCCGATGATATATTCAGAAGCATTCGTAAAGGTATGAATGCCAATCTTTCCCGCTTCGATCTGGTTCAGCAGGCCGGAAATATTCTTATCATTCTTGGACTTTGCCTGAGAAAGCCGGGGATTTTTCCCCACGCATTTCAGGCTCTGCCGCCCGCCGATCTTAACCGTAAAAGACGTCACGCAGGTGATCTGTCCGGCATCTGCCTGCCCGCCGGAGAAGATCAACACATCCCCCAGATCAAGAGCCGGATTTCCAATGGTATCGGAATCAAAAGGCACATAGTTCACTTTGGAAAGGGCATCCAGAATGTTCCCGCACAGTTCTGCCCTGGTTTCTTCCAGTCCGAACTGCAGTAACGGATTGACTCCCAGGTTCATGGTCAGCCCATCGTCTGTTTCCAAAGCGTAATACTCGGAAGTCTGCGTCCGAAGATTGGTGGAACTGACTGCTGTGTACCGGGTCACAAAATCAGAGAAACTGCTGGAAAATCGGTGCTTCTGCAGAATCTCTATCACCGGCGTCTCCCCGTACTGCCGGAATTCCAGCTTTCCGGCCCGGTTGATACAGAAAAATCCGCCCAGCACCTGAGCCGTAAAATACAGCACATCCCGGTATGTCTCAATGTCATTCTCCGGATAAATATAGAGCAGTTCTGAGCCATTCGGGAGCGCCTCAATCTCCGCCTGAGTTTGCGCCAGTTCCACCCCGCAGGCCATACTGCACAGCGCCATCATCCCATAAGCGGTACCAATGGTTTCAAAACCATTGAAAGCCCGGTCAAAGCGGAGCATCCGGTCATAAGCCTTCAGTTCCAGCACATGGACGGTCCGGTTGGCCTCACTCACTTCAAAGATCCCCATGGGAACCGTCTCATAAGCGCCGCTGGCAAGCCGGAGGTGATAGGATAATTCCACCTCCGCATCCTCCAGCGTATACCGGTCAATATCCAGAAACAGGCTGATCCCCATCTCCGCAGCATACACCGCGCCCAGTTCAATCTCTGAATTGCCGCAGCACTGGGCCGTGATATAGCCGCTGCCTTTCACAATATCCTCCTGGTCAAATGGATACTCCACGCCTCCTGCTGTGGTAATCTTCCCCGTCCAGTAATATTTCCGGGTGTTCCCTTGCACCGCCTGCAGGAACGCCTCGCTCACCGGATACATCGGACACCCCTCCTTCCGTTTCCAGGCATCAAAAAAGCACCAATCATTTCTGACTGATGCTCTTTTGATTAATAAATTGTTCAGAGATAAAATGGTATTTTTCCTTATTTCTAATCATTATACCAATCCTTTAGATAATATATTTAAAGATCTGGCAAATGAAAGTAAAAATCCACATTGCAAACTATGACTTCTCCCTGGAACTACTTCAAATACATATCTTTCATAGGCAAATGTATTTTCACTTTTAATTATATCGTCACAAAAATCAGTATACGTATAATTTTTAGAACCATTTATTATCATAGCATTAATTGTTATATCAGATATAATTTTTTTTGAATCATCTGAAAGCTTAATAAACAAATCATTGTATAATCTATGACCACGAGCCATCTTACCATTATCATTTTCATAGAAAAGTTTCAAAATTATTTCACAAGAAAATGATAAATTAACAAAGGCAGGCCATAATTTCCATATATCTTCATTTCTACACTCAGGTGCATTTAACAAAGGAAGTATTGTTGTATACAAATCATGTCCTAATTTGTAATAAGTCTCGGCCAGAACCTTAGCTTGTGAATGACTATAAAATTCAGAATTCTGGGGATGATTGGGAACCATTCCGCCTGCGGGATAAGATGTCATAATATTACTCCTTAATATTAGTGGAAATACAAAATATATTTTATATTCAATTCAACTTTATTGTTAAAGCATACGCTAGGAGAATTTCTTAATTTCGTTTGTATAAGGGGATGTTTGACTTCGATTTATTTTTTTGAATACATTATAATTCTATCAAAAAAAGGATACCTTGTCAAAATTCTCTCAGCGTAAAACTCACCGTCCACAGCCCTTTCCGAGAAGTATCCTTCACCAAGGCCGCCTTATATCCTTCCACATACATCTCCGCCGTTTTTACCGCCAGCATCTCCGTATCAAAATATCCCACCGTGATCTTTTCCTGCTGCTTAAACTCCGTCAGAATCTTCAGCCACTTTGCCGAAACAGAGAACGTCACCGTGATGCTCACCACGCCTGCGCGTACCACATCCCGCTGCACCGTTCCGGCTTCCGTCTCCCCGCCGGAATCCGCCTCCACGTCATCCATCTGTACTTCATAAGAATCCGGCAGGGGGAGGGCCGTCCCGTCAAAAGTCAGATACTGTATAAATGCCATAGGTTACCTCCCTCCTGACCGCAGATTCTGTCTTGCCTGCGCTGTCACTACCAGTTCATCCAAAAGCGTGCCGCCCACATATACCGGGATCACAATGATCCCCTGCGGACCGGAAAAGCCTGCCAAGGCTTCCGATACAGCGGAAGAGATCCCAGAGATCAGGTCGGACATGCTCCCGCCGGAGAAAGTGCCTCCGGCATACCCATACTCTGCCCCGCTCACTTTCGGCGAGAGCACCATATCCGAAGCCACATCCCGGACAGCTTTCTCCATCAGGTTCCGGTTCTTCTCAATACCCCTGGCCAGCCCCTTCATAAAGTCCGGCATCCAGGTTTCATAGTCTGACAGAGGCCCCTCATCCGGAGCCGAGAAGTGCAGGAAAGAGCGGATCCGGTCAGCCAGTCCGGAAACCGTGTTGATTACACTCTGGATCATGCTGGAAATCCCGTTGATCAGCCCCTGGATAAAATCTTTGCCCCACTGAAACGCCTGTCCCGGCAGACCGGTGATAAACCGGATGGCGGAAGAAAATCCATTGCTTACAACTGAATACAGCCCGGAAAGGGCGGAGCCGATCCCGGAGACCATCCGCTGGAAGGCGGTCACCACCGCTTCACGCAGTGCGGAGGCGATATTCACCACCGCAGACTTGATGCCGTTCCAGACAGAGGATGCCGTCTGCTTCATCGCCGACCAGATCTGAGAAGCGAACTGGGACAGAGCCGAAAGCACCGTCTCCACGCCCTGCTTCAGTCCCGAAGCCGCAGAAGTCACCACCTGACGGATTCCCGACCAGATCTGGGAAGCCGCATTTCTGATATTATTCCAGATATTGGCCGCATCGGAGGCAAGCTGGGAGAAATTCCCCGTCACCAGGTCGATCAGCAGAAGTACCGGAGCAAGAATTACATTTTTCAGCAGCTCCCAGGCACCGGCGGCAATGTCGCAGATCCCTGACCAGATCCCTTGCAGGGTATTTTTCGCGTTTTCCCACAAAGAGGTAACCGTATCCACTATCAACTGGACAACCGGGTTTTGCAAAATCGTATTCCAGGTATCTGAAAAAAAGGAGGATACCTGTGACCACAAGCCGCTCCACCAGTCCGGGATAGACGAGAAAAAGCCGATGAATTTCTGGAACGCCGCCGGGATCGTCTCCGTAAAAAAGACCACCAGCCCATTCCACAATTCCATCAGCTTTTCCGATACCGCCTGCCACAACTGACCGAACCATTCCGTAATCGCGCCCCAGTTCTTTACAACGGCGATAATCCCGGCAATGGCCGCCGCCACTCCGGCAATAATCCCGATCACCGGGAGCAGGGAAATGTTCAGTGCCCCGAAGGAAACCGCAAGAGCCGCAATCACCGGCGTCAATGCGGTAAACGCCACCAGCAAAGCCCCAAGGATCACCACAAAATTCTGCACAGGCTCCGGCAGCATGCCGAATACCTCGCTTACTGCCGTAATAATGGCCACCAATGGCGGCAGCACCACATTGGCCAGCTCCACGATCTTTTCACCCAGAGGAACCAGCGCCTGCTGCAGCTTCCTTGTATTGGCTTCCATCTCCTGCATGGGCGTCTGGGTCTGACTGAACAGATTTTCCGCTGACCCGGCAACACTGTCATAAGTCTCTCCTACAGAAGTCAGAGAAGTGATAAACTTCAGGTTTCCATCCTCGGCCATAGTACCAAATGCCTTGGCCGCCATGTTCAGGGCTTCCTGCTGGCTGGTGCAGTTTCCGATATCTGCCACAATGGAATCGATTACCTGCTTCTGGGTGGCCTCCCCGTTCTGCCATGCAAGGAATAAAGATTGGGTCTTCTGGGAATACAGGTCAATGGAATCCCCGATGGTTCCATCCGCCAGACGGGTGGTCACCTCATTGATCGCGTCATTAACCTTGTCCAGGTTGTAAGCACCGCCCTGCAGGCCATTCTGCAGAAGCTGGAAATACTCGGAAGCCGAATACCCTGCCTGCTCAAATTTCCCGGCATATTCAGACAAGTTATCCCCCAGTTCATTGGTCTTATCCAGGCCGTTCTGGGTACCCCGGACAATATAATCCATGGCCTCCTGGGCGGTCAGGCCATACTGCTTCATCAGGGAATTGACACCCCGGAGGGTCTCATTCATGTCAATCCCGTACAGTTCTTCTAAAGTCAGCGCTTGTTTCGTCAGGTTGGTCAGGTCCGTATCTCCCAGATCCCCCAGGTTCTTCTTGACCATGATGACCGCTTCCGCCACCGCATCCATGCTCTGGCCCACGCCGGATCCGTACACATTTTTTACGATCTCCGCACTGGCTTCGGCTACCTCCCCGGTCTCTCCGAAGTAGGCGTTTACCTTAGAAACGGCCATCTCAGTCTCCGCATAAACGGACACCGCCTTATCTCCCACATCCTGGATCTTATCCCCCACCACAGATAACTGGTCAGCGGCTTCCATCAGGGCCGCACCCTTGGTGGCCTGGGCAATCTCCCCGATGTCATCCGCAGCGTCCTGAGCAGCGTCACACACATCATTCAGATCATTGATCAGATTTCGTACCGCCTGTCCGTCATCTACCGTATCCAGGGCGTCTGTCAGCTGCTTAATGTCTGCCTTCCCACTGGTAACCGCTTTCCCGATCTTCTCAACAGCGGTTTTCAGCTGATCAGACGAAGCCGTCCCATTCCGGATCGCCGTCACCAAGCGGCTTCCCAGCACATCGGCATAATCTTCCACACTGGAACCCGTAGCCGCAAACAGCTTATTCAACCGCTCCGTATTAGAAGCCAGCCGCTCCTGCTCCGACTGCAAACCAGACAGATCCGCCTTATATCGGTTCAGCGCACCTCTAGTTTCCTCCACCTCCCGCTGGAAAGCCATGTACTGGTCTTTCCCCAGATCACCACGTTCAAAGGCTTTCGTCACATCTTCCTGGGCCTGTTCTAGGGCTTCCAGCTTCTTTTCCGTATCCCCGATGGCCGACTGCAGAAGTTCCTGCTTCTGCGCCAAAAGGATAGTATTGGACGGATCCAGTTTCAGAAGATTATTCACATCCCGAAGCTGGCTCTGGGTCTTCTTTATGGAATTGTTCACTGCACTCAGCGACTTTTCCAGTCCGCTGGTATCGCCGCCGATCTCCACTGTAATACCCTTGATCCGGCTTGCCATGTGTCATCCACCTCCTGAAAATGGACAGAGAAAAAGCACCTACCATTTCTGATAGATGCCTTGTTTCATTTATTAATTCTTATATCATTCACTCAAGTACTTTCCAATAACCAGTCTTTTTAGATCCAACCCTTTCCACATATCCATTCTCTTTCAGGAATGTAAGATTGTTTTCCACTGCCGTTTCACTGATTCCCAATATTTGATGCAGTTCACTGGTAGTAATATTCGGATTATCTCTCATTTCCGTGATGATTCTTTGCCTTCTTGCATTTAATCCTTTTTTATTCCCCACCTTATTCCCAACTTTATTCCCAACCTTTTTTATACGATGTAACGGGATCGTGACAACAATCGAATTTTCTCTGAAAGTAAATGCTTCCTTTCCGTAAGTTTCAATGATCTTAGGCACGCCGCGGCCTGATTTTTCACTGATATGCAGCTGCAAAAAGATTTCTGATAGCTTTTCATTTACCGGAACCGATTCTCCCAGAAAAAATCCCTCCATTGTCTGTGCCGGCGGCAGTGTCCCTCTGGATAAAATTTCTATCCTGTCTGAAAACACAGAAATCATTGGCTCATTTCCGCTTACCCACAGATTATGCAAAACTGCATTTATAATTGCTTCTCTAAAGGCTTTGTTATCAAACAACGGTGTTTCCGGACGTTCCACTACCCGCTCACTTTCATCTGTCTGGATCAGATTCAATACATCTGCATACCTTAAAACTTCATCCAACGTATAGAGCAGACAGTTATTTCCAAATTCTCTTACAGAGAATAAATTAGATCCTTTCGTTTTTCCCTCAAAAATCGAAACTCTTAGTGGAAAATGCGAATTATCCGAAAGCAGCTGTGCCAACAGATTATATTCTCCGTTTTTATTTCGCAAGCCGAGATTTTTCTCGAAAGTTTTTTCATTTAAAACAATCCCCTTTGAGCCATAATACCCAAACAGTTTAGAAAACGTCAGTTCCTGATATTTTGCCGCCAGAGTTTCAATGGTTTCCACTCTTCCATCCAGAATTTTAAACAGCTGGATCTCTCTTTTCGGATAATCCTTCAAATTGGCTTTGGACGAACCAATGCGGATGTATCGCTTTTCCTTAAAAGCTGTCGGGATCTCTTCTGCTGCAGGAATGACCAGAACAACAACTCTTTTATCATCTATAACTGCTTCCTCGAACGAAAAATTGATACTCGGAGATAAATTTCTCGCCAAAAAGTTCTGATAGGGTTCTTTATTGTAGTCCCCATATTGATTGAATGTTGTACCTACAACCTCATGGGTTTCATCATTTACGCCCCACACAAAATAAGCTTGAGCTTTATAATGAAATGCGGCCGCATTTGAAAGTGCTGAAACATATTCGCCCAGCACCTCCGGCTGAAACCAGTTTTCTTTAAATTCAAACCATTCCTGTTCGTCACCATATGCACATAAATCCAAGACTAATTTTTCGATATTCATCATTCTTCATCCTTTTCCCAACTTTTATTCCCAACATTAATACTATAACACATTGGGAATAAAGTTGGGAATATTTTATGCATTTATCAAAAAATTATTCCTAAAACTTATCAAAATCCTCCTGCGTTGCCACCACCGCATATTTATGCTCATCGTTCCGGCTCTCCACATACATATCATTCACCATCCCGATAGTCAGCAGATCTAAATCCCGGATGGACAGCCCCAGCTGCACGCACCGCAGTAGGAACAGGGGCGTTGTCATTTCCCGGTCAGTCGGACGAAGTTTTTTTTAGCCTGCACATCCGTCTGGGTGTTCAGCCCCCACAGTTCAATGATCTGAGGCAGCACCTGATAGATGGAAAAAGTGTTGAACCCATCCAGCCATTCCTCCGGCGTTTCCGGGATGGAAGGATCCGCATGCTTCGCCATCACATAGGCAATGTTCTCAAACATTTCCAAAGAGAACAGATCCAGGTTAGAATTCTCCGGATCGTTCTTGTCGATCCCCTTTTCCAGATCCCGCAGGTCTTTATAAATATCCCGGTGGAAGCGCATCCGGTAGATCTGGGGAATAGCGGCGGAAGCCTTAAATGGGACCTCCTGCCCGTCAATCGTGATATTCCGTTTCATGCTCATAAGGTCTCCCCTCCTGTCTCATCGTCTATCCCCTGCTGGCCGGACTGCTGCGTCCCGGAGGTATCCGGCGTCACCTCCGGCAGATACACTGCTATATACCACCCCGTATAAACCGTATCCGTGGTGCTGTCCCCGGTACGGGCCTTCACATATCCATTTGCCAGGGGAGCCGCCGTGATGGCCAACGTTTCCGTCTGTACCTCGATCTCCTCATCATTGGTCGCGGACTCAATGTTGGGCCTGGCCGCCGAGCAGTTATACAGCACATGGCGGATCTTCTTCACATCCCCGTCAAATTCAAAAAGCAGGGCAAAGTTCGCCGTCTCCACGTTGGCGCTCTCCACCAGCACACTGTTGTCATCCAGGGATTCCTTCAGCACATCCGTCCGGAAACTCTCCGGCACCATGGCCAGTTCCAGATCCCCTTCATACCCCATGTTGTTGGAAATCGTATAATAAGCGTATCCATCCGCATAAAAATTGGACGGCTCGCCGTTCGGTTCCAAAGACAGGGATACCGCACCCGGCATAGCCACCGGCGTCCCGAAGGTCACGTCCCCTTCATCATCCACTGTAATCAACGCGTAATGCACATTGCAGATATTAAATTTTACTTTATTCTTCTTTGTAGACATTGCCTACTCCCTCCATCTCAAAAGAATACAGAACCTCATACAGCTTTTCGCTGTCGATCCATGTTTCTGACTTGTTGTAAAAAATCCCCGCCGTATCCAGCGCATCTTCCACCTTCTGTTCTGCTGCCAGGTCTTTAAAGTCCGTATATAATTCCACCCGCACCTCGCTGATCCGGTAATAGACCTTCCCATCTGCGGAAAAGTTATCACTCCCCGGCAGCAGGTAGCAGAGGAACGGCGGAGCCGGTGCTTCCCCTTCTGCAAAATGGTCATAAGCATAAGGAACTTCTATATTGTTTAAAATTGATAGCAACCTATCCATCCCTAAGACTCCTTTCAACCTCTTCCTCCAACTGCTGGATTCCCTTTTCTTCTGCCGGAGCAATATGGCTCCTTCCAGCCACCCGCCCGCCATTTCGTTTGGCATGGCCAAATTCCAGCAAATGGGCCAGGTAGTAACGATTCCGGGAATAAACCGTCATCGTTATACTGTTGGAAGTCTCTTTCGATTTCTTCACCGCCCAGCTTTTCGCATAATCCCCGGTATCCTTTGGAGCATTGGCACGGATCTCTTTCTTTACTGTCTCCCCGGCATCTTTTACTGCCTGTTTCACATTATCTGCAGCCAGATCCGCATATTCCTCCAAAGACTCCATAATGGCGTCTGCCAGCTCCCCGATCTGTACATTCTGTCCCATGTTTACCGCCCCGCTTTCTCACACCGGAACTTCAGCGCTTTCTTTCTATAGTTCATGCGATCCACGGCCACGATATTGTAGCTCTCCCCGCCAAACAGGATACGGAAACCGTCCGCTGTCACCTCCGCCGCCCGTTTACAAAAACGGATGGTAAAAGCAATGTCAGAATCCACAACCGTTAATCCGGCGGCAGCCTTTTCATTCCCGCTCTCACCACTGACCGTGGCATGGCAGGTATAATAATCCTCCCAGACATTCCTGCGGTTTCCAATATCGTCCGCAACTACGGAGTTTTTCTGGAAGGTCACTTTTACATTCAGAAGGGAAATCTCCATCAGAACGCCTCCTTCCGGCTTCCAAAGAGCAGGGAGCGCAGCGTCAGGGTCAGGGCATGGTGGTCAGCTTCCTCCCTGTGTTCATACAGATAAGCCACCGTATACATCACCGCCAGTTTTCCATTCTCCACTTCCTGCAGACCGCTTTCTTCATCTATCCGCAGGATATCCATACACATCCGTTCCGCTGACGCCAAAAGCGTAGTGATCAGCCCATCGTCTTCATTGTCATCCACCCGGAGGTAATTTTTCATTTCATCCAGCGTCACCAGCATTCTTCCTTCCCTCCTTCACTATCGGCAGTGCCTCTGTAACTAAAGGCACCGCCTTTTTCTCACATCAATCCATCAGGAACCTGCTTTCTGCGCCAGCACCTTCACGGCCTCGGAAAGCACCAGCTTACCGTCCACCCTCTGGGATCCAAGGAATCCTACCTGACCGTTGGCGGCGTACAATTCATTCAAGCGCTTAAAGGAACGCCCCTGCCGGTCCGCAATCCAGTAATAGCTGAAGTCTCCGAATGCGATCGTCTTTGCTCCAGCCGCAATCACCGGCATATAGGCGGAGGTCTTCACCGGCCTGCCAAGGAGGGTATCCGGCGTACCAGCCACAAGGGAAGGCTGCCACAGATACTGTCCGGTAGAATCCTTCAGTTTCCGAACGGCCTTGATCGTAGAATCGTTCAGCACCCACACTGCTTTCTTCCGGTACGGAGATTTCAGGGAATAGAACAGATCCATCAGTTCATCTGCTGTCACCGCCGTGGAAGATGCGGCGGTCACCCCGGTCTCGGCGCCACCGGTAGCCGCAAGGACACCCAAAGGCTTCCCGGAACCGTCTCCGGTAAAAAACGCTTCTTCCTCTTTTGCCCCGATCCGGCGGGCAAATTCCTTTGCGATATACGATTCCAGGTCAAAGACGCTGTCATTGAGAAGTTCCTCGGATACCTTAATCATGGTACCCACCTTATAAGCTCCGATGGATACCTGGCCGAAGGAATCATCGCTCTCCGTATACGCCCCTTCCTCATCGATCCAGGACGCTGTTCCCTTTGTTGCCACCACCGGGATCTTCCGATCCCCGCTGGAAGTGCGGATCACTTTAGCCATCTGGCGGAACACATTTTCCTCTTCTAGGGCTTCCACCAGGGTACGCTCATACTCATCCGGTACCAGGTAACCGCCCTCGGAATCCGTCCCTTCCTCCAAAGCATTGACCACACTGGGAAGCGGCACTTTTGAACGCATGGCATTCCAGAAGTTGGCCTTATACTCCTCCGAAGCGCGGCCGGTCTTTTCTTTTTCCACACCGCCTGATACGGGACGTCCCGTCAGAGGTTTATTCAGGGGCTGGGACAGTTCCCGTTCAAAGGCTTCCTGCCGCTCCAGCCTGGCGATCTCTTTCCCCAGATCTGTAATCTCCTGTTCCATACGGGTGTAGGCAGCGTCATCCTCAGCAGACAGCACACCTTTTTCATTCCTGTGGGAATCCAGAAAAGCCTTCGCTGCCTCCCATGCCTTTGCCCTCTTTTCTCTCAATTCTAAAATCGTCATCGTCATGTCCTCCTAATTTTTCAATAAATTAAGCCGCTCGTAGAGACTGTCCACGCTGCGGCCTGCAGGTTCGTTTTTCAGTTTTGTCATGCATTTCGCCGCAATCTTATCCATCAAGGAATTGACTACGGCAGCTTTGGAATACAGCATGGACATTGCCATCGGTTCCACATCCTCCGTCAGTTCTGCCCTGGCAAGAATCCCATCGGCAAAACCAAGTTCCACCGCTTTCCCGGCATCCATCCAAGTCTCCGCATCCATCATGTGGGATAACTTTGTACGGGACAGGCCTGTCTTGATTTCATAAGCGTTGATAATGGAATCCTTCACACTTCCCAGCATCTCAATGGCTTTTTGCATCTCCCCGGAATCTCCCCATGCAAGGGTTGCCGGGTTATGGATCATCAGCATACCTACCGGGGAGATCAGTACTTTTGTGCCTGCCATAGCAATCACCGAAGCGGCGCTGGCCGCGATCCCATCGATTTTAACGGTCACATTTCCGGGATAATCCATCAGCATGTTATAGATCTGCGCTGCGGCCACACAGTCACCTCCGGGGCTGTTGATCCAGACCGTAATATCTCCATTTCCTGCCATTAATTCCTCTTTAAAAAGAGCCGGTGTGACTTCATCGTCATACCAGCTCTCTTCCGCAATCGTCCCATTCAGGAACAGCACTCTCTCAACCCTCTCTTCGCTGGAATCCTGATCCCGGATCTTCCTGCTTTTCCAGTTCCAAAATTTTTTCATCGGATTTCTTCTCCTTTCCGCATTGCTGCGAAATCGTCTCCCCCTATGGCAGCCTCCTGCCGGGATGTCCCAAACAATCCAGATAAATACTTTTTTCATGGTCAATCACCTATGCCTTTCATAATCATTCGTGGGTACTCCCGTGTGTTAGTACGGAGCGAACTGAGAAATAATGCTGTTTAGGACTTCGAGATCGTGGCCTTCCAATCCCGGAGCCAGCTTTTTCAGAAGTGTCGCCTGTTCCGGGGAAAGTGTTTTACGGTTCTGGTGGTACCAATCCATCACCTTCACTCCTCCGCCGTAGCGACCACGAACTGTCTCAATGGGGTATGAACACGACAATTCCTCAATATCCCGGCGGATCGTCTTTTCATTCACGCCGAATTCTTCTGCCAGATTGGCTATCGTATCTTTCCTGCGGATGCAAAGCGCATCCAGAATTGCCGCCCGCCGTTCATTGGGTCTCATCGTGTTCACACCTCCTTTCGCTTCGTTGTCTATAATCTAGGGGTTAAACCGGACACCTTTTGCCCGCTTTAGAAAATTTTTCCTAAAGATTTTTGTTCGCACCGCCCCATGTTCCAGTACAGTTATCTGGCATTGCTTTGCATAAAAAAGGACAAAAAAAGAGCCTGACGAATAACTTTAAAAAGCTACTCGTCAGGCTCGTATGTCACTGCATCGTGCGCTGTACAGGGTACTATTCGATCTTTCGGATTCCTATCTGATTTTTACACTGTGGGCATTTCTGAAAATAATCAGGTTTTCAGTCATCTATAATTTCCGACTCTGCTTTCAATTCAGAGACATTATCAATGCTAGCATCAATCAGCCGCCCGAACCCACAGACCGGGCAGGCCAGCTTTTTCTTAGTCTTCCTGCTTCTTGCTTTCAGCATTATCTACCTCCATCGTGGGTCTCTTAAGCTGTATAATGCGAGGGGAATCGCTTTCCACCTTAAGTGTATCTTTCCGCAGATGAAGAAGTTCCTCAATGTCTTGAGCATACAGCGTCACACCGTATTTTTTGAACAAACGTAGCAGTGTAGCGGGATTCAGGTACTCTGCCTCAAACAGCACATCTATCGCCCCTTGAAAAATGTTCTCATTTAAGAAGTACGGAGTGTCACCTGGCTCTTTTGTGCGCCAACCCTTTTTGGAAACCTGGCGCATCATATACTGGTATTGATTGTCCGTTATCGCACCCAGCTGATGGGCTCGATAAATCATGGCCTGCATAGAGCAGTTCCATCTCTTCTTTAGATGCAGATAATAATTTAAATCAGTCGGATACGCCTGAATTTCCTGAAGAAACGACTCTCTCGGCAGAAGGAATGCGCTTGCAAACATATTTGCCTGCGTTTCCCTTATTTTAAACTCGTCTTTGCTGATAAGATCGAGACTCTCGCTCCACGGATGAAGTAAAATATGCCCAAGCTCATGTGCCATATCAAAGAAAATACGTCCTTTCGGTTTCTCACCAAGTGCAACGGCTACAAAGAATACATCCCCATCATCAATGAGGGTTCTCTGACTGAAGGCATCAATCTTGCCATCCTTGGTATCAAATCCCGTTACAATGATGCCGTTTTCCTCAAGAATAAGCTGAATATCTTTTATAGGAGCTAGATCAAGATGCCAATGCTCCCGTACTTTCAATGCAATCGACTCAATTTCCTCCTGCATGGCTTTCTGCCCTGCATCATCAAATTCATCATCACTTCCTGTAAATTCCACCTCCGGCAGATTCAAAGTTGGGAAGGATACATACTGAGCCAGTATCTCAAACATTTTCGCCACATATTCTAGCTTAATGCTCTGTGAAGTACGGCTCATTTTTGTTGCTGTTGCCAGCGAACGGAAGTACGTCACTTCCGTCACTGTTTTGCAGGAATCCTCCTGCAGAAAATATTCTGGTGGGAACTCCAGCTCATGCGCCATTACAATCACATACCATTTATCCAACCTGTCAACTCAACACCCCCAATATCAAAATCAGCCACTCAACTCTCCACCTTTTTTCGCAGTAGACCAGTTTCCACTTACCCATAAAACGAAAAAATCCGGGAACCGGAACCTGTCCTCTGACAAGCCCCGACTCCCGGAAATCCCTTGTTTTCTACACTTTTTCGCTATCCTGTTCTTCGACTTTTGACATCAATACTACCGTCTCCACATGCACCGTCTCACAAAACTGATCCACCGCCGTCATCTTCTCTACCCTGTACCCTGCGAGCTGCATCATCTCCAGATCCCGTGCCAGGCTGGTCATCTTACAGGAAATATACACGATCCTCTCCACGCCATACTCCAGGATCTTTGGCAGCGCCTTCGGGTGTATCCCATCCCGTGGCGGATCCAGCACGATCACATCCGGCTTTTCTTCCAGCCCATCCAGCACCTGAAATACATCGCCTGCTATGAATTTACAATTGGAAATACCGTTCCTCGCAGCATTTTCCTTTGCAGCCTCCACCGCTTCTTCGACAATCTCCACACCCACAACTTCCCGTGCTACCGGGGCCAGCACCTGGCTGATCGTCCCCGTTCCGCTGAAGAGGTCAAACACGGTCATGCCCTGGATATCACCGATGTACTCCCGCACGGTCTCATACAGCACTTCTGCTCCTCTTGTATTCGGCTGAAAAAAGGAGAAAGGCGTGATCTTAAATTCCAGGCCAAGCAGTTTTTCATAGAAGAAGTCCTGTCCGTAAAGGATCCGTGTCTCATCACTTTTCACCACATCAGAGAGGGAATCGTTCAGGATATGCAGGATTCCCACAATACGCCCATCCAGCTTCAGATCCAGAAGTTCTTTTACCAGTGGCTGAAGGTCATGCTCCTCCTGGGTGGTCGTCACCAGGTTCACCAGGATCTCCCCTGTCGTATCCCCCCGTCTCAAGAGCAGATGTCTGAGATATCCCACATGCTGCATTTTCTTATAAAAACTGACATCTCGCTCCCGGAAATACTCCAGCACACATACAAGGATCCGGTTCATATCTTCATGTACCAGGCGGCAGTCCGCCGCTGTCAGTACATCATAAGTGCTCCCTTTCTTGTGCAGTCCCAGTGAGAGCGGACCGTCTTTATATTCGTCCCCAAAAGAAAACTCCATTTTGTTCCTGTATCCGAACTCCTTCGGGCTGGATTTCACTCCCTCGAAGACATACGCTCCCTGCACTGCCTCGTCCATAATCCGGCGGATCTGTCCCGCTTTCATCTTCACCTGCTCTTCGTAGGGCATGGTCTGGTACATGCACCCTCCACATGCCGGAAAGATACTGCATACCGGCTCTCTCGTCTCCAGCGGCGACTTTTCCAGCACCTCCAGCAGCCGTCCTTCCGCATTCCCCTTCTTAAACTTGTTGATCACAAACCGAACCTTCTGTCCCGGGATCCCGTTTTTTACCGTGACATATCTTTCCTCCTCCGGAATGTATACGATCCCCTTATTCGGAAAGTCCACCCGTTCGATCGTCCCTTCATAAACTGTTCCTTTTTTCATCCTGTCCTCCAAATTATCAGACAATTCTCCCAATCGGTGCCGTGCACTTTTTCAAAAGTACACGGCACCGATTGGAATAAATTGTCAGAATATTTTCATTCCCGTTGGTACACGCTGCCACTGTTACATGAAAACAGGCAGGGTGCAGTTCCTCGCCACATCCTGCCTGTTATTTAATTCGTCTGATCTTACTTATACCTGATCGTCCTCACTGAAGTAATCGTCGAAATCATCATCGAAATCGTCCTCAAAGTCTTCCAGGTAATCCGGTGTGAAGAAACGGTATACCGCGTATGCGATAGCCGCTACCGCTGCCACTGCCCCGATGATAGCGAGGATCCAGATCACAGTATTTTTCTGTTTCTCTGCTTCATTCCTATGCAGAAGTTCCGTCAATTTGGATTCAGCGATCATATCTTCTATTTTTTTGTTCATAATTCTACACGTCCTTTCTCCACCCCGCGGGCGGCGGTTACTTTCTGTTATTATACCACTATCATTTTCAGATTACTACTAATTTGTACCAAATTCTTAAGCAAATTGTAACAGTTCAGCCATGCAGCTCGAATCCGCTGCATGGCCGAACTGTTACAGCAAATTCTTAAGAACATTTCACCAGTTTTGCAAACATGGCGAACATCTTACGCACCCCGGCGCTGTCGAATTCAACAGTTACCTCATAGTCCCGTCCACCCTCTTTGATCTCCAGGACAGTGCCTTCTCCGAACTTCACATGGCGGACCCGGTCACCCACGCCATAGGAAAGTTTTCCGCCTTTCCCTGCTGTGAGCTGACTTCCCTTCTGAAGAGCGGAAAAGGGCTGCTTCCCTGCAGATTTTCCGCCGCCGGCAGTCCCGCTCATACCGGAGCCGTAGCCTGCGAACTGAGCCGCAAACGGCTGCGCGCGGAACGCCTGTTTCGCATGAGAATATGTATTCTGCACCGGGATCTCTGTCCCCTCCTCGATCTTCTTGTTCCCGGTATCGATCAGGTGCATCGGGATCTCTTTCACAAAGCGCGACAGCTTATTATACTGGGTCTCGCCCCGGACCATCCTCCGTCTTGCACAGGTCAGGGTCAGCTCCCTTTCTGCCCGTGTGATCCCCACATAGCAGAGTCTGCGTTCCTCCTCCAGATCCTCGTTATCGTCAGATGTGATCGTCATATAGCTGGGGAAAAGCCCGTCTTCCATCCCCGCCAGATAGACATGAGGAAACTCCAGTCCCTTGGCACTGTGGAGCGTCATAAGGACCACGTAGTCCTGCTCTTCATCCAGACTGTCGATGTCCGCCACCAGAGCCACTTCCTCCAGAAAGCCGCTTAAAGTCGGCTCTTCATCTCTGTCCTGGCAGTCCTCCTCGTATGCCGCCGCCTTGTTGAGGAGCTCATCGATATTCTCGATCCTGGCTTCCGCCTCCACTTTATCCTCCGACTCGAGGCTCTCTATGTATCCTGTCTTCTCCAGGATCTCCCGCAGAAGATCGGAAATACTCTCCTGCTCTGCACGTCCTTTGAAATACTCGATCAGTGCGGCAAAAGAATCCAGCTTTGAGGCGCTCCTTCCCACGCCCGGGATCAGTTCCGGAGCCAGAAGCGCCTCATAAAATCCGATTCCCCGCTCCGCCGCAGCCTCCTGGATCCGGTTGATGGTGGTAAGTCCGATCCCCCGCTTTGGAACATTAATGATCCTTCTCACGGCCAAGTCATCCTGACCGTTATCCACAGTCTTCAGGTAGGCAAGGAGATCTTTGATCTCCCTTCTCGCATAGAAGTTGATCCCGCCCACGATCTTATAAGGAATGTTCATCGCAATAAACTTCTCCTCAAAGAGACGCGACTGGGCGTTGGTCCGGTACAGCACCGCATTGTCATTGTAGGACGCCCCCTCCCGGACCTCTCTTCGGATATCTTCGGCGATAAACTCCGCCTCGTCATAGGCAGTGTCAAACTGTCTCAGATGGACCTTCTCACCCTCTCCGTTATCGGTCCACAGGGTCTTTTCCTTCCTGCCTTTGTTGTTGCTGATCACGCCGTTGGCTGCATCCAGGATGTTTCCGGTGGAACGGTAATTCTGTTCCAGTTTGATGACATGGGCGTCCGGAAATTCATGTTCAAAATCCAGGATATTGCGGATATTTGCCCCCCGGAATTTGTAAATGGACTGATCGTCATCCCCCACTACGCACAGATTTTTATACTTTCCTGCGAGCAGGCTGACAAGACGGAACTGTACCGTGTTCGTATCCTGGTACTCGTCCACCATGATATACCGGAACCTTTCCTGATAATATTCCAGCACATCCGGCTGAGTCTCAAGAAGCTGCACTGTCTTTACAAGAAGGTCGTCAAAATCCAGCGCGTTGTTCGACTTAAGCTGCGCCTCATACTCCCGGTAGACTTTTGCGATCTTCTGCTGGCCGAAATCTCCCCCTGCGTTCAGTTCGAACTCATCCGGAAGGATCATCTCATTCTTCGCGGAAGAGATCGCGGAAAGAAGGCTCCTCTCCTTGAACACTTTCGTGTCGATATCCACCTTGCGGCAGACCTCCTTCATCAGTGTCTTCTGGTCGTCCGTGTCGTAGATCGTAAACCTTGTCTCATACCCCAGCCTGTCGATAAAACGCCTCAGAATCCTCACGCACATAGAATGGAACGTGCTCACCCAGATACTCTCCGCCCCAAAATTCACCAGAGAATCCACCCTCTGTCTCATCTCCTCCGCAGCTTTGTTGGTAAATGTGATGGCAAGGATGTTCCACGGATTGACTCCTTTCTCATCGATCAGATAAGCAATGCGGTGGGTCAGCACTCTGGTCTTTCCCGATCCGGCTCCCGCAAGGATGAGCAGCGGTCCGTCCGTGTGCAGCACCGCTTCTTTCTGTGGTCCGTTTAGTGTATCGTATATACTCATAATTCTCTCCTGTTCTTTCAGTAACTACCATTATCAGATACCCCTCCCCGATTGTCAACCGAACTCCCGCAATTTTTTTGCCATCCTTCCGGATTTTGTGATATTATAGATAAGTTGGCGTTTTTAAAGACGCCTCTGTTTCTATGAACAAACACGGTAGAAAGGAATCGTTCTTATGCTGAAAACAATCGAACAGATCAACAGCGCAGTCAACGGCTTTGTCTGGGGTATCCCCGCCATGGTCTGCATCATCGGCGTCGGGCTGCTGCTCAGTTTCCGGACACGCTTTATCCAGTTCCGAAAATTCGGATATACCTTTAAGACAACACTGGGTCCCCTCTTCCACAAAAAGGAAGCTGCGGAGGGATCCATCACGCCGTTCCAGGCGGTCTGCACCGCCCTTGCGGCAACTGTAGGTACGGGAAATATCGCCGGCGTGGCAGGCGCCATCGCCATCGGAGGACCCGGGGCAGTCTTCTGGATGTGGGTCTCCGCACTCCTGGGGATGTGCACCAAATTCTCTGAAGTGACGCTGGCAGTCCATTTCCGTGAAAAGAACAAGCACGGCGACTGGGTAGGCGGTCCCATGTATTATATCAAAAACGGACTGGGGCCGAAATGGCGCTGGATGGCATATGTTTTCGCCCTGCTCGGCGTACTCACTGTATTCGGTACCGGAAATGCCACCCAGGTAAATACGATCACCTCAGCCATCAACACGGCGCTCCTCAATTTCCATGTGATCGATGCCTCCGCGGTATCCACATCCAGCCTGATCATCGGAATCGTCATCACGATACTGATCGCAATGATCCTTCTCGGCGGGATCAAGCGGATCGGAAAGGTCGCGGAAATGCTGGTGCCGTTTATGGCTCTCCTCTATGTGATCCTGGCACTGGGCGTCATCGCGCTGAATATTGAGCGTATCCCCGCCGTATTTGCCTCCATTTTTGAGGGCGCCTTCAATCCCGCCTCCGTCACAGGCGGCGTGGTCGGGAGCTTCTTCCTGAGCATGCAGAAAGGTGTAGCGAGAGGAATCTTTTCCAACGAGGCCGGACTGGGGACCGGATCCATCGCCCACGCCACAGCAGACACGGATTCTCCGGTCAAACAGGGTTTTTTCGGGATCTTTGAAGTATTCATGGACACCATTATCATCTGTACTATGACCGCCCTGGTCATCCTGTGCAGCGGGATCCCGGTCAGTTACGGGACCGATGCAGGGGCGGAACTTACGATCGCCGGTTTTACCTATACCTACGGGAACTGGGTCTCTGTCTTCACCGCTGTCGCCCTCTGCTGCTTTGCCTTCACGACGATCCTCGGCTGGGGACTTTACGGGACGAGATGTATTGAATTTATATTTGGCTCATGGATCAACCGCCCCTTCATGGTGGTCTACTCTCTTGTCGCCATTATCGGCGCAACAGCAGACCTGGGATTTCTCTGGAGCGCAGCGGAGACATTTAACGGGCTGATGTCCATCCCGAACCTGATCGCACTCTTCCTTTTATCTGGAACAGTGGCAAAACTTGTTAAGGAATATTTTAAAAATCGTTGACCAAAATGCTTGTCATATGGTTTTCGATACTATATAATGACCATATTGGGGTGATAATGATATGAAAATAGATACAAATGATATACTGAACAGCATCATGGAAAGCCTTTCAAACATCGATTATATCCGGTCGGAAGAGATCCCGAACATCAGTCTGTATATGGATCAGGTCACCACATTTATGGACGAGCAGCTCGCATCTACCAAGCGCTACTCTGATGACAAGATCCTGACCAAGACGATGATCAATAATTATACCAAAAACCATCTCCTTCCTCCGCCCGTGAAAAAGAAATATTCCAGGGAACATGTACTGATCCTCATCTTTATCTACTATTTCAAAAGCATCCTGTCTATCAGGGATATCGAGACCGTACTGAAGCCTCTGACGGAAAAATATTTCTCAGGTGAAGCATCACTGGATCTCTCCTCCATCTACGAAGAGATCTGCGGGATCGAGAAAGGCCGGGTCGAGCCGCTGAAAGAAACGGTAAAGGCTGCCTACGAAAAGTCTCTCTCAGCATTTCCGGATCTTCCGGACGGGGAAGACCGCGACGAGCTGAAACTGTTCGCATTTATCTGCAGTCTGAGTTTTGACGTCTACCTGAAAAAGGCGATGATTGAAAAGCTGATCGACAAGCTGGAAGATAAGAAAAGTGAAAAGAACTGAATATTACCATTAGATTATTCGAGCCAGATCCCTGCGGATCTGGCTCATATCATGCATACTCTACTGCGCCTCGTCTTCTTTATCCAGCCTCTCAAATACCATGTCGTAACCATCATTGCCGTAATTCAGAGAACGGTTCACCCTGCTGATCGTGGCGGTAGAAGCGCCCGTTTTTTCTGCGATCTCAAGATAAGTCTTCTGCTCTCTCAGCATTCTTGCCACCTCAAACCGCTGCGACAGTGAGAGAAGCTCATTGATCGTACAGATGTCTTCAAAAAATGTATAGCATTCTTCTTTATTTTCCAGACTGAGAATAGCGCGAAACAGACAGTCGACTGCTTCTGTCCTGATTTTTTTACTCATGATTTTCAGACTCCTTCATTGACTTTTAAGCTGTCACTATATTTTAGCACATTAAATTCTTAAAGTCCACATCTTTTTCACCGTTGCAGCTTCTTTCGGCAACAGTTCCCCCAGAAGACAAGAGACAGGCTGAGCTGTTGCTTCTTTCACGGCAGCTCAGCCATTAGGTAATTATACGTTCTCCGGCTGCCCCGATGCGTCGAATTCGTTTACCGCACCGGACGCTCCCCCAGCGCCGGGATATATTTTCTCAGAAGGTCCATATTCAGAGTGGCTACAAGCTCTTCCGGAAAATCACACGCGGCAAGCACTTCCATAACATTCGTAAAGTTCCCCGCATCTGCATTTACATGAGCATCGCTCCCTGTCGTGACCGGCACTTCATACTGTTTGCACAGTTCCAGCATGGTAAGCATATTTTCTCTCGTTCCCATCCTGCTGCTCTGGGGGCGCAGCGATGAATTGTTGATCTCAAGCAGGGTTCCCGTCTCCTTCGCTGTTTTGACCAGCACCTCGTAATCAATGGGAAATCTTCCGTCGTCCGGGTGACCTATGATATTGACATAAGGTTTCTTCATCGTCTCGACATACGCCCTTGTATTCTCTTCTTCCGTATGCCCTTTGCCGTAACATGGCGGATGGATGCTCGCCACCACGATGTCCAGGTCTCTGCAGGTCTTCTCCGGCAGGTCGATCCGACCGTCCGGATCCATGATATTGACCTCCGCTCCCATCAGCAGACGAATGCCCTGCTGGATCCGCGGGACCACATCCAGATTCTGGAAATAAAACAGCCCGCATGTCCCCGGCATCTCGGGTGCATGCTCCGTGAGCGCCAGCACCTCAAGCCCTTTTCCTGCTGCCGCTGCCGCCATCTCTGTAATCGTGCTGTAAGCGTGTCCGCTCGCCAGCGTGTGAGAATGTGTATCTGCAATAAATTTCATAAACTCAAAATCCTCCTGTATCTCTTCCTGTGTTTCCTATTATACCACATGCGCTTCGCGCAATCATTATACCACGTGCGCAGAAAAGAAAGCGCCGCGCAGCGGCATTTACTTTTCAAGCCGTGGCCTGCCCGGTATAATCTCCGCGCAGCGGAGCGGGCCGACTCTGTCGGTCCGGATTGCGCTTCGCGCAATCATTATACCATCAGAATACGATTTGTCCAAACGGGAAATACTGAACCGGAGGTGAGAAAATTTGAAAAAGAAAACAAACCGGGAGCTGATCGACGATTATGACTATCTGTCCAATGCAGCATCTGCAATGGACTGTACCGGGCTGATCCCGTCTCTTCCCGAGACGCAGGAAGAACTGGACTCCTATGAAAATCTGTATCACTACCTGCCCCCTCTGTCAGTGAGTTCAAAAGACAAGTCCGAAGAAAAGGACTGACCGAGTCTCTATGTGCCGCTGCCCCGATCCCCGCGGGGATCGGGGCAGTTTTTTGTGTAACAGCGACAAGCCAAAGTCCCGGTTTCTCACGGCCTTTGACGACTGCTTACAATCATAAAATCTTCCTTTTGGCACTTCCGGTGATTCCTTCCCGTCATAATGTCCGTCTTTCTTCGACGTTTTTCATTTTTATGTTGCATTTTTCCATTGTCCTTATTGTCGCAAAATGATATAATGGGTATGTTGTAAATTTTGTCTATGCCAAAGAGAGGAGTACATAATTATGAAGTGTCCAATATGTGGAAAAGACGTCGAATTGCAGAAGAAGCAGATTGGCACCAGTGAAAACGGTGATCCAATCTTTAATGAATATGCAATCTGCCGCGACTGTAAAAAGCAGTGGAATCTTGATAAACAGCGTGCAAAAAAAATGGCGGCAAAAAAAGCGGCAGAACAGACAGCAAAAAAAGTATCAGAGAAACCGGCTCCGTCTGCAAAACCGGCAGAGAAAAAAGCGGAAACTCCGGAGAAAAAGCGTTCCGAAAAACAGCATCCGGAGAGTGCATCTGATGCAGCAAAAAAACCGGCGAAAAAACGTCCGGTCAGAGAGCAGGCAGCTGCAGATGCTTCCGCCCCAGGGGAGAAGGCAGAAGCAAGACGCAGACCATCCGGAGCAAAACCGAAAAAAGCAGCAGAGCATACTGATAGGCCGCACGCAGAGGCTTCCGGGGAGCATCCCGCAAAGAAACCGGTGAAAAAACGCCCCGTACACAGGGAAACAGCTGAGGAAGAACAGAAATATGGAAACATTCCTTCCGAGAAAGTCCGTGCAAAACGTGAGAAAGCTGCGCGCAAAAGCTACGAAGACATGCTTGCGACAGATCCGGAAAGAAAACCGGTAAAGAAGAAAAAAACGGATACCGAGGCTTCCCGTCAGAAACCGATTTCAAAAGTCGAAGAAGACACTTCGCGCAAAAAGCCGAAAACAAAAGTTGAGGACTATGATGACTACGATGATGCTGACTATGACGACTATGATAACGCTGAGCCCAGATTCCGCGCTTTCCGCATTGTACTCGGCATCCTCTCACTGGCAGGATTTGCGTTCTTTATCTACAGAGGGTTCGTGACAGGACTCAACAGCGTTTCCTCCGGCGATGGTTCCACAGCCGGAATGACTTATATCATCATTGCCCTGTGCATGCTCGTATCTGCACTGCTGTATCTCATTATGCAGAAGAAAAACACGATCTTCGCATTCCTTCTGCCCATGCTCTTCTACCTTGCAAGTGCCGTATTTGCTTTTCTCCGCAGAGGAGATGACATGCAGATTCTTATCGGTGCGATTGCAGGTGCAGTGCTCGCTGTCGTCTCTCTGATCCTGGCGATCGTGTCCCGGGGTGGAGATGATTACGAAGACGAGGATGAATATGATGATCCGTTTGAGGAGGATCACGATAATTATTAAATATCACAAACAGACTGAAAAAAGGCATCTTATAATGATGCCTTTTTTACTTTCATCACGAACGTCTCTCTCCTATTATTCAAGCTTTCACGAACCTTTTCTCATCTGATTCCATATAATACTACGAAAAGTAAATAACTCTGTGGAGGAATTTATGAAAAAGCGTTTGATTGCATGTACACTGTCTGCCATCCTCGCCCTCACCCTGCTGGCAGGATGTTCATATGGCAAGGACAATGACGGCAGTTCCGCATCTGCATCCGGCAGCGAAAATGCCGGCGGAACAACAGTCCCAGATACCGAAGAGGAAAAAGAACTGATAAAAGTAACCCTGAACGAAGTAGCACACTCCATCTTCTATGCCCCTATGTATGTGGCGATCGAAGAAGACTATTTCACAGATGAAGGAATCGAACTGGATCTTGTCTGCGGTTTTGGCGCCGACAAAACAATGACCGCCGTTATCTCGGGAGAAGCAGACATTGGATTTATGGGATCAGAAGCGTCCATCTACACTTACAACGAAGGCGCGACAGACTATGTGGTAAACTTTGCCCAGCTCACCCAGCGGGCAGGAAATTTCCTGGTAGCGCGGGAAGAGATGCCTGACTTCACCTGGGAGGACTTGAAAGGCGGCCTGGTCCTCGGCGGAAGAAAAGGCGGGATGCCTGAGATGGTCTTTGAGTATATCCTGAAAGAGAACGGCATCGATCCGGAAACTGATCTGGAGATCAACCAGAGCATTGATTTTGGCTCCACTGCCGCTGCATTCGCAGAGGGGCAGGGTGATTTTACCGTTGAGTTCGAGCCGGGAGCCACTTCCCTGGAATCAGAAGGGAAAGGCTATGTGGTCGCCTCTCTGGGTGAGGACAGCGGCTATGTCCCCTACACTGCGTTCAGCGCGAAAAAAAGCTATATTGACGAGAACCCTGACATTATCCAGGGTTTCACCAACGCACTCCAGAAGGGCATGGATTACGTCCAGACACACACACCGGAAGAGATCGCTCAGATCATTGAGCCTCAGTTCCCCGAAACCGACCTTGATACGATCACGACCATCGTGACACGGTACTATGACCAGGATACGTGGAAGAGCAATCTGATCTTCGAGCAGAGCAGCTTTGACCTCCTCCAGGATATTCTTGAAAGTGCAGGAGAACTGGATAAGAGAGCTCCCTACGCGGATCTCGTCACGACCACATTTGCAGCAAAAGCTGCCCAGTGACCCCCACAGTTCCCAATCGACCCGTGACCGGATCCTTCTAAAAATCTTTTCGATTTTTCTGGCGTATCTGTGATTTTTTTACTATAATAGAGCCAGTGTCGGGAAAGGATATCTTTCCCTGCACTGGCTCTTACTTGCAAGCATGACGCTGTATTTTCCTGTTTCTGAGTACAGTGGGAACTGTAACTTTGTTTTCAGGATGCCGCAGAAAGGACTGTAGAGATGATCGATAAAAGACTGATCCCTTACGGGGGACTGAAAAAAGAACCCTTCTCCGGAAGCCATCACGGCATGAGGTATTATTTCCGCGGAGATGATGGAAAAAGCAGTAGAACTTTTACCGTTTTTATCTATCCGGAGCCATGGTGTTTCGAGGATACTCCCGACGAGGAGAAAGAAAGCGCTTCATTCCCGCTCTCTGATGAAGGAATGGACCAGGCGATCGCGTGGCTCCACGAACGTTTTGAGGCGGAGAGATCCCGCTGGATCAATGCCTCAAAAGAAACGATGCATACCGTGAACAGCGCGTCATAGTATGCATCCTGCCTTCAGGATATTCTGTCCTGAAAACTCTTTTACAAAATTTCATTTATATTTTATAATCTTCAAAATTTCTTTCAATTCTTGTCACAGGCGATTCACATTTCACTGTTATCATAAGATCATCAACAAAGAAGACAATGGCTGTATATACAGCCTTGTATGTATGGCCATTGGACTTCGCCTAAAAATATCTTCTCATTGCATTCCACGGATGTTCCGATGGAATTTTTTTATTCACTTCAAAAGCAGGATCTTCTCTTCATCAAACGCAAGATAATCCGGCATCCCACGCTCCTCAAGAACAGTGATCTCCTCACGCTGGACAAACCAGCAGAGGACTTCCTGTGGGACCTCTTCCGCTTCGCTTTCCGGCCTTATATAATAGTTTCTCTCAAACGGCAGCACTGCACTGCTCTCCAGATCAAACCGGATCATGTTCTCTCCCCGCTCTCCCCAGACCGGGATAAAATCATGGGCGCGGTATCCTATGTGGGCAATGTCCTCTCCGATTTCCCGTTTCATTTTGAACGTGATCCCCCAGTCCACCGCCTCCAGCGCATGGCTGTCCCGCTTTCTTGCACGTGAAAAGTTCTTGCAGCCGGACAGCCGTGCAGCCGCCTTATTCCCCGGGCTGTGAAAGATATCTTTCGTCGGGCCTGCCGCCACGATCCTCCCCTGGTCCATAATGAGGAGCTCATCACTGAAGCGGTAGACTTCATCCCTGTCATGGGATACCAGGACAACTGTTCCGGCGTAATCTGACAAGAGTTCTTCCATCTCCCTCTGGAGCTGGTCTTTCAGGAACATATCCAACGCAGAAAACGGTTCATCAAGAAGGATCACATCCGGCTCATATGCCATGATCCGGGCCAGCGCGACTCTCTGCTGCTGCCCGCCGGAAAGCTGCCCCGGCAGCTGTCTTTCCAGCCCTTCCAGACGGAATTTTTTTATCATTTCCCGGACACGCTCTTCTTTCTCCTTCCGGCTGCCCTTCAGCCCCGCCGCGATATTCTTCTCCACTGTCATAGTCGGGAACAGTGCATAATTCTGAAACAGATACCCCACGTTTCTCTTCTGCGGCTTCAGATTCACCTTTTCCCCGCTGTCGAACATCACCCGGTCCTCCACAGTGATCCTGCCTTCATCGGGCGTCTCGATCCCTGCAATACTCTTTAAGGTCATGCTCTTCCCGCATCCCGATGCCCCAAGTATGCCAATACGGCGGGACTCGCTCTGAAAACTGATGTCCAGCGTAAAACGGTTCAGTTTCCTGTGTATTTCCACTGAGATTGCCATGTTTTACCACCTCCCGACGTTTTTCATCTTTTTGCCTGAGATCAGGTTCATCAGAAAAATGACAAGGAAGGCGATCACCATCACGATCGCGACCCAGATGCCTGCGGTGAGGTAGTCCCCGTCCTGGATGACCATGGCAATCTTCTGGGAGATAGTCCCTGTCTTTCCCGGGATGTTTCCTGCCAGCATGGAAGTCGCTCCGTACTCGCCCAGCGCCCTTGCAAATGTAAGGATGGTTCCGGATGCGATTCCCGGTCCGGCCGTCGGCACGATCACTTTCCAGAAGATCTTCACATCCGACATTCCCAGCGTCCTTCCGGCATATACCAGATTGGCATCGATCTGCTCCATTGCTGCCCTGGCGTTCCGGTACATAAGCGGAAAAGCGATGACTGTGGCCGCGATCACACACCCCAGCCAAGTCTGTACGACCTTGAAATCAAACTCCTCAAACAGAAATTCTCCCAGGGGCCTGCGCCTGCTGAAAAGAAGAAGTAGGAAGAATCCAGCCACAGTCGGGGGCAGCACCATAGGCAGTGTCAGTATTCCGTCAATGACCGCTTTCTTCCCCGGCGACGCCTTCACCACTTTCCTTGCCGCAAAGATGCCGAGAAAAAAAGAAATGAACGTCGCCACTACCCCCGTTTTCAGCGAGATAAACAGCGGGCTCCAGTCCAGTTCTTCCAATATTCCTCTGATCTCTTCCATCCGTCTTCCTCCTCACTGTGCAGCCGGCTGTGTCCGCCGAAAAGAGAGCGCCGCACCATGTTTCCCAGGTGTGGCGCTCCCTCTCTGCTGCATACACTTTTATCCATTCTGCATTCGCAAATCCTGCCTTGCGTCAGTATCGCATATTTCTGTATCAGTCTCGCATATTTACTCTACATTTGTGTCGAAATAGTATGACTCAAATACTTCTTTCGCTTCATCCGAGAGCACATAATCAAGGAAATCTTCCGCTGCCGCTGTCTGAGCCTCATCTGCTTCCTCATTAACAACCCGCGCGATCGGATAAATAACATCTCCTGTCAGATCGTAGCTGACGGTCTGCAGAATGTCAAGGTCCTCTTCATATCCGTATGTATCCGAATAATAAGTAGTTCCCACTTCACAGGATCCCTCGACGACCGCGGTGAGCACCTTGCTCACGTTATCCTGCTCACTGATCTCCACTCCCCCAAGGGCTTCAGAGACCTGTTCTGTTGTGATGGATGCCGGATCGTCCGTCTCCGGGAGTACTCCCAGATTGATCAGAGCCTGTCTTGTATATCTTCCTACCGGCACGCTGCCGCCTGCCAGTGCAATGCTCTCTGCCTCTCCGATATTTTCAAGTCCTGTCACACTGGTACCGCTGTCTTTTAATGTGACCACGACCACCTGGTTATTCACTACGTTAGCTCTCGTTCCTTCAACCATGAGTCCGTCTGTCTCCAGGTCATCCATCTGCTTCTGGGCCGCCGAGAAGAAAATATCACACTCATATCCCTCCTGGATCTGTGTCAGCAGTGTTCCCGAACTGTCTGCATTAAAGGTAATCTTTACTTCCGGATGCTCCTCGTTATATCTCTCCGCCAGATCTGTCATCACCGTGTTCAAACTTGCCGCAATAAACACCTGGATCTCCGTCTCCTCAGCGCCTTCCGACTCTTCCGCATCTGTACTGCTCTCCTGGCTGTCCGCAGTGTCTGCAGACTGACTGTCATTGCTTCCGCCGGAACATCCTGCCATTGACAACACCATCCCTGATGCCAGCAGAACAGCTAAAACTCTCTTTTTCATAATCATATCCTCCTTTGTTTCTTCTGGCGGACCTTTGCTCTCTTTCTTATCAACCCGGTCTCTTTCAGTATACCCGATTATTTTTCAAAAAACAATCGGTTCGTTAAAAGAAACAGCCGGATCAGGCTGTTTCAGGTTCTGGTTCACCGGCTGAAGATCTCCCGGTATCTTTTCCGCGCAAACTCAGCCGTTTCCCGCTCCAGCTGTTCATAGCATCTCATGAGCCGTTTTCCCTCTTCACTCACACTGGCATTCCCTCCGTTTTTTCCCCCGGGACTCCTGTCAACGATCGGACAGCCCAGTTCTCTCTCTGCCGTCCGGATCAGGGTCCAGCCCTTACTGTAGGACATACCGGTCTTTTCACATGCCTCTCTCACATTTCGAAGGATATCAATCTGCTTGAGGAGTACCATAAGCCCCGGTCCGAAGAACGGCTCTTCTCCTACAAGCTGAACTTTCACTTTTGCACGGATCTGAGAAGGATGGTCCTTCTTTACGATCTCCTCAAATCCATCCTCTCTGCGTGCCCGAAGCAGAACTCCGTTATCCTCTACCGGCACAAGACTGATCCCGACACCGGATCCGTCAACAGCGCCCTTCAGCCCCCTCTCCCCCCGATAGGATTGGATCGAGTCTGCCAGGGAAGTGTCAAAGAGGATCGGATGTCCTTTTCTTCCTTCATACAGAGGAACTACGACAGCCGCATTTTCTTCTTCCATTCTTCTCAGCGTTTCTTCTGTAAAGAGCGGTACATCTGACGGGCAGAAAAAAATCCTGTCACAGTTGTTCTTCAGATACGTCAGTCCCTCTTTCACAAAATCCAGCATCTCGGCAGTCTCATAGTCATCTCTGCGCAGGAACACCACGCCCTGCTTCGCCAGACTTTTCTCTGTCTCTCTCGCCCGGTATCCGGTAACGACCACAATATCTTCCACGCCGGCAAGCCGGAAGCTCTCGATCATCCGGCTTACCATGGCGGTCCCGTCTATATTCTCCAGTTTTTCATATGCGCGGAAACCGCCCGGCGTCCCCGCAGCAGCGATCACTGCACCGATCCTCATAAGGTCATCTCACCGCTTTCTGCTTCTTTGAATAATACGTGTTTTCCATCGGAAGTCTGGTCCGCAGGATCTGGTCCATAGCATAATAGGCTCCCTGTACTGCCGGTGCTGTGGGGATCGTTGCGATCTCACCGATTCCTTTCGCGCCGTAGGCAAACGGCAGCAGTTCATCTTTCTCCACATAAATGGCGTGGATATCCGGGATCTGGGTCGACCGCATCAGCCCCAGCGTGCCGTATTTTGCCTGGGGCACGCCCTTCTTAAGCGGAAAGTCTTCTGTCAGGGCATATCCCAGCCCCATCAGGACACCGCCCTCGATCTGCCCCTGAATCGCGACCGGATTCACCACTTTTCCGGAATCATGTGCCGCATAGACTTCCTTCACCCTGCCCTCGTCATCCAGGATGACAACGTGAGTTGCAAATCCATATGCAACATGGCTCTTCGGATTCGGCACATCCGCTCCCAGCTTATCCGTAGGATCGAAAAATTCTGCAAAATATTCTTTTCCTTCCAGTTTTCCCAGATCTCCGCCTGCCTCCTTCAGGTCGCGGTCCAGATCTGCCGACGCCATCCTCACAGCCTCGCCTGTGATCAGCGTCTGGCGTGATCCTGACGTAGTCCCGGAGTCCGGAGCTACCTCAGAATTTGCGCCCATATTCCGGATCATGTCGCGCCCCAGCCCGGTCGTCTCCGCCACCATCTGGACAAACACAGTGGCACAGCCCTGTCCGATATCGGACGCCGCACTGTACAATTCTACCTTTCCGTCACGCACGATCAGTTTTGCCCTCCCTTTGTCCGGCAGCCCAACGCCGACTCCTGCATTCTTCATAGCGCAGGCGATGCCTGCCCTTCCCGGGTTGCTCTCGTAGGCATCCTTCACGGCGAGAAGGGTCTCCTTAAGCGCCGTGGAACAGTCCGCGATCTGCCCGTTGGGCAGGACTTTTCCCGGCTCGATGGCGTTGCGGTAGCGGATCTCCCACGGGGAGATTCCCACTTTTTCCGCCAGAAGATTGATGTTTGATTCCAAGGCAAACTCACTCTGGCAGACACCAAATCCACGGAAGGCGCCTGCCGGCGGATTATTCGTATAATATCCGAATCCTCTGATATCTGTATTCTGATAGCAGTAGGGGCCTACGGAATGGGTACACGCCCGCTCAAGGACCGGCCCGCAAAGCGACGCATAGGCACCGGTGTCAAAGTAGATCTCGCAGTCCAGCCCGGTAAAGATCCCGTTCTCGTCGCACGCAAGTGTAAAGGTTCCTTCCATGGCATGGCGCTTCGGATGGAAATTGATGGACTCCTGCCTTGAGAACACGACTTTCACGGGACAGTTCACTTTCAGAGCGGCAAGCGCAGCGATATGCTGGGCAGAAACATCTTCTTTTCCCCCGAATCCTCCGCCTACCAGCTTGTTTTCCACGACAATCCGCTCCGGATCCCATCCCAGCATGATCGAGATCTCATGGCGGGTATCATAGACGCCCTGGTCCGTGGAGTACACCTTAACGCCATCCTTATAGGGAAACGCCACCGCGCACTCCGGTTCCAGAAACGCATGCTCCGTAAACGGGGTGCTGTATTCCTGAGTGACCACATATTTGGATTCTTTGATTGCTTTCTTCGCATCCCCCCGCGTGACGTGGCGGCTCTGGCAGAGATTCCCTTTTGAATGTACTTTGGGGGCATCCTCCGCTCTCGCCTCCCAGATCGATGTGACCGGTTTCAGCTCCTCGTAATCGATCCTGATAAGCTTTTTTGCCTTTTCCAGGATCTCCCGGGTCTCTGCGACCACAAGGCAGATGGCGTCTCCCACGCACCGGGTCACGCTTCCCTTCTCGATCATCACATCCCAGTCCTGCTGGAGATGCCCTACTTTATTGTTCGGCACATCCTCCGCCGTGAGCACGGCGAGCACGCCCGGAAGCTCCAGGGCTTTTTCAAAATGGATATCCAGCACTCTCGCCCGCGGATACTTTGAGCGGACCGCCGATGCGTAGACCATGTTCTCCAGTTCCACATCATCAGGATACTCTCCGTAACCCAGCACTTTCTCACGCACATCCAGGCGGAACGCCTTCTTCCCTACTCCGTACTCATCGCCTTTTTCCAGTTCCTCCACGATCTTCTCGTCGCCGCGCAGGATCGCCGCGGCAAGCTGAATTCCTTCGATGATCTTTTTATATCCGGTGCACCGGCAGATATTTCCTTTCAGAGCAGTCTTGATCTCTTCTTCTGTCGGATCCGGCACTCTGTCGATCAGCGCCTTTCCCGCCATCACCATGCCCGGAATGCAGAACCCGCACTGTACGGAGCCTTTTGAGCCGAACGCATAGACAAAGGCTTCTTTCTCCGCCTCACTTAAGCCCTCCGTTGTGATGATACTGCGCCCTGCAGCAAGTTTTGTGGTCAGGACACAGGATTTCACAGCCTTCCCGTCCACGATGATCGTACATGTGCCGCAGGCCCCCTCGCTGCATCCGTCCTTGACCGAATGCAGATGAAGGTCATCCCGCAGATAGCGCAGCAGAGGTTTGTCCACCTCCGTGCTGCGCACAATGCCGTTTACCATAAAGCAATAATTTTCTTTCATATCCTCACACCTGCTCTTCCCGGGCTGTGAAAATCCCATTATAGTCTCTGATCGTCCCCCGCGGACATTTTACTGCGCACATGCCGCAGGCAATGCATTTTTCCTCGTCGATCACTGCGTGGTTATCCTGAATGCTGACCGCGTCCACAGGACAGTTTTTCACACAGATCCCGCAGGCGATACACCCCGTTTCACATTCTTTTCTCGTCTGCGCACCTGGATCCTCATTCACACACGCCGGATAGATATTAAATTCCGGGGACGTAAGCCGGATAAGTTTCCTGGGACAGGCCTTTACGCACAGCCCGCACCCCACACATTTTTCCCGGTCTATCTCCGCGATCCCCCGGCTGTTGATCCGGACCGCTCCCAGACGGCAGGCTTCCACGCAGCTTCCGCCTCCGAGACAGCCCCAGCGGCATTCCGATGTATCTGATTCTCCCAGGGGATAAAATGCCAGGATCTGTTCACAGTTCCCTCTGCGTTCTTTCAACGTGGCTTTTTCTTTTGCTGTACATCCTCCGTAACACTGTACGACGGCAACTTTCTTTTTCCGCCTCTGCGCCATTCTTTTCATCTCCTCTCCCTGCCGGGCAACAGACTGTATACAGCACAGCATAGCCGTCGCGGCAGTAGTCTCGGTCTATCCGTCACGACAGGTCTTCTCTCCTGTCGATATCTTTCAGTTCTTCCGGATCCGCCTGTACGATCCGCAGTTTCTCCCTGTGCCTTTTTATCACCTGTCTGCCGCCCTCATCGCCGGAGAGTTCCAGCAGTTCTCTGAAAAACCTCTTATCCCAGCAGACCGGATTCCCCGTCCTTACCCCGCTCCCGGCACAGACGATACTCCCGGGATGTCTGGCAGCGGTACGAAAGATCTGCTGAACTGTGGATATTTCCATACAGGGCTGATCACATACAGAAAAGAGCACGCCCTCTGTATCCGGACGGTCTTCCAGCACTCTGTTCAGCCCAAGGATCAGGGAACGCGAGATCCCTCTCTCCGGCTCTTTGTTCCACACCGTCTCCACGCCCCTGTCCTGTGCGTTTTCCGTGATCTCCTCATTTCCCGTCACAATATACACGGGGAATCCAAAAGCAAGCATCCGCTCCAGTGTATGCAGATACAAAGGCCTGTTCCTCACCGGAGCACTCAGTTTATCTCCGCCGAACCTTGTACCTGCTCCTGCTGCCAGGATCACGATGGCAAACTTTCCCTTCATCCGTTCATATCCCGTCACAGCCTCCAGCACTCCGCCTCCGATGGCTCTCGCCTTATCAGAAATGGTATAGCAGTGGGACACCTGTGTCCTGGCGTCAATGTCCCCGATCTTCAAGTCCTTCCGCACCGCAGCGCCTTCCTGCAGCATGCCCCGTACGATCCCGGACATCTGCGCATACACGGGTTCTCCCCCTGTCAGCGCCACGACCTGCCCCTTCTCCACAGATTCCCCGATCTGCACCTTCGGCAGGATCGTTCCATCCGCGGAAGCGCGGATCAGCCTCTCGATAGTATAGCCTCCCACATTGCCGGGGACGCCTGTATTCGGGATGGCGCTTCCTTTCCAGATAATATTTCCCAACGTGTGCCCCCGCTTCGTCTCCACTACACAGTTGCAGTCCACTCCGGCAGTAAAGCCCGGTCCGACGCCTATGATAAAGGGCGCATCCGTGATCCGGGTGCCTGTATTTCGTTTTGCGATGATCGCATCCACGATCACATCAGGAGAAAACCACTCCCGGCAGACCGCTTCCGGATCCACCATCACGGCAATGTCTCCCTCGTCCAGGATCTTTTCCGCCGCGCTTTGGTCTTCCGCATGGATGCCGGTCATCTCCTCCACCTGTGCCCTGCCGTCGTACACAGCTCTTGAGAGCGCCACAGTGCGCCGCACGGTGAGAGGTTCCCGGATCTCCGTCATCAGGATCCTGTGCCCGGCTCCGTAAAGCCTGGAGGCGATTCCTGTTGCAAGATCCCCTGCGCCTTTGATCAAAATCTTCATGTCTCTTTCTCTTCCTTTTCTTCCTCATAGGAGGAAACTGCCGTTCTGCAGATTCCGTATTTCTCCAGGAGCCGGCAGATCACAAGCGCCTTTTCCCTGCGTTCCATGCTGTCTGCTTTATTCAGGATGACCGTATACTCTGCATGTTCCGGGCATCCTTTCCTCCCTGCCTTCTCCGACGCTGCAAGAAGGGCGATATCTTCCTCGAGGATCCTCTCTTCCCCCTTTTTCCCCAGCAGACGTTCTGCCAGCTCTGGGCGGAAACATCTCTCTCTCAGTCTTTCCCCCAGGGAATCCAGCCCATACACGGACAGGACATGGGTCGTCTCCGGCAGGATCACCGGCTCATGCTCCGCCGGAACTTTCAGCGGAAGCCGCCTGGCGCCGTCCGCTTCGATCAGGACCGGGATTCCTCTTTCCAATATATATAAGAGGAGTTTTCCCTCCACCTGCTGTATCTTCCCTCCACCTGCGGGCTGTCCGACCCAGACCTGACCGTATTTCTCCAGACTTTCTTCCATCTGATCTGTGGAGGAACCGGTGAGAAACCAGGGAACATCCTCTGTCATCATATGGGTCGTGGTGGTGACGATCACTTTTTTCCCATTCTTTACATACTCCTGTGCCAGCCGGCGGATCGTACTCGTCTTTCCGCCGGCCCCGACCACAGAGATCACCGGATGGTCCGCTTCTGTCAGTCCTATCACTTCCAGAAGTTTCGTCCTTTCCTGAAGCCTTCCATTTTCATAATGCAGGATCACCATACGTGCTGCCCGGCCCCATGACGGATATAGCGCCCTGTTTTTTCCTTGAGTATCTTTCCGTTTTCAGCCACAAGCTCCCCCCGGAGATATACCTGCTCGGCACGGCCGCAGATCTTCGCTCCCTCCATCGGACAGAATCCGGAGGCAGACTGCTGCTCTGCCGCAGACATGGTCCACTGTGTTCCGGGATTCCACACAACGATGTCCGCATCGCTTCCGGATTCCAGAGTTCCTTTCTGAGGATAAAGATTGTACAGCCTCGCAGGATTTTCCGAAAGGCACGCGCACATCTGTTCCGGAGTGATCCTCTTTTCATTCACTCCGAACTGCCACATCAGAGCCGGACGTTCTTCTGCCCCCGGCATGCCGCAGGGCGTGTTTACAAAATCTTCTTTCCCGGCCTCTTTCTGCTCATCTGTAAAACTGCAGTGGTCTGTGCTCACAGTCTGAATCCTTCCCTCGCCTAACGCCTCCCACAAAATCTCCTGATTTTTCTTCTTCCGGAGAGGAGGAGCAACCATATAACGCCGCGCTTCCTCAGGCGGCAGGAAATATCTCCCTTCATCCAGAAGCAGATACTGGGGACATGTCTCCACATACACGGTCTGTCCGGCCTCCCTGGCACGGAGGATCTCCCGGTATCCTGCAGCGGTACTCAGGTGCACCACGACCACCGGCGTATCCACACATCCCGCGATCTTGAGAAGACGCCCCACCGCCTCTGCTTCCGCTTCTTTCGGGCGGGTCCACGGGTAGTCGGATACTTCTCTGCGGTTTCCCTTTCTCCTTAAGACCTCCTTCTGCCGCGCACTGATGATGCCGTGATTTTCGCAGTGGACTCCGGCGATCCCGCCCAGTTCTTTCAGCCTGGACAGCACGTCATATATGGTTTCGTCATCCACCCGGTTGTCATAGGTCATATAAAGTTTGAAGGAAGAGATCTCATCTTTCACGATCTGTTCCAGTTCTTTGCTGATCTCTTCATTCCATTCTGAGAGAGCCAGATGGAAGGCATAATCACATGAAGCTTCACCGTCTGCTTTTTGATGCCAGTTTTCGAGCGCCTGCTCCAGAGATTCCCCCGCATACTGTGTGGCGAAATCAATGATACAGGTTGTTCCCCCTGCCAGCTCTGCCTTTGTACCTGTGTCAAATCCATCCGCAGTCACTGTGCCGCTTACCTCCAGCGCCATATGGGTATGCGCGTCGATAAATCCCGGAAAGAGCAGTTTTCCTGTCACATCCACGATCTCAGCGTCACGGAACGCCAGATTATCTCCTGTCATGAGGATCTTCTCCCCCTTGACCAGGATATCTGTCTTTCTCATACCTTCGCCGCTGACAATGGTTCCCCCTTTAAATAATCGTTTCATCCTTAACCCCTTCTTTCTGGTACAGCTTTAAACAGTTCTGTTTAATTTAATTATTGCCGGAGCAGTGCTGTATTTTGCAGACTGCTCCGGCCGTCCTGACTTTATCCCTGTTTATCGTCTCTTATCTGAGCAGATAGGAATACTCTGCGCAGACTGTCTCCATCAGCTTCTGCAGCCCTTCCGGAATCCTTGTCTCCTCGCCTTTTGTCCATACGTATGTCTCACCAAAGAAGCGCACCCGGAACTTCATCTGCTCTCTGTCGAGCACTGTGAAGCCCTGGTTTTTGCTGTCGTCCATATCCTTCTCGTCTGCAAATAATGTAAACTTGTCAAGATACGGCGCGCTGTCATAAGGACAGAAACTCCTGCAGTTGCCGCATTCATTGCACATATAGTCCACGTGGATGATCTGATGCTTCTCCATGCCCGGAACCCGGATGGAAATGTTCGCCCTGTTTGGACAGACTTCCACACAGTTCTCGCAGACCTTGCCGCAGGTAAGGCATCTGCCACTCTCTTCTTTGTCCTCACGCAGATCGGCAAGTTCGCCTCTCCTGCTGTAGATCGTCTCCTCGCTGATCTCCGGAGCAAGATCGCGGACCAGTTTTTCCCCGATGACTGCCTCTGCAGCCTTGAGCCCGTCGCGGATCCCTTCCACTACAGTGGCCGGACCGCCCAGTCCGTCCCCGGCCACATAGACGCCGGCAAGGTTTGTCTCACAGGTCTCTTCGTTGACAAGGGCACGTCCTCTTTCGTTCACGTTGATGCCGTTTGCCTCATAGAATGCTGTCGGCACCCGCTCTCCCACTGCTGCGATCACGGTATCCGCCGGGATCTCTCTCTCCTCGCCGGTCTCCACAACACCCCTTCTTCCGGATGCGTCGAAATCGCCCAGCTTCATGACTTTGCAGAGGAGTTTTCCGTCTTCCAGCTTCACCGGCGCCAGAAGTTCCATGAACTCCACGCCGTCTTCCACCGCCATGACCAGTTCTTCCTCATCGGCCGGCATATATCTCTTTGTCCTTCTGTATACAAGGTAAGCGTGCTCCACACCTTTTGTGCGCTTCGCTGCCCTTGCCGTATCCATGGCGGTATTTCCTCCGCCGATGATGACTACGTTCTTTCCGATATCCAGATCTCCATCCTTTGCTTTGAAGTCGGCAAGGAACTTCAGGGCATTCACCGGCTCGCCTTTTTCCAGGCGGAGCACGCCCGGTTCGGACGCTCCCACCGCAAGGATCACTGCAGTATACCCTGCGTTCTTCAGCATGTCGATCTCTTTGATCTCTGTATTGAGGCAGATGTTCACGCCTATCTTCTCAAGGATCGCCGCATCTTTGTCAATAGAATCGGACGCGATCCTGAATTCCGGGATCACATGGCGCACCACGCCGCCCAGGGCATCGCCCTTCTCAAACAGGGTCACTTCCATTCCGGCACGACGAAGGAAATATGCTGCTGCCATTCCCGCCGGACCGCCGCCGATAACGGCTGCTTTCCCGCTCTTTGTGATCTTCGGCGCCTCAAGCTTCTTCATGAACGCATCGTATCCGTTCTGCGCCGCGATCAGCTTCATGGCACGGATATGGACCGGCTCCTCATAGAAGTTTCTTGTACATTTGCTCATACATACATGAGAACAGATCGTTCCTGTGATAAACGGAAGCGGGTTCTTCTCTGTGATCACATCGAACGCTTCCTCGTATCTTCCTTCATTCACAAGCCGCAGATACGCCGTGATATCCTGATGGATCGGGCACCCTTCTTTACAGGGTGCAGTGAAGCAGTCTAAGAGCGGCACCTGTTTCTTCAGTTTTCTGGACGGGAGCGGCTTCACCGCCTTCACATGGTACGGGCTGACCTTCGCGTCCGCCGCCAGCTTCGCCGCCTTCTCCGGATCCACTCCGGTAAAGACCGCGTTCTCTTCTTCCAGAAGACCTGCCATCTGGGTCATCCTGTCATATCCGCCCGGCTTTAAAAGGGTTGTAGCCACAGTCACCGGCCAGATCCCCGCGTCAACGATCCCTTTGATATTATGGAAATCCGCTCCGCCCGAGTAGGAGATGCGAAGTTTCCCGTCAAACTCTTCCGCCAGCTTCGCTGCAAGGGAGATGGACAGCGGGTAGAGGGATTTTCCGGACATATACATCTCTTCGCTTGGAAGTTCATTCTGCTTTACGTCCACCGGGAACGTATTCGTGATCTTCACACCGAATTCCAGGTTTCTCTCCTGACAGACTTTCATCAGCCTGGTCAGCATGGGGACCGCATCCTCATACTGCAGGTCATCTTTAAAATGGAAATCCCCGAAAGCGATATAATCATATCCCATGTCGTCCATGGTCTTTCTCGCATACTCATATCCCAGCAGGGTCGGATTGCACTTGATAAATGTGTGGAATCCCTTTTCCGTGATCAGATGCATCGCGATCCGCTCGATCTCCTGGGGCGGGCATCCGTGAAGGGTCGAGATCGTCACGGAATTGCAGATTTCCCCGGAAATGCTTTCGATATCTTCTCTTGTCACATTCTCAAACAGATCGGCATGTTCCAGCAGATATTTCCTGCATGCTTTGAACACATCAGAATCCTGTGCCTGTTTCATGGTATTTAAGAAATTATCGATCTTCTCAGACTGGATCCCGGCAAGGTCATAACCCACACTGATATTGAACTGGAAGCCGTCCATGCTCCCCAGCCCGAACTCTTTCGCCATCACCTTGCACAAAAACCATGCCTTGATGTACTCCTCCATCGCCTGGGGGACATAAAGCTCTGTGGACCACTCACAGTTATAGCACTCGTCGTCCGCCTTGATGCAGGGCTTGTTCACACAGGCTGACAGTTCCGCTCCGTCCATGATCTGCACTGTCTTCAGTTCAAAGAACCGGCTCCCCGTGTAATATGCAGCAGCGATATTCTGCGCCAGCTGAGTATGGGGTCCCGCCGCAGGTCCTACCGGCGTCTCCAATGTACGCTCAAAGATCGTACGGTTATATTTCGCATCGGCATGATACGGATGACGTTCCCCGAACACCGTCCCGCTCTGCTTCTTTTCTGTCAGTATCCAGTTCAGAAGCTGTTCAAATGCCATAGGTCTCATAATATCACTCATAATCATTTCCTCCTGTCATTTGGTCCGGCCCGCCTACTGTGCGTCCGGTTTGTCCTTTGGCAGTATCAGATTCAGGATCACCGCAAAGATCGTTGCCAGTACGACCGGTGATGAAGCAAATGTATTGTTGATGATGGACTGGAAGCTCTCCAGGCTCATGCTCATGTTCAGCGCGCTGTGGATGCTTGCGGACATCTGGTTCAGACAGCCGTCGCTTAAGGAAACACCCATTCCGATCGCGATGGCAAGTCCTGCCACCGTGGTATTTCTGTACGTCAGTTTCTCTGTCACAAGAAGCTTGATCCCGGTCATAGCGATGGATGCGAACACTGATGCCACCGCGCCTCCCAGCACACACTGGGGAATCGTTCTCAGAAGTGCGGAGAACTTCGGGATGAGACCTGCGATCAGCAGGATCACAGCCGCCACGGAGAATACCTTCCTCGATACCACTCTTGTGGAGCCCACGATACCCACGTTCTGGCTGTAAGTTGCCGTCGGAGGACATCCAAAGAACGAGCTGATGATATTGCTCACGCCGTATCCGATGATACCTCCGTTGAGCTCATCGTCCGTAGGGAGACGGTCCATACCTCCGCTGGTCGTCGCGGAGAAATCTCCCATCGCCTGGATCGAGTTGACAAGGAACAGGATCGCCAGGGGCAGGATCGCGGAGATGTCAAATTTCATGCCGAAAGCGAGCGGCATCGGTACCTGGAACCAGCCTGCGCTTGACAGCGCTGAAAAATCTACCATTCCAAAGCAGAGCGCCACCACATAACCGCAGACCAGTCCGATCAGGATGGATGCAAGTTTGAACAGTCCTTTTCCGTAATGGTTCAGCAGTACAACGATGATCAGTGTGACAAATGCCACAAACCAGTTCTGCCAGGAACCATAAACAAGCGCTTCCGTCTTTCCCTGCTGCTCCACGATCACTTCATATGTATTGGAAGAGTTTCCTGCCATATAGTTTACCGCCGTACTGTAGAGGGACAGGCCGATGGCAAGGATGACTGTTCCGATGACAAGAGGCGGGAACACTTTCCGGATCTGCCGGATCGTAAGCCCTACGATGATCGCCACCACGCCGCCGATGACCATTGCGCCGAAAATAGTGTTCACGTCTTTCGCCTGGGCCGCGATCGCTGTCATCGTCGGCACATAGGCAAAACTCACTCCAATGATGACCGGAAGCCCGGATCCCAGCTTCACTTTGCTTCCGTACAATTGGAGCAGGGTGGACAGAGCCGCAAACACGAGAGATACCTGGATCAGCAGCCCCATGTTCACATTGCCGCCCGCATTGTTCGCCGCATTTGCCACCAGGATCGCCGGGGTGACACACCCCACGACCGCTGCCAGCACATGCTGTGCCGCCAGGGGCAGGACCTGGCTCATCGGCGGGTTCCCGTTCCATTTAAAAAGTTCTGAATTGTCTTTCGCTGTTTTTTTGTTGTTCATTTTCACTTATTCCTTTCTCAGAGCGCTGTCATCTCGTCTCTCTGCAAGCCTGTCTCTAACGGCTGTTGATCCGCTCTGCGAGCTCGCCCGCTGCCTGTCTGCAGTCTGCCATCACCTTTTCCTCATCGATCTGTGTCAGCCTGCGGTCTTTCATAAGGACTTTTCCATTTGCCACTGTAGTCACCACATCCCGTCCGGTCACGCCGAACAGAAGGTGCCCGTTGATGTTGTCCGCGTTCATCGGAGTCAGCGGGTCGTAATCCAGGATGATCACATCCGCCGCCGCTCCCTCTTTCAGGACACCCAGTTCCTGTCTGAAGTATCTGCCTGCGATCTTGGCATTGTTCTCAAAGAGCATCTTCGGCACTTCTCCCCACGCCGCGTTCGGATCGCAGAGATGATGTTTGTGAAGAACGTTTGCCACCTTGAAAGATTCCATCATATCATGGGTATATCCGTCGGTCCCCAGCCCTGTCAGGATCCCTCTGTGCACCAGTTCCATGGTCGGAGGACATCCGCAGGCATTGCCCATATTGGACTCCGGATTATGTACCACCATAGTGTCCGTTTCTTTTATAAGGTCCATCTCGTGCGGGTTGATATAGATGCAGTGGCCAAGGAGTGTCTTCTCTCCCAGTATCCCGTGGTCCATCAGCCGGTCCACGATCCGTTTCCCATAGTGTTTCAGGCAGTGGTGCAAGTCCTCGATGCCCTCCGCCACATGGATATGGTATCCGACCTCATCCGGTTTATTCTGCGCCGCAAACTCCATAGTCTCGTCCGAGATCGTAAACTGGGCATGCATCCCCATCATTCCCGCGATCATCCCCGTATCATCTGCAAGCGCATGGCGGATGAACTCAGCATTTTCCAGCACGGACTCTCTCGCCTTGTCCATCCCGTCCCGGTCTGAAACCTCATAACACAGACAGGAGCGTACCCCCGTCTCTTTCGCCGCCTTCTCGATCTCGAAGAGGGAACCTCCGACCGCCCCGAAGCTTGCGTGGTGGTCAAACACTGTGGTGACTCCGTTGCGGATACTGTCTATATAAGTCGCCATGGCGCTCAGATAGGTATCGTGAAGTGTCAGGTTCCTGTCGATCGTCCACCACTGTCCGTCCAGGATGTCGAGAAATCCTTTCGGGTCATATCCTTTGATCGAAAGCCCTCTGGCAAATGAACTGTAGATATGTTCATGTACGTTGATGAACGCCGGCATGATCAGACCGCCCTTTGCATCAATGTACTCCGCATCCGGATAAGCAGCCTTAAGTTCATCATTCTCTCCCACCCTGCAGATCTCGGTGCCGTTGACCGCGACCGCTCCATTCTCGATAAAAGGCCGGTCCGCATCCCGTGTGATGACTCTTCCATTTCCTAAAATCAGCATCTTGTCTTCTCCTTTTTTGAAATGATCGGGCCATTTCGAGCAGTCGGTTTCCGCCCGAAACCCCTCGTTTTTCTGTGCATTTCGCACACTAATGCTACTCATTTCTTATAGAATACCATTAAAATTGTATAAATGCAACATGATTTCTAACTATTTTTTAGATTGCCTAAAAAATTTTTAGAAAAACTATTGACTCTTACTTTTTTTATGCTATGATGGGGTTAGAGACACAGATGGATCTGCTGTTTCAGGATGGTCTGATCCGGCAGAATATTTTGACATGAAAAGGCAGGTGAGAACATGTCCAGACAGCTTGATTTTCTAAAGCAGCTCGCCCACGGCCTTGCCGTTCAGTTCGGCAGTTCCTGTGAGATCGTCATCCATGATCTGACCCGGAAAGATCTTGACCGGTCTATCGTCTACATCGAAAACGGACAGGTATCCAACCGGCATACCGGGGACGGGCCTTCCGGCATCGTACTCGAAACACTCCGCAGTGATCCGGCAAAGCTGAAAGACAAGCTTGCCTATCTCACCAAGACAGATGACGGGAGGATTCTGAAATCCAGCACGCTTTACATCCGGGATGACAAAGGGAGAGTCGCTTATATCTTTTCCATGAACTATGACATCACTTCCCTTCTCGCTCTGGAAAACGTGGTACACTCTCTGATCCAGACAGAACCGGAGAGCAGTTCCGCAGCCAAAGAACCGGATGCGCCTCAGAAGATCACACACAATGTCACAGAGCTGCTGGACGAGCTTATCGAACAGGCGATCGCCCGGGTTGGCAAACCGGTGGCGCTCATGAACAAAGACGACAAGGTTTCCGTCGTCCAGTATCTGAACAATGCAGGAGCCTTCCTCATCACAAAATCCGGCGACAAAGTATCTTCCCTTCTGGGAATATCAAAATTCACATTGTACAGCTATATGGACAAAGGCTGATCCTGCGCCGTCTCCGTCATCTCCAGCCATCGCAAACGGGTTTGCGGATGGATGGAGATGACGGAGACGGCATAGGGCGGACGCCCTCAGCCTGATGCAGCCGGAGGCGGAATCAGGCTGGCGCAGGATCAGCCCGATCAATGGTCACAAATCAATAAAACTATATACAAGGAGGTTTCACAATGGAAACAATCAAATGGGCAGTAAACCATATGCCTAAAACCGAGGATGCAAATCTGAAGGTCATGGGACTTGACGAAGTCCGCAAAGCAAGGACATTCCACGAAAGCTTCCCTCAGTATTCTGTCACTCCTCTGGCAAAACTGGACCGGATGGCAGCACGCCTCGGTCTGAATGAAGTTTACGTCAAGGATGAGTCCTACCGTTTCGGACTGAACGCCTTCAAAGTGCTGGGCGGATCTTTCGCCATGGCCCGTTACATAGCGAAACAGACCGGAAAGGACGTCTCCGAACTTCCTTATAATGTACTCACATCCGAAGAACTCAAAAAAGAGTTCGGACAGGCAACTTTCTTCACTGCTACGGACGGCAACCACGGACGCGGCGTTGCGTGGGCAGCAAACAAACTGGGACAGAAAGCAGTCGTCCTCATGCCCAAAGGGAGCACCCAGACAAGACTGAACAACATCCTTGCAGAAGGCGCTCAGGCCACCATCGAAGAATATAATTATGACGAATGCGTCCGCATGGCAAACGCCATGGCTGAAAAGACCGAGAACGGTGTCATGGTACAGGATACCGCATGGGACGGCTATGAAGAGATCCCGTCCTGGATCATGCAGGGATACGGGACCATGGCAATGGAGGCAGACGAGCAGCTCCACGAATACGGCTGTGACCGTCCGACCCATGTATTTATCCAGGCAGGTGTTGGCTCCCTCGCCGGAGCCGTCCAGGGATATTTCGCAAACCGTTATCCGCAGAATCCTCCGAAAGTCGTTGTGGTAGAAGCATCTGCGGCCGCATGCCTGTACAAGGGCGCATGTGCCGGAGACGGCGGGATCCAGATCGTGGACGGCGACATGGTGACCATCATGGCGGGACTTGCCTGCGGCGAGCCCAACACGATCTCCTGGGATATCCTGAAGAATCATGTTGACACCTTTGTCTCCACACCGGACTGGGTCGCAGCGAAAGGAATGCGCATGCTCGCCGCTCCGGTCAAGGGAGATCAGCCGGTGACTTCCGGTGAATCCGGAGCCGCGCCGTTCGGGACCCTGGCATGTATCATGACCATGGAGGAATACAGACCGCTGAGAGAGCACCTGGGGCTGGATGAAAATTCCAGAGTACTGCTCTTCTCCACAGAGGGCGACACAGATCCCCAGCGGTACGAATCAATCGTCTGGGATGGAAACGACAGATAGTTTTTGTTTCCCTGCCATAGAGAACCCCCTCACCCTGCCCGGTGCCGCACACAGTCTCCTGGGGATGGGAACGCAGCACGGGCGCCACAATTTAATGTAAAGGAGAGATAGAAAATGGATTTAAACAAGATCAAAGAAGCTGCACAGAATTATGAGAAAGATATGACCGCTTTCCTCCGCGCGATCGTTAAAAATCCCGGAGAGAGCTGTGACGAGAAAGCACACATCGAAACGATCGCTGCCGAGATGAAAAAACTGGATTTCGACGAAGTCGTGATCGACCCACAGGGAAATGTGATCGGCTATATGGGAACCGGAGATAAGATCATCGCATACGATGCACACATCGACACAGTAGGTATCGGAAACATCGACAACTGGACCTTCGATCCATACGAGGGGTATGAGACCGACACAGAGATCGGCGGACGCGGTGTATCCGATCAGTGCGGCGGACTGGTATCCGCAGTTTACGGCGCAAGGATCATGAAAGACCTTGACCTGATCCCGGAAGGATGCAAGATCATGGTAGTCGGAACTGTCCAGGAAGAGGACTGCGACGGTCTCTGCTGGCAGTACATCATCAACGAGGACAAGATCCGTCCGGAATTCGTTGTATCCACAGAGCCGACAGACGGCGGCATCTACCGCGGACAGAGAGGACGTATGGAGATCCGTATCGACGTGAAAGGCGTTTCCTGCCACGGTTCCGCTCCGGAGCGTGGAGATAACGCGATCTACAAGATGGCAGACATCCTTCAGGACGTCCGTTCTCTCAATGAAAACGACGACGCAGACGAGACAGAGATCAAAGGTCTTGTCAAGATGCTGAACCCGAAATACAATCCGGACTGGGAGGAAGCCCGCTTTCTGGGACGCGGAACAGTCACTGTTTCCCAGATCTTCTACACCTCACCGAGCCGCTGCGCGGTAGCTGACTCCTGTGCAGTCTCACTTGACCGCCGCATGACATTCGGCGAGACATGGGAAAGCTGCCTGGATGAGATCCGTGCGCTCCCGAGCGTAAAGAAATACGGAGATGACGTTGTAGTCTCCATGTACAATTACGACCGTCCGTCCTACACCGGATGCGTTTACGAGATCGAGTGTTACTTCCCGACCTGGGCGATCCCGAAAGATCACAAGGTCACAAAAGCCCTGGAGAAAGCTTACACTTCCCTTTACGGCGACAAGAGGATCGGCGCAGAGGAAACTCTGGAGATGCGCCAGAGCCGCCCGCTGACAGACAAATGGACCTTCTCCACAAACGGAGTTTCCATCATGGGAAGGAACGGGATCCCCTGCATCGGATTCGGACCCGGGGCAGAGGCTCAGGCACACGCTCCGAACGAGAAGACCTGGAAACAGGACCTTGTGACATGCGCGGCTGTATATGCAGCACTGCCGGGATGCTACTGCGAATGATCTGAAGCAGAGCGCAGCCCGGATCAGACGACACAGAAACAGATTTTCATATGAACAGCGGATCAAAATAATATTTCCAAAATCAAGGAGGATAAATCAAAATGAAAACTTTACAGGATTATATCGACAAGCTGAACTCACTCAACTTCAAAGACATGTACAACGGGGATTTCTTCCTGACATGGGAGAAGACAGATGAGGAACTCGAGGCTGTCTTCACAGTGGCAGACGCTCTCCGCTATATGCGCGAGCATAATATCTCCACAAAGGTATTTGAGAGTGGTCTGGGAATCTCTCTTTTCCGTGACAACTCCACACGTACCCGTTTCTCTTTCGCTTCCGCCTGCAACATGTTAGGTCTTGAGGTTCAGGATCTGGATGAGGGCAAATCCCAGGTGGCACACGGCGAGACAGTCCGCGAGACAGCAAACATGATCTCGTTCATGGCTGACGTCATCGGAATCCGTGACGACATGTACATCGGAAAAGGAAACGCTTATATGCACGAAGTTGTTGACGCTGTGACACAGGGGAACAAGGACGGCATCCTGGAGCAGAAACCGACTCTCGTAAACCTGCAGTGCGACATTGACCACCCGACACAGGCAATGGCAGACATGCTCCACATCATCCACGAGTTCGGCGGCGTTGAGAATCTGAAAGGCAAAAAGATCGCAATGTCATGGGCATACTCTCCGTCCTACGGAAAACCGCTCTCCGTTCCCCAGGGTGTGATCGGACTGATGACGCGTTTCGGAATGGACGTTGTCCTGGCACATCCGGAAGGATATGAGGTATTCCCGGAAGTGGAAGCTGTCGCAGCAGAGAACGCGAAAAAATCCGGCGGATCCTTCACAAAGACAAACGATATGGCAGAGGCGTTCAAAGACGCTGACATCGTATACCCGAAGAGCTGGGCTCCGTTCGCAGCAATGGAAAAACGTACGGAGCTGTACGGAAACGGAGACTTCGAGGGAATCAAAGAACTGGAGAAAGAGCTCCTGGCTCAGAACGCACAGCACAAAGACTGGGCATGCACAGAAGAACTGATGGCTACCACAAAAGATGGCAAAGCACTCTACCTGCACTGCCTGCCGGCTGACATCACTGGTGTGAGCTGTGAAGAAGGCGAGGTTGACGCAAGCGTATTCGACCGCTACAGAGACCCGCTCTACAAAGAGGCAAGCTACAAACCATACATCATCGCAGCAATGATCTTCCTCGCAAAATTTGCTGATCCGGCTGACATCCTGAAGAAACTGGAAGAGAAAGGAACACCGAGGATCTTCGAATAAACCGTATCATTAAGATCATTAAAATTTTCTCGAAATAAGGAGGCACATATACCATGTTAAAATATGTTGATACAAAAAACGCACCTGCAGCGATCGGACCGTATTCCCAGGGGATCGTCCTGAACGGGATCGCATTCTTTTCCGGACAGATCCCGCTCTCCCCGGAGACAGGAGAAGTGGTCGGGACTACGATCGAGGAGCAGGCAGAACAGGTAATGAAAAACGTCCAGGCGCTTCTTGAAAGCCAGGGCGCATCCTTTGCAGACGTCGTAAAAACAACCTGCTTCCTTGCAGATATGGCTGATTTCGCTGCATTCAACGAAGTATATGCAAAATATTTCACAGGCAATCCGGCACGCTCCTGCGTTGCTGTAAAAGGTCTTCCGAAAGGAGTGCTCTGTGAAGTTGAGACGATTGCTTCCGTAAAAGAGGATTGATCCGGGAGGCTGAAAAACATGGAAAAGAAGAAACGAATCGTCATTGCCCTGGGCGGGAATGCACTCGGCAATACTCTTCCGGAGCAGATGAAAGCGGTCAAGATCACATCCCGCGCTATCGTGGATCTGATCCAGGAAGGCTGTGAGGTCGTCGTTGCACATGGGAACGGTCCTCAGGTAGGCATGGTCAACAATGCCATGATCGCCCTCACCCACGAAGATCCGCAGCAGCCAAACACTCCGCTGTCTGTCTGTGTTGCCATGAGCCAGGCATACATCGGATACGACCTGCAGAACGCGCTCCGCGAGGAACTCTTAAACCGCGGGATCACAGACATCCCGGTGGCGACCATGATCACACAGGTCCGTGTGGACGCAGATGATCCGGCGTTTGAACATCCTTCCAAGCCGATCGGTCGTTTTATGACAAAAGAACAGGCTGACATGATGGCAGAAAAATATGACTACATCATGAAAGAGGACGCAGGACGCGGCTACCGACGTGTCGTCGCCTCCCCGAAGCCCCAGGAGATCATAGAGATCGGAACGATCCGCACCATGGTCGATTCCGGAGATGTGGTCATCGCCTGCGGCGGCGGCGGGATCCCGGTTATGCGCCAGGGGAACCACCTGAAGGGCGCCAGCGCGGTCATTGATAAAGATTTTGCAAGCTGCCTGCTGGCAAAAGAACTGGATGCTGATTTCCTCATCATCCTGACCGCAGTCGAGAAAGCCGCGATCAATTACGGAAAGCCGGATGAGAAATGGCTGGGAGACATCACCGTAGATGAGGCGAAGCAGTACATTGATGAAGGACATTTTGCACCGGGCTCCATGCTTCCCAAGGTCCAGGCTGCCGTAGAGTTTGCAGAATCGAAACCGGGACGTCAGGCGCTGATCACCCTTCTCGAGAAGGCGAAAGACGGCATCCTCGGGAAGACCGGGACAAGGATCCATCTTTGATAAAACGGCATCTTTAATAATGTAAATGCCATACATAATTCCATTCCTTTTAAAAGTGATTAAAACTGAGGGAAGGAGAATGTGAGAAACATTCCCCTTCCCTCAATGATTTTTATGTCTGAAAGCGTTCAGACTGTTATCTTTTATCTTCTATTTTTCTGCCTTAAGCTTCTCCATGCCGTAATATACTTTCTCCGCTGTGATCGGCAGTTCCCGTACGATCACTCCCGTTGCATTCTGGATGGCATTGGAGATCGCCGGCGACGGGGTATTGATCACGATCTCTCCTATTGATTTCGCCCCGAAAGGTCCTGTCGGCTCGTAACTGCTCTCAAACTCCACACGGATCCTTCCCACATCAAGGCGGGTCGGGATCTTGTACTGCATCAGAGAATTACTGTAATTCTTCCCTTTCGCATTGTAGACGATATCCTCGAACAGCGCCATGCCGATTCCCTGGGCGATTCCGCCTTCTGTCTGCACTCTCGCCAGACTGGGGTTGACCACGGTCCCGCAGTCCACCACCGCAGCATAGTCGACCATCTCTACAGTTCCTGTCTCTTTGTCAACCTCCACTTCCGCGATACCGACCATGAATGGCGGAGGCGACAGTGGTGAGGAATAAGCTCCGCTGGCGGAAAGCACCTCGTTGTTAGAGCACATGACTTTGTTACCGATTTCTTTTCTCGAGATCGTTTTTCCCGTCTTAAGATCTGTTACCGTTTCTCCATCGAACTCTACATCCTCCACGGAGCATCCCATGTACTCTGCTCCGCGCCGGCAGATCTTCTCACGCAGTTTCTCGCACGCTTTTACCACTGCCATACCGGTCACATACGTGGTGCTTGACGCATAGGAACCGCAGTCATAGGGTGAGATATCCGTGTCAACGCCGTGTACCAGGATGTCTTCCATACTGCAGTCCAGGCACTCTGCCGCCATCTGGGTCAGGATCGTGTCGCATCCTGTCCCCATGTCCGTAGCTCCGATCATCAGACTGTAATATCCGTCGTCATTCACCTTAATGGAGACAGAACCTGTATCCACACCGGAGATCCCGGAGCCCTGCATCGCCATGGCAACTCCGACTCCTCTCACTTTTCCGTTCCCCATATCCCTGCAGGGGTATTTCTCATCCCAGCCGATCATCTCTTTCGCCCGGGCAAGACAGCGGTCCAGAGCACAGCTGCTGGTCTTCTCCCCGTAATATGCAGGCATGACCATTCCCTCACGGACAAGGTTCTTCTCTCTTAACACCGTGGGATCCATTCCCAGGATCTGAGCCAGCTCGTTCACTGCAGACTCCACCGCGAAGATCCCCTGGGTGGCGCCGTAGCCGCGGTATGCCCCCGCTGACATCACATTGGTATAGACTACATCATAGGTAAAGCGAAATGCTTCCGGCGATCCGTATAATGGGATGGACTTGTGTCCGGAAAGCCCCACTGTAGTCGGTCCGTGTTCCCCATATGCACCGGTGTTGGAAAGGGTATGCAGGTCGATTGCCCGGATATTCCCCTCTTTATCCGCACCTACCCGAACATGCATCTCCATCTCGTGGCGTGGCGAGGAAGCAGTCAGAGATTCCTCTCTTGTATAGATGAGTTTTGCCGGCTTTCCTGTCTTCCATGTGACAAATGCCGGATAGACTTCACAGACTGCGGTCTGCTTCGCGCCGAACCCTCCGCCGATACGGGGTTTGATCACCCGGACCTTGTGCTTCGGGATATCCAGTGCATTTCCAAGAATTCTGCGGACATGGAAAGGCACCTGGGTGGAGGACACCACGTTCAGACGTCCGTATGTATCCAGATAGGTATAAGCGCGGAAGGTCTCCATCATGGTCTGCTGGTTCGCCTTTGTATGATACACACGGTCAACCACATGATCACAGGATGCCAGCACCGCTTCCACGTCTCCCGATTCGCTGACGCCGTGGGCACACAGATTTCTCTTGTTATCCGCACCCACCGGGCAGAGGGATCTCCAGTTGTCCTCAGGATGCACCAGGACCGGATTGTCCTTCGCCTTTCTGAAATCCAGCACCGGCTCCAGCACCTCGTACTTAATCTTGACCAGCTTCATCGCCTTTTTAACAGCTTCTTCCGTCTCTCCAACCACGAGCGCAGCTGCATCACCCACAAAACGGACTCTCTGGTCCAGGATCAGTCGGTCATAGGGACTCGGCTCAGGATATGTCTGACCGGCGAGGGTAAACCTCTTGTCAGGACAGTCCTTATATGTAAGCACACATTCGATCCCCGGCACCGCTTCCGCACGGGATGTATCGATCTCTTTGATCAGCGCATGTGCATAAGGGCTTCTCACGATCTTGACGATAAGGCATCCCGACGGCGCGATGTCATCTGTGTAGACAGCCTTTCCTGTCACAAGAGCCTCCGCATCCACTTTGGGCACCGGATGGTTTACAACCTTCAGTTCAGATATGCTTTTTTCCTTCATGACTGCGCCCCCTTTCTGACTGCCATATACTTCCGAATCGCCCGGAGCTGTCCCATATATCCGGTGCATCTGCACAGGTTTCCTGACAGATACTCCTGGATCTCCTCAAGGCTCGGGTCTTCCAGTTCCCGCACCATGGCGAGCACGTTCATGATAAATCCCGGAGAACAGAAGCCGCACTGCTCTGCTCCTTCTGCTGCCAGGAACTTTCCGAACTCTGCCGCTTCCTCTTCCACCCCTTCCAGGGTCGTGATCTCATGACCGTCCAGTCCTGCTGCCAGCACAGAGCAGGAAAGACGTGACTTTCCGTCGATCCACACCGTACAGAGCCCGCAGTTGGTCGTCTCGCATCCGCATTTTACGCTCTTGCATCCCAGGTCTCTCAAAACATTCATGAGCACAGTATCCGCTCCCACATCCACAGAACGCTTTTTCCCATTCAGAATAAAATGTACTTCCATCCCTTATCTCCTCTCCGCCAGAATCGAACTGATCTCGCGCCGCAGCAGCACTTCCGCCAGATGGCGCCTGTAATCCGCGCTGCCCCGCATGTTTGTCCCATAGGTAAATTCCGCTGCCGCCTCTGATGCATATTTTGCGATCTCCTCTTCCGAAGCATCATCCGGTATCTCCCAGTGTTTCTCCAGGAGAGCTGCCTTCATTGGTCTCGCTCCTACAGAAATGTACCAGGATTCTTTTCCATGCACGATCCCGGTCACCACAGCGCAGGCGATCACCGGAAAATCCGTCTTTGTCCGGCGCACGGACTGATACCGGAACTGCCGTTTTCCTTTTCTTATGATAATGGAAAGGAGAATGTCCTTATCGGGTTTCCTCTTTACAAATTCAGAAAGCCGGATCGTGCCTCCGTTATAGAGTTCCACAAAGGTATCCAGTGCCAGCAGCGCTGTCAGCACATCCGAGAATCCATATCTCCCGTAGATACTTCCTCCCACTGTCGCCTGATTCCGGAACTGCACACCCACAATGTGACGTACGGCTTCCGCGATCCCGTCTCCGTAAGCCTCTCTCAATTCTTTACTCTGTTCGAGCTGGCGCAGGGTGCACATCGCCCCGATCCGGAACACATGGTTCTTCTCCTCGATCTTATCAAGTCCCAGCCCCGACAGGTCGATCAGCGTCTTCACCCTGGCATTGCCAAGGCGCATCCACATCATCCCGCCCATGATGCGGCTGTTTCGCGCCTGATTCAGTTCGTACGCCTCCTCAATGGTCTTTGCCTTTACATAATTGCTGATAGTAAGCACGGCGTTTCTCCTTTCCTACTTTCTTAAACAAACTTCTGGTAAACCAATATTTGTGTTGTTGATTCACTGCGAAAAAAAAGTGCAAATGATAATCTGGTCATTCACACTCTGGGCACTCTAAGCTTACCATAATATAAGGGAATTGTCAAAGGTACCGTGTGAAAAATGAACTCCCAACGGTTGACATCACTTTACAGCAGTGATATGATTTCATTAAATACAGAAACGTAGATAGAGGTTGCATTTTTCATTAGTAAGATGACGGATGTATCAGGGGCATATGAACTCATTCGAAAGGGAAAGATGCCGAAAGAGTAAGGAACCTGAGGCCTTATTCTTGGGCATGGCGTAAACAGCGACATGACTGTCATCGCAGGATGGAGAGCTATCTGATCTATACGGAAAAGTATATTTTGGAACGGCGCATCTTGCCGTTTCTTTTACTGTTCACCAGCATATGAAGGAGGAAGAAAGAATGGCAATTTTTAAGGGCGCAGGCGTGGCGATCGTCACACCAATGAAAGACAATTTAGAGATCAATTATGATAAACTCGACGAGATGCTCGAGGAACAGATCGCAGGGGGGACTGACGCTATCATCATCTGCGGAACCACAGGTGAGTCAGCTACCATGACTGAGGCAGAGCACAGTGAGGCGATCCGCTTTGCGATCGAGAGAGTGAACCACAGGATCCCTGTCATCGCGGGAACCGGTTCTAACTGCACCAGAACAGCGATCGAGCTGTCCAAAGAAGCGGAAAAAGACGGAGCAGACGGACTTCTGCTCGTAACTCCTTATTACAATAAAGCAACACAGAACGGGCTTGCAGCTCACTATACAGCGATCTGTAATGAAGTGAAGATCCCGGCGATCCTCTACAATGTACCGAGCCGTACCGGATGTTCTATCCAGCCTCAGACTCTGGCGCGCCTTGTAAAAGACGTTGACAACATCGTCGGCGTAAAAGAGGCTTCCGGAAACATCGGAACAGTAGCCGAGATCATGCATCTGTGTGACGGAAACATCGACCTGTACTCCGGAAATGACGATCAGGTCGTACCGCTCCTCTCCCTCGGCGGAATCGGAGTGATCTCCGTTCTGTCCAACGTGGCTCCGACCTATGTACACGACATGGTATACAAATACCTGTCCGGAGACACCAAAGGAAGTTGTAAGATGCAGCTCGATGCGATTCCGCTGTGCAATGCACTGTTCTGCGAAGTGAACCCGATCCCGGTGAAAGCTGCCCTGAACATGATGGGCAAGGAAGTGGGACCGCTGCGCGCACCGCTGACAGAGATGGAAGACGCACACAAAGAGGTGCTCAGAAAAGCTATGACAGACTTTGGTCTGCTGTAAATAAAAAAGAGCTTAAAAGGGGACGCCGTCAGTCTGACTGCATCCCCTTTTTCATTGTCTGCTTCTCTTATGGCCTCAACATTTCGGTCAGGCACGCTTTTTCCCGTAATGTACCAGCCCTACCACACCAGGTCCTGCGTGGGTCCCGATACTCGGACTTACATCATTGATCACAACATTCGTAAATCCCATATCTTTCACCATCTGTGCCACATTCTCCGCCTCATCCAGGCAGTCTCCGTGAAGGACAGCCACCATACGGTCTTTGCCGTATGCATCCAGCTCCAACGACTCTTCCATCCGTGTCACCAGCGTCTTCAACGATTTCTTTCTTCCTCTTACTGTTCCATCCGATTTCAGTTCCCCTGAAGCTGTCACTGTCAGGATCGGCTTGATGTTCACAAGGCTTCCAACGACCGCTGTAGTCTTCGACACTCGCCCGCCTCTCTGAAGATGGTTCAGATCGTTCACCGTGAATGAGACATTGACATGGTCCCGCTCTTTTTCCAGAACGTCATAGACCTCATCCATGCTCTTCCCCTCTTTCCAGAGCTCTACAGCGCGGTAAACGGACACGCCTTCACCCAGCGATGCATTCAGAGAATCAAACACCCTGATCTTCCGCTCCGGATATTCCTCCATCAGTTCATTCGCCGTCATTATCACATTGTTGCAGCTTCCGCTGAGCGCACTCGAAAATGCGATGTGGAGTATATTCTTTCCCTCTTTTAAGATCTTCTCAAATCTCTCACGGATCACGGCCGGGTTGTTCGCCTGTGACTTCGGAAGTTCTCCCTTTCTCATAGTCTCGTAAAACTCATGAGGCGGCATATTCAGTTCATCCCCATATACCGTATCGCCGAACGAATAATACTGCGGGATGATAGTGAGATCGTTTTCTTTAATAAACTCCGGCAGCACGTCGGAGTTTGAATCTGTAGTGATCACATAATCAGACATCTTCTCTTTTTTCCTCCTGTCAATCCTTTTTGCCCTGACCATGTAAAACCAGGTACTGATAAGTATTATATCAACACCATTTCCTGGCAACAAGAGTCAAGTAGTAAGTTTAGAAAGTTTCTCGAATTCTCAGCATTTCTAAATACATCCCAAAACAAAAATATTTTTTTATATGATTTTACGAAAGCTTTACCTGCTCGTAATCATATATTCTGAACCAAGTGTTATAATTTATAAAAATCTATAAGGAAGGTGAAGATCATGGCACTGTTTATGAACGATAAAGATATGGATGAAATGTTAAATAAGATTTGTCCGGAAGGTGAGACATACCAGGGGAAAGCCTGGGGAACCTTAATGTCCGGGACTGCTAAAATGCTGGCTTTTGGCGCTTTGAGTAATGTATATTGTTATGTTGGTGTAACAGAGAAAACATTGGTCATTGCAGTTTTGGAAACCCTGGATATTTCCCATATTTACGGTAAAATCTGCATCCCTTTTGACAAATTTGAGGAAGTGAAAATCAAAAAAGGTCTGATGCCTTCACAGCGGATCATTAAAGCGAAAAGTGGGGAAACAAAGATCAAGTTATCTCTGGTCAATAATACAATCACGGCTAAAATTAAAAATCAGAAACAAGGTATGCAGGCGATTTGCGAAGCGTTAGAACATTTGAAGAAATAAATTTATCAGAAGAATAGAATAAACAATATGAAAGAAAACAGAACAGGCAAACGACTGCCCGGCAATAAAACTACAGAAAAAAACAGCAGTACTTTTTGTTTTGCTGCTTGTCATCCTTATTTTCGGTCAGATTAGGTTTCGATTGAATTTTATCTGCAAACAGATAAAGCCTGGAAAACATTGATTTTACGCAGTTTTCCAGGCTTTTAACAGCAGGGGATGAGAGAATCGAACTCCCACCAAAGGTTTTGGAGACCCCTATCATACCATTTGACCAATCCCCTGTATAGTAACTTACCATCCGCAAGTCACTTGTATAGTATACTGTGTATAAGAATATTTGTCAAGAATTTTTCTTTTTTTCTTTCCACAAATTGTAACAACTCAGCCATACCCCAGGATAAACAAAAGCACATGACGTACGCTCTCAGCAAGAAGTGGCTGTAAACCAGCGGATCCGACCTGCATGGCTGAGCTGTTACGGACATTTTAAGGATCACATCTCCCACAGGGCTCATATCCCTGCGCGGTCACATCCTCCCTTGTCCCGTGGAACTCCTCCCGGTTCTTCTCCTTGATATCCGCCGCTCCGGAACAGTCCGGAAGATGGAATTTATGAGTGTTTTTATTGATGATATAGGTCTGCTCTTCCGACACATCTGTATCCGCTCCTGTGCTGTCTGTCTGTTTCTTTGCAGAATCCGCTGCCTGTTCTTTCTGCTCTGCCTTTTCTTCCTCCGTTGTCTCCCAGTTGTCCCCGGTCGCATAGTCGATCGTAATATCCGGCTGCACATTGTAAACATAAACATTAAAGCAGATTCCCGCGCCGTCATCCTCCACAGACTCTGCCTCCATCTGGACCCCGGATGCCACGAGATCATCCCCCACAAAGACCGGAGTGACGCGGTACATTACGTGGTTTTCCGTTTCATGCACATAGTCTGCGACCATATCTTCAAAGGGAAGCATCCCTTCTGTATTCATATAGCGGGTCCCTGTGATCAGGTTCTCTTCGTTGGCGTTCTCCCCGGAAAGCTGATAGCCGATCAGATGACACCGGTTATACAGATAACCGCCGTTTACAGTATCATACGTCTCGTTTTTCCAGCCAGTCGGCTTCACCTCACTGATGCTCTCTCTTTCTTCTGTGGGCATCAGTTCTTCTCCGACACAGGCTTTTGCCTCCCCGCATCTTCCCAGTTCATCCAGCTCACTGTACTCTTCATACGCTGCTGTGGTCAATTCTTCCTCTGAGAAATCCGGCTGGTTCTCATTGATCTCCACATATGGTTCTCCACTGTACTCCGGAACCTCAGCCACCGTATCGTACTCACTGACTTGGGTTGATGACGTTTCTGATGCTGTATCCGTATAGACTTCCTTGATGCCGCAGGCAGTCAGCATAAGGGCAAGAGCCATGCTGAGCGCCACCAGAGCGCATCTCCGTTTCTTTTCCGGCTGCTTCTCCATTTTCTTCTCTGTTTTCCTTTTCCGCATTTTGTCTCCCCTTTTCTCCCCTGTGATCATATTTTACGATTCACTGTAACCACCAGAAGCACCGGAAGTGCCAAATGGCATGTTCCGGGATTGTAAGCGGTCGGCAAGGTCTCGGGCAGGCCCGGACTTTGGTTCGCCGCAATCGCAAAAACAGCTCAAGATGGATGCCACCTCAAGCTGTATCGCTGCTTTTTTCGCTTCTGCTTACCTTCTGCCGAATCTCTGTCTTCTGTCCGGTGTCTCTACCGGAACGCGCACCCGCACCGGCTCTCTGATCAGCCCCGGAAACAGTCCGTTCAGGACTTCCTTCAGTTTTTTTCCATAATCATTATATAAGATAAACATATAAAAGTAATATTTCAGCATATTGGAACCTCCTTTTCATCTATGAAATGCATTTTAACAGAAGATTCCTGATCTGTCAGTGACTTTATCACTTATTTTAGAATTGTTTATACTTTATTTATCCCTTTCTTATTTTTCCCTCTCATAAAGGAAACGGATATGCTCATACACTTCGTTAAAATCGATCCTGCACTCTCCATTCCAGATCCTGACAGGGAGTACCGTGTCAAACCCGTGGACCGTCGGGTAATCCTCTGCCTCAAAATCGTATACGATGACCTTTTTCTGCTCCGGATCGATCATCCAGTACTCTCTCACTCCTGCTGACATATATTTGTGCAGCTTGATGACAGAATCTCTTCTCTTCGAAGATTTGGAAAGTACCTCCACGACAAAATCTGGCGCACCGTAAACACACCGGTTGATGATCTTATCCCGGTCGCAGACGATGATCACATCGGGCTGCACCATGGTCTTGTCATCACAGTCGATCTGCACGTCCAGCGGAGAGATCATCGGCATACAGTTTTCTTTCTTCTCCAGCATATGGCTGAGCAGTTTGCCATAAATAAAGCCTGCGATCAGCTGATGGGCGGAGGTCGGAGCAGCCATCGTATAGATCACCCCGTCTATCAGTTCCACGCGGATATCATCCGGCAGCAGCTCGTAATCCTCCCGGGTATACTCTCCCTGAGGTTTTTTCAGGTAATTTTTCAGCGGCTCACGAAGGACCCTGCCGTCGCCTCCGCTCTCTCCCAGTACCTGCTCCAGCGCCATGATCGTCTCATAACGCGGCGTCAGGGTCACCCCGCCGAGCACCTTCTGTACAGTCCCCAGGGGCACTCCGGACATCTCCGCGATCTGCACATACGTAAATCCCAGTTCCTTTTTCCGTTCCTGCAGTTCTTTTACTGTCATCTCATCTCACCCCTTACCATATCCGCGGCAGAGCAGGATATCGCCAGACCGCTATATTTACTATACCGACTGTACTGACTATGCTGACTGTACCGACTGAAGGTCCGCTGTCTTTCTGCCGCCCTGTTTTATCCGCCACCGTTCCTGTGTTGCCTATATATCCACATTATCATCGTTTTTACCATTTATCAAGTTTTTATCACACATATTTTTAGTTTTTTTGCCAAATATGGATATTTTTTGGATATCTGTTTACAGTTGCATTCCTAAACGGAAGTTACTAAAATAAATACGTCAGATAAACAAAGACAAAACCAACAGTTCAGGATATTACAGGAGGCTTTACAGTGAAGAATATATTTATCGTCGATGACGACGTCTGTATCGGAGACATGCTGGAAGAACTGCTCACCCGTGAGGGCTATGGCACTGCCCGGGCATATTCCGGGACTGAGGCGCTTATGTATCTTTCTTCCAACAGACCGGACCTGATCCTTCTGGATCTCATGCTCCCGGGCTTAAGCGGGGAGGAACTGCTGCCCCTGATCCGCGATATCCCGGTCATCGTGGTCAGCGCCAAAGCAGAAGTAAGCGGCAAGGTGGAACTTCTCCTCGGCGGAGCATCAGACTATGTCACAAAACCGTTCAACACAGAGGAGCGGCTCACCCGGACAGAATACGCGATCCTCAAACTGCTGATGCAGAATCCATCTCAGGTCATAACAAAATCTGTCATGCTGGACCGGATCAGCGAAGACACGCCCGACTGTATGGAAAGTTCCCTCAAAGTCCATATCAGTAACCTCCGCAGGAAACTCAAAGAAGTCAATGGAAAGGATTATATTGAAGCAGTATGGGGGATTGGGTTCAAACTGAATGAGGAGCTGTCCTGAGAGGAATTCCTCTTCTGAATCTCTCAGTACCAGAAGGGGACCCGTATCAATCTTTACTGTTTCTTTACTCTTTTCTTTACCGCTTTCTTAACCGGTGCAGGATAGAATGGACATTGTCAGGCAGGCAGCGGCAGCTTTCTATGCCTCTGTGCCTCACTTCATAAAAAGGAGGAAACATCAATGGAATACATTCTCACGGCAGACTCACTGAGTAAATATTACCAGCACTTCAAAGCACTCAGTGACCTTTCCATCCATGTACCGAAAGGCGCCATCTACGGCTTCATCGGAAAGAACGGCGCCGGAAAGACCACACTCATCCGTCTGATCTGCGGACTGCAGGAGCCCACTTCAGGAAACTATAAACTTTACGGAGTCAAGAATACAGATTCCCAAATCAACCGGTGCCGGCGCAGGATGGGCGCGGTCATCGAGACGCCTTCCATCTATATGGACATGACTGCGGAAGAAAATTTAAAAGAACAGTACCGCATCATCGGACTTCCGGATTTCGGCGACATCCCGGAACTCCTAAAACTGGTGGGGCTTGAAAATACAGGAAAGAAAAAAGCCAAAAACTTCTCGCTGGGAATGCGCCAGCGGCTGGGAATCGCCATTGCCCTTGCAGGTAACCCGGATTTTCTCGTACTGGATGAACCCATCAACGGACTGGATCCGCAGGGTATCATTGAGATGCGCGAGCTGATCCTGAAACTGAACAGGGAATATCAGATCACATTCCTTATCTCAAGCCATATCCTGGATGAGCTCTCCCGCCTCGCCACCCATTACGGATTCATCGACGGCGGGCATATGGTAAAAGAAATAAGCGCAAAAGAGCTTGATGCGGCATGCCGCAAATGTATCCGGGTACAGGTCTCTGACATCCGGGCGCTCACCCGGGTACTGGATGAGATGGAACTGGAATACAGCGTCCTCTCCGACACCATGGCAGACATTTTTGCCAGAGTCAATGTCTCAAAGCTCACCCATGCCCTGGATCTCCAGGGATGCGATGTCATCTCTATGACCGAACGCGAGGAGAGCCTGGAGAGCTATTACATCAATCTGATCGGAGGGAAGAGCCATGAATAAACTGTTAGCCGCAAATTTTTCGAGACTTTTTAAAAACAAGGTGTTCTGGATCTGCTGCATCTTCGCATTCTGCTACGGAGTCTTTATGCAGGTGATGAATTACCTTACCACTACCGCTTCCGGCGAAGTCCCTCAGATCGATGACCTTTTCTTTTCCTTTTCGATCTGGACCGGGATCCTTCTCTCCGCATTTATCAGTCTTTTCCTGGGAACAGAATACAGCGACGGAACGATCCGCAACAAGCTTGTCATCGGGCACAGGCGCCGTGACATCTATCTCTCAAACCTGATCGTCTGCATCACGGCAGGCGCGGTCATGTGTGCCTTTAACCTGATCGCGTCCTTCGCGGTGGGGCTCCCTCTGATGGGGAGATTTGACGCCGGCGCAGAACTGGTCTTTGCCACATGCATCGGGATCCTGGCCGCAGCGGCCGCTTTTGCTTCTATCTGCACGATGATATCCATGCTGTGCCAGAACAGGGCCGCAGCCACTGTCATCAACATCCTTCTGATCTTCCTGCTGCTCTTTGTCTCACTCTATATCCGGGCATGGCTGGAAGCTCCCGAGACGATCACCACCCAGTCCGTTGTCATGAACGAGAAGGGCGGCAGTTCCGTAACTACAGAGGAAGTCCCAATCCCGTTTATCTGAGCGGGACAGCGCGGAAGACCTGCGAGTTCATTAACGATTTTCTTCCGACAGGTCAGACAGTGCAGTTTACCAATATGGAGGCGGAGAACGTTCCTATACTGTATACCTACTCCGTTATCATCACAGCTGCTGCGGCAGGCGCCGGCACCCTTGTATTTAAGAAGAAAGATATCAAATAACCGGCATTTCCGCCCCGGATGGATGACGGACAGTCTCTGCAGATAAAACGGTCACTGCGGGTAAAACAATAAAAGAACAATTGGAGGCTATCATGGAATTCTGGCTTTGTGTCCTGATCGGCATTCTCATCATCATAATGCTGGTACTCGCTGTCAAGATCCTTCTCCTGCAGAAATCTGCGGACGAGATCGCAGAGGAGTTTGCCGACAGGCTCACGACAGACACCAACACCCTCATCGGGATCTCCAGCCGGGACCGCCATATGCGGAAGCTTGCAAAAGATATCAATAATGAGCTGAGTAAACTAAAAAAGGACCGCCAGCGTTTCCAGCAGGGTGATCTGGAATTAAAAGACGCGGTGACGAACATCTCCCATGACCTCCGCACGCCGCTCACTGCGGTCTGCGGTTATCTGGATCTTCTCGAAAAAGAAAAAAACTCTGCAAATGCAGAGCGCTATATCCGGGTCATCCGGGAGCGTACGGAAGCCTTAAGGCAGCTTACGGAAGAGCTGTTCCGCTACTCTGTATTTACCACGGCATCCGACAGCACATCCCCGGAGCCAGTCGTTCTGAACCGTCTCCTTGAAGAAAGCATCTCCGCTTACTACGGTGCGCTGAAACAGCACAGGATCACTCCCCGAATTACTCTGCCCGAGAGAAATGTGAACCGGCTTCTCAACCGCAATGCCTGCTCCCGGATCTTCGGAAATCTGATCAGCAATGCCATCAAATACAGCGATGGCGACCTGGATATCACCCTTGGCGAAGATGGAGAGATCACTTTTTCCAACCACGCTTCCCACCTTGACGAGATACAGGCAGGGCGTCTGTTTGACCGGTTCTACACCGTGGAGACCGCTTCTGCCGGCTCCACCGGTCTGGGCCTTTCCATCGCCAGGGCGCTGACCGAGCAGATGGGCGGGAGTATTGACGCAGTCTATGAGGACGGGATCCTGTCCGTGCGTCTCTTCTTCCGTTCTGAAGATCCTCCACAGGATCCTTCTCAACCATAGCCTGTCTTCACACTGCTGCCGGGCGTTCTCTCGTGCATTTTCTCCGCCGCTCACCCTGCAGGATGTTCTCTCCATTGACCGCCCGGCAAATCCGCGCTGCTATATCGTGCGGCACCGGCATCTGCACATGCCGGAGAGAGCCTCTGCCCGGCCGCCGCTCAGAAATCTTCCCCTGTATCTGCGATCAAAAGGGAATCCAATTCTTTCATATCCTCTTCACTGATCTCGTAATCGCCGCTGTCATTCCTGCTGACATGCAGCGTCACATCCTGTGCCTCACCGTACATCATCCCGCCATTGATCCCCTCAGACAGCACATCATAGTAGATCTGATAGACCTGAGCCTGCATCTCTTCGTCTGTCGGCATCTCTTCTCCGTTCATCACACTGTCGGTGATCTGATCCGCATATTCCTGGGCTTTCTGCCGGAATGTCTCATAAGTGTCCGTGAACAGGGTCAGCGGCTTTACCTTCACCGGAACAGAAAAGCTTCCGTCCTCCTCTCTGACCGCCTCCCCTACCGTATAGCTGACATGCCCGGCAAGCTGCGCAAAGAGTTCTCTGTACTTTGGCTTCAGTTCCTCCGGCATGGGCGAGGATTCGAACTGTTCCATGGTGAGGTCCAGGTTGTCCTCAAAAATCTGGTCCGCCTCTTCCGCCGACGCTCCGGTGATCTCCATGTAGGCTTCCGTCTGTTTCTTATATGATACATCCAGCACTGCCTGTACATATTCTTCCGGGATAAAACGGTTTATGTACAGCCAGATCCCGGCCAGCACCGCAGCTGCCAGTATGATCAGCACAGCGGATACGACTATGATCTTCTTTCTCTTTTCCGTCATTTTCCTTCCTCCTTCTTCCTGTTCCGTTCCCGGCACATTATAGCATCGCCGGTATGAGAAAAAAGGAGAAGTCTGTCATATCGCGGGAAAATCTGGAAAACAGCTCTCTATACAGTAAGAAAACAGCTCCCAACAGCAAAGGGGCTGTCGGGAAATAGATAGTCCAAATCAGGGGCAGATGTGACTCATACGAGTCACATCTGCCCCCGAAATTTATCCTATAAAAAGAAAAAAGATGGCTAACGACAA
>NZ_JACJLR010000120.1 GCF_016902345.1 Mediterraneibacter glycyrrhizinilyticus | reverse complement strand
AACTGGACTATGCGGGGAAGCAGCTCTATCTGCATAACCGCCGGAACCCGGATGAGACCACAAAGGTCACGATCTTTATCGCTGCCCTCACCTATAGTGATTACTTTTATGCTGAAGGAATGACCGAATGCGATATCCGGAACTGGATCCGGGTCAATAATGCATTCTGCGGAACCCAGCGGACTCCGATGCGTTTTAGAGCGGACGCTGTGCGGAGCATAACGGACGCTCTGAAACGCCTATTATAGTCAGTTAGTTTCTGGGCTGGATCACTACGGTATAGTGTTTCGGTGCCCGTTTCAGTATCGCATTGGCTGATACTTCATCATTGAGGATCATCGAAGTCCAGCTGTTTGCAACCGCCGCTACAATAAAGATGGTCCCAGTACTATGATTTTTACCAGTAATAAGACACCAAACCAGTGGGGTGAATATTTCAGCTGTTTATGAGCGAGGTCAATTCCCCATAATTGGCGTGGTACCTCCTTAAAATCATCATTGTCAGACAATTATAATTACTCATTCATGCCTTGATTACCTTTATCAATA
>NZ_JACJLR010000119.1 GCF_016902345.1 Mediterraneibacter glycyrrhizinilyticus | reverse complement strand
GAAACTCCTCAATGGTCTCCTTCTCCAGAAGATGGGCCTCGTCCAGGATGCAGACCACTTTCTTCTTCTGGACGCCGCGGATGATCTCCACTTCCTTCTGGAGCTGCCGTTTTGCATCGCCGCGGTAAAACTTTGACTCGATCCCCAACTGGTCCAACATCCCTTTATAAAACCACCGCGGGGTCAGTTTGGAATCCGACAGATAAAGGAACAGGTATTCCTCTTTGGGCAGGCTGGTCACAAACCGGCGGATGAGCGTGGATTTCCCGCAGCCCGCGTCCGCCGTGACTACTGCAAAAAGTTGGCGATCTGCCGCATAGGCGAGTCTCCCCAGGGTATCTGCCATGGCAGGTGACTCATAAAGGTCAGCAACCGGTGTGTTTCTTGAAAAGGGCGTATGCTCCATCTGGAAAAATGTTTCATACATCGCTGCCACCATCCTTCCTGTACTGGCCAAAGGAGATCGCATCCGCCACCTGCCGTCTGCTCTGTTCATGTTTTTTCTCCAGTGCGGAAAGGAACCGGGAAGCTTCCGTTTCCTGTTCCTGCA
>NZ_JACJLR010000118.1 GCF_016902345.1 Mediterraneibacter glycyrrhizinilyticus | reverse complement strand
TCTTCAGATATAATAAGCGCATCTCCTTAAAATGGAGAAATATTATATCTGGAGGTCCTACTATGGATTACAAAAAAGTACTAAGGCTTCACTTTGTGAACCATCTCAGATGCCGTGAAATCGCCGAAAGCTGCGGCGACTGCAGCAAAACAACTGTCAACGAGTTTCTGAAGCGTTTCAGAGAGAATCCGGAGCTTTCATACCCTTTACCGGCAGATGTCACGAATGAATACATCGGAAACATGCTTTATAAAAAGCCTGGTGTATCGGCAGATCAGCTCCTCTACCGGGATTTTAACAAGGAAGCTGTCTACAAGGCTCTGGCCCGCAAAGGAGAGACCCTGAAGCATCTGTGGCAGAAATACAATGCCATAGGTGTGGTAGATGGGAAGAAGCCAATGAGCTATCGCCAGTACTGCAGGCGTTACAGCGAATGGGCTGATTCCAAACAGCTGACTTTCCACATCCAGCGTTATCCCGGTGTCAATCTCGAACTGGACTATGCGGGGAAGCAGCTCTATCTGCATAACCGCCGGAACCCGGATGAGACCACAAAGGTCACGATCT
>NZ_JACJLR010000117.1 GCF_016902345.1 Mediterraneibacter glycyrrhizinilyticus | reverse complement strand
GTAGCCTGTCACAAGGAAAAATTTGGCCACACCGGACAATTCACCTAACAAAGTTGCCGCAGGGCAAGAAGAGTATTCCGGATCACATCCGTCCCGGCCTGTTCATGGATCTCAATACGGATGCCCTGCATTTCCAGACAGATCGAGGGTGTATGTAAAGCTGTGGTATCTGAAGGAGGCTGTTCCATTTCCCAGAGTGGAATCTGCACGACTTCCTGTTTCTGCGCAACAGCATCCACTGCTTCCGGAACCTCACAGGCCTTTTTTCGCAAAGCCCGGACATGATAATAAAATGTGCTGACAGGGATCCCGTTTTCTATACACCATTGGCGGTCGGTAAGCCCGCTGGCTCTGCACTGAGTGATCAGATTTAACCAATGTTCATCATTTGAAGTTGTACTCATTTGATTCATCTCCTTCAATGTGAGATTTTGGAGTAACCAGGTACAGCAACAGCGACCAAAGATGTGAGATTGAAGCGTAGCTTTTGCAATCCCGAGAACCGGATAGGAAGTGAATTACTCCAAGTATTTGAAGTATCTCACAAAAGTTGAAGTTTGACTATCCGGTTGGTTATAAAGCGCTTAC
>NZ_JACJLR010000116.1 GCF_016902345.1 Mediterraneibacter glycyrrhizinilyticus | reverse complement strand
TATCGACGTATTTATCCGTAAGTAACATAATGGAAAACCCCCTTTTTCTTTAGAGTAACACAAAGGGGAAATATATAAAATAAACTTTTCCGGTTTATCCGGCTTAGGGGGCTTCTTTAGTAACGTTTGTTTTCTAATTATTAAGCAGCTGTTGTCCTAAGGCTATCCCTGCCTGTGTATAAGTCTGAAGGATTTCCTGCTTTTTCGTTTCAATCATATCCGGTTCCCCATTATATACCGATTCATAGATAGACAGTGCTTTTTTGAAATGGGTGGTAGCTTGCCGGATATCGCCTGCAGCCAGGCAGATACCGCCCATTGCTTCTTGAACCGTGGCGTAATCTATGGTCTGATCAGAGTTAAAGTTCCGGATCATGCGAGGCAGTTTTTTCAGCACAGAGAGCCCTCTTTCCGGCTGCCCCATTTCAGTAAGGAGAACGGCATAGTTCGCAGTCTGGGCAATACTGTCATGGTAGTAAAGAAGATCATGCTGTACCAGAATCCAAAGTCCCTGTTCCATAGCCTGCTGTGCCAGATCCTGTTTCCCTGCCTTTTTGTAAAGTCCACCCAGATTGGAGTAGAGATTACTATGAAACACAACCTTCCGGGTAGCCAAAAAAGCGCAGACTACCCCTCTCAAACTTAAAAAGGTTGATTTAAAACTTAACTGGTAGGTCTATGCGGCAATTACT
>NZ_JACJLR010000115.1 GCF_016902345.1 Mediterraneibacter glycyrrhizinilyticus | reverse complement strand
AGATATTTAGACTATTTCACTACAATTATGGAGGGTAGGTTATGGCAGGTACTCGCAAAGCCCGTGTTCCGATGGCGGAACAGATACGGCTTATCAATGAATGCCGCCAGAGCGGCATGACAGATGCTGACTGGTGCCGTGAAAACGACATTGCAGTAAGCACCTTTTACAACTGGGTCAGGCACTACTTATAATTATGCGAGAATACGCCAGTTTCTGCGGTATCTTTATGATAGTGGGTTAATCAAAACAGATTTTTCTGGGATCGTGCCCCATTATAAAAGACGTAGCGTTTTACCTACCACTTATACTCCTTCCGAATACTTATGTCATCGATATAATCATTGAGCCTCCGTACCGCACAGGTATACGCACTAAAAGTTGATCTGCATACGTTTGCTGAATCTAGAAACTGACGTCCGATTTCAGGAGTATATGTTTCTGTGCCAAGTTTTTTCATCAACGAGTAGATTCTGTTGTAAATCCGCCTGTAAATCATCAATGTGGAATCCATGTAATTCTGCCTTTTGAGCTGATTGATGACACAATCAGACAGCTTGTGAAAGTTTAACGTTTTCTCTGCCATAATTGACCTCCTAGTATAATAATGGTGTAGTCAATAATGACTACGGGTTAATAGTTACAAAATCTAAATGAATAACTGAAGGAGGGATTCCCTATCCATCAGAAGTTATTGTTTCCTTACTGTGTCTGTGGCTTCCATAATGCACCAGATCAGATCCTGAGGTATAATCACTGAGGCAGGGCGATTGACGACGCCTCCTTGGG
>NZ_JACJLR010000114.1 GCF_016902345.1 Mediterraneibacter glycyrrhizinilyticus | reverse complement strand
TATGGAGCTGCCCTCTGATAGATATCCGGCTGCGGAAAATTTTATTTTAAGAGTTCTGGGCTCAGGATAATCTCATCAGCAGGGATTTTCCTGAGCCCGAACTTTTCCACCTTTGATGCCTTCAACAGAATCAATCTGTACGACAGGGGTATCCAGATGGAGTGCCATATAATCGCAATAATCCTTCCAGGTGCGTCCGATGCGGCAGGCCTTATCGACCTTAAGCCCGACAGATTTAGCTTTGCGCGGCAGATCGATGTTGCGTGCAGAGAGGAGGTTATTGTCTATGTAAGCATAGAGCGTCTTCTCGCTGCACATGATAGAATCCGCATGGTTTTGGCAGATATGATGGACAGACTGCCCTTTCCGCAGAAGAGGTCTGACCACAGAGTCCAGATGTTCCAGTTCGGTTTCGGAGATCGCGAAACCGGAGCGGGATTCAGACTTGGTGAGTTCATATTCTTTCTGCGCAGAGAGAGCATGGTAAAATCTTTTCTCGAGAGTGCAGTTCCGTTTCTTTTCGCAACCGTTGCAGACATAGGGCGGCTTGGAGAGTCTGCTGCAGGTCTCCTTTTTGTAGGAAATACAGGAAGAAAGGCACCTGCCGCAAAACTTGCAGGGCCGTCCGGAACGGTTAACGCAGGGCTGGCACACTTGAAAGATGTCACAGTCAAAGCGCAGAGCACAATCATTGAAGGGCTTGCCCAAAGCGCCGGATTTTTTAAATACCAGATGGTTACGGATCTCTTTGGATATGGTAGTACAGTCTTTGCCGAGTTCCCTTGCGATTGCCTTAAAGGACATAGAGGAATCCAG
>NZ_JACJLR010000113.1 GCF_016902345.1 Mediterraneibacter glycyrrhizinilyticus | reverse complement strand
AGCCACGACACGGGTCATGGCTCCCACCATCGGACGAGTGGCTCTCGATAACGGATTCCATGGCTCTATTCCAGGAGATTGGGTGGCTCCGCCACCGCAGAATATTCACTGACGTCCGTATCGGGTGCTTTTGGGGGATTTCGATGTTCTGATATAGTCTGGGTGATCTTGCGCCTCAGAGGGCGTTAAATAGACCTTTTTCTTCCCGGATTGATAGGGATATTGCTTTTCCCATCCGTTCTGTTTTGCTGTGAGAAATTCTTCAGCCGTAAAAGCCTGTTCTTCGGAACCACGGCGGCAGAGATATTCTTTCTGTGTTTTTGCCTGCCAGTGTCCGGCCTGATCCAATGGTCTGACGGTCAGAAGGATATGAGCATGAGGATTGTGACCGTCTGTGTCATGGATACTGACATCAGCACACATTCCTTTGGAAGTACATTGTTCCTGGATGAATTGCCGGAGTATCTGTTTCCAGTCAGACAATTCCAATTCTATGGGGAGTGCAACGATCAGTTCTCTTGCCAGCCGGCTGTTCTTGGCTTTTTCAACGGTTTCCACAGCTTCCCACAAAGTCTGACGGTCTTTCCACTGGGCAGGTGCGGTATCGGATAAAAAGATTTTACTGTACTGACAGCCCCGTTTTCGGGTGTAGTCGTGGGTGATACCGTCATAGTCGTTGTAAAGCCGTGAACAGGAAGCATAAGCTGCTGCGGCTACAACAGAACGTCCCGTTCCACGGCTGATGATCTTGGCTTCTAAATTGTTTTTGACCTCATAGTTTAGCATTATGCTGCTCTGCTTGCACGTCTCTGGATTGCCCTGTATACTGTCATCAGTATATAGAAAGAAAAAGGGTTCCAGAGCACCCTC
>NZ_JACJLR010000112.1 GCF_016902345.1 Mediterraneibacter glycyrrhizinilyticus | reverse complement strand
CTATATACTGGGAACCGCGGTCGAAGTAGCATGTGTCAAATTTTCCGGCTTTCAGGACAGCCTTACGCAACGTGTCTTCAACGATACCCTTTTCCTGATTGTCATAGAATTCTGACTGGATGACATACCGGGAATGGTCATCAATTGCTGAGGAAAGATACGTTTGCACCATCGCTCCATTTTTCCCGATGGGAAGCTTGATCCCATACTTAATATCACATTGGATCAGCATCATCCGGTGCGGTTTGCAGAACCGTTTTGAGGAACTCTTCCTGGCATCGTTGTACATCTGCATCTGCCGGACGCCGAATCCGGCTTTATAGAGATACCTCTCCATCGTGGAACGCTTCAGGACTCCCGGGGCTACACGGCCCTCCAGTTCCAGGATATAGATGATCTGACGGACCGAGCGTTTTGGGACTTCCCTCTTCAGCTGGATTGCCTGTTCCAGAAGCTCATCGAAGTTTTCCGGGAGCTTCGGGGAGCGCTTTGATTCCCGGTCCTGCGGTTTTAGCCCGGGGAACCCGCTCTTTCTGTAAGCCGCTTCATAGCGGTACAGGGTTCGTGGGGACAGCCCGTTCTGTTCCGCGATTGTCTCCCGCAGCTGGATCCGCTTTGCGTTGTCCAGTGATCCATCCAGCAGGGGAGCGATCAGCTGGTACCGCTGCAGTGCCTGCTCTTCCTGCCACTTTATGTTTTCGTTTGTTTTCATTGGTCATAACCTCCTTTGCAGGGAGGGTACCACAGGGCAGTGGTGACAGCAAAACAAAGTCGGTGCAGAGACTGGATGTTAAATGGGGACAAGAAAACCTCCGGAGTTATAAAGGAACCGGAGCAGTGTTTCCAGCCATTCCGGCCGTGAACTTCGCAGCTTATCGAGCAGCGACACCCGGGATCCCAGAAGTTCTGTGGAGAATCCCAGCAAACGGTATCCTG
>NZ_JACJLR010000111.1 GCF_016902345.1 Mediterraneibacter glycyrrhizinilyticus | reverse complement strand
AAGGGGCTGTCGCATCAATGATTAGAAAATCATAGATGCGGCAGCATCTTTTTGCTATTTTTAAGCCGAAATATTCACTTCTTTTATTCCGTTTCTATAAAAAGGCGAACTTTAATAAACCTTTTCTGAAAAAAGGTTCACTTTCAGGATTTACTTTTGAGCTGTCAAAATCAGGCGGTTTGTTTGAGTGGAAATAAATGACGCCCTGTCCTTCCTGCCTGAATCTTATGATGAAGTTTGTTTATGTTATACCCGATCGCCAGCAGGATACTCTGGGCGGTTACATTTGCATTCCCTCGATATAAATATCGTCTGAATTCCATATCCTCTTTGATGTTTGCAAAACTTCCCTCGGCCTGGATACTTCGGTTCATTCGGAGCTGTGTACCATAATCACTGGTAATCCGCTCCAATGTCTCCTGACGTTTTTCTTTCATTTTTTTCGAAACGTACAGTACTTTCTGGCGGTCTTCCATTGGTGTTTTGCAGTTGTTCCCCTTGATGCAGTCTGTTTTGAAAGGGCATCCGCTGCATCCGTTACTTCGATATACGGTAACGGTTCTCCGGTATCCACTGGCCGTCTTTTCTCTCTTTTCGTACTGCATCGTCAACACCTGTCCATTTTTACAGTAATAACAGTCCGCTTTCTCATCATATTTCATGTTTTCCATCCGCCCGATATCCTGACGGTATTTTCGGGTTTTGGAAATCTCATAGTTCTGGGGTTTGATATAGGCCAGCTGACCGTTTTCTTCGAGAAACAGGTAATTCTCTTCGCTTTCATATCCTGCATCTGCCACAATCTCCTGATATTTAAACGGAAGATACAACTCCATATCTTTCAGGAATGGGATCAAGGTCCTCGTATCCGTAGGCCGTGGACTGATATCCAGCCATGTGATGTATTCTGAATCCACTCCATGCTGAAGATTATAAGCCGGT
>NZ_JACJLR010000012.1 GCF_016902345.1 Mediterraneibacter glycyrrhizinilyticus | reverse complement strand
TGACCAGTCCTATATTGGAGAATGGTCTGTTAAGGTTACCCTTTTTTGCTCTATTGTAATAAATTTAATCTTTTTCATATCACCTCTTGACATTTCTTAGCTGGACTTTGATAAATCATCTGAATATTTCGTTGCCGTTCCTCGGAACTGCTATTCGGCGTCGTAGAATTTATCCAGATATTTATCGTCGATTCGTTTCAGCTCTGTCCTTGGGAGCATGTGCAGCAGTTTCCAGCCGATATCCAGTGTCTCTTCGATACTGCGGTCTGTATTGTACCCCTGGGATACGTATTCCTGCTCGAATGCGTCCGCAAATTTTGCGTACATCAGGTCGATCTCGGTCAGCGCCGCCTCACCCAGGATCACCATGAGTTCTTTTGCGTCTTTTCCGCGGGCATATGCGGCGAAGAGCTGGTTCATGGTGTTGGAGTGGTCGGCACGGGTCTTGCCTTCACCGATTCCCTTATCCTTCAGACGGGACAGGGACGGCAGCACATCGATGGGCGGCGTGATGCCTTTGCGGTAGAGCTCACGGCTCAGGATGATCTGTCCCTCGGTGATGTACCCGGTCAGGTCCGGGATGGGATGGGTCTTGTCATCCTCGGGCATGGTCAGGATCGGGATCATGGTGATACTTCCCTTCTTCCCGTTCTGCCGTCCTGCTCTCTCATAGATGGACGCCAGGTCTGTGTACATATATCCGGGATATCCGCGGCGTCCTGGAACTTCCTTTCGTGCCGCAGACACCTCACGGAGCGCGTCCGCGTAATTTGTGATATCCGTCAGGATGACGAGCACATGCATCTCCTTCTCAAAAGCAAGATACTCTGCTGCTGTCAAAGCCATCTTCGGCGTTGCGATACGCTCGATGGCAGGGTCATTTGCAAGGTTTACAAACAGCACCGTCCTGTCAAGGGCGCCCGTCTCCCGGAAACTCTCGATAAAGAAGTTGGACTCCTCGAAAGTGATTCCCATCGCAGCGAATACAACGGCGAAATTCTCGTCTTTTCCAAGCACTTTCGCCTGTCTTGCGATCTGTGCCGCGAGCTGTGCATGGGGAAGTCCCGATGCCGAGAAGATCGGAAGCTTCTGCCCGCGGACCAGTGTGTTCAGTCCGTCGATGGCGGACACACCGGTCTGGATGAACTCCTCCGGGTAGCTTCTTGCCGCCGGGTTCATGGGAAGTCCGTTGATATCCTTTCGCGCCTCCGGCAGGATCTCCGGTCCGTCGTCGATCGGGCGGCCCAGACCGTCAAAGACACGTCCCAGCATATCCTCTGACACGCCAAGCTCCATACTCCGTCCGAGGAAACGCACCTTGCTGTTGGACAGGTTGATTCCTGTGGAGCTCTCGAAAAGCTGCACCAGCACGTCGCTTCCGTTTACTTCCAGGACCTTGCACCGTCTTGTCTCGCCGCTGGCGAGCTCGATCTCTCCCAGCTCATCGTAGGTCACGCCTTCCACGCCGCGCACGAGCATCAGCGGTCCGGCAACTTCCTGTATGGTTCTGTACTCCTTCGGCATTTAGCGTTCCCCCTTTCCGAATGTGTTTGCGATCTGAGCGCTCAGTTCCTCTTCCACTTTTGCAAATTCCTGGTCAAGCGCGTCTTCCTTCACATATTTAAAACGTCCGATCTGCTCTCTGACAGGCATGGAGATCAGTTTCTGGAGGGAAGCTCCCTGAGAGAGCGCCTCCACGGCTCTGTCATAAAATGCGTTTACAAGTTTCATCATCATATACTGCTTTTTCAGTGACGTATACGTATCCACCTCATGGAACGAGTTCTGATGCAGGAAATCCTCGCGAATGGAGCGCGCCGCTTCCATCTTCAGCCGGTCTCCCGGTGAAAGGGCGTCCATACCTACCATCTTTACGATCTCTTCCAGCTCTGCCTCTTCCTGGAGCAGGGTCATCATCTTCTGCCTGCCCTCCATCCAGTCCGGAGCCACCTCTGCATTGAACCATTTCTCCATATCATCCAGATACAGGGAATAGCTGTTCAGCCAGTTGATCGCCGGGAAATGTCTCTTGTACGCCAGCTGTGAATCCAGTCCCCAGAACACCTTCACGATACGGAGTGTTGCCTGGGATACCGGCTCTGAGGTATCTCCTCCCGGCGGGGATACTGCCCCGATCACGGAGAGTGCGCCCTCACGTCCGTCTTTTCCGAGGGAGATCACATGTCCCGCACGCTCATAGAACTGTGCCAGACGGCTTCCCAGATAAGCCGGGTAGCCTTCCTCACCTGGCATCTCTTCCAGACGCCCTGACATCTCGCGGAGCGCCTCCGCCCAGCGGGATGTGGAATCCGCCATCAGCGCAACGGAATATCCCATGTCGCGGAAATATTCCGCGATCGTGATACCTGTATAGATCGAAGCCTCACGTGCCGCAACCGGCATATCTGATGTGTTGGCGATCAGCACGGTCCGCTGCATCAGGGGCTGTCCCGTCTTCGGGTCTTTCAGCTCCGGGAACTCGTTCAGAACGTCCGTCATCTCATTTCCACGCTCGCCGCATCCGATATAGACAACGATGTCCGCCTCTGCCCATTTTGCAAGCTGATGCTGGATCACCGTCTTTCCGCTTCCGAACGGTCCGGGCACTGCAGCCACACCGCCCTTTGCGATTGGGAAGAACGTATCGATCACGCGCTGTCCTGTCACCAGAGGCATCTCCGGCGGAAGTTTCTTCTTATACGGACGTCCGCGGCGCACCGGCCACTTCTGCATGAGTGTGAGCTCTTTGTCGCCCTCTTCTGCAGCCACCACTGCCACAACCTCTTCCACCGTAAACTCACCGGCTTTGATCTCTTTTACCGTTCCCCTGATCCCGTAGGGAACCATGATCTTCTGCTGCACCAGCACCGTCTCCTGGACAGTACCGATGACGTCTCCCTCCTCTACTTCATCGCCCGCCTGGACTGTGGGAACAAACTCCCACTTCAGGTCTCGCTTCAGAGAAGGAACTTCCACGCCGCGCTTTAAGTTGTTTCCTGAGATCTTCATGATGTCGTCCAGAGGTCTCTGGATCCCGTCATAGATACTTGTGATCAGTCCCGGTCCCAGTTCAACGGACATCGGGACTTCCATCGATTCCACCGGTTCTCCCGGTCCCAGGCCGGAAGTCTCCTCATAGACCTGGATCGACGCCTCGTCTCCGTGCATCTCGATGATCTCGCCGATCAGACGCTGTTTTGACACACGGACCACGTCAAACATATTTGCATCACGCATTCCCTCTGCGATGACGAGAGGGCCTGCGACTTTCTTTATTACTCCTGTGCTCATTCACTTACTCCTCCAAACAGAATATCTGACCCGACCGCCTGCTCCACGGTCTTCTTGACGCCTTCCACACCGGCTCCGGTGTTCCCGGATACCCCTGGGATCCGGATGATCGCCGGCAGCGTCTTCTCCCGGTACTCTTCGATCTCTTCTTCCAGCTCTGCTGCCGCAGCCTCGGTGATATAGATGATCCCGTACTGTCCGTCTGCAAGCTGTCTGAGTTTCTCACGCGCTTCATCCCGGGTCTTTACAGGGCAGATGGAAAGGCCCAGAGTGGCGAATCCGTAAATACTGTCGTAATCGCCGATCACTGCAATCTTATACATACATCTCCCTTATCCTTTCCCGGATCGCATCGTCCGGAAAATAATTTTGTTTTCCGGTCAGAATAATCCGAACTGTCTTGATCTCGTTCTCTCTCGCGATCAGATACCCCAGCAGGGGACCCACAGAAAACGTCTCATATTTCTGCGGTTTCATGGTCTCGATCATACGGTTGTCACACCAGCGTTCAAACGCCGACGGCGATTCTTTCAGCGCCTCTGCTCCGCCCGCATAGGAAGTTCCCTCCAGATACTGGGCGATCTCATCCATTCCGGAGAGCGCCGCCCGGACCAGCTGTTCCACGCTGACTCCCCGGCACTCCGCCATGGCGCTGTGCATAAAGTCTGCGGATTTTCCTGTCTTCTGTGAACGGACCGCGATCTTGATATCCGCGATCGCCACTGTGGTATCCGCATAGTCATCAATGATCGGCTCACCGGAGCGGCGTCCGGCATCCCGGATCGCTTCCAGTGCCGCCTTGTCGATCATGATGTCGCAGAGCTGCCCGTCCCTTGTATGGAGCAGGGTCTCAAACGCCTCCTGCGCCGTTCGGGACATGTTTCCCGGAAGCCGTGCAAAATCTTTGTTCTCGACGATCTTTAACATCTCCTCCCCGGGGATGGAGCAGTTGTCGTAAAAGATGTTAGGATTCCGCACTTCCGTGCACACTTCCTTGATCGCAGCTTTCAGGTTGTGATACAGCTTCGGGTAGGAGAGGACGTCAAAGACGCTCATATCCGGGGCAACATCCCGGATCACCTTCCACGCCTTCTCTTCCTCTCTGCTTAAGACCGCATCCATATCATTTCCTGAAGATGCGTCTCCCCAGCCCTTCTCGATCAGAAGCTGCAGCGCCTGCTCCGCCGTTTTGCACGCCAGGAGCTGTTCGATCACCGCATCGGTAAGGAGTGAGGTTTCAAGAGCACGTATACGGGCAACCGCATAGGTATACTTTGTCTTCCCCAAATCTATCCCTCCCTGCCGGAGGCAAACAGCATCCTGTTCACCTGATCCGATAATTCTTCTCTCTTTGAATCAAACACTGCTTTTATCGTACAGTTTTCTTCCACTCCGCCGTACACCAGGAGGAAACCGCCCTCCGCTGCACACGGCTCAGTGGATATCTCCAGACTTCCGCCTTTTGCCGCCGCGATCGTCTTCACCCTGCCTGAGAATCCTTCAGGCATCCTTTTGAGATCCTTCTCTGTAAAACGGATCTCTCCGCTCTCCGGAAGCACATATCTCTCAAGCAGCTTTTCCATAAATCCAAAATACTCTTTGTCATCCAGATCCAGGACTTTCTCGTATGCCTTGCGGAGGATCTCCTGTATAACTTCCTGTTTCGCTGCCAGGTAAGCCTGTTTCCTCTGCATGTCCCGGGCAGAAACCGCACGGGCCGCATACTCCTGCGCCTCTTTCTCCGCCTCCCGGGCAATCCGTGAAGCTTCCTTATCTGCCTCTTCCCGGGCGCCGTCAAGGATCTTCTGCGCTTCCTCCTGCGCTTTTGTCCGGATCTTCCGTGCAGAGTTTTCTGCTTCCTCCAGGATCTGGGCTTTCATTTTCTCCAGTCCACTCATGTTCCGTTCTCCTTCTTGATTCAGTCAGTTTCCCGATTTCCTGCCTCAGGCTTATACCTGGATTCCACTTACTGCCAGGAAAGAGATCAGCAGAGCGAGGATGGCGTAGGTCTCAACCATTGCCGGGAACAGCATTGCCTTACCGAACTGCTCCGGTTTCTTCGCCACGATACCGATGGAAGAAGCAGCCGTCTTGCCCTGTGCGATCGCGGAGAGAAGTCCTACCACTCCGATCGGCAGGCACGCCGCAAGGATGAGGAGTCCGGTCTGAACGGAAAGGTCTGCAAGGCCTCCGCCCAGCACACCGATCTTTGACAGTGTGATAAATCCGATCAGCAGTCCGTAGAGTCCCTGTGTACCGGGAAGGAGCTGGATGATCAGAACTTTCGCAAACTTGCTCGGATCCTCTGTCACAACACCCGCTGCAGCCTGACCTGCGATACCGACGCCGATCGCCGATCCTGTACCGGAAAGAAGCACAGCCACAGCCGCTCCAAGTAATGCATAAACGATTCCTAATTCACTCATGATAAAGTTTCCTCCTTAATATCTGCATATTTTGTATTTTCTTTAAAAGGATTGAACGGGCGGCCGCCGCCCTCATAAAATTTACCAAAGAATTCCACAAACTGCAGGCGGTTCGTGTGTACATACGCGCCCAGCAGGTTGATCGCCAGGTTCATGGCATGCCCGACGAGGAAGATCAGGATGAAGAAAACGCCCCCGATCACGTTATTCGGGAGCATGCTTCCCATCTGGTTGATGACCGATGCGATAACTCCGGTCGCCAGTCCCAGCGCCAGCAGACGCGAGTAGGACAGCACGTCGCTCAGCCATCCGGTGATATTGTATAGGTCATACGCCCCAAGTGCGATGCGCAGTGCCGGGTTCTTATTGCTGCGTCCGGACATCAGCACGATACCGATGGCTCCCGCCGCTGCCAGCACCTTTGCCAGCGTATTTAACGCTTCCGGAAATACGATCGTCATCTGCGCGATAGATGCGAACAGGCTGCTTGGAAGGAGCATCAGGAGCAGCCCGGTCAGAAGCATGAACCAGAGCACCACATCACAAAAGAAATCCATGAGTTTTCCATCCCTGAGACAGATGTACCCTTTGATCGCCAGACCGGTAAACAGGTGGATCACTCCGAAAAGCAGTGAGAAGAGCAGAAGTTTCATCGGCTCATCCAGCGGCACAAACCAGAGTGCCGGAACGACCACTTTCGCCCCGAAGAATTTCTCCGAAACGATATCCACGATATTCCCGAAATATCCGCCGAACAGAACTCCCCACACCACAGTGGAGATCCCGCAGTAGAAGAACAGTTTCAGGGATTTCCTCATCCCCACTGACATCCTTGGATACTTGTGAACCAGGATCCCGCACACCACTGCAACGATCAGCCCGTAAGCCGCATCCGAGAGCATCATCCCGAAGAAGAACACATAGAAGAACGACATGATAGTCGTCGGGTCGATCTCCCCTTTTATGGGAAGTCCGTAGGATTCCACAACCCCTTCCATGCTGGATGAGAACGGATTGTTCTTCAGGATCACCGGTGCTTCCTCATCCTCCTTCAGTTCTTCAATATCTACTGCACAGTCATATTTTCCTGTCAGGTATTCTCCCACCTGGGCCGCACTGTTCTTCGGAATATAACCGCTTATGACAAACGTCCTTTTTGACTGTGGGAGCTGCCCCAGCACCGCGTATTTGTCCGCCCGGACCCTGTAATAGTCCGCCACGATCTTCAGGTTTTCTCTCTGATCCGCGTATCCCCTGATCTTCTCCTCGATCTGGGCGATGCGCTGCCTGCAGTCCGCGATCTGTCCTTCCAGCTCCTTTTTCTGATATGCCGGAACGTCGTCCCACACCTGCGCCGGTCTTGCAAAGCCCTCGCTCCGCAGCGCCTCTTCCACCTGAGCGGAATCTTCTTTCAAACAGATCACCGCAAGGTAAACCGCACTCTGCTCTGCTGAGACGATATGGACGTCCACCCCGGCCGCATCCGGGACTTTTTCGGCGAGCACTTCATAGATCTTCTCCAGGGTCATCTCTCCCGGCATGGATCCCAGCAGCATTGAAGTCCTTTTCGTCCCTTTCTGCTTCATTGGCACATCCAGTGCAAGCCAGGGGGTGAGGCTTTCAATGCTGTTCTCCAGTTTCGTGATGGCAGCAAGCTGCTCTGCGTGTTCCCGGTCCAGGTCATAGACTGCCCTGGCCGTCTTAAGCAGTTCTCTCCGCTCTTCCTGGACCTTCCGCCCCGTCTCCGGTTCGATCAGTTCTTTCCCTTCCAGGGCGGCAAACATAGATTTCTTCTCCGGGGCATATTTTTCAAGGATCTCAAGCGCCTGGTCCGCAGACGCCGCAGCCTTCTCAAATCCCATCTTCTGTCCTGCGGTATCCATTCTCACAAAATCAGGGTCGTCCCCGATCACATGGTTCACTTCCAGGGTGCCGAAGCTCTGCAGTTTCTCAAGAATCGCTTTCCTGTCTCTCTTCATGGCACAGATGCTGATCCGCTGCATCTCAAGTACTGCCATAGTCTTATCCCCTCCTTTTCTGTTCAGTTTTCTGTTGTGTTATTGTTCACACTGCCTGAGAGATCACAAGATCGACAGCTTCCGCTTCTCTCTTAAGAGCCGCATCTTTCAGCTTACTGATCTCTGCGCTGAGTTCCTGCGCGTCTTTTTTTCCGGCTTCTGCCGCTTTCTCCTGTGCCTCCGCAGCAACAGCCGCAGCACTCTCCCTTGCTTTTTGAACCGCCTCTTCCTTCAGCACTGAAGCTTTCTCTTTCGCCTCTGCCAGGATGCTGCCGCTCTCTTCCTCGGCTCTCTTCACGATCTCATCTGCCTGTTTCTCTGCCTCACGGATCGTACGGATCGTCTCCTCAACCATATCCGCTCCACCACCTTTCTGTTGAGATATTTTTTCCAATACGCACAACTTCATACTTACATTATTGTGTGCAATTTTTATAAGCAAGTATACGGGTATTATATAACACGATTATGTTTTTTTCAAAACATTTATTACAAATGATGATTTTTACTTATTATCACAACTTATAAACCGCTGAACTGGCAGCGGCTTTTCATACATACTTTAGATTTTCTTTTCTTTCTGACAGCTGCTCCCTGCCCCTTCCTACTCAAACAGCCCTTTCACCTTATCCCAGAAATTTTCCTGCTCTTCTTCCGCTTCTTCTACATTTTCCTCCTCCACGCTGATCGGATCTGTCTGGAATGCAAACTGGACCGCCTCCACATTCGTGTTCAGATCCGATACAAATGATGGCGGAACATAGTCTTTGCCTGAGAATTCTTCGATCATCTGATCGATCTCGTCCTCGATCTCGCTGTCTATATCAGCTGTCTCCGACCGGAACTCTGCCGTTCCGTCTTTGAGTTCTGCCGCGCCATTATCCAGTTCTGCTGCGCCGTCCGTAAGGCTTGCCACTCCGGATTCAAACGGCGCTGTGATGAAGATGCTGACATGCGGGATCTCCGCTTTTTGCAGCACATAGTCCGCACATCTTCCCACAAAAACATTGTCTCCTGTTCCGGCACATTCGAGAATGTACCTGCTCTGTACCCGGAACAGGATATCGTTGGCTGAAAGTCCCCGGAGGCTCTCGTCCTCTGACTTGTACCATACGTTGTGGAGCCAGGGATTCGCCTTTTTCTCATCCTCTTTCTCCATGTGTTCCACGGCAATCCCGCTTCCCTCTGCCGCCTCCTCCAGCAGTTTCCGGTCAAGGAACCTGTATCCCGTCCGCCTGGCAATCTGTTCTCCAATGTCATGTCCGCCGCTTCCGAATTCTCTGCTGATACATATATTCATGTTCAATGTCCTCCTTTGTTATCTTTTCAGCCACTATTCTATGCACAGTATTTTGAAATGAAAATCAGCAGACCTTAAAAGGTCCAAAAAAAGGAGCGGAGACTTCTGATGAAATACGAAACCACCACTTATAACACAAAAAAAATGCTTGCAGATACGCTGAAAAAGCTCATCCGCAAGAAATCATTTTCCCATATCACGGTCCGGGAGCTCACAGATAGCTGCGGGCTGAACCGCAACACATTTTATTATCATTTTGAGGATATCAACGATCTGTTGAAATGGACATTAGAGCAGGAAGCGATCGACGTAGTGAAGAACTTTGACCTGATGCTGGACTACGAAGAGGCGATCAGCTTTGTCATGGATTATATCGTGGAAAACGAACAGTTCCTGAGTAATATCTACTATTCTGTGGGGCTCAGTGAATTAAGACACTTTTTCTATAATGATTTTCATGAGATCATCTCTTCTCTGATCGATCAGCTGGAACAGCAGATGAATCTGTCTGTGCCAGCTGATTTCAAAGAATTTCTGCGCCATTTTTATACGGAAGCTCTTTCCGGGATGATCGTGGACGGTATCACGAATCCGGCTATGAGAAACAGAGAAAGGGTCATCCCCTATATTTCCGCGATTATCAAATCTTCCCTGCCCCATACGCTCTCCCTGTACAGCGGACGCCCGGAAGAGTGAAGGCTCTCAGGGCTGCTCCCAGCTCAGTCTGTGCAGTTCCCCCTCCAGGTTCATCCCCGCAAATCCGTTCTGCCGCAGCGCCTCATACAGCACGACCGCAACGGAATTTCCCAGGTTCAGGGAACGGATATCCCCGATCATGGGAATCCTCACGCAGTTTTCCCGATTCTCCACAAGGATCTCCTCCGGGATCCCCGCGCTCTCCTTCCCGAACATGATATAGCATCCATCCTCATAGGCGGCTTCTGTATAGACTTTCTGCGCCTTCGTCGTCGCCATATAAATCTTTGCTCCCGGGTTTTTCTCCAGAAAATCCTGGTAGTCTATATAGGTCGTCACATCAAGGTCCTTCCAGTAATCCATCCCCGCACGTTTCAGTGCTTTCTCGCTGAGGCTGAACCCGAGCGGCTCGATCAGATGGAGACGGCTTCCCGTCGCCACACAAGTCCTCCCGATATTTCCCGTATTCGCCGGAATCTCCGGCTCTAACAGCACGATATTGAACATTTCTCCTATCTCCTTTTCTACATAAAAAACCTGCGGCAGGTCCCATAATCAATATATCTTCCCCGCCGCAGCTTCTTTTTTCACTTTCTCTGTTCACGCAGGCGCCCGATAAAATGCTCTACCCTTCCGAGCGCTTCTTTCAGATCCTCGATCGAATATGCATAAGATATCCTCAGAAAACCTTCCCCGCATTCACCGAACGCGGTCCCCGGCACGACAGCAACCTTCTCCTCATTGAGAAGCCTTGTGGCGAACTCCTCAGAAGTCATTCCAAACTCTTTGATACTGGGGAATACATAGAACGCGCCGTACGGTTCAAAGCATTCCAGCCCCATCCTTTTAAACTCGCTCATGAGGAAACGCCTTCTCTCATTATAAGAACGTCGCATCTCCTCCACTTCGTCCCCGCAGTTTCTTAAGCCTTCTGCCGCCGCGTACTGGCTTGTGGTGGGCGCGCACATGATCGCATACTGGTGGAGTTTTGTCATCTGCTCAATGATGTTTTCCGGTCCGCAGCAGTATCCGAGACGCCATCCTGTCATTGCAAATCCTTTGGAAAATCCGTTGATCACGACGGTCCGCTCGCGCATCCCCGGCAGAGACGCGATGGAGGCATGGTCTCCCATATAGGTCAGTTCCGAATAAATCTCATCGGAGATCACAAAGAGATCGTGTTCCTTTACAAACTCCGCCACCGGTTCCAGGTCTTCCTTTGTCATGATCGATCCCGTCGGATTGTTGGGAAACGGCATGACGAGCACCTTTGTCTTCGGGGTGGTGTATCTCTCCAGGTCCTCCACAGTCAGCTTGAACTCATTCTCATACTGCAGCGGGATCACCACCGGGACCCCGTCCGCCATCAGCGTACAGGGAAGGTAGGAAACATAACTGGGCTGAGGGATCAGCACTTCGTCTCCCTCATCCAGCATACAGCGCAGCCCGATATCGATCGCTTCGCTGCCTCCCACTGTGACCAGCGTCTCTTTCTTTGGATCATAGGAGACCCCGATCTTTCTCTTCAGGTATCTGCAGATCTCGTTTCTCAGATCCTGCAGTCCTGCATTGGATGTGTAAAATGTCCTTCCTCTCTCAAGAGAGAAGATACCTTCCTCACGGATCCTCCACGGCGTGTCAAAATCCGGTTCTCCCACGCCCAGAGAGATCGCATCCTCCATCTCGTTTGCCACATCGAAAAATTTGCGGATCCCGGAAGGCTGAATGTCTATGATCTTCTTTGATAATGGATTTCTCATTACGGCGTCACCAGCATCCTTTCCGACCCTTTTTTCGGCACCATGATGGTGCCGTGGTCTTTGTATTTCTTAAGGATGAAATGGGTGGCAGTGCTGAGCACTTCATCGATGGGTGAGAGCCTCTCGGACACGAAGCGAGACACTTCTTTGAGGGTCTTGCCCTCCAGCGTCACGAGAAGGTCATAGCTTCCGGAGATCAGATAGACCGCGTAAACTTCAGGATAGTTGTAGATTCTCTCCGCAATGCGGTCAAAACCGCGGTCCCTCTGCGGGGTGACGCGGACCTCGATCAGCGCAGTCACCATCTCCACTCCTGCTCTGTCCCAGTCGATCAGAGTATGGTATCCGCAGATGATCTTTTCTTTCTCCATCTCTGCCATCTCATTTGCAACGTCCACTTCCTCCACACCAAGACGGACCGCAAGCTCTCCCAGATCCACACGGCTGTTCTTTTCGATATCCTTTAATATCTCCAGACGCAGCGCTTCTTTTTTCTCGTTCATATCTTTTACCTCCTGATCATGAAGCCCCGCCGTTCTCCGGCGTGCCTTCCTGTTATTTTCTTTCTCCGAACAGGTTACAGTTCACACCGTGCTCAGGAACAGGAAAATGCCTGCATGTAAGAGGCATTTTCCTGTTCCTGAGTGCGAGTGGAACTCGTAACCGCCGCCTTCATAAGCAGTCTTAGCACGTAGTGCGGGACTGGAGCGCGTCAGCACGACGAGTGCGCATGCGGGCGGCGGTTCGGTGTGAACTGTAACCCGGACAGACGTTCTTCCCACCACCGTATCAGTTCATCCGGTGCGGGACGGTCCAGATACCTTGTCTCTTCTCCGCTTGTGATCACCCGCGCGTTCTGCGCCCTGGCAACCCCAAGCTTTCCGGCTCGTGCGCCGGCCCCCTCCAACGCCCCGATCACCTCATCCGCATGGTCCGCCGCCAGAAGAAAACTTCCTGCCGACGTCATCTGGTAAGGATTCAGGCGGAAATATTCACAGATCTCCACGGTTTCCTGCTTCAGCTGCATACAGTGCATATCCACTTCAATGCCTGTCCCTGACAGCTCTGCCAGATCCCACAGAGCGGCGAGGAGCCCGCCGCTGCCGATCTGCCTCACGGCAGTAACAAGGGGACGGCTCTGCCCATTTTCTGCTTCTGTTCTCAGGCCCCATGCCCTTCGGACCGTCTCCGGCGTCACCAGGTCTTTCTTCAGAGCCTTTGCTCCCGCAAGGAAAGACGGAACAAAACGGCTGCCCAGTTCCTTTTCCGCTTCATCCAGGATCCGGAGCGTACCTTCCAGTCCCACATAGCCGCAGAGGATGATCTCCTGCCCGGGGTACATGATCCCCGGATATCTCCCGGCTCTCCTGCAGGTTCCTGCCGTACCATTCCTTACTGTGTCATCCCGCACCGCGTTAGTCCACATAGCTTCTTCCTCAGCCGCATCGTCAGCGCCGGACATATCGGGCAGCATACTGCCCGCAGCAGTGACGGTGACAACCGGGCAGCTGACCACAGGGGAAACTTCCCCCTGCACACACCCCGCCTGAAGATCCAGCCATGAACAGGCTTCCTCCACTCCTGCAGCAAGAGATCGCAGCTCCTCCTCTTCTGATCCCGGAGGAAGAAGGATCCTCGCTGTGATCCCCGCAGGGGAAGCGCCGCCTGCCGCAACATTTCCTGCTGCCTCCAGCACGGCATAGAACCCTGTCCTGCCGGATCTGCCAAAGGCGGATGCCTCCGCCCAGACCATCCCATCGGCATGTCCGGTCTCAAGCAGAGCATTCACACTCTCCCTCTCCATGCCGGAAACTTCGCCGGGTCTTCTGCTGTGAAATTGTTTTCCCACAGACCTGCGCCAGGCAGTCTGCGATATCATTCCGGTTCTCATTGTCATTCTTCCGAACTTCCTTCTGTAATCTCCTGGATCGCGGCAAGGATCTGTTCCTCATCCTGTGTCTCGATGGCCGCGTTCATCTTCTCTGTGTCTTCCTCATTGTCCGAGGCTGTGCCCACGGAAACCGTCTCCGCCGATCCGTTATACTGACTGTAGTTTACCGTATCCCTGCTGACTTCCTCTCCGTCTTCGTAAACGATCTTCCAGAGCTGCGCTGTCAGCCCTTCCTGCCCCGAACTGCTCGTATACATTTCTCCGATATAGTCGTCAGTAGCCACATATCGGATCTCATCTGATTCTGTGGTCTCAATGGTCTCGCTCTCAAACTCTATGGAGCGGTTCTCGGCTCTCGTCTCTTTCCCGTAAATATTAAATCCAATATTTCCGTCGGAGAGCACCGCCTCTATATAGATCGGATCCTCCTTGTTGTTCTTAAACTTCAGATCCTTCACATCGTCTGCGATTGCTGCATCCATGGACGGCTCCACGTAAGATACCAGCATGGAGTGCGCATACCTCTCGGTGATCTCCACCTCCGCAAGGAGCAGCGCATTATAAAGTGTCGTAGACACCTGGCAGATCCCGCCTCCCATGGAATCTACAACTTCACCGTTCTCATAGGACGCTGCCATGCCATACCCGTTTTCTTCCGTGTACGGCTCCATCAGCGCATTGGCAGAGACTTCCTCCCCGGGCTGTACCAGGATCCCGCCCACATGTCCGGCACCGGATTCCACATTCATAGTCCGTCCGGAATCACTGTCTCCATAATACGTGCTGTAGGATCCCAGCACGTCCGTGAGCCCGCTCAGATCCTCCGATACGATCTGCGCATCTTCATAGCTCACTTCCGCCTGCACCGTGCCGCCCTTTTTGTCCCATTCTCCTCCGATCAGGTCATTGATATTGGCCACCGTCTTCTCCAGATCGATCACCTCGCCCTGCTCGTCTTCTATAAGCCGGGTCTCCCCGCCCTGCTGGGTCAGGCGTGCGTTCACCGGAGCCTTCAGGCAGTCTTTCAGACAGGAGTTCAGCGCCTCCTGCGCCGACTCCTCGGTCACCTGATATTCGATCTCAAACGTCTTGCTGTTTGTTCCCTCCTCCGAATCTCTCAGGATCTTATAATTCTCTACCGCATTTCCCTTTTTTCCATAATCGGCCGCTTCCTGCACGATCCGGTCCAGATCTTTCACAGAGAGCCCCAGCTCTCCCAGTGTTACTCTTCCCTGCTCTCCGCTTTCCAGAGTCAGTATGATCTCCTCTGCGGCGTGGCTTTGAGCCGCACTCTCAACAGCGTCTTTCGCCTCTTCAGCGGTCATTCCTGAAACGTCTGTCTCGCCGATCCAGACACCGTCTATGATAACCTCGGGATCGTATCTGTTGATCGTCCGGCGTATCGTCACCTGCACAACAAGGATGACTGCCAGCGCGCACACAAGGAGTACCGACAGTCCCATCAGTGTTCTCTTCTCTGGATTTTTTCTTTTCCGCTTCCTTCTTTCTGCCAAAGCGCATCCGCTCCCCACTCAGCCCGAACTGCTTGTATTCATGGCTCCGCTCCGGAGCCGCCATTATATCAGATATGGTATCACCATTGTGGCAACCATCGCCACGATCACTACCATAATGATAATAGATATGATCCGTCTCACTTTTTTATCATAAAAATTCATGAATCTCTGTCCTTCCTTTCTCTTCCCGCCATCCGGTGACATCCCACACCGCCGCATCTGACGTCAGCGGGTTCCTGTGCCTGTAGTCAAAGAGGAGCAGCTTTCCCCTGAAATTCTCCAGATGTGTCATCTTACGCATCTGCCGGCTGTCATACCTTTCATAATCCCGGAGATAGAAATGCTCCCGGGCTTCCATCTTATAAAACTCAGCCGCCTCTTCTTTTTCCACCCTGTTTTCTCCCAGGAATTCAGGACGGTTTCTCACATTATCTCTCAAATACAGGTCCAATGTCAACCATCCTCTGTATTCTTCCGGATCTTTCACACCCTGTCCGCAGATAAAACGATACAGGATCTCATATCTGGCGATCCTGGAATGGCTCACACCGAACAGACCATTTTCCTCATAGTACCGGCCCAGCGCTTCATACAGTTCAAAGGGCGAAGCGAACTCTTTCTCCAGTTCCCGCATTGTATTGGTAAATTGGACGCTGTTATAGTACACCTCCACCATCTCCTCCACTTTTTTAAGCCGGATGATCTCCCCGTAAGAAAGCCAGCGGGTGGAAAGCACCTCATAAGGAGGCCGGTCCTGATAAAAGAGCTCATACTCTCCTGTTTTTTCCTGCATCAGAGATCCTTTGAGCACCTTCAGAAATCCCAGCTGGAGCTGTTCCGGGCGCATGCTGTACACCTCGTTGAAGGACGCCGCAAAGCCGGCGTAATCCTCATAGGGCAGTCCTGCGATCAAATCCAGATGCTGATGGACATTCCGCCCCTCCCGGATCTGCGCCACCACTTCTCTGACCCGCGCTTTCTTCATGGACCGCCTGATCTCCCGGATCGTCCGCTCGTTGGTGGACTGCACTCCGATCTCCAGCTGGATCAGTCCCGGTCTCATACCCTTTATCAGACGGATCTCCTCCTCGTTCAGAAGATCCGCAGCGATCTCAAAATGAAAATTCGTCTTGCCCCTGTCATGCTCCGCAATATAATTCCAGACTGCCATGGCGTGATCGTGGCGGCAGTTGAAGGTGCGGTCCACGAACTTTACCTGCGGCACCTCATGGTCGATAAAAAACTGCAGTTCCCGCTTCACCAGTTCAATATCACGGAACCGAAGACGTTTATCAATAGATGACAGACAGTAGCTGCAGGAGAAAGGACAGCCACGGCTGGACTCGTAATAGATGATACGGTTTTGAAAATCCTCCAGATCCTCATACACAAAAGGAACCGCACTCAGGTCCAGCACTTCACGCCTCTCATTCACCTTCACACTTCCCGACAGCAGCCGGAAGGCGATCCCTCTGATCTCTTCCAGGCATTTCCCCTGTCCACTGAAATACTCCGTCAGCTCCAGGAATGTCTCCTCACCCTCCCCGCACATAACGCCTTCCACCATCGGATATTTCCCCAGTATTTCCGCCGCGTTATATGAGACCTCCGGACCGCCCAGCCAAAGTCTCATCCCCGGCAGGACCTTCGGCAGTTCCTCCAGAAGCATTTCCACATACGTGATATTCCACAAATAGCAGGAAAAGCAGATCACATCCGGCTGTTCCCCATAGAGATCCATCAGGATCTCGTCAAACGGCTGGTTGATCGTATATTCTTTGATCTGTATCTCCGGCGCGTCCCCTTTTGCATATCTCTGTGCATATGCCTGCAGGCTGTAGACTGCCAGATTGGAATGGATATATTTTGCATTAATGGCCGTGAGCAGGATCTTCATCGCTTCGCCGCCTCCTTGTCTGTTTTTTCGTCCTTCCAGTATCGTTCTCTCTGTTTTTCATTCAGCCCGTTGACAAACCGGCGCTTCATGATCAGGAACTCTTCCAGATCCATCAGGATATGATAGAGTACCGCCCGGTTCTCGAACTCCTCCCTGCTCTCCGGGAGAGGTTCGTCTTTCATATCAATGAAGATCTGCTCCAGCTTCCGGATCTGCGCTTCCGGCGAATTGTGCTCCACAACATAGCTGGAAACATACCGGATGTAATCCGCAACGATCTGCGCCTGGGCAGGGATCATACGGAGCCGCTTCACCTCATAGTGGAGATTATGAAGAATACTGAGCTGTTTCATCCGCATCTCAAAATAATCGATATAATAGCCCGGATGGGACTGGAATGTATTATCCTGATATTCGTAAGCGTCTCCCACTTCGTTGTCACCAGAGTAAGGAGCGCGATGGTCCCCGCCGACGCTTCATACTCCAGCCCCAGGATCTGTGCGATATAGATCGCCGCACTGCTCCCCACCGCGATCTTTGCAGCGAGGAGAAGCACCTTTTTCCATTCATTCTTCGTTTTCACTTCGATCTTCATGCCTTTTCCCTCTCATTATTACAGTTCACACCTGACAGCGCCCGCATGGGTGCAGCTTGATCTGTAATCTCTCATTTTCCATTTTAGTTTATTCTGTCGGAAAAAGCTATACAAAAACACTGTAAAAAGTCTCCCATCCATTGACATTTACGGGAAAACCATGTAAAATTATGATTCGTGCAGCCGGGGTGTTAGCGGTACCTTGTACCTGCAATCCGCTATAGCAGGGGTGATATTGCGCAGAGGGCGACAGCCGGCAGGGCTGCCCCCGGTAAGTGACGTTGATGTCTGGGTCTCACGCGACGGGAACCTGTGAACCGTGTCAGGTCGGGAACGGAGCAGCACTAAGCAGGAGCTCTCGGGTGCCGTGAGGGTGCCTGGGCTGAGTTAACTGCCGGGGTAACGCCTGTTAGCCGAGTTCGAAGCGCAATGCACGTTAAAAAGAAAAAACAAAACTCCGGGACATACCAGAGCTGAACTGCCGTGGTATATCCCGGAGTTTTGTTTTTTCTCTCTGAATTCCGCCCGGAACTGCACGAAAAAATCCTAAGAAGATCCTGAATCACCTTTCTGTCTGTGCGCGCTGCGAGTCCTGGACTTCATGCGCCGTGTCATGCCTCTTTTACCATGCACTCTTTCCGATAAAATGCGACTCCATATTTCAGGATATCCTCATACCCTTCCTCTCTCAGCGACTCGTCATATCTCCGCTCTTCGATCTGCCGGAGCGCCTCGTCACATTTCTCTTCCAGCCCCCGGTAAGTCTTCGACACCTTAATCTCAAAAATGACAGCTTTTCCTCTCACACTTGGGTACTTCAGGATGATATCCGTCCTTCCCTTCCCGGACTCCCTGTTTGAGAGTACGATATAATTTCCGATATTTTTCAGCATTCCCACAAGGAAACCATGATAATAACTCTCCTGATGGTCATAAAAGCTGATCGTCTCCATCAGGTTTTCCGACAGGATCTCTGCCATCTTCTCCGCCTCACCATTCAGAATGCTTTCATAAAGGGGCGACAGTTCCTTTTTGTCTGTCTTTTCCTCAAACCAGCGGAGCACTGTCCTCTTATAAATATAGCGCACTTCCCTGTTCGGGATTGCCATCTCAACATGGATGGTCTCATCCTCCTGATACTCACTGATCTTCTTCAGATAACCGGTAAAGAACAGAAAGTTCCAAAGATTTTCCTGGGTAGAATCCATGTCGTCATAAGTGATATCCTCATGGATTGGTTTTGTGATCGTTCCCCCCGCAATCAGCGACTCGATCTCCTGCTTGGCGGAAATATCCGCACGCTCTACCAGTTTCCGCACAATGCTGTTGGAACTCGTATTGGACCAATAGGCTCTCGGCATTGTATTTTTATCCTTATGGCACGACTGAACATAATTGATCAAGCTCCATGGATTGTAAACCTCTGTTTTTCCAAACTGATATCCGTCATACCATTGGCGTACTGTCTCACAGTTCTCCTCTAAGCCATAAAAATCCAGCATCTCCGTAACCTCGCACGGTGTAAACCCGAAATATTCCCCATAGAGTTCTGTTGTGATGGAATTGATATTAAGGTTATTCAATCCCGTAAAAATGGACTCCTTGCTGATCCGCAGGCATCCGGTCACAACCGCAAACTCAAGGTTTTCGTTCGTTTTCAAAGCTGATTCGAAAAGAGAGCGTATCACGCTGACCATCTCTTCATAAAATCCGGCAAAATACGCATTTTCCAGAGGCACATCATACTCGTCAATAAGGATGATAACCGACGATCCGCAGCAGGCATTCAAGCATTCTGAAAGGAACTTCAAAGCGTCAGCATAATCCGCATCGCTGCCCTTTACATCCCGCATCCTCAGATACCTTTCTTTCTGGGCATCTGTCAGTTTTCCGCTCTCTTCCACCTCTTTCCAGTGGCGTAAAAACTCTCCTGACATCACCTTTTTCAGCATTTCGAAGGAAAGTTCAAAGGAAGACTGTTTCATTGATTTCAAAGAAATACTAATGACCGGATATTTTCCCATATGAGCAAGGTACTTATCTCCTGCATCCATGATCTTCAGCCCACGGAACAATTCTGCATTTTTCTCATATCCCATTTCAAAAAAATACCGAAGCATGCTCATATTCAGAGTCTTACCAAAACGGCGGGGACGGGTAAAAAGATTTACCTCACTCTTCATATCAATAAGTTCTTTTATGAAAAGTGTTTTATCTATAAAATAGTATCCTTTTTCAATAAGTTTTCCAAAATCATCTACCCCGATCGGCAGCGGTTTCCAAGTCATAAGAACTCCTCCTTCCGGACATTTGATCTGTTCTGTTTTTCATCTTACCACAAATTCTGAAGGTTTCCCAGAATATTATTCCAAAGCGCTCTGCACGGAGTTCTCTGCCCCTCTTCCTTCCTGACATAGAAAAAACATATCCATTCCCAGTTCCGCTGCCTGGCGGGCGATTCCAATGATCTTATCCCCGGTGAAATCCAGATAAGTCGCTTCCCAGTCATTTATCAGCACGGGTCTCGCGACGTTTTTATATTTCCCGCGTAGATGTCGAGCATTGTCTGCTCTACTTCTGGCTCCCATACACGGCGGGATGCATTGTTGACATATTTGATGCTGTAATCAAACTGATCGATCAGATTGCCTGCATTTGCAACATATCCGGATATGTTGCACAAAGATTTGCAAGATCCCAGTTGCCCGCATAATACATTGCCTCAGAACCATCGTCTCTTAAGATCTGACCGCCGTTCTGATATACGAAATTCCAGTAACTGATCTGGTCGTGAGAATATGCCATATACCCATATTTTCCTGTCTTGTTATAAATCGTCTGCGAAGCGCTCTCAAGATCGTCACATCCGGATGTTCCTCCATATACGCCTCCGCGATCACCCTTTTCCACAATGAAAACTTTCTGGACCTGAACCCTTATCAGTGCGGATGTGCCGCCAGCATTGTGGAGAAATCCGGGCTGTCCATCGCCACGCCCATTTATAAGCCTTCCGACCGTGTCGCCGCCCATGAGATGATGGAGGCGATGATGGATATGGCAAGAGATTCAGACCGCTTTTCTCTATATTGAAAAAAATTTTATGAACGATATTTCCGTAGAGTCCATTGCGCAGCGCTGCAATATCCATCGCAACCAGCTTCTGAAACTGTTCAAAGAACGGATTGGCCAGGGGCCTCAGGAATACCTGATCAAATACCGCATGTCCCGCGCGGCGCAGCTTCTTCTCACTACAGAATTTTCTGTAGGAGAAGTCGGAAACGCCGTAGGCTATTCCAATCAGCTGCATTTCTCACGCGCATTTAAAAATGTATATGGGATCTCCCCCGAAGATCTTCAGGGATACAAAAAGAAATGGCAAAATCTAATTTTTCCCTTTTTCACGTTTCTTTCGTGCTCTTAACTCCTTAAAGAACTGTTTCATCATCCCGCTGCACTCTTCTTCCAGCACTCCGGTGGTCAGCTCCGCCTGATGGTTGAAACGCTCTACATGGAGCAGGTTCAGCACGGACCCGGCGCATCCCGCCTTCGGGTTCATGCAGCCCACAACCACCCGGGGGATCCTTGCCTGGATGATCGCGCCGGCACACATCTGGCAGGGCTCCAGCGTCACATAGAGCGTGCATTCCTCCAGCCTCCAGTCCCCGATCTTTCTGCTCGCCTTCCTTATGGCAGTGATCTCCGCGTGGGCAAGAGGGCTCTTATCCGTGTTGCGCCGGTTATATCCTCTGCCGATGACCTTCCCTTCATGGACGATCACGCAGCCGATGGGGGTCTCATCAAGAGCATATGCTTTCTTTGCCTGCTTTATCGCCTGGCGCATGAATTTTTCATCCGTCCCGGAGGCTTCACAGCTCTCGTTCTGATTTCTGTCTTTCATTTACTTACATCCTTTCCCGGTTCTTTTTCCTGCTCTCTGTGAATAGACTAGCACAGAAAAGACAAGACACGAGGTTGTTTTATGAATCCCGGTATTTATTATTTATATGAGTATCAGAATAAAACCCGCAGAAAAAACGTCGGTTTCCTCAAGATCACACGACACTATCAGTCCTGCATCTTCCAGATCCATGCCCGGGGGATCAGCGTCGGGAACGGAGGTTCACTGGAATTATGGGCATTCTGTCTTCATGGGGCCGAAATGACAGGAACACAGATCGCTGCCCTGACCTGTTTCAATCGGACTGTATCCGCGCGTCTGCCCGTATCCGAATCCACATTCCCGGAAAATCGTTCTCTCTCCGGGATCGACGGTTTCCTGATCCGACTCCCCGGAGGGCATCCTCCCGTATTCTGGATCGCTTCCGGGCAGCATTTCGACGCGGACCCTGCCAGCCTCAGGGAACCCGCGGTTTTCTCTCCTGACGAAGCTTCAGAATCTTCGTCCCCTTCCGAAGAAGACACCATGACCGAGAATCTGCCTGAGGCCGATGACCGTGTTCCCGTCAAAGGCCTTCCCGAAACTGCAGCGGGTCCCTCCGGAATCACGGAAAATCTTTCCGAATCTGCGGCAGGTCCTTCCACAGCCCTGGAAAACCTTCCTGAAACCGCAGAAGATTCTCTCGCTGAAACTGCCCCTGAAGAACGGTGTCACTCCGAATCCGGCCAGGATCATTCTTCCGCCAGAAAGATTCAGCGGGCAGATCTTACCTGTCTTCCGAAAAAATTCTGGGCTCTTGCGAACAACAGCTTCCTGCTTCACGGTTATCACAATTACGGACATCTCCTGCTGGTAGAGGAAGAAAATCATACATGGCTGGGCGTTCCGGGAATCTATGATCCCCGGGAGGCGAGAGCTGCGGAACTGTTCGGCTTCCCCCAGTTCACCCGCTCTTACACAAAGGAGCTGGATCTCAGCGAAGAAGAGCGAAACGACAGCGCTGACTTCGGTCACTGGTGCCGTTATCTGGACACATCGAAGCATCCGGCGGGCTGAATGCGATACGCCATTCCACCTAAATGATCCCTTTCATCTGCTGATAAAGGCTTTTTGCATAGCTGTCTGTCATCCCGCACACATAGTCTGTGACAAGGAGCAGGCGGAGATACAGTTTTTCCGCCTCGCTCCTGCCCTCCGCCTGGAGCCGGTAGGCATTTTTATAGTTGTCGGAAATAAAGGATACGACACGGATATCTGTCGAGTCCATCTTCCCCTTCGTATCGTAGTACAGGACAGCATGGACAAGCCTGTCCATAAGGAAATCAAGGATCGCCGATTCCGTCAGCTCCATCTCATAGATCGCGCGGGAAGTAAAAACGCGGCGGTATGCCAGATCCCCCAGAAGATCCATCAGGGGCTCCCCGAAAGTCCCGCTGAACAGATCCCGTCCAAAGGTCCCCTCCATAATGGCATCATAATTCGATGTGAAGCCGTAAGTGGCGCAGCTGATCAGAAATCCCTGTGCGCTCACGATCCAGTTCTTCACTGCGTAGGACTCCGGGCTGTCTACGCATTTCTTTTTTCCCCGCTCATAAAGCTGGCGGAGCTTTTCCAGGGGCCGGAAGCCCGCGTCCCGATAGAATTCCTCGATCGGCGCAAGTTCATTTTCCAGCGTATAATATGTGATAAATCCCTTCACAAATGCATCCTCGATGTCCGCCGTCTTATACGCAAGATCGTCCGCCGCTTCCAAAATGTAGGTCAGGGGATGACGCCGGTCTCCTGCTCCTGTCGCCTCAGTGATCCTTTTAAATGTCTCCTCATCCGCCAGGTAATACCCCATTTTCTTTTCCCTGATATCCCCGCTCTCTGTGTTGATTCCGGTGGACGGGACCGGATACTTGATGATCGTATTGAGCAGGGCATAAGTCAGGTTCATCCCGTGCTCATCCACAAGATAATGAAGCCTGGTCACCAGACGCAGCGCCTGGGCATTTCCCTCAAAATGAAGGAAATCCTGTTTCATCTGCTCCCCCAGCATATCCGCCACAGGTTCTCCGAAAAACCGAAGATCCGGAAGATGTTTCTCAAACCACTCCCGGATCGCCTCTTCGCCAAAATGTCCGAAGGGCGGATTGCCGATATCGTGGATCAGGCCCGCGCACTCCAGGATATGGGCGATATCTTCCCGCATCTTCGGCGTAAACCCGGTGTTCTTACGGTATTTCAGTATGTTTTCGCCGATATTCTGCCCCAGTGACTTCCCCAGAGATGACACTTCCAGAGAATGTGTCAGCCGGGTCCGGATAAAATCACTTTTATCCAGCGGAAACACCTGTGTCTTATCCTGAAGGCGCCGGAAGGATGCACTGCCGATGATCCGGTGATAGTCTTTTTCAAATTCACTTCTCAGGTCAGTCGATCTGCGACGGCTGACGTTCTCGCGCTCCCGTCTTTCACACAGGAGCCGGCTCCACTCCATTCTCTCCATAACTGTCATATCCTTCCCATAGGGTAAAAGAGAGTTCCCTCTCTGTGGAACTCTCGCATGATGTTACCGGTATACGGAATCAGTTTCCCCTCCGTATACCGGTAATGCATTTTCTGTCAGTCAAGATAGATCGGCGGCTCATATGCCTTGCCCAGAAGCGCCTTCTTCCGCTCCTGATATCCAAGGAATGCCCACTCTGTCATATCTGTCCATTTATGTATACTTCTGTCATAAACCTGTACATATCCGATCCTGGTCGGGTGCATCCGGACACTGTTGGACTGATATTCCCTGCCGGTATATGGATTCACCTCGCCCTGCTCCCGGTCCTCTTCCGCATCATTGTGAGAAATGACCGGCTCAAAATCTGCCTTCTTTTCACTCTTCACACTATTCTGCACGGCAGCTGTATGTCCGTCGTCAGAATCTGAAAGGCGAACTTCATGAGACGCATTGCTTTCCTTCTCTTTTTTCTCCGCCTTCTTCTCAGGCTCAGAGTGCTTTCTTCTCAGGAAGAAATTACCGAATCTCTCCTTCTTCGGCTTCTCCAGCTCTTCCTTGATCACTTCCACCGATTCCCCAGCTTTCGCATTCTCCTCCAGCTCGGAAAGTTCCTCGTGAATCTCGTAAAGCTCTCCAATGGTCATGTCTCTCTCTTCCTGCTCTTCCTCAGATACAGGTTCCTCCCCGGAGACAGCCTCTTCCTCAGATACAGGTTCCGTCCCGGGAACAGTCTCTTCTTCAGATACACGATTTTCCTCAGGAGCAGTCTCTTCCATCAGAATCGTCTCATCTTCCACTGCTCCTTCCGGCGTCACTTCCGGGGCACTTTCCTTCGCAGTTTCCTGTACTTCCCTGACCTCTGCATATCCCGGGACAGCGCTTCCGCCTGATACCGGCTCTTCTCTGCGCGGGGAGCGTGTTTTTGCCGCTTCTCCTCCCATGATGCTGAGCTGGAAGGGGCACTCCAGGATCGCAGCGATCATCCTCATATCCTGCTCCTGAAAATTGTCACGTCCAAGACGCTGCGTCAGATTCTGCCTGGACATTTTTTTTCCGGTCCGCGCTTCTATGGTCTCCGCCAGTTCCTTGATCGTCATCCCTTTTCGTCCGAGAATGATCTTGACCTGTTCACCAAACGTTAAATCTTCCATGGTTTTCCTCCTTATGTAAATTATACTCCTTTGTTTCTTGCGGCCACAATTCGCAGTTCATACCTGGCCGCCGCCCGCATGCGCACCCGCCGCGCCGGCGCGCTCCTGTACGGTGTGAACTGTAACCAGTCATTGTCCCAAAATATATTCCTCCAGTGTGATCCCCTTTTCCGTGATCTCTTTCGCCGCCTCTTCTCCTACATACCGGTAATGCCACGGCTCATAGATGATCCCTGTCACATCAGCCTTGTTTTCCGGATAACGCAGGATAAATCCATACTCCCAGCAATGCTCCATCAGCCATTTCTGCTCGTCTGTATCTCCCTGCCTGTCGTCCAGTTCCTCATATTCTGTGGAAATGATATCAACTGCCAGGCCTGTAGCATGCTCACTGGTCCCGGGGACAGCAACAGATTTTTTGGTCTCCTCGTATGCATTGAGCGGAGTATACCCCTGATTGATCCAGTCCTGCATTGTAGTATTAAAAACTTCCCGCTGTCTGTCGTAGGACCGATAGGCAGACGTCACATACATGCTCAGCCCTTCTGCCGCTCCGTCATCCATCATCTTCTGAAGGCTCTCTGCGATCCTGGAATCCACAGAGCGCTCGCTGTCAATCTGTGTCAGCTGCGCCGGTTCATAGGACGTATCAAGAGGATAACTTTCATTTACAAGAGCAAGACTCCATCCGTCTGAATCTCCTGCCAGCAGCTCTGCGCTGTTCTCCACCGCATCTGTCTTTTCCACCTGAAGCTGCAGTTCCTCATTCTGCTGTTGCAGTTCCGTATTTTTTGCAGTAAGTTCCTTCATCTGCCTGTCTATCACGGCTTTTGCGGCCACGAAGGTTACAAGCACGCCCGCTGTCAGTCCAAAGCCAACGCCCGTCAGCAGGATCCGCCTTACTCTCGCTCTTTTACTTTCATGTCTCATATTATAATCTCAGCTCCGTATGTACTTTTGAATCAATAATTTCATCTGTGGTGCAGACCGCCATTTTATATGGAAGCCTGTCTATGGAGTATTCTCTGTAGTGATACGGTTCCGGGAACTCTGCCGGCTGCTTCACAAGGACCGGCGGCTCTCCCAGACGTATGGAAAAAGAGTTCATCGGCAGTGCCATTCCCTTCCTTGTGGCTTTCAGAAAACTTTCTTTCAGCACCCAGTATCTGTAAAATATGTCTCTGCGTTCCTCTTCTGTCCCGCCTTCCAGGACTGCAAGATATTCTTCCCGGCAGAAAAATCTCTCTGCGATCTTCATCTTCAGTTTTTCCATCTGCTGAAGATCGCATCCGACCCGGCACTGAACTGCATCTGTCTCTGCCGCACACATCACATAGTCTCCGGAATGAGACAGATTATATACAGAAGATTCAGGCAGATCATACTCTGCCCGAATCTTTTCCCACAGACTCCATGCCCCCACACTCTGCGCCCTGCTCTGCCGGGAACGCAGGGCATCCGCTTTTTTCCTGCGGAACAGCGGAAGCCTTTCGTAATATTTCCCGTAACATTCCTCATCGTAGAGCGGTGTTATATCCGCCAGCCAGGCTCTGACCATCTGTCATCTATTCCTTCATATAGCGAACTTCAAAAGTTTCTATCGTGATCGGTTTATTGAACAGGGCCCCCTGCGCATAATCACACCCCAGTTCTTCCAGAACATTGAGCTGATCCTGTGTCTCCACGCCGGAAGCCAGCACATACGCTCCAAGCTGTCTGCAGATATCTATGACAGCCTTTGCAACAATACGGCTCCTCCTGTTCCCTACAATATTCGTGATCAGACTTTTATCCAGTTTCAAACCATCAAACTCCATTATGGCAAGAATGGAAAAGCTTGAATTCTTAGCACCAAAGTGATCCAGTATCACTCTCACATTTGCTTTTCTTATCTTACTGCTTGTCTCCGTGAGCATCTCCTGGTTCATATCTGTATAGGACTCGGACACTTCCACCTCAAGATATTCACAGAATACATGATACTTTTCGATCAGAAGGAGCATCTTATCCGCAATACTCTCCTGCCTGAGGGTGGCCCCCGCAAAATTTACAGAGACAGGAATCATTGGAATCCCTTCCACATCCCATCTGTGCAGCGTTTTGCACACCTGCTCAAAAACATAGAGATCCAGATAATGGGACAGTCTGGTCTCCTCCAGAAGGTTCAGATACCGTGCCGGATTGACAATTCCAAGGTCTTTGTGGTGATAGCGCACCACTGCCTCCGCTCCGGCAACTTTTCCTGTCCTGACATCGATCTTGGGAACAAGACATACGATAAAATTTCCGTTCTCGATATCATTGAGCAGATCTTCCTTGATGATGGGCTCATGATGTCCCTTCTTGAGATTTTTATAGTACTTCCTTTTTTCATCGCGCATCATATTCTCTGCGGATGCAACGAGATTGCTCACATCAATGTCCAGTTTTTCCCAGGCATATCCTACCGCCACAAGTCCCAGGCTGATATTGTCCAGTTTCCTGTGCGCTGCATATACCTGTTTTGTAAACTGTTCATAAGAATTGTTCTCCACAAGGACCAGATATTCGTCCCCGGTCATTCGGTATACAAATCCGCCCCGGAAATACTCCTCAAGTACTTCTCCGACACGTATGACGACCTCGTCCCCATAGTCGCGTCCGAATTCCTTGTTAAAATTTTTCAGTCCGTTTATATCCAGAGAAAGTGCCCCCAGAGATTTCAGTTCACCGTGAGGAGTTTCATCCATGTATGCCACAAAACTGTTTCTGTTCAGAAGGCCTGTAAGATTGTCATGATAACTCAGATACTCCTGCTGCTTCTGCTTTTTCTGCAGTGTGATCGCCTGCGGGATATACGGAATAAGTGCACGCATCAGACTGATATCACATCCGCCTCTGTGAACGCCCACAACAGCAAGGATTGCTGTTGTGTCATCGTCAAGCTTCTGGAATACGCTGTAACTGTCTGCTGTCGTATCAGTGATCTCCTGCTTCATCCATTTTGGCTGCTGATCAGCGGAGAGCATCTTGATCCGATCTCTCTGCCACGGAACATTTTCCGCACACCATTCGTAGATCGTCTCAACATCATCAAACTCTTTTTCAATATAGTAAACGTACTCCGAATCATAGTAATCACGGACTGCCTTCAGGACATCGTTCATGATTTCTACCAGAGAACGCATTTCTTTCTTATCATTCATAGATATTTCTCCCCTGTTTCTTTTTATGGATTTTCCACAGATACAGACATGAATATTGTAGTATACTCATCCTTAAAATGCAAGATAAAATGATTCAGCAAAACAGGCCTTCCCGGTAAAAAAAGATACCGGAAAAGCCTGTTTTGGTATATGCTTTCCTATAGATTCCACTTTTTGTCCTGAGCAAGTCTCAGCCGGTTCATCGCTCTGGCAAGAGACGCCTGGGTGTGGTAATACTCCTGGATACTCTGCTTCTGACGCATCTGCTCCTCTGCACGGTCCCTCTGTTCCTGAGCCCGGCGGATGTCGATCTCCTCCGGACGTTCCGCCGTGTCCACAAGAAGTGTGACACGGTTGTTAACGATCTCAGCAAAACCGGTTCCCACCGCAACTTCCGTCCATTTGCATTCTTCTAATTCCATCCGGGCGATCCCTACATCGATGGCGATCACCATGTTCTCGTGACGCGGAAGGATCCCCTTCTCACCGTCCGGCGCCGGAATGACAAGACTTAAGCATCTGCCGTCATAGAACACTCTGTCGCTGGCTATGATCTTCAGCCCAAATGTTTCCATATGATCACGCTCCTGTCTATGCCACTTCGCTCTCAGCTTTCGCCTTCGCGATCACATCGTCGATCGTTCCCACATTGAAAAATGCGGACTCCGGATACTCATCCATCTCTCCGTCTATGATCATCCTGAAACCTCGGATCGTCTCTTTGAGCGGTACATATTTTCCGGGAATCCCGGTAAATGTCTCCGCAACAAAGAACGGCTGCGACAGGAATCTCTGGATCTTTCTCGCACGCATGACCGTCGCTTTATCCTCATCGGAAAGTTCCTCCATACCGAGGATGGCGATGATATCCTGCAGCTCCTTATACTTCTGAAGAATGGCTATAACCTTGTTCGCCACCTCATAATGCTCTTCTCCGACCACATCGGCCTCCAGGATACGTGAACTGGACTCCAGCGGATCCACCGCCGGGTAAATGCCCTGCTCCACGATCTTTCTGGAAAGAACGGTGGTCGCATCCAGATGTGCGAACGTAGTCGCCGGAGCCGGGTCGGTCAGGTCGTCGGCCGGCACGTAGACCGCCTGTACGGACGTGACAGATCCGTTCTTTGTGGATGCGATACGCTCCTGCAGTTCACCCATTTCTGTTGCCAGTGTAGGCTGATATCCTACCGCGGAAGGCATACGTCCCAGCAGTGCGGACACCTCGGAACCTGCCTGCGTGAAACGGAAAATGTTATCGATAAAGAGAAGTACATTCTGATGCTGCTCATCACGGAAATATTCCGCCATGGTCAGTCCGGTCTCCGCTACACGCATACGGGCTCCAGGCGGCTCATTCATCTGCCCGAACACAAGGGCTGTCTTCTCCAGGACTCCGGATTCCTTCATCTCTGTCCAGAGGTCATTGCCCTCACGGGAACGCTCCCCGACTCCGGTAAAGATGGAATATCCGCCGTGTTCTGTTGCGATGTTTCTGATCAGCTCCTGGATCAGAACTGTCTTTCCTACACCGGCTCCTCCGAACAGACCGATCTTGCCTCCCTTTGCATAGGGTGCCAGAAGATCGATGACCTTGATCCCTGTCTCAAGGATCTCCACCACCGGGCTCTGATCCTCGAATGACGGAGGTTCTCTGTGGATGACCCATTTCTCTGAGTTCTCGATCGGCGCGCCATCATCGATGGTCTCGCCCAGTACGTTGAACAGCCTGCCGAGCGTCTGCTCACCTACAGGCACTTTGATGCCGGCTCCTGTTGCGGTGACTTCCATGTCCTTGCAAAGCCCCTCGCTTGCAGCCAGCATAAGGCATCGCACCTCATTGTTCCCGAGGTGCTGTGCAACCTCCATGATGCATTTCTTTCCGTTATTGTCCACTTCAAGAGCATCCTTGATAAAAGGAAGGTTGCCGTCTTCAAATAATACGTCAACGACAGGTCCCATAACCTGTACGATTCGTCCTTTATTCATGTCGTTCCTCCTATTTCTTTTGCTGCGCCCTTGCGCCGGCACATACCTCGGTGATCTCCTGGGTGATCGCCGCCTGTCTTGCACGGTTATACAAGATGGACAGTTCTTTGATCAGGCTCTGGGCGCTGTCCGTAGCGGACTTCATCGCCATCATCCTGGCATTATGTTCGCTGGCATACGCTTCTACAAGAGCGCCGTAGATCATACCGTTTACATAATTCGGCACGATCCTGTCCATCACATCCTCGGCGGAAGGGTAAAGATCGATCTCCTCCCGGTACATGTTAAGAGGCATCTTCATCACATTAAAGTCTGCCCTCTCAAGGGGAAGGAGCTTCATTACCTCAGCATCCGCCTGCACGGAATTCTCCATGCGTGTGTACACAACATACACTTCATCAAGTTCTCCGTCCAGGAACTGGTCTATGATGGCTCCTGAAATATCTCTTGCTCTGTGCATGGTCGGCTTCTGGACCGTATAACGGAAATTCGTATCGATCTCCACACCGCGTTTTGAAAAGTAGTGTCTCCCCAGCTCACCGACAACGAACAGCTTGTGGATGCCCGGCTTTGCAAGGATCTCTTCCTCTACTTTCACGATATTGTGGTTGTACGCTCCGGCAAGCCCTTTGTCTGCAGTGATCACGATGGAACCGATCTTTCTCTCTTCCTTCGGGATCTTCCCTCTCTGGTCAAAGAAACGATGCTTCAGTTCCGGCAGATGGCGCAGGATTCTCGAGATCTCTCCCTGCAGCCCGTAGAAGTAGGGTTCTGTATCCGCCAGCTTCTTTTTTGCCTGGGTCATCTTGGAAGAAGAGATCATGTACATCGCGTTGGTGATCTTCATCGTGTCTTTGACACTGTTGATCCTGCTCTGTATCTCTCTGATATTTGCCATATTAACACCTGCTCTTCTTGAATTCCTTCGCCGTCTCCACGATCTTTTCGATCAGCTCATCTGTCAGTGCTTTCGTCTCCTCGATCTCCTGACCGATCTGGGGATGTTCTGTATCAAAATGCTGCAGCATATCCAGCTGGAACTGTTTGATCTTCGTCTTCTCCACGCCAAGCATCACTTTGTGTGTCGCCGCGCACAGTGTGATGACTTTTTCATGAAGGCTCAGCGGATGATAGAGCGGCTGTTTCAGCAGTTCCATCAGACCGCTTCCGTATTCAAGCTGTTCTTTTGTCGCCGCATCCAGGTCGGAGCTGAACTGTGTGAACACTTCCATCTCACGGTACTGCGCAAGATCGATACGGATGCTTCCCGACGCTTTCTTCATCGCTTTTGTCTGTGCTGCGCCGCCCACACGTGATACAGAAAGACCGACATTGACCGCCGGTCTCATGCCGGATGCAAACAGTCCGCTCTCAAGGAAGATCTGTCCGTCCGTGATTGAGATCACGTTGGTCGGAATATATGCCGATACGTCTCCTGCCTGCGTTTCGATGATCGGCAGAGCCGTGATGGATCCGCCGCCCTTCTCATCGCTTAAGCGGCTGGAACGCTCAAGCAGTCTTGAGTGAAGGTAGAAAACATCTCCCGGATATGCCTCACGCCCGGGGGATCTTCCCAGCAGAAGGGAAAGGGCACGGTATGCCACCGCATGTTTGGACAGATCGTCATATACGATCAGCACATCTTTTCCCTGATACATAAAATACTCCGCCATTGCGGTTCCCGAATAAGGCGCGATGTACTGGAGCGAAGCGCAGTCGCTCGCTGTGGAGGACACCACGATCGTATAGTCCATCGCACCATTGCTCTTCAGCGTGTTCACGACCTTTGCAACGGTGGATGCTTTCTGTCCGACCGCCACATAGATACAGATCACGTCTTTGCCCTTCTGGTTCAGGATCGTGTCCATTGCAATGGATGTTTTTCCTGTCTGACGGTCTCCGATGATCAGCTCACGCTGGCCTCTTCCGATCGGGAACATCGCGTCAATGGAAAGGATCCCCGTCTCCATCGGAACGCTGACAGACTTACGGTCAACGATCCCCGGCGCTTCCTGCTCAATGGGACGATAGTCGTCCTCGCGGATCTCTCCTTTTCCGTCGATCGGTTCTCCAAGAGCGTTTACAACTCTTCCGACAAACCCGTCTCCTACCGGGACTCCCGCCCGTTTTCCTGTACGGGACACTTTCGTGCCTTCCCTGATCCCGGAATCACTTCCGAAAAGGATACAGCCGATCTCATCTTTCCTCACATCCTGCACCATTCCTTTCAGTCCGGTCTCGAATGTGATGATCTCCCCGTACATGGCGTGATCAATCCCGTATATCGTGGCGATCCCGTCGCCTACGGCAACGACAGTACCGACTTCACTGTCCTTGCTCATTGTATCAAAATTTTCTATCTCCTCCCGGAGTATAGAAATAATCTCATCTGAATTGATTGAACTCACCTTGCTCACCTCCGGTTACTTTAATCTTTGCTCTAATCTGTTCAGGCGTCCTCTCATGCTCCAGTCATACTCATCGCTGCCTACCCGGAGGATGAATCCTCCCAGCAGCGTCTCATCCTGACTGACTTTGATCTGGGCTTTCTTCGCGCCGTATTTTCCGCACAGAAACGCCTCCATTCCTTTTTTCTGTTCCTCGCTCGGAGGTGCGGTACATGTCAGTATTGCATTCAGGACTTTATTCTGCTCGTCGCAGATCTCATCATATGAGACAAATATATCAGAGATCAGATCCATCCTCTGATATTTACACACAACTTTCAGGAAGTTTCTCATTTCCTCCGGGAACACCCTGTCGATCACGTTCTGCTTTTTTGTGAGCGCGATCGTGGGATTCACGAAGATATCATGAAGCTGGGGCACTTCTTCGAATATCTCCCTGGCCTTCTGCACTCTGTCGGCAGGAACCCCGAGTTCAAAGAGGACACGGGCATATCTCACCGCCGCAAGAGGACAGTGTAGAGGATTAGTTTTCGTCTGTGTCGTCATGGGTTCCACCTACTTCTTTCAGAAACTGGTCATAGAGGTCCTCGTCCGCGGTTCTGCCCACGATCTTCGCTGCAGACGCCACAGCAAGCCCTGCGATCTCGCCCTGAAGTTCTTTCATCGTCTGCTCACGTTCCACCCGGACGGTTTCTTTCGCGTTTTCGATGATCGATCCTGCTTTATCGCCGGCCTCTCCGACGATCCTGTCATACTCATTCTTCGCAGCAGAGCGCGCCTGCTCTATGATCTGTGCAGATTCCTGTTTTGCTCCCTTGAGTGCGTCCTCGTATTCCTGCTTCATCTTCAACGCGTCATTCTGCGCATCCTGCGCATTTTTGAGGCCGTCCTCAATGATCTGTCTCCTCTTTTCCATGATCCCCATCACAGGTTTGAACAGGAAATGCCTGAGCAGAAGATAAAGAACAACAAGATTGATAATCGTCCAGACAAGGTTCAAATCAAGACTCAGCATCTTTTCCACCCGCCTTTCTTGTCACTTTTCATCTTTTTGCTTCTCCTGTCCTCATTATCCTAAGAAGAAGATGATCAGGATACCGATGATGAAACCGTAGATAGCGGTTGCCTCTGCAAGAGCACATCCAAGGATCAGTGTCTTGCTGATCTTGCCTTCTGCCTCAGGCTGTCTTGCGATTGCCTCTGTTGCCTTTGCTGTTGCGATACCGATTCCGATACCTGCTCCGATACCTGTGAATACTGCGATAGCTGCTCCGATTGCTACAAGTGTTGCCATGATAATGATCTCCTTTTCCTTTTTAATAAATTTTTACTGATTTTCTTTTCATTGCATTTCTTACTTCTATGCAGCCGGTCTCAGACCGGCTCTGATGCCTGCTCCTGCGATCCCTACTCCATCTCCTCATTCATGAACAGTCCTGTCAGGAATACGAAAACATATGCCTGGAGAAGTCCGTCAAAGATGTCGAAATAGAAACTTACCGGAATCGGTATGATCAGCGGTACGACTGTCTTTAAAAGTTCCATTACCACAAATCCGGCAAGCATATTTCCGAAGAGTCGCATACACAGCGACAAGGGTCTGATCACGATCTCCAGGACCATGATCGGGGCGACCACCGGAACCGGACGGGCAAAATGTTTTACCCAGTGTTTCAGTCCGTTCTTGTAAATACCTGAATATTCGATCAGGCACATACTCATGATCGCCAGTCCCGCCGTCACATTCAGGTCTTTTGTCGGCGGTTTGAAGCCAAACAGCGGTGCCAGGCTGTTCGAAAAAGCAAGGTAGAGAAGTACTGTGATCAGATACGGGATGTATCTTCTGTTTTCTTTCCCGATAATGCCTTCGAAGAAATCCTGCGCCCAGCCAATGCCGGCTTCCAGTGCGAGCTGTACTTTTCCGGGATTCTCAACTTTCAGGTTTCTCACCAGTATGATCGATAAAAGGACCAGCACTGCCATGATGATCCATGTAACAACGACTGATTCTGAGATCCCGCCGAGAACCGGAAGCGTGAATACTGTCTCACAGTTCAGCTCTTCCATAAGTGTTTCTGCCAAGTTTTCCGTATTACTCCCTCCTTTTCTGATTAATGCGGGTGCATGGTGCGGTTATGAGGACGTCCATGGCGTTCCCAGGCTCCGGCTGTGATCCGGAACTATTGCCATTTTTTGCACAAAAAAAGGAGCTGTCCCCTATTGAACCCCTTGAACCCTTGCCGCTTTTCAGGCGTCTATTCTGTTGTCTTTCCGAATGTCTCCCCGAAAAGTTGACTAAATATTACTCCCGATTTTTTTGTTTGTCAACAGTTCATTGCTGCGGATGACACGCCGTCTTTTTCCCCATTTTTTATTTCAATTTGCCCTTTTTTCGCATCGAGTTTTTTTGATTTTTTATTCATTTTTTATCTATCTTTTTCCGCAATGATATCCGCAGTCTCGGCGTGCACTCTTTTTCATGCAAAAGACTCCTGTTTTATTTTTATTTTTTGTCGATTCTGCGCATGGACGAAACTTTTTTTCGCTCGAAAACCGAGCTGATTTTAGCAATACTGCTCATTTTCATTTTATTTTTTCAGGTTTGAGATATAATAATCAGAGAGAGATTTCGAAACCGGAGAGGATCAATATGGAATTTTTGCAAAAAATCAGACAAGTTTCTTTTCCCAGACGTTCAGACAGGCTGTTTTTTCTGTGCGGAGTCATCATGTTCATCAGCGAAATATGGAAACAGATCACGCTGACGTTTGTGCTCGGAGGCGGCAGATACAACTGGTGGTATTTTCCTTTCCAGCTCTGCAGTATCCCTATGTATCTCCTGCTGCTTTACCCGTGGCTGCGCCAAAAAGTCGCCAGACGGATTCTTCTCACATTCCTCATGTCCTACACGCTTCTGGGCGGAATTTCCGTCTTCGCGGACCCCAGCGGTCTGCACTACCCGCTTGTCTCGCTGACCGTTCACTCTTACCTGTGGCATATCCTGCTGATCCTGATCGGCATCCTGTCCGCTCTCGTATACTTCCGCTGCGCGCATGAGAAAGCCCTGCGTGCCTTTGCAGGCAGCACAGGGCTGTATCTGTTCTGCTGTGTGCTGGCAGAACTGTTTAATCTTTCCTTTGACCGTTTCGGGACGATCAATATGTTCTATATCAATCCCGGCTACCAGATGCAGCAGATCATCTTCTCCGATCTGTCAGTCCGCATCGGAAACACGCCCGCCATTCTCCTCTACATGGTTTCCACCATCCTGGGGGCGTTCTTCCTTTTCCTCATCTGGCAGTTTATTTTCCTGCTTCTTGGCCGTTCCTGACAAAGTCCTCTCTGCCACGATTCTGAGAAAATCACGGTCTTCCCGCTTCCTCGTGGGGACCAGCCGCCTCACAATACTGCCTTTCCCCCTGTTTTTGACATATAAAAAACCGATTATGGAGAAGATGAAGGCTCCAATAAAATTGACAATAAGGTCCTGCATTGTATCGATCAACCCGATGTCCAGATATCCCCCCAGCCCCAGTTCCGCACCGTTTACCGCAGTCTCCGTGATCCCACTGATCACATAAGGCACATTCCGCCCCTTCGGGTCCAGTGTAACCGACCGGATCATATGCACGACCGTATCTTTCTGCATATCATATCCCGCGATCTGGTCCATCCCGAACTCGAAGAACTCCCACAGGACCCCGATCGTCATGGAAAAACAGAACGCGACGATCGCCAGGAAAAGCGGTGACAGGTTGAACTTCACATTCTCGCTTCGGTTCAGGAGATCCACCATGGAAAACCCGATCGCCGCCATCAGAAATCCGTTCAGAGTATGGAGCACTGTATCCCAGAAGGGGAACATCAGATAGAATTCGCTGATCTCCCCCAGTATCTCCGCCGAGAAGATGAAAACCAATATGATGATCTCCAAAAGCGTGGGCAGTTCCACCTTAAACGTAATCTGAATAAAGCTGGGCGCCACGAGCAGTACAAGGGTCAGTACGCACAAAAATACATTTTCGTAATTCCGGTTCATGAGCTGCAGGATCATCATCGCAATGACGAGCAGCCGCAGTGTAAAGTAGACAATAAACGAACTCCTGTGCTCCCTCAGCTCCATGTGGAGCGCATCCCCCATATTTTTAAACCAGTTGTTTCTCTTTCCCTTATTTTCTTTCATTCTTTTCCTTTCACTTTATATATGTTACACTTTGATACGAGGTGATACCATGCATTTTCCATTTTCATTTGAGATCATATACAGCCGCCGCAGGACCGTTGCCCTGCAGATCACGCGGGAAGGACGCGTCAAAGTCCGTGCCCCTTACGGGTGCCCCCGCTCTTTTATTGAATCCTTTCTGCACAGCAAAGAGGACTGGGTTGTAAGGCATCTGGAAGAAGCTCGTTCTCATCCATTTCATGAACATCCTCCGCTGTCCGAAAGCCGCCGCAGGCACTATGTGGAGACCGCCCGCGCGATATTCACACAGAAGACCGCATACTATGCACGCATCATGGGCGTCACCTACGGCAGGATCTCCATCCGCGAACAGAAGACACGATGGGGAAGCTGCAGCAGTGCCGGCAATCTGAATTTCAACTGGCGGCTCATCTTTGCGCCGGAGGAAGTCCTGGACTACGTCGTCGTCCACGAACTTGCCCACCGGAAAGAAATGAACCACTCCAAAGCATTCTATGCTGTGGTAGAATCTGTACTTCCGGACTATAAGTCTTCCCGCAGATGGCTCCGGGAACACGGCGATTCCCTCTGGGATATGGCCTAATGTCCCCCGTCTCTGTGGTCAAAGGGCACCCATCCCTTTTAAGGTCCTGTATACACGGGACACCGGAAGCCCCACTACATTATAATAGTCTCCATCGATCCGGTCGATGTATGCGGCGAACCTGCCCTGGATTCCGTAGGCGCCCGCCTTATCCATGGGTTCCCCCGTGGCGATATAATCCCGGATCTCCTGTTCTGTCATGGGATTTACATAGACTTTTGTCCCCACAGCATAGTTTTCCTTCCTCACGGCTCCTGTCAGACCGCCTGAGATCTGTTCCGGCTCTCCGTCAGAAATCTTCTCTGTGTCCCCGCCATATTCCAGCACCGCCACTCCGGTATACACTTCATGGCACCTGCCCTGAAGGGACGAGAGCATCCGGGCGGCATCCTCCTGATCTGCCGGTTTGCCCAGGATCGCCCCGTCCAGCACCACGATGGTGTCCGCTCCGATCACCACAGCGTTCCTTCGTTCTTCCGTACTCAGTTCTGAAGCCACGTTCTCCGCTTTCATCAGAGCCAGCTCACAGACGATGTCTTCCGGACGCTCACTGTGATAGATTTCCTCTTTCTCACTGACTTTTATCTCAAATCCGGCCCCGATCTGCTCCAGCAGTTCCTTCCGTCTGGGTGAAGCCGAGCCCAGAATGATCTTTTTTCTCATCGTTCTTCCCTTTCTTTCCTCAGAACCCCATCCCTTACGGACGAGATCCGCCCCTGCGCCTGTCTTTTGTGCAGCTACATCTCTTCCCACGCCCGTTTCAGTATCTCCGGCTCAGTCACCAGCCGGTACGCTCCCGCAGCCATGCACTCCGCCGCGTAGATCATGCCTTTTTCCCCAATGCTCATCCCTGCCTGGGCTGTCGCCGCCCAGTGGTGGAGAGGCGTCTCCCGGCACATTGCCGCAGCACTCAGCATGACCGTAGGAACGGTATGGCTGACATCGGACACGTCCGTCCCGATGGAAAGCGGGACCGGCTCATCCTCCAGAGGCTCCAGCCCGGTAAAATACACCCCGTTATTCTCAAAACCTGCCGCTTCGGAGATTTTCTCCGCGAACTTTAATTCCTCCTCCGTGTAAGACGGGACAGGGATCTTTGTCATCTCCTCATAAAACGTTTCGGCGAGGGCACGGTTTACCTTCATTTCCTTATTACATGTGACCCGCTCGATCTCCACTCTCGTACCGGTCATGATCGCCGCACCTCTCGCGCAGTCATCTACCCGTTCGGACGCGTCCTTCGTCCTCTCCCATTTGGAGGAGCGGATAAAATAGTTGGTAGACGCGTAAGCGGGAACGATATTCGCCGGTCCGTCCGTATTCGTATAAGTATAATGCATCCTGACATCGTCGGCAACATGTTCTCTCAGATAATTCACTCCCACATTCATCAGTTCCGCCGCGTCCAGGGCGCTGCGCCCCTTCTCCGGATGCTTTGAGGCATGTGCCGCCGTACCGTAGAATTTGTAATTTTTGATATCCTGCGCCTGCCAGATATCAAAACTCACCCGGTTCCTGTCAAAAGGATGCCAGGTGACCGCTGCCGACAGGTCATCGAAAACGCCTGCCTCGTTCATCCGGATCTTACCGACTACCGTCTCCTCCGCAGGGCAGCCGTATACCCGCACCGTCCCGGAAAGCCCTTCCGACTCCATCCGGTCTTTCAGCGCGCACGCCGCGCCGGCACATGCCGTCCCAAGGAGATTGTGCCCGCATCCGTGCCCCGGTCCGCCGGTGGGGTTATACTCACTGCACACTTCCTGTCCGAGTCCGGGCAGGGCGTCATACTCCGCAAGGAACCCGATAACCGGTTCTCCCTCCCCCCACTGAGCCAGAAACGCCGTCTCAAATCCTGCCAGCCCCCAGGTAATCTCAAACCCTTCCCGTTCCAGAAAACGCGCCAGAGCCCGGGACGATTTCTTTTCCTTTCCCGAGATCTCCGGATAGGAAAAAATGTATTCTGAAGTTTCTTTCATCTGCTGTATGATCTGTTCTCTCATCTGTGTTTCACTCTCCTTATGTACGCTCATAATCTGCCTGTATCATCCAGTATACACCACTATCTGTTCTGTGTCATTCCGATTAAGGAGATTTGGGAAAACTTCCCTGAACACCATAAGAGCCGCCCGCCCGGACTCAAAATACGCCTCACGTCAGAGTTTTTCGTTCTCTGATATGAGGCGCTCAGCAGCAAGAATTCCTCTTGTTCTCAATGGAAGCGAAGTTTGTTCCGCCTTCCACAGCTTATAATTTTCTGAAAATGGGTTTCCGCTCTTCAAACACTGTATAATACTTAAATCCACAGTCTTTTAATATTTCTTCCGCCTTATCAAAATCATAGGCGATGTGTTCCGGCTTATGGGCGTCTGCCCCAACGGTAATGATCTCTCCGCCCAGTTCCCTGTACCGCTTTATGATATCAGGATGGGGATTGCTAAATCCAAGCCCGTACTTGAATCCGCCCGTGTTCAGCTCAATCCCTTTTCCCATCTCAATGACTTTCTTAAGGATCTCGTCAATCTCGTCCGCAAACCTATGGTAAGAATAGTGCGCTGCCTTTTCCTTCCCATAGCGGACCACATAATCAATATGCCCCAGAACGTCAAAGCCGTCAATTGCTTCCAGGTCAGCCAAAGTCTCCCGGAACGTCTCCGCGTATGCTTCCTCATCTGTCCTGCCTTCAAAGAGCGCTCCGTAGTAAGGGTCCAGCCCGTGTACGAGATGGACAGAGCCGATGACGAAATCAAAAGGATACTTTTCTGTCAGCTCCCTGTAAAATCCTCCCAGGTGGGGCTGCAGCCCGATCTCGATCCCGGTGCGGACCGTGATCCGGCCGCTGTACTCTTCTTTCAGCCCGGCAAGAGTGCGGCAGTATTCCTCCGGGTCGAATACAAAGGGAATCCCCTCGATATCCGGCACCCGCGGATAGTCCTTATCATAGTGGTCCGTAAGGCAGATTTCCCGGAGCCCTTTCTTTATCGCGCCCTCAATCATACTCCTTACGGGTGTCTCGCTGTCTGATGAAAACTCTGTGTGCATGTGGCAGTCGCTCTGTATCATATCGTTTCCTCCCCGTTTTGTACGATAGTGCCAGTATACTCCAACAGTACGTCTCAGGCAATAGCACAGATTCGTTTTTTCGGATCGGATTATTTTGCGTCTGCCTGCTATTACAAAAATTTTACCTGTTCTTCACATTTTATTTTACACAAATAGTTTATGCTTTTTATCGTAATGTGGGCTGGCTGCTTCATCTATACGGCTGTCGGACTTGTGGCAGAAAATATAAATTATACAGAACATTCTGTAGGCGAAGTGTTAAAGATCGAGCGCTGGATGGGACTGGATGATGACGGGGATGCTTATAATTTCACAGTGATCACATACCGTTACCGCACAAAAGATGGCAGATGGATGATCGGGAAGGAAGATACAAACATCAGGGAAACCACTTCTGCGGACAGATGTGTGGAGACGATCGGGGAACTGAACACCGAAATCTGGACAGGTGCAAGGCAAGATCTCTTATATGATCCCCAAAAACCGGAAAACGTTGTAAGTGAGTATTACCGGAAGAATAATGAGATGCTCTGTCTGTTTACAGGATCCACCTCAGCAGCAGCGATCGGAATCATACTGATTGCCAGAATGCTCTTCCGCCGTTGTAAAAACGCGAAGCGGAAAAAAATCCCCGAAGATATCAGAATGTAAAGGAGAAATGAAATGAGTTCTGAAGGACCTGAAAAAAATCGTATTGACTGGATCTATATCATGGTGGTGCTTATTTTCGCAGTACCCCTGCTGCTTTTCGTGGGGATCATATTTTTCCTGGATTCCTTCCTAGGCAGTTCTGACGCAGTAATGGGTGTCAGCGGATTTGTGCAGGAGGTGATCTGGCGGACGATTGTGGTAGTTCTGGCATTCGCGGCTGTCATCTTTTTCATTCAGGTCATCCGCAAGCCGATGACTTTAACAAAAGGAAAAGCAGGGTGCGTTGGCATACTCCTGACGAAAGCAGGATGCGCTGTCGGGATCCTGGCATGTCTGGCGCTTTCATTCATTCTGCTGCGGACGCTTGTTCTTGATATACCATATTTGTCACATCCGAAAACAGACTACCTTTACAGATTGGGATTTGACATGGGGTCAACAGATGACGGGGAAGAGACGTTCTCTATGGAAGGCGTGGGCATGGATGGAGAGAATCACATCTTATCCATGACGTCTGATCTTTACGAGGAAGGCGAGAAGCTTTGGCAGGAAAATAGCGATCTGCGCGCCAAGGCAGTCTATCTGCCGCATACGGAGGTACTGTTCTCTCTGGAATACATAACCAGCCTGGATGAACAGGCTGACAAGTTATATCCGGCGCTTCCATCCCTCCCGGACGATTGGCGCAGTTTTTCTATCCAGATCAACAATGCCGTATACTCGCTGCCTGTGTCTCTTTCTGACTTTTTCTCAAATGGATGGTATATTAAAGAGGGGCAGGATGTCCCCAGGAAGCTTCAGGGGACAGACAGTCCATATGCATCCTATGACAGTGCAAACGTCACTCTTACGAATGACCGGGAACAGAACCTTTTTGTCACCGTATACAATGCAGCGAAAGAGGCCGTCCCACTTACCGACGGAACGGTCGGCACCTTATCTGCCACTTATGAAAACTATGATTTTTCCGGGACTGATCTGATCCTTCCCGGAGGCATCCGCCTGGGCTGGTCAAGACCGGCTGATGTAATAGACATATACGGGCAGCCGGATCCCGGCGAAGACGATGAGGAATACCGCTATACGCTCAGTGGGCATTCCGGCAGCTATGAGATATTTCGCTTTAACGATTCAGGCTATTTAACAGGAATTATGATCTGCACGCCCCGTAGTCCAATGCGGCCATCGGACTACGAGGCATAAATAGAAATCTAAAGTTACTTATATATTCGCAGCGGATTCATCCGCCCAGACATGGAACAGTTCTTCAATGGAGGAAAAAATATATTCCGGCGGATTGTCCGACCGCTGCGCCTCCTCCCGCGTAGCCTCCCCGGTAAGCACCAGGGCAGTCTCCACCCCAGCACGTTTTCCGCAGAGGATATCCGTATAAAGCCGGTCGCCAACGATCAGGGTTTCCTCTTTTGTAAAGCGGTTCTTCTTCACAGCGAATTCCACCATGGCAGTCTCCGGTTTTCCGATAAAATAAGGAGTCCTCTTTACCGCATGCTCCAGCATCTCGCAGATGGACCCGCAATCCGGCACATAACCGAATTCAACCGGGCAGACATAGTCAGGATTGGTTGCAATATAATCCACATCCGGGCGTCTGGCCAGAAGCTGGCAGGTATCGGAAATTTTCTCATAGGTCAGCTGATTGTCATAGGAGACCAGGACGCAGGAGATCTCTCCGTCCTCGCAGTCTGTCGTAATCCGTATCCCGTTCTGTTTCAATTCCCGTAGCAGAGACCTGGTCCCAAGAACATAGATCAGTTCTCCGCTGTGATGCTGCTTCAGATACTGGACTGTTGCGTAAGATGCAGTGATAAAATTTGAAAAATCTGACTGAATCCCCATTTTCTGGAAGGAAGCAATATAGTCGGCAATGCTTTTCGTGGCATTGTTGGTAATAAAAACAAACTGGCCGCCGCAGCTCTTCAGATATGACAGGAACTCGCGTGTGCCTCCGATCAGCTGTTCTCCCTTACAGACGGTTCCGTCAATATCGAGCAGAAACAGTTTTTTATTTTTCATCATTTGCTAATTCTGCCTCCGCTTCCGCACGCGCCTCCATCCCTCGGTCCGGATAATTGGTGATCACTGCGTCCACGCCCTCCCGGATCAGCCAGCTCATCTGGTCTTTTTCATTCACTGTCCATACCCTGACCGCAAGCCCGCTCTTTTTGTATTCCTCAAGGAAATCCGCCATCTTGACATGGAACAGCGCCGGATGGATGCCTTTGACCCCTGTTTTCCTCGTGTACTCTGCCACGTCAAGCATAACATCTCCGATCAGATAGGCTGTCTCCGCATCCGGGGCAATCTCCCTGATCTTCTGTATACTGTAATGATTAAAAGAAGAATAGATGATGCGTTCTTCCATTCCCTCTTCCTTCACCAGATCCAATACCTTTTTCTCAATCTCGGGATACCAGTATATCCCCGTCTTCAATTCAATATTAATCTCCATTTTTCCGGGCTTTACCAGTTCAAGCACCTCCCGGAGCGTAGGGATCCGCACATCCGGATACTGTTCAAAATGATTTGGCACGGGGATCTTTTTCAATTCCTCCAGCGTATAGTCCCTTACAGCGCCCTTCGCGCTGCTGACACGGTCGACCGTCTCATCATGGATCACCACAAGTTCATTATCCTTTGTCAGCTGAACGTCGATCTCGATCCCATCGGCTCCCTGCTCCATGGCAAGGCGGAAGGCCTCCAGCGTATTTTCCGGTGCATAGGCGCTCGCTCCCCGGTGGGCAAAAATCTTTACTTTCTTCATTTCATGGCTCCTCCTTATAGTACATACTTTTTATTATACAGCAGTCTTCCTTTTTTACGGATAAAAGCGTGCCGAATTTTTTCAGGCACGCTTTTAAAAATCAGGATCCGGCAGTTTATTTTTTAACCGTTGACCAGGTTGTACTCTTCAATCGTCTTATTGATCTCGCTGGCCATGTTGTCAACAGCCTCTTCCGGTGTCACATTTCCGTTCAGCATATTCTCGATCTGTGTCTCGACGATCTGACGTGATTCCGGGAATACGCTCAGGAGCGCCCCTGCGGATTCCGGTGTGGAATCATGAAGCTGGTCCAGCGCTGTCTGGAACTGAGGATACTTGGCAATGTTGTCCTTGAATGTCTGCTCTTCCTGAGCCGCAGTAACGATCGGGAAGTATCCGGTCTGGGCGTTCCAGTATGCCTGGGACTCCGGAGAGATCAGAAACTTGATAAACTTCCATGTTGCCGCCGCCTTTGTCTCATCCTGGTTGTTCAGGGCCCACAGAGACGCGCCTCCGATGGACACTCCGCCTTTGTCGTCCGGGCTGACTGCCGGATAGTAAGCAGTACCTACTTCAAAGTTTCCGCCGCTGTCTTCAAGGACCTGCTTCAGTGAGGCTGTAGATGCAAGCATCATAGCAGCTTTCCCTGATGTAAAGTCTGTCGTAGCTGTATCGCTTCCGGAACGTCCGACATTCGGGGCATATCCTTTCTCATACAGGTCATACCATGCATTCAGGATATTCAGCCCGCCGCCGTTTTCGTCAAATTCTACCTTGGTAGCTGCCGCTTCACGGCCGTTTCCATTGTCCACCATATTGAGCCCCTGCTTGCAGAGGAACTGCTCAAAATACCAGCCGTAGATGCTGATCGCGATCACTTCCTGGGCTCCGCCTTTCTCCATCAGGGCGTCGCCGATCTCAGCGATCTCAGGAAGGCTGGCCGGGACCTCAGTGATCCCTGCCGCTTCAAACATATCTTTGTTGTAGTAAAGAAGGGGTGTGGATGAGTTGAACGGCATGGAGTACATCGTTCCGTCATCTGTTGTATAATATGCCGCAACGTTAGGCTCGATCTGTGAAATATCATACCCGTCCGCATCGATCATATCCTGCATCGGGATCACCCATCCGGAATCAATCATAAAACGTGTTCCGAGGTCATAGATCTGGACAAGGTCCGCCCCCATATTTCCGATCTGGGCACTTTTCAGCTTATTGATCGTGTCATCGTATTCCCCCTGGTAAACTGACTCAACTGTGATCCCGTCCTCGTTTTCTTCATTAAACTTGTTGACTAGGTAGTCCATTGCCTCGCCGTTCACTCCGCCCATGGAATGCCAGAAAGTAATGGTTGTGCCGTTTGTGTCCACATTTTTAAAGTTGTCAGTGATCACGCTGGATCCGGCACTTTCTGCGCTTTCTTCCCCCTCCGCGGTTGTGCCTGCTGCTGTGTTGGATGCGGTGTTTCCGCATGCAGCGAGTGAAAATGCCATAGCCGCGGCAAGAATGGATGCGATTACTCTTCTTTTCATAAATACCTTCTCTCCTTTTCTGTTTTTGTGTCGTACCGCCGGAACGTCGTGCGGGATGCTGACCGGACCGGAAGCAAATTAATGTTGCTATATTAACAGGTCAGCCTTTCACCGCCCCTGAGAACATTCCGCTTATGAGCTGTTTCTGGCCAACGATAAAGATGACCATGGACGGGATGATGATCGCCACAACGCCTGCCATCATCAGCGTGATAGACTGTGCGTCAACGCTGTTCAGCATACTGATACCAATCTGGACCGTACGCATTTCCTCGGATCCCGTAACAAGCAGCGGCCACATATACATATTCCAGGCGTTGATAAAGGTGTATACTGCCATTGCGCCAATCGCTGACTTTGTAAGAGGGATCAGTATCTTCACGATAAATCTCAGGTTGCCGCATCCGTCAAGTTTCGCCGACTCATACAGGGAGATTGGAAATGTCATATAAAACTGGCGGAACAGGAAAATCCCCATTGCCGAAGTCAGCGAAGGCAGGATCAGCACAATATATGTATCCAATATCCCCAGGCTGCTGACTGTCAGGTAGTTTGAGATGATGACCGCCTCCCCGGGGACCATCATCGTCGCCATAACCAGCATAAACAGCAGGTTTTTCCCTTTAAAGTCGAGGAAGGAAAAAGCAAACGCCGCAAGGGAGCAGGTGATGATCTGTCCCAGGGTGATGCATCCTGCCACAAGGAAAGAGTTCAGGATGAAGCGGACCAGCGGAACCTGCGTGAACGCACGCACAAAGTTATCCACGGTGGGATTCTGCGGGAGCAGGTTCATATCCATTGTAAACAGCTCGTCGCCGGGCATAACCGCCACACTGACTGAATACAGAAGCGGGAACAGCATAAACAGCGCAAAGATAATGTTTACAGCGACAAGCACTGTCTTGCGTATTCTCTTTTTTCTGAGAGCCCGGGCATTCATCAGGCTGTGAAGCCTTGCGATTTCCGCTTCATTGTATGCACCTTGTTCCATTGTAATGGTATTATTAAAAGCAGACATCTTAATATTTGACTCCTTTCTTTTCAATCTTAAACATCACAAGCGTAAGCGCCATAATGATCAGGAACAGCACGACCGACTGTGCGGCTGCGCTTCCGAATCTATAATTGAAAAACGCGTCCCTGTAGATCGAATACACAATAACGTTCGTGGATTCTCCCGGACCTCCCGCGGTCAGGATCTTGATCTGCCCGAAAGACTGAAAAGCCTGAATGATATTGACCACCAGCGTATAAAACATGATCGGGCTCAGTCCCGGAAGCGTCAGGCGGAAAAATTTCTGGATCCCGCTTGCACCGTCCACCGAGGCTCTCTCGTAGATCGACTCGTCAATATTTCCCAGTCCTGCTGAAAAATACAGGAAGTTGATGCCGCTGTTCAGCCATGCGGTAAGAACAGCCACGCAGATCAGCGCGTATTTCGGATCCGCGATCCAGTTTATGTCCAGTCCTGTCAGCTTATTCAGGATACCGATCGTCGGGTTGAGGATGATCTTGAAGATCATTGCCGCCCCGCTGGATGCAATGGCCATAGGGAGCGCATAGGAGGTGCTGAACGCCCGGATTCCCGGAAACGCCTTGCTGCACAGCACTGCCCCGATCAGTCCCAGGAGCATGCTTCCGACCACAACGATGACCACAAAGACCAATGTGACGATCAAACTGTTATAAAACGAGGACGACGTGAGCAGCTCAATATAGTTTCTTGCCCCCACAAACACCTTTGCCTGCCCGAGCTTATCAGTCAGGAACAGGCTCAAGTAGATTGTCTTTACGAAAGGATAAAAAAGGAAAACTGCAAATATAAGGAAGCAGGGGATCAGATAACAGTACGAGCTCCCGCCTTTTAATTTCTCAGATAATGCTTTCATTGCCTACCTCCATAAAAAATATTTCTTTCTGTTGCCGGATCAAAGAAGTGCGCTTCATCCATATCAACATATAGAGACATTGTCTCCCCGCCTTTTCCGGGCGTCTCAACCGAAAGCCTGGCGGCATACTCACCTGCCGACTTTTCTCTGAGATAAAACATGGACTCAGCTCCGAGCATTTCTCTTGTTATGATCGTTCCTGACAGTTTCCGTCTTGAGTAATCCGCATCAGGATCTGCAGTCTGGGGAACTGTTGAAAAATGTTCCGGCCGGATTCCGATGATCACTTTCTTATCCGCGTACTCTGCCAGGAGAATGTTGGCCTTATCCGCCGGGAGTTCAAGTTTCTGTCCTGAAACCAGCACGAATTCCGCTCCCTTGTCAGTCTTTCTGACCGTCCCTTCCATAAAATTCATCGACGGAGATCCGATAAACCCTGCGACAAAAAGATCTGCCGGATTTTCGTAAATCTCTTTGGGCGTATCCGCCTGTTTGATAAATCCGTCTTTCATGACGACGATCTTTGTCCCCAGCGTCATAGCCTCGGTCTGGTCATGTGTTACATAGATCATCGTAGTGCCGAGCCTTTTATGAAGTTCTGACAGCTCTACCCGCATCTGAGCTCTCAGCTTTGCATCCAGATTGGAAAGCGGTTCGTCCATAAGAAAAGCCTTCGGCTTTCTCATGATCGCGCTTCCGATCGCCACCCTCTGTTTCTGTCCGCCGGAAAGAGCGCCAGGTCTTTGTTTCAGCAGATGCTCGATACCGAGAATTGACGCCGCCCAGTGAACCCTCTTGTCGATTTCATCCTTCGGAACCTTTCTGATCTGAAGGGAAAAGGCCATATTATCGTAAATAGTCATCTGCGGATATAAGGCATAGTTCTGGAATACCATTGACAAATCTCTGTCTTTTGGTTCTACGTAATTGCTAAGTTGCTGGTCAATCCATAGTTCCCCGCTCGTAATTTCTTCAAGTCCTGCGATCATTCGAAGCGTCGTCGACTTTCCGCAGCCTGACGGCCCTACAAAGATCACAAATTCCCCATCCTCAATCTTCAGCGAAAAATCCCGGACCGCATACTGTTTCTTGTCATACATCTTACAAACATTTTTCAGAAGCAATTCAGACATTCTATTCTCTCCTTCACTTTTGAGATTGCGCAGAAAATTTTACTTTTTTCACACCGCGCCGGCTTTTTTCGCCAGCAATAGGAATTCTACAAACGAATTGTTAATATTACCGCCACGCTATGATTAATTTTAAGTTAATTTGAAAACAAGCCTTTATTTTTATGCTTTTTGTATATTTTTATCTGCGTTTAAAGATTTGGAATTGTACATTTTTGTGCATTTTTTATGTAGTTTTTCTACACAAACATTCTCCTGGTTCCATTTCAACTGCATTTTTACAAAAAAAGACCCCCCGTTCCGGGGATCGTGATTGTAAAATAATGGTAAAAAATACCTGTTCTGCAAAAATCGCAAAACAGGTATTTACAGTCTGGATATTCATTTTTTAAAACAGTCCGTCAAATCTCCGCATAGCTTCTTTCGTGCTCTCATGCTGTCCGAACGCGGTCAGGCGGAAGAAATATTTCCCATTCTCGCCGAATCCCGCTCCCGGCGTCCCCACCACTTCCGCATGGGTCAGAAGGTAGTCAAAGAACTCCCAGGACTCCATTCCGTTCGGGCACTGGAACCAGATATACGGTGAATTTACTCCGCCCGTAAACGGAATATCCTTTTTCTTCAGGACGTCCGCGATGATCTTCGCGTTCTCTCTGTAGTAGTTGATATTCTCCATGCATTCCGCCATCCCCTCTTCCGTGAACACAGCCGCAGCCGCGCGCTGGACGATATAGGGCGTCCCGTTGAACTTGGTGGAGTGTCTTCTGTTCCACATCTCGTTTAAGGACATCTCTTTCCCGTTGGAAGCTGTGAATACCAGTTCCTTCGGGATCACAGTGTAGGAGCAGCGTGTTCCCGTAAATCCTGCCGTCTTGGAGAGGGAGCAGAACTCGATCGCGCACTTCTTCGCGCCCTCGATCTCATAGATGCTCCTCGGAAGCCCCGGATCGGATACGAACGCCTCGTAAGCCGCGTCAAACATGATGACCGCGTCGTTCTTCAGCGCATAGTCAACCCACACTTTTAACTGCTCTTTGTTATAGCACGCCCCCGTCGGGTTGTTCGGGGAACACAGGTAGATCATGTCCGCCTTTACGGAATCGTCCGGCATAGGCAGGAAGTTGTTCTCCGCCGTCCCGTTCATGTAGACGATCTTTCTTCCGTCCATCATATTCGTGTCCACATAGACCGGATACACCGGATCCGGCACCAACACTACATTATCCTTTGCAAACAGGTCCGTGATATTTCCCGTGTCGCTCTTCGCGCCGTCAGAGATGAAGACCGTATCCGGGTCCACCTCCGCGCCGTTTCTTCTATAATAATCAGAGATCGCGTTCCTGAGGAAATCATATCCCTTCTCCGGGCCGTACCCCTTGAACGTCTCCGGCACCGCCTGCTCATCCACAGCCTCGTGAAGGGCAGCGATCACTTTCTTTGTCAGCGGCTTTGTAACATCTCCGATCCCGAGCCGGATGATCTTGTTGTCCGGATGGGATTCCTCATATACCTTAACCCGCCTTGCGATCTCCGCAAATAGGTAGCTCTCTTCTAAGTTCTGATAGTTCTCGTTTAATTTTGGCATCGTCGTGTCTCCTTTCCTGTATGGGTACCGCGGAAATCTCAGCAATTTCCGAGCGCACTCGCTTTTACGTTCCCCATTTTAGCAGGAAATCATGGATTTTTCCAGTGTTTCATCTGTCTCTTCGCACTTTTCCAATATCTCCTCTGGAAATCCTGCGAGTTTCAGCAGCTTCACCGCATTCTGCGACGTCGCCGGTCCTCTCATGATCTTATAGCTGAAGGAAATGTCATCCTCTCCCATCTCCTCGCTGAAATGGTAGTTGTCATACAGCTTCTCCAGCAGTACGGTCAGTTCCTTGTCATGGGATGCAATCAGAGGAATGCAGTTCTTCCCCGCCAGGTATTCCAGGATCGCACGGGAGGCGCGTATCCGCTCCCCGGTATTCGTCCCCCGGAGGATCTCGTCGATAACGCAGAGCGTGGTCATCTGTTTCGCCCTCCCATTGTATTATCTGGATAATACAATAGCGCATCCGGCACGCAAAGTCAATCTTTTCCCCTGTCTGGCAGAGATTGGATACATTTACTTTTTCAGGTCACACCCAACCATTTATTTACAGGTATGGGACCATATATGCAGGAAGATAAACAATCTCATCCTCCGTCCTCTTTGTTCTTTCCTGTATTCTTTTCCTATCCTTTTTCCATATGGATCGCTTTCTTCGGACATGCCAGCGCGCAGACCATGCAGCCGATGCACTTTTCTTTGTCTACCTCCCAGACCAGTTCTTTCCGGTTCACGGTAAGCGCCCCCTGCGGACATTTCTTCGCGCAGAGCGAGCAATACATGCATTTTTCCACGTCTAAGACCGGCTTCTCTTCTCCCCGTTTTCCTTCCTTTTCCTCATCATGGGGTTTTGTGTAAGTGTCAGTCTTCTTGACCGCATCCGGCTCAGTATATCCTTTTTCCATAAAAAGACATTTCTTCGGGCACCCAAGCACACAGCATCCGCACTGGACACAGTCAAACCGGCTGATAGTCCATGTCCCGGCTTTCCTGTCCACCTGGATCGCCTGTGACGGGCAGGAACGCGCGCACAAACCGCAGGTAATGCAGTCTTCTATTTTTATCTCAACATGTCCGCGCATCCGTTCCGGATATTCGGCAGGCTCATAAGGATACCCGACTGTAGCCGGTTTCCGGAAAAGATTGCCTATGATCCTTCTTGTAAATGTAAAAAATCTTGTTTTCTCCATTCCATCATTCCTCCACTGCCTATCGTTCCGTACAGCTCACACACGGGTCTATAGTCAGGATCAGGATCGGCACATCCGCCAGCTGGCATCCTTTGAGCATCTCCACCATAGGCGGGATGTTGCTGGTCGTCGGAGTGCGCAGCCGGAAGCGGTCCAGATACTTCGTCCCGTTTCCTTTGACATAGTATATCGCCTCTCCTCTGGGCTGCTCGATCCGGACAAAATACTCCCCGGCAGGATTTCCCTTCACAGGAACACTGATCGGTCCGCCCGGAAGTTTCCCGATCGCCTCGCGGATCAGGTCAAAGGACTGAAGAAGTTCTTTTAAGCGCACCTCGCATCTCGCATAGGAATCACAGTCTGTGGAAATGATCGGCTCCACAGACAGATACTTATATGCCCCGTAACCGAGCATCCGTACGTCATAAGGCTCGCCGCTGGCGCGCAGCATCGGTCCCACCGCACCCATGCCGATGGCGTCTTCCCGGCTCAGGATGCCGGCGCCTTTCAGACGGCTCTGCACCGTATAATCCTGAAGGAAGGTATCAATGACAGGTTTGAGTTCACTCTCAATGTCATCTACAGCGCAAAGGATATCTTTGAGCATGATGCTGTCCATATCCTTCTGCACACCGCCCACCTGATTGACGGAATGGATGATCCTTCCTCCGGTCGTTTCATCAAACATATCCAGGATCTTCTCCCTCAGCCTCCAGCTCTCCATGAAAAGACTCTCGAATCCCATAGCATCTGCCAGAAGCCCCAGCCAGAGCAGATGGCTGTGGATACGGCTCATCTCGACCCAGATCGTCCGGAGATACTCCGCCCGCTCCGGCACCTCGATCCCCATGATCTCCTCCACCGCCATGCAGTAGCCAAGTCCGTGACCGCAGCTGCAGATCCCGCAGATCCGCTCCGCGATATATGAATACTGTTTAAAGTCTCTTTTCTCAACCAGTTTCTCAAGTCCTCTGTGGACATATCCGATACTCGGGATCGCGCCCACCACAGTCTCATCCTCCAGCACCAGGTCCAGATGGACCGGCTCGGGCAGTACAGGATGCTGAGGACCGAATGGTACAATACTTCTCTTTGCCATGATCTCCTACTCCTTTTTCTTAAACGGTGCTTCCTCATCGATCCGGTACAGTTTATCACGGTAATCCGGATCGATATGCCCGATCTTTACCCCGAAAAGCTGTTCCGCCTCATTCTCCTGAAGGAACGCACACGGATAGATATGGGTGATGCTCGCGATCTCTTCATTCTCCTCCACATCCAGGCGGAGAGTGACCATATCGTATCCCTTGCTGAACGAATAACTCATCTCATATCCATCATCCACGGTAACGGCACAGATCTGGACCAGTCTCCAGTTTTCCGCTCTCATCGCCACCACTGCCGGGAAAAATGCCGCCAGCGAGATCTTCCTTATCTCATTCTTGCCATCCATCTCTGTCACCTCCCGTTCTTATCCATTGCCGCCTGTTTCTCATCCAGCACTTTCAGCGCCTTGACGACTCCGTCTATAATGGATTCGGGGCGCGCCGCGCATCCCGGGACATAGACGTCCACCGGGATCACCGTATCGACCCCGCCTTTTATATTGTAACATTCTTTGAAAACCCCTCCCGTGCAGGCGCAGATCCCGACAGCGACTACGACCTTCGGCTCCGGCATCTGGCTGTAGAGCTGTTTTACCACGCTCTCCGTCTGGCTGTTGACCCCGCCGGTGATCAGCAGGATATCCGCCTGAAACGGATCTCCGGTATTGATGATCCCGAACCGCTCAACGTCATACTTCGGCGTCAGGCAGTCCAGCACTTCAATGTCACATCCATTGCAGCTGCTCGCATCATAATGGAGCAGCCACGGTGATTTAGATACTTTATTCATAACAGACCTTCCTCCAGCTTACTTGACCAACATCAGAATCAGTATGTTCACGCCTCCCGCTACCAAAGTCACGACCCAGCAGCTGTAGAGCAGCGTCTTCCATTTCACACGGGCGCTCACATTATCCCACAGCGTCTCCATGAAAAAGATCACCACGCAGAGCGCCAGCGCAACGATCCAGCTCCACCATGTACTGTTGACAAAGAACAGGAAGAAGATCCCCAGGAGCAGGATCATCTCATAATATTCCGCAATGTTCATGATCGCCAGGGTCGTTCCGGACATCTCCGTCGTGATCCCCTTGACCATCTCCTGATGTGCATGATGGCTCGTGGACAGGTCAAAGGGCGATTTTCTCAGCTTGATCGCCGTTGTGAACATAAATCCCGCCAGAAGCCCCGGCATCCAGATCACCGCACTGTACTGCTGTGTGATAAAATCCGACACCTGGAACGAACCTGTGGTAAGGTAAAATCCTACTGCCACAAGGAGCGTCAGCGGCTCATACGCCATCATCTGCAGCATCTCCCTGCTGGCTCCCATATTCGCATAAGGTGAGGAATCACTGGAAGCCGCCAGGATCAGGAACATGTCCGCCGTGCTCAGGATGAACAGCACCATCAGAAGATCCGCGCCGGCAAACAGCATGGAACCTGCGATCATCAGGATCACCAGATAACTTAAGTTCAACAGGAGCTGTACGTTATTGACCGCGATCATCTCTTTGGAAAACAATTTTCCAAGGTCGTAAAACGGCTGCAGCAGGCTGGGCCCTTTCCTGCGCTGCATCCTGGCGCTGATGATCCTGTCGATCCCGTCCAGCAGTCCGCCGAGGAAAGGTGCAAATATCAGATAAGCAAGGACAAAAATCACTGTTTTCATATAGCACCTCCGATCACGACACAGAATCCGAGCACAAGAGCCGCCGCCGCGATGATGATCGACGGGATCCTTAAGTGCCGTCTTCCGAACTCAAACCGCAGATACCAGTTGCTCAGATAAAGGTGTTCTTTGTCTCCGAAACTGTTCGTAAAGAAGCGGTTGTCCCCCTCGTTGATCCCGTTCATATAGATCGGAACAAGTTCCCTGTGCGACTTCCTGCTGATAAAGAACATGACTGCAGGCACGATAAAGATCGAGACAAGCATGATCGCCATGGTCGTCAGTACGCTCATCGAGATCACATCCTTCGCGTTTCCGAACAGTTCCTGCACGATCGGGTTCACCACATATACAGCGACCAGAGGCAGGAGCAGGCAGAGAAGTATCATGGTCACCGCATGGAAGATCATGGATACATATTCATCTTTTCTGGTCACGTCTTTCACCTTCTCCCTCGGGATATGGAAGCAGAGCAGTTTCGCCAGCCACTTTGTCCAGTAGAACATGGTGGAGGCACTTCCGTATGCGATACAGAGGACAAGGATAAAGTTTCCGGAATCCACGAATGCCTTCAGCGCCACCCATTTTGAGATCAGCATACCGAACGGCGCAAGGTACATCCCCGCGATTCCAATCCCCATTATGTACGCCAGTTTCGGCACCCGGATGATCAGTCCGTGCATGTCCTCTATGTCACGGGAGCCCAGCGTGTTCTCCGTGGCTCCCACAGACTGGAACAGCATGGACTTGCTGACCGAGTGGAAGATCATCAGGAAGACTGCCGCCCAGACTGTCTCCTCCGCTCCGATCCCGGCGCAGCCCACGATCAGTCCCAGGTTCGATATCGTGGAGAACGCCAGGACTTTCTTCCCGTCGTTCTGGGCGATCGCCATCATACTTGCCATGATAAAAGTAAATCCCCCGATACTGGATACCAGGATCCCAACCAGGTTTCCCTGGAATGCCGGAGAGATCCGCAGCAGCAGGTATACGCCGGCCTTCACCATCGTCGCGCTGTGGAGCAGGGCACTGGACGGTGTCGGCGCTACCATGGCGCCGAGGAGCCAGGTCGAAAACGGAAGCTGAGCCGATTTTGTCAGCCCGGCGAGAGCAAGGCAGATCAGCGGCAGAAGCCCGCCTGCGCTCACAACTTCGAGCAGCTGGACCGTGCCGTTCACCTTCGCCATCCAGGCGATCGCTACGGCAAAGCCAAGCCCTCCGAGAAGGTTCATCCACAGAGCGCAGAAGCTGTTGTTGACCGCCTCTTCCGAGCGGGTATATCCGATCATCAAAAATGAGATCACACTGGTGATCTCCCAGAAGAAATACATCCAGATCATGTTCTGGGAGAGCACAAGCCCGAACATCGCCGCCAGGAACAAAAACAGCATGGAAAAAAAGAATGGCTGTCTGTCCTGCACATCTTTATGATGCGCATGGTAGCCTTTCATATATCCCACTGTATAGATACTGATAAAGCCTCCGATGAACGCGATGATGAGAAACATCAGAACTGTAAACCAGTCCACCATCATATGCGGTCCTTCGGCCAGATCTGTCGTAAACTCCGTGTACAGCAGAAGTCCTGTCTGCGCCACGGAAAGCAGGATCGGCACGATCCTCCTGTACTTCACGCCCATGTAGATGATAAGGCACATCAGAACGATATCCCCGACAGACATCAGGTGATCCACCAGTTCCGTCTCAGGATAGAGCATCAGGACCTGAGCGCCTCCCGCGATCCAGCGGGCAATAAATACGACTGTTGTGAGCATAATGACTCCGGCACCGGCATACACGATGATCCCTCTTGTCCTCTGGTCTCTGACAAAGGGAAAGATCAGCGCCATCACCGCCGGGATGACGATAAGAAATGGTATCATTGTCATAAATCCGCCCTTCCTCTCTTCATAAAATCTCGTGCTTTGTTAAAAAAACCACACAATAATAAGATAATCCTGATTTAAAGATTTTACAATAGTTAAACCTCATTTTTCTGTTTTCTTTTTAGTAAAATGTGCTAAAATGTAGGATGCTGGGGAATACATTTTTCCGTTATTTCGAACAGGGTTTTCCACTGAGAAGGAGTTTTTATGCACGAACTGACTATCACAGAACATTTACTGGACCACTGCATCCAGGAAGCCAGATCCCAGAACGCCTCCCGGATCCGGACGATCCGGGTCTGCATCGGGGAACTGCGCGGGATCGTGCCGGACTGCATCCAGATTTATCTGGATATGCTCTCCGAAGGCACTATCGCAGAGGGTGTGCGTCTGGAAGCTGAATTTCTCCCTGTAAAAGTGTCCTGCCGCGACTGCGGTCAGGAGGGAGAGATCACCCCGAGGCATCTCGCCTGCCCTCACTGCGGCGGGCTAAACCTTAAGATCCTGTCCGGAAAGGAATTCTATATCAAGAGCATGGAGGTAGACATCAATGGAAATAAAAGTACTGCACCAGATCATGGACTGGAATGAAGATGTGAGCGAGGAGGTAAAAGCCAGCCTCGCTTCCCATAATATATGTATGATCAACGTGATGGGGAGCCCGGGCGCAGGGAAGACCAGCCTGATCACCTCTCTGATCGGCACGCTGAAGGACCGCTTCCGCATCGGGGTCATCGAAGGGGATATCGCCGGACAGGTGGACGCCGAGCGCATTGCGGGGCTGGGAATCCCGACTGTCCAGCTCAACACTGACGGCGCCTGCCATATCGAGGCGATGAGCATCCAGCATATCCTCCCCAGCCTTCCCCTGGATGATCTGGATCTTATCTTTGTGGAAAATATCGGCAACCTGGTATGCCCTGCCGAATTCCGGATCGGAGAATCACTGCGCATCACCCTCTTAAGCATCCCCGAGGGCGACGATAAAGTGGAGAAATATCCTCTGATGTTCACAGATACAGACTGTCTTGTCCTGAACAAATATGACATGCTCCCCTATTTTGACTTTGACGAACAGCGTGTCTGCTCAAACTACGGCACCGTCAATCCGGACGCGCCACTCTTCCGGGTGAGCAGCCGCAGCGGGGACGGGATCTGTGATCTGGCCGATTTCATCGCAGAGAAGGCAGGAAACAGCCAGTCATGAACAGCAGGAGCACGGAGCATGGAAAAAGGCAGGGTCCCACCCTCCGGCAGAACAGCGGTCTTTCTCCCGTCCGCCTTTATGATGATATTTCCCGCGTCCGCATCTATATAGAAGGGATCGTCCAGGGCGTGGGGTTCCGTCCCTTCCTTCACCGCCTGGCGGAACAGCACCATATCCTGGGCTGGGTTCGCAACACCTCCTCCGGACTGGAAGGCTGCCTGGAAGGGACTTCTTCTTCTCTGGACGGGTTCATCCACGAACTTCGGACCTCCCCTCCGCCCATGGCGCTGATCGAGGAAGTGAAGGTGATCCCGGAACCTTGTCCAGATGGAAACCTCGAAGGGGATCCGGACGAACAGCCGGGAGGGGCTTCGGACGGGCAGTTCAAGGTTGATCTGAATGAGCAGTCGGAGCGTTTTTCTGAGTTTACGATCCGCAAGAGCCAGATCGATCCCGGCTCCACTCTTATCTCTCCGGATATCGCCATCTGCCCTGAATGCGCACGGGAACTTGCGCTCCCTTCCGACCGCAGATACCGCTATCCATTTATCAACTGTACAAACTGCGGTCCCCGCTACACCATCATCGAGTCCCTTCCCTATGACCGGGACCGCACGGTGATGAACGAGTTCGAGATGTGCGACGACTGCAGGAACGAATACCATGATATCCATGACCGGCGCTATCACGCCCAGCCGGACTGCTGTCCGGTGTGCGGTCCCCAGGTATTCTTTGTACCGGATCCTGCAGCAGAAAACCACTGGGGCACTGCCCACGCCCACAATGACCTTTGCGGAGAAAATGCCTTCCGTCTTTCCCAGGAACTCCTGAAAAATGGGGGCATCCTCGCCGTCAAAGGCATCGGCGGCGTCCACCTCGCCTGCAATGCTGAGGATCCCGCTGCGGTGAAACGGCTCCGTGAGCGCAAGCACCGGGCGGAAAAGCCGCTCGCCGTCATGTGCCGCTCACTGGAAACGGTACGCCGCATCTGCCGTCTCAGCGCTTCCGAAGAGGCTCTCCTGACAAGCCCGGCACATCCCATTATCCTCCTCTCCAAGAAGGAACAGGGAAGCTTCCCTGAATTGAGTTTCAGCTCCCGCCTCGGGGTCATGCTGCCCTACACACCGCTCCACATGCTCCTTCTGGACGGGACATACGGCGGCCCGGATGCCCTTGTCATGACCAGCGGAAATGTCCCCGGATGCCCTGTGATCACGGAAAACGAAGAAGCACTCCGCGCCCTGGCTCACACCGCGGACGGCTTCCTCCTGCACGACCGGCGGATCCGGAACCGATGTGATGATTCTCTGGTCGCGGAGTGGCAGGGACATGCTTATTTTTACCGCAGAAGCCGGGGGTATGTCCCCCGCCCCATCACCCTGAAAGGAGAAAAACCCGTGGAGGCGGACGGGATCTTCGCCTTCGGCGCGGAGCAGAAAGCTTCCTTCGCTCTCGGCAAAGGTTCCCGCGTCTTCCTGAGCCCCTACATCGGAGATTTGAAAAACGCGGAAACTCTGACGCATTACCGCAGTGCGCTTGAAACTTACTGCCGCCTTTTCCGGCTGAGGCCATCGCTGTATGTCTGCGATCTCCACCCGGACTATCTCTCCTCACTGGAAGCCTCAGACGCCTCGCGCAAAGACGCTCTTCCGCTGTTGAAGGTACAGCATCACTGGGCACACATGGCTTCCTGCATGGCAGATAATCGCCTGGACTGTCCCTGCTTCGGTATCATCTGGGACGGAACCGGACTGGGAACGGACGGTACGATCTGGGGCGGTGAATTCCTGGAAGGGGATCTGAATGGATTTTCCCGAAAAGGAAGTATCCGTCCCGTCCTCCTCCCCGGCGGAGACAAGGCGGTCCGGGAGATCGGGCGGATCGCGCTCTCCCTTGTCCTGGACGCAGCCGGCAGCACCAGGACAGCCCGCGTTCCTCTTTCCGAGGAGAAATGCCGGTCTTTAGAGATCCTTCTCTCTGCCGGCACCGCCCCTTCCGCCAGCAGCATCGGGCGTCTTTTCGACGGGGTGTGCGCCCTGATACTCGGCCGGGCAGAGGCAGATCATGAAGGCGAGGGGGCAGCGCTGGTAGAGGCACTCTCACCGGAAGAAACCTCAGATACCCTCACCGTTTCACTTGAAGAGCTCTCCTACCCGGTCCGCTTTTACATCCGGGACGAGCTCAGGATCTTTGATACCAGACCGGTGATCACCGGGATCCTGGATGACCTGGAGCAGGGGACAGATGCCGGGCAGATCGCGCTGCGCTTTATGTCAACACTGTGCTGTATGGCTCTGGACCAGTGTCTTGCCCTGAACCCGGAACGAAAACCGGTCGTCCTGTCCGGCGGCGTCTTCCAGAACCGTTTCCTCCTGAGCGGGATCACAGGGCTTCTGGAGAAGAACGGATTTACCGTGTACACCCACAGACAGGTCTCCACAAACGACGAGGGGATCAGCCTGGGACAGCTTGCCATCGCGCAGAAGAAAAGGAGTATGAAGCATGTGTTTAGCAATGCCAATGAAGATCAATAAAATAGACGGACAGACCGCCTCCTGTGAGGCAGGCGGACTGCTCCAGGATATCCGGATCGACTTCATCCAAGACGCGAAACCCGGAGATTACGTTATGGTCCACGCAGGGTTCGCCATCGAGAAAATGTCCGAGAAAGAAGCTCTGGAAAATCTGGATCTGCTGGAGGAGATCAAGAATGCTCTGTGAACGTCAGTTTAAGAATCCAAAAGACACTGAAACCATCCTGAAAAAGATCCGCGAACTCTCTGAAGCCACCGGTCCGGTCCGGCTCATGGAGGTCTGCGGGACCCACACTATGGCGATCGCCCGGAGCGGACTGAAAAGTGTCCTTCCGGAGTCCGTCCGGCTCCTGTCCGGTCCCGGATGCCCGGTCTGCGTCACCCCGGCAAATGTGATCGATATGATCCTGGGGCTTTCCCAGACTCCCGGCATGCTGATCGCCAGCTATGGAGACCTCCTGCGCGTTCCCGGTTCCCGCCAGGGCGACAGCCTGATGACACGCAGGGCGCTGGGAGGAAGAGTCGGATCCGTCTACTCCCCCATGGATGCCATCCGGCTCGCAGAAGCGCATCCGGAACTGGAGATTGTCTTCCTGGGCGTCGGCTTCGAGACGACAGCACCGGGCACCGCCGCCTGCATCCTTGAGGCAGCCCGTCTGGGTCTTAAGAATTTCTCAGTTCTGTGCCTCCTGAAAAAAACAGAACCTGCGCTGCGGTCTCTGATCGAAGCAGAAGATTTCTCCGTGGACGGATTTCTCTGTCCCGGACATGTGGCAGCGATCACCGGATCTGACGCATTTTCTTTTCTTCCGGAGGATTACAGCCTTCCAGGCGTGGTCGCGGGGTTCGAACCTGCGGATCTTCTCTGTTCTGTCCTGAGCCTGATGCAGATGCTTGCCCGAAGACAGCCTGAACTGAAAAACGAATACACCCGTCTGGTAAAACCGGAAGGAAATCCGACTGCACTCGCACTGATGGGTAAAGTCCTCTCTCCCGCCTCCTCAGACTGGCGGGGACTTGGCCGGATCCCCGAAAGCGGCTTTGCCCTTCGGGAAGAATATGCGCCCTGGGATGCGTTGAAAAAATTCTCTCTCTGTCCCGCAGAAGAAAAAGAGATCCCCGGATGCCGCTGCGCCCAGATCATCCGGGGCGTCCTGCCGCCCTCCGGCTGCCCCCTTTTCCGAAAGGTATGCTCCCCGGAGAATCCGGTGGGACCCTGTATGGTATCCGGGGAAGGCGCCTGCGCTGCAGCTTTCCAGTACGGAGCGCAGTAGAGACGCAGCGGCTCACAGCCGCACAGTCAGAAAATATTCAGAAATAGGAGACATGTATAAAATGAATGACAGAATCACACTGGACTATGGGAGCGGCGGACTGAAGACCTCCGAACTGATCGACTCCATCCTGCTCCCGGCATTTGACAATCCCTCCCTTGCCCAGCTGGGAGACGGGGCCCTCCTGGAAGGAAACGAACGCCTGGTCTTTTCCACTGACAGTTTTGTGGTATCCCCCTGGAGCTTCCCCGGAGGGGACATCGGCAAACTCTCGGTCTGCGGAACCGTAAACGACCTGTGCATGGCAGGAGGGACTCCGAAATACTTAAGCCTGTCTTTTATCCTGGAAGAGGGATTCCTCTTCTCCGATTTCCGGCAGATCGTCGCCTCGATCGCCAGGGAAGCGCAGGATGCAGGCGTGACGATCGTCACCGGAGACACCAAAGTCGTTGACTCCGGAAAAGGAGACGGGATCTACATCAATACCTCAGGAATCGGGTTCCAGCGTGCCAGCCTGCCTGGAAAAACCAGAATACGTCCCGGAGATGATATACTTGTCAGCGGAACGGTGGGTTGTCACGGCGCTGCGGTCATGATGGCTCGTTCCGGTCTGCTCCGGGATGACAGCCCGCTTAAGTCCGATTGTCAGTCTCTGCACCAGATTTCCGCGGCTGCCCTGGATGCAGGGGCTTCCGAAAGCCTGATCCGTATTCTCCGCGACCCCACCCGCGGAGGCATAGCGACCACCCTTAACGAATTTACGGAAGGGATGCCTTTTTCCATCGAACTGACAGAAAATGACATCCCCATTGATCCTTCCGTCGAAGCGGCATGCGATATGCTGGGACTGGATCCCCTTTACTGCGCCTGCGAAGGAAGGATGCTCCTGGTATGTGATCCTTCCGCCACACAGGATATCCTGGCAGCGGTCCGCGCCCTCCCCGGCGGCGAAAACGCCGCCCGGATCGGCACCGTCACCGAAGAGATGCCCGGCAAAGTCCTCCTTCGAACTCCCATCGGCGGCCGCCGCATCCTCTCCAAACTAACCGGAACTCAGTTACCGAGGATATGTTGATCACAGTTCACTCGTCAGATAATGCCCCGAAAAATTTATGCTCGCATAAGGATTTTCCGGGGCATTGTCTGACGAAGGGAGCGCCCGTTTATGAGCAAAAAGAGCTGCGAAGCAGCGGGAAGCACCGCAGGTGCGTTTTGCGAATGGCGCGGGTGAACTGTGATCAAATAAACCAGTCTGCCGTGCAGTAAAAAGAAGCCTGGATGTCATATAAGCTGGCTTAAATATGACATTTAGGCTTCTTTTTAGTATATGGCGGACGCCATACAGCGAGGAGGAGCCGCAGGCGGACTCGAGCTGCTGCACGGCTGACGGACGTACCAAGAGCCTTTATACCCCCAGTTCCTTCATAAGCTTTTCCTGATACTCCGGGCTCTCCGCTGCCTTGATGATCTCATCCGACCTTCCCAGTTCTGACAGTTTCAGGATCAGACGGCTCAACTCACTGCGACCTTCCTGGCGCCCCTGATTTTCTCCCGCCTGGTAATTCTCCTTTAATTCTTCTGCAAATAATTCTCTCAGCGCATCACACATATTTTTCGCCTCCTCAAACTGTTTCCGGTTTGCACGGATTATGATATCCATCACCGCCTGATACAGGGTGTTATCTTTATGCTCCCAATATTCTTTTACAAGACGCTCTGCCTGTTCTTCTCCCGACAGATGGTCTGTCAGATTCCTCAGCCAAAGGTTTTCCTCCTCGGGCAGCCGGTTCAGCAGAAGGATCTGGATCGGGAGATAATCGCCGATGATGTAGTAGATCCCTTCTTCCACTTTCCGGAATCTCCTGCTCAAAATAATGTGGTATCAAAGCACGAATTTCCCGAAAAGACATTCCCTGCTCACGCAGGATCTGCTGTATGAAAATAGATTTCTGCATCTGATGACGCAGAACGAGAATAATAGAAAACTCTTTTATTGAAACTATGGTTTTCAATAATATATGCTTTTTCTTATTCTAACACACCGTTTCCCTGCCTTCAATCAAATTTATCTTTCAGGCAGACTTAAGGTAACCGTTCAGCCATAAGGTAAGGTGCAGACTGATCTACGCTGGCATAAAGATCGGGGCGCCCCTTACCTTATGAGCGGAGCGCCCGTACATGCACAAAGGAGAAGAGCATTCGCATCATTCTGCGAATGCTCCTTCCAAAGTTCCTTAATTTAACACTTTCTACTCCAGATCTTCCCCATTGCTCTCGATCACTTTTTTATACCAGTAGAAGGACTTCTTCGGCGTCCTTCTCAGAGTGCCGTTTCCGTCGTTGTCCTTATCCACATAGATGAACCCGTAGCGTTTCTTCATCTCTCCGGTGGACGCGCTGACCAGGTCGATACATCCCCAGGAAGTGTATCCCATCAGATCTACACCGTCCTCTTCTATGGCTGCTTTCATGGCCTTGATGTGTTCACGCAGATAGTCGATGCGGTAGTCGTCCTCCACATAACCGTTCTCATCCGGAATATCCACAGCGCCCAGCCCGTTCTCCACGATGAAGAGCGGCTTCTGATACCGGTCGTACAGAGCGTTCAGCGTGATTCTCAGTCCCAGAGGATCGATCTGCCATCCCCACTCGCTTGCCTTCAGATATGGGTTCTTCACTGTTGCAAACACATTTCCGTCGGTGGATGCCACACTCTCATCCGCACTGGTGCATCGGGACGAGTAGTAGGAGAATGACACGAAGTCCACCGTGTTCTCCCGGAGTACCTTCTCATCCTCCGGTGTGATATCGATGGAAATATTCTCCCGCTCAAACAGTTTCTTTGCATAGGACGGATAATAACCTCTCGCCTGCACATCAATGAAGAAATAGTTCTCCCGGTCTTTCTCCTGTGCTTTCCATACATCCTCCGGATTGCATGTATACGGATAGGTCATACCTGCCGCCAGCATGCAGCCCACCTTGTTCTCCGGATCGATCTCGTGAGCGATGCGGGTCGCCTCCGCAGATGCCACCAGTTCGTGATGTGCCGCCAGGTATTTTGCCTGCGTCTCATCCTCGCCTTCTTCAAACACCAGACCTGCACCCATGAACGGCATGTGCAGGATCATGTTGATCTCATTAAAGGTGAGCCAGTATTTTACAAGTCCTTTATAGCGGGTGAAGAGTACGGTCACCAGGTTCTTGTAGAACTCGATCAGCTTCCGGTTCTTCCACCCGCCGTACTCCTCGATCAGATGGATCGGGCAGTCAAAATGTGTGATCGTCACCAGCGGCTCGATCCCATATCTGTGACATTCCCGGAACAGGTCTTCATAGAATTTCAGTCCTTCCGCATTTGGTTCCGTCTCATCCCCTTTCGGAAAAATGCGGCTCCATGCGATAGACAGGCGGTACGTCTTAAATCCCATCTCGCCGAACATGGCGATATCTTCTTTATAGTGATGGTACATATCGATCGCTTCCATCGCCGGATAATAATGTTCATCATCAGGCTTTAACATCTTCATGCGTCCTGCAGCCACCGGAAAGCGGTCCTTTCCCTGAGGGCATACATCTACATTTGCCAGGCCTCTTCCGCCTTCCTGATAGGCGCCTTCACACTGATTGGCAGCTGTCGCGCCGCCCCATAAAAAGTTCTCTGGAAAACTCATCTTTCTCCTCCTCTGATCATGATATTGTTTTCAGACTGGGTTCTGTTCTCCACACTGCTCCGCGTATGATGCTGACAGAACTTCCACCATCTGACCATTTATAGTATAACATCCTTCTCGGCTCCTGACACCCTCCAGATGCCCCGAACTGATACCCCGGACTGATACCCCGGACAAGAAAAGCACAGCTTGGCAAAACCGTCTTTCCATCCGGCTGTACTTGAATTCCCGTCCCCGCAGGTGTATACTTCTATTAAACATTTATTAATTAAGGAGTTAACGAAACCATGAGCGACGAACTGAGAGAACAGTTTTTTACATCGATCCTCCATTTCAGGAAGCTGGAGGCTGCACTCTCCAATGAGTGCGAGATGCAGATGAATGAAATGGCAATCCTCCACAGCATCGCCGGGACCTGCTGCCGGGAATGTCCGTGCATGAACCTGGACGTCCCCGGGATGCAGAAAAAACTGCATATCTCCAAGCCGGCCATCTCATATATCCTGAATACGCTGGAAAAGAAGAATTACATCACCCGGGAGATCGATCCGAAAGACCGGCGCAAAGTCTCTATCAGCGCAACTCCCGAGGGAAAGGCCGCCGCGGAGGAGTCCATGAAGCGTTACGACGATCTCTGGACGGAAATTCTCACACAGTTCGGCAAAGAGAATATGAAAGAACTGATCCGGCTGATCCAGGAACTTGACTGTCTCTATGAAAATTTCAGCAGATAGCAGCTCCGGTCTCTGTTCTGCACAAAGATACTGTCCACTTCCTTTTACTTTCACAAAAAACTCCTACAGCAGATCATTCCTGATCTGCCGCAGGAGTTTTTTCTTACTCTCCGGGAAGCACACTGTTCTCATCCGTTTCCGAGAGCCCTCCTCATTCCTCTATACCGGGAGCAGTTCCCTGTTTCGGATCCCTTTTTTCACATTCACTTCCACTTTCCCGTCGGCACCGGTCACGACAAGTTCGTCCCGATCTGACGGTCTCTCATCAAGGATCTCGTCCGCCACCGCATTCTGCAGCAAGGACTGGATCGTCCTCTTCAGCGGTCTTGCGCCGAACGCAGGATCATAGCCCTTCTCTGCCAGCAGCTCAATGGCGCTGTCCTCCACATTCAGATGGATTCCCTGCTTTTCCATACGTTCCGTCAGCTTCTCCACCTGAATGTATGCAATCTTCCGAACATCTTCCTGTTTCAACGGATGGAAGACGATAACTTCGTCCAGACGGTTGATGAACTCCGGCCGGAATGTCATTTTTACCGCCTCCATAACACGGCTTTTGATCGTCTCCTCCCGGCGCTGCTCCTCACTCGCATCATTTCTGGCAAATCCAAGAGAACTCTTTCCTGTGATCTCCCGGGCTCCGATGTTGGACGTCATGACAATGATGGTGTTCTTGAAACTTACCGTCCTCCCCTGGGCGTCAGTAAGTCTCCCGTCATCCAGAATCTGCAGAAGACTGTTCCACACATCCGGGTGGGCCTTCTCGATCTCATCAAACAGGATAATGCTGTAAGGCTTCTTTCTCACCAGCTCTGTCAGCTGTCCGCCCTCGTCGTACCCCACATATCCCGGGGGAGACCCGATCAGTTTGGACACGGTATACTGTTCCATGTACTCCGACATATCAAGCCGGATCATGGCATTCTCGTCGTGGAACATGACCTGCGCCAGGGCTCTGCAGAGTTCCGTCTTCCCGACACCTGTCGGTCCCAGGAACAAAAAGGAGCCAATAGGCCGGTCCGGATCAGCAACGCCTGTTCTGCCCCTGCGGATCGCGCGCGCCACAGCGGTCACCGCGTCGTCCTGCCCGATCACCCGGGTATGCAGAGTCTTTTCCAGGCTGCGGAGCTGCTGGGTCTCATCCTCGGTCAGCATAGTGACCGGGATCTTTGTCCACGCGGAGACAACCTCCGCAATATTTTCCGCAGTCACCTCACCGCACTGAGTTTTCCGCCACTGTGACTGCTTTTCCTCCAGCTCTTTCTCCAGGGCAGCCTGCCGGTCTCTGAGCACCGCTGCGCGCTCGTATTCCTGAACCTTTGCCGCCTGCTTTTTCTCTGAGCGGACTTTCCGGATCTCCTGATCCAGCTCAGTCAGGCAGGGCGGCGTGGTCAGTCCCCTGGTCCGGATCCGGGACGCAGCCTCATCCATAAGGTCCACTGCCTTGTCCGGAAGGAAACGGTCCTGGATATACCGGTCGGACAGATCCACCGCTGCCTTCACTGCTTCATCCGTGATCTTCAGCCCGTGGAAAGCTTCATATTTTCCTCTCAGCCCCATCAGGATGCTCACCGCATCTGCCCTGCCCGGTTCCTCAACAGGCACCGGCTGGAACCTTCTCTCAAACGCTGCGTCCTTCTCGATGTGCTGGCGGTATTCTTTCAGAGTAGTGGCGCCGATAACCTGCAGCCCGCCCCGGGCAAGGACCGGCTTTAAGATATTGGCAGCGTCCATGGACTCGCTGGCGCCAGCCCCCGCGCCCATGATCATATGGAGTTCATCGATAAACAGAATCGTCTCCCCGTCCGCTTCCGCCTCTTCCAGAAACTTCTGCATCCGCTCTTCAAAATCCCCACGGAACCGGGTTCCCGAGAGCATTCCCACAAGATCCAGGGAAATGATCTTCTTATCCTTCAGGTTCCCCGGGATCGTCCCTTCTGCGATCCGCTGTGCCAGACCTTCCACCACCGCAGTCTTTCCAACTCCCGGCTCTCCGATCAGGACGGGATTGTTCTTGGTCCTGCGGGAGAGGATCTGGATCAGCCTCTCGATCACTTCCTCCCGCCCGATCATCGGGTCATAACTGCCTTCCCGGGCTTTCTCTGTGACGTCCGTCCCGTATTTTTCCATCATATTTTCTTCCTGTCCTTCTGTTGCCACAGCTTCTCCGTCAGACTCCACTGCAGACACCGGCGCATTGCCGCCGCCCAGTTCCCCGCGCAGTTCCTCCAGGTCCGCATCCAGAGACAGAAGCATCTGGGACGCCGCGCATTCCCCGGCGTCCAGGATCCCTCTCAGGATATCCTCAGGTTCCACATTCTGGCGCCCCTGGGCTTTTGCCCGGCTTTCCGCCAGACGGAGCACCTGCTCTGCCTCCTGGGAAATCTGTACCGCCCGGAACTCACCGGCAGTCCTTGCGTCAAGGTCATACTGATGGAGATACTCCTCGATCAGATTCGGATCCAGTCCGTTCCTCCTCAGCACCCTTCCGGCGGTCCCCGCATCCTGTGAAAGCGCCCACAGAAGATGTTCGCTTCCGATAAAACCATGCCTCATACGGCTGACAAACTTCAGCGCCGATTGAAAGATGCCAAACGCCCGCTGGCTAAACAAGTTCAGATTAATTTCCATGACGGCACACCTCCTCCATCGCTTCAATGTCGTCCCGGAGTCTCGCCGCTTCCTCGTAATCCTCATCTTCCGCCGCCTCGCTTAAGCGCACCCGCAGCGCGGCAAGCTTTCTCCTGCGTTTCAAGCCTTCCACTGCTTCTTCCGGAAAGGCGCGGTCCCCCAGATGTCTGGGTTCCTGTTTCCCCGGCCACCAGCCGGTGTATTTCTTAAACTCCTCTGTCTGTCCCGACTCCGACGCGCGCTTCCACATCTTGTTCAGGCAGCTGTCGCACACCGGGACCTGGTAAATTGTCCCCATCCAGTCAACATAGAAGATCCGGTCAACCTTCTCTCTATTACAAAACTGACATTTCATGCTGATTCACCTCTTTATACTATAATATCGCCGGACACTGCCCGACGTTCGCATGACTTCATTTCAAAACTTAATAGTTAAGTTTTTAATAATATAGTATAAAAATGTTAAAATGTCAATAGTGTCACTTTTACCGACTGATCATACTTCAGTCCATATCACGTTCTTCTCCATTTTACTGTCACAGCTCCGATCCCAAGCCCCACCAATGCCGGCACCACCCAGCCGAATCCCTGTTCCGAAAGTGGCAGGACCGCTCCCGCAAACTCTGCCACAGCTTCCACATGCAGGAATGCCTGAGCCTGCTCCGGAAGTGCCCGCAGAAAATCGAAGAAAGCAGCTGCCGCAGTAAATCCCAGCGTCCACCGCAGGACCGCGGGGCTGTCTCCGAACAGCCTTCCTGCCAGCGTCAGCGCGATCAGAGCGATCGCGATGGGATAGAGGAACATCAGCACCGGCATGGACCAGGCAATGATCGCATCCAGGCCAAGGTTGGCGATCAGAAACGAGACGATACAGAAGATCACCGCCCAGACAGAATAGGAGGGTCCCTTCGGGAACATTTTCGCGAACGTCTCTCCGCAGCTTGTGATCAGTCCCACCGCTGTCTTCAGACATGCCACTGTGACCGTGACAGCCAGGATGACCGCTCCCACACTGCCGAAATAATAGTCCGCAATATCCGCCAGCGCCTCACCGCCGTTAGCGGACGCCGGGAACACACCACGGCTCTGTGCGCCGATGACAGTGACGAGAATATAGATCACTGCCATGAGGATGGAGCTGAATAAGCCCGCTTTCACCGTACTCTCTGCCACATCCTCCGGCTTTTCCACTCCAAGGGAGCGAATCACATCCACAACGAGGATCCCGAAGGCAAGTCCTGCCAGCGCATCCATCGTGTTATACCCTTCCAGAAGGCCTGTGAAAAATGCTTCCTTCACATAGGCTCCGGAGGGCCCGGATGCCCCGATCCCGCCCATGGGAGAGATCAGCGCACTCACGACCAGGATTCCCAGGAAACACAGAAAAAGGGGATTGAGCACTTTCCCCACCCAGGTCAGGATCTCTCCCGGACGAAGGGAGAAGAAAAGCACTGCTGCGAAAAACAGGAAAGAAAACACGGCAAGCCCCACGCTCTGTCCCGTCCCCGGAAGGGTCCTCTCGATCCCCACAGTGTAAGAGACCGTAGCACATCTTGGAATCGCGAAAAAAGGACCGATCGTCAGATACAGCGCACAGGTAAAGAACAGGCCGAATCTCCTTCCCGCCCGGCTGCTCAGTTCCAGGAGACCGTCCTCCCGGCTGATCCCCAGGGCCGCCACGCCAAGAAGCGGCAGCCCGACTCCCGTGATCAGGAATCCTGCTGCCGCCTGCCACATGCTGCTGCCCGCCATCTGTCCCATAGACGCAGGAAAAATCAGGTTTCCCGCCCCGAAGAACAGGCCGAACAGCATACTTGCCACAAATATTAGCTCTCTGAATGTCAGTTTTTTCATGATCCTATCATCCTCTTGTTTTCCCGGCGCTGGAAGCGGCAGAGAAACGCTGCTTTTTTCTTCGCTTCTCTGCCGTCTCCCGACCGTATCTTTCTTTCTCTGATTATAGACATTCTGAGGATGTTTTACAATGCTTTCCTCTCCTTTTCTCCCTCCTCGGATATATCCGTTTTACTGTGGACAGCAGCCGCTTCTGAGCACCCAATGGCAGTGTTCTCTGCCGGCAGTTCCACCACTGCCCGGAACTGGTCGCAGTCGATCCGGATATCAAACTCCCCGCCAAGCGCTTTCGTATACGTACTGACGATCGCCAGCCCGAGCCCGTTGCCTTCGCTGCTTCGCGCCTTATCTCCACGCGCGAACCGTTCCACGATATCTTCCTTTGTAAAGTCCATGAAATATCCTGCTGTGTTGATGATCTCCAGGCAGATCCTTCTGCTGTTTCCATCTGCATTCTTTACATAGGTCTTCACGAATATCCGGGTTCCTTTCGCGGAATATTTCAGCGCATTCTCCAGAAGATTCTGGCAGATCCGGTAGCAGTACATATTGTCTGAGACGAGCTCCGTACTCTCCTCTGTCTTCTGGATGATGAATTCCAGACCGCTCTCCTTCATCTTGTCATCCATATCTGCAAAGATCTGGTCGATCAGCCTGTTGATCTCAAAGTGCTCCATCTTCAGCTCCACATTCCCGCTGCTTGCTTTTGCGAGGGAGAAGAGACTGTTGACCATCTCGCCCAGTTTTCCCGCGCGCTCTGAGAGAACTTCCACATAGTCCTGCATCACATCGCTCAGTTCTTCTTTCTTCATCAGTTCGATGTAGCCCACCATGGAAGTGAGAGGAGTCTTCAGGTCATGGGACACATTGGTGATCAGGTCGATCCGAAGCTGGTCGCTCCTTGAGACTTTCTCCAGGCTCTTCCGCTCGATTTCCCGGGCTTCCTCGATCCTCTGACGGATCAGCGCTTCCTTCTCCTCTTCCTCCTTCTCTGTGACCTCGTCCAGCTTTGCCTGCCAGAATCGGCGGATCCGCCATTCATAGATCAGGAACTGCACCAGGACTGTAATGGTCATCATATACCCCGACACTGCGGAATAGTAGTAGCTGTACCCCTGAACGATGATGATAAGATAGAGGACTGCAATGATCAGCGCCGCTGCCCCGATCTTCCGGTCCCTCCGGTTCATCTTCCGCACCGTTTCTTTCCACGCGCTGTACCGGTCCCCGCCTTCCGGCATCCAGTTCCCGTATCTGTTTTTCATGACCATATCCACGATCATGACAGAGCCTGCTGCCAGCGACAGGTTGGCGAGCATCCCCATGACGATCCCGGAGCCGTCCCCTAACTCATCCCGGAAGATGACCAGTACCGCAACAGAGAAAAGTCCGATAATCAGGAATGCTCCGCCGATCAGAGTGACCACGTCCTGATTCCTCTCTTTGAGCGCTTCCCACTTGCTCTTGTCATCTGTATTTTTCCATTTTATATCCAATTCCCCACACCACCTTTACATATCTCGGTTTCTTTGTATCAATCTCGATCTTCTCGCGGATGTGCCTGATGTGGACCATGACTGTGTTCTCCACCGCAAAACTGGCTGACTCTTCCCACACCTTCTCATAGATCTGTTCCGCTGAAAACACCTGACCTAAATTCTCCATGAGCAGAAGGAGGATCTTGTACTCCGTGGCCGTCAGCCTGACTTCCTCTCCCTCTGCGATCGCGATCCTCTGCTTCTTGTCCAGCACCAGGCCGCCGTTTACGATCCGGTCCTCGTCCTCCTTCGGCGCCCCGCCTCCCCAGGCATGATATCTCCTCAGATGCGCCTTCACCCTGGCGGTGAGTTCCGCCGGATTATAGGGCTTCTCCACATAGTCGTCAGCTCCCAGCATGAGTCCTGACACCTTATCGCTCTCCTCTGTCTTTGCCGACAGGATGATCACCGGGATGTGGTAGTTCTCCCTCAGCTTCATGAGCGCTGACAGACCGTTCATCCTGGGCATCATCACATCCAGGAGGATCAGGTCGATCCGGTTTTCCTCCAGTGCTTTCAAAGCTTCCATCCCGTCGTAAGCTTTTACCGTGTTATATCCTTCGTATTTCAGAAGCCCGCTGATGGAATAGACGATCTCTTTATTGTCATCCACCACCAGGATCGTTTCCCGTTCCATGCATCTCCCCCGTTTCTTCTTTTTGTGTTCACATTTAATATAATAGACGGGGCTTAAAAAAACCTCAACGCAATTCTTAAAAATTTCTTATCATCCCGGCACCATCCGTTTGTTATCTGTGGGTAAATCCATTCAATTTATCGCCAGCCGCGATACCTCGCTCATCTCGCGGCATTGCCGCTCGATGGTCTCCCTCCGGGCGTATCGCGCAAAAACAGGCAGCGCGCCGACACTCAGCACGCTGCCCCTTTCTTTTTCTTCTACGCTTTCACATCTTTCTTCTTAAGCCACATCACCGCCGCTCCCGCAAACACCGCGAAGAACACCGCCACGCTCACCAGAAACGGGATCAGGTTCCCTCCCAGCGTATCCTCAGACTTATTCGAATTCATCCCTGCCATCATAAGAGAGTAGGGCCAGTACAGTTCCCAGCCTTTATTTATGAAGAGGAATCCCAGGATGCTTCCTGCCAGCGCAATGCCGATGGGCACGGCAAAGCTTCGTATGATCATGGACAGCAAAAGCTGCATGGTCCCGATCGCCGCGGCAGCAAGGGTTCCCCGCAGCATCCACAGCACCGTATCCAGCGGCGCCGCGCCCGGAAGACCGCAGAGTTTTCCGCAGATCACATACAGGAGAAAGACCCAGACCTGGGTAAACAGCGTGACCCGGAAGATCACAGCCAGTTTTCCCAGGAACAGATCCCGTACAGGGGCCGGCGCCGTCATCAGTACATTCCAGTTGCTGTTCAGATGTTCCAGCCGCCACAGATACGAACAGTACAGTGCGATCAAAGGCGCATAAAACAGCCAGGAATAAAACAGAGTGAACTGGGTCCACAGAGAATACCAGCCCTCCGTAAGAAGCCCCACATTGTTCAGATAATTAAATGTTCCCATGACCGCCGGAATGACCGGGATAAAAATACAGGCGCTCCAGATAATAGAATGTTTCAGTTTCATATTTTCCGCCTTGATACATCGCAGCAGCATCGCTCACACTTCCTTTCTCAAAAAGATCTGTTTTCCGATCAGATAGATCACGGCTCCGGCGACAAGAAATACAGCAAACTGCGCGGCCGGAAGATGCCGGTAATACAGATACATGGTTTCGTCCGTGGTCTTCTGCCAGTCCACAACGGCGACCGAGAAGATCCCAAAATACCCCCACAGGATCAGCCGGTTCACCGCCTCGGGAAAAAACATGGAAAACAGTCCCAGGAAACCACCCGCGATCCCTACGATCAGAGGAAGGATCTGGTTGTCGCTCATCAGGGACAGCAGGTGCTGGATGCTCAGGATCACCGCCCCCACTGCTGTTACGGCAATAAAATGTTCAGCAAACATGGCGGGCCGGACCGGTTCCGTAAATCCCACTCCCTTTCCCAGCACGATCAGCCCCAGCGTCTCCCCTCCGCTGAAGGCGATCAGATATTTCAGTTCAAACAGATATTTTATATCGTAAAATCTCCCCGGTCTTTCCAGTGTATAGAGAAGTTTCAGCGTGTTCCCCTTGATCTCCATGTCGCAGAGGCGGCTCGCCACCACCGAGAGCATCACCGGCATGAAGATGGCGTTCATCACGGACATACTGTAAAGAACATACTGATAACCCGAAGCCCGGTCCAGGGAATCAAAATTGCGCACCGTCACCAGCATCCACAGAAGGAGCAGCGCCAGAAATCCAACCGGTACGATCCAGACATACCGTGTGCGCAGCTTTCTCTGCTCTGCACGGAAGAGGTGCGGAGCAGATGCCACCCCGCTTCTGCCTTTTTCCCTCTGTCTTTTTCGGGTCTGTTCCGTCTGATACAGACCGTCCTCCTGTGTTCTTTTCCCGGTTATTCTCATAAGCTCACCTTCTTTCCGGTCAGCTTCAGGAAGATCTCCTCCAGGCTCACCTGGCACTCTTCCAGCCTAAGAAGCCCGATGTCATGTTCCGCCAGAAGCCTACCGCAGCGCAGGACCTTGACGTCCTCTGTCGAATCGAGCATCACCTCTCCTGACTGCGCTTCCTGCCGTACCGGAAGAGACGCCTTCGAGAGGAGGCGGTAAGCCCTGCCGTCATCCGTGGTCCGGATGCGCATCCGGGCGCGGCTGTGCCGGTGCAGGCTTTCCAGAGAATCCTGAAAGAGCAGTTCTCCCTGGTTGATGATCCCCACATGGGTCGCCATCTGATCGATCTCACTGAGAAGATGGCTGGAGACAAGGACCGTCATGCCAAACCGATCCGGCAGAGAACAGATCAGCTCTCTCATCTCCTGGATCCCCGCCGGGTCCAGCCCGTTTGTGGGTTCGTCCAGGAGCAGCAGCCTGGGACGTCCCAGAAGTGCCGCTGCAAGTCCCAGCCGCTGCTTCATCCCCAGAGAATAGTTCTTCACCTTCTTGTCCTGCTGATTCTCCATCCGCACTGTCTTCAGAACAGAATCGATCTCCGACTCCGGGATCCCTTTCAGGGTACATATGATCTGAAGGTTCTCTCTCCCGCTCAGATGCCCGTAATGCGCCGGAGACTCGATCAGAGATCCTGTATATTTTAAGATTTTCAGCCGGTTCTTCTCCTCCACAGAAGCACCGAAGATGCGGATTTCCCCGCCGGTGGGCTTCGCAAGCCCCAGAAGCATCTTCATGGTAGTTGATTTTCCCGCCCCATTCGGTCCCAGGAAACCATAGATGCTTCCTGTCGGCACACACAGATCCAGATTCTTTACCACATACTTTTTCCCATACCGCTTCGTCAGTGAATCTGTCGTTATGATCTTTTCCATAATATGTCGTCTCCTTTCATCGCCGCAGCGGAATTCTCAAGACAGCTGTATATGTCTGTCTCTGCTGTGCTCGTCTCCGTCTTTGTCCGCCTGCTCCTACAGTGTAGAGGCTGCCGCTTATCCGGCGATGAAGGCTGTCTTATTTTTACCTTAACTTTTTATCTTAATTTTTAAAATATAACGATTCTTTCTTTATTCATGTTATACTTAATATGTTGTCATGCCCAATCCGGCAACGGAAAGGGGGTGTATACATATGATGGAAATTATAGCTTCTCTCATCGTTGCCATCGCGGGTGGTGTAGCCTGCCACTATATCATCAAATGGTTAGATGGCAATGAACATGACAACTAACCAAAAAAAATCCCCGGAGCTGCCACTCCGGGGAATTTCCATACATATGATGTTATAGCTTCTCTTGCCTACTGCCACTATAGCATATGCTCCCCATCTAAGTCAAGTTTGCATTTTTATCGATTTATTCAAATAATCTTGCCTGTTTTATCTTCGTTCATCACCTTATTTTTACCTTAATTCCAACAAAATCCGCTCTCCTGTCCTGTCATCCGTGCTATACTCTGAACAGACCCCCAACCGGAAGGAGACAATATCAATGAACTTATACGACAGCAGGATCCTGCTCATAGACGACAACATGGAACTGGCGCACATGGTCCGGGACATGCTGCGGCGGAACGGCTATTCCAATGTATACTGCGCCCACACGTGCGAACAGGGGATGCATATGTTCCGGGAGGAAGCCCCGCAGCTGGTGGTCCTGGACATCATGCTCCCTGACGGGGACGGCTTCTCCCTCTTCCGACGGATCCGGGACATCTCGGAAGTGCCGATCCTCTTTCTCTCCGCAAAGGACGAGGACAATGACCGGCTCTTCGGCCTGGGTCTCGGGGCGGACGACTACATCACCAAGCCTTTCCTCTCCCAGGAACTGCTCCTGCGGGTAAACGCGGTACTGAAACGTACCTATTTTTCCGGCGCCAGGCTCACCGGCTCTTCTGCCGGGAACGGGATCGGCAGTTACGGGGACAGCTTCGGCGATCCACGCTTCCGGGATTCTGCTTTCACTCCATCCTCCGGAGAGCCGGATGTCCTTCTGCTCGGTGAGCACCGTATCTCGTTCGCAGAGGCATCTGTGACATACCGTGGAAAGACAACCTCATTCACTGCCAAAGAACTGCAGCTTTTGAAAAAGCTGGCACAGAACCGTGGAAATATCGTCACATTTGACGCCCTCTGCATGGCGGTGTGGGGAGATCCTTATTACGGATATGAAAATACGCTGATGGTGCATATCCGTCACCTGAGAGAAAAGATCGAGGACGATCCTTCGTCGCCGAAGTGGCTTCTGACTGCCCGCGGACTTGGATACCGTCTGAAGAAAGAGGAAAAGAGCGATGAAAAGTCTGTTTAAGATCATAAGACGCTACATCTCCAGCACCATACTGCTGGTCGTCTTTGTCGTACTGCTCAACATCCTGGCACTGTCTTATGTAGCGCTGCAATATGAGGAAGGGCTCAATAAGATGGAAGGGACTTCTTCTACTTCCGCCTCCCGGCAGATGGAAGATATTGCGTCCCAGCTCACAGAGACACCGGAAGGATGGCGGATCTCTCAGCAGGGCATCGACATCCTGAACAAGAATCAATATATCTGGGGAATGCTGCTGGACGAGAACGGAGATGCCGTCTGGGAATGGCAGCTCCCGGAGGGACTTCCCCGCTCCTATTCCCTGGCAGATGTAGCGTCCTTCAGCCGATGGTATCTGAACGACTATCCGGTCCGTGTGTGGGAATACGGGAAGGGGCTTCTTGTCCTGGGGCAGGATCCGGAAAGGTTTTTCCGTGTCATCCTGGTCTTCAACAACGTCTATCTGGACGCACTCTACCAGTACATCGTTATCTTCTTTGTACTGAATTCGGTCCTGATCTTCGTTCTGGCACTCTGGTTCGGTTATCGCTTCTACCGCTCCCTGCGCCCCATCGCCCGGGGCGTGGACGCCCTTGCCGAGAGCCGCCCCGTCCTGTTGTCAGAAAAAGGGATCACGGAAGAACTTGCACGGAAACTGAACCAGACTTCCCGTATACTGGAACGCCAGTCCGAGAAGCTGCGGCAGCGGGACAACGCCCGCACAGAATGGATCTCCGGCGTCTCCCACGACATCCGCACGCCCCTTGCCCTGATCACAGGATACGCTGAGGCGCTGGCATCAGAAGAAGATCTTTCTCCGGAAGATCATCAGCGGGCAGAGAGCATCCGCAGACAGAGCCTGATCATCCGTCAGCTCATCTCGGACCTGAACCTGACTTCAAAGCTGGAGTACAATTCCCAGCCGCTCCACATGGAAGAATACCGTCCGGCTGTTCTGCTACGTGAGATCGCAGCGGATTACTATAATGAAGGGCTGCAGGAATGCTATGAAATAGATGTAAAGGTTTCGGAGGAGGCAGAGCAGCTCCGCCTCACCGGTGACACCGGACTTCTGAAGCGGGCCCTGAGAAATCTGATCGGCAACAGCATCCGCCATAACCCGGAGGGCTGCCGGATCAGCGCAGTCCTGTTCTCCGATTCCGGAAATGTGGTCTGGCGGTTTTCTGACACCGGTCCCGGAATCCCCAAAGCAGTCATTGACGTACTGCTGGGCCGTTCCAGCGAAAACAGCAGTCTCCACATCATGGGCCTGCGGATCGTGATACAGATTATCTCAGCCCACGGAGGACGGGTACTCTTCCCGAGAAACGGGGATGGTGCTTACGGTGTAGAGTTTCTCCTGCCGGAAAAGCCAAATGAAGGCGGACCGCAGTCGTCAGCAGATAATGGCTAAAACTGTTTTATATATGAAAACGGCAGCGTGTCCATCGCTCATTCCTGATGAGCAGCGGACATGCTGCCGTTTTTCCTTTTACTCCAGCGCGATCCGCTTCACCCGGTTCAGCCCTTTCGCCACCGCCGGGATGCAGATGATGATCACCGTGATCAAACCCTCCGCCAGCAGGAAACTGTAGTTATAAAGGATCGGGTATACACTGGAGAGTGCCCTCGGGAAGTTCTCCGGCATGTAGTCCATCCAGTAGAGATATCCTCCCAGAGCGTGGAACACTCCCCGAGCGATCACCGCTGCAATGTAGCCTTTGATCAGACCGTTTTTGCTCTTCGCAAAAAATCCCGCCACGCCCAGAGCGGCAAACGCCAGGATATAGTCGCAGCACACCTGGAAAAATGAAAGTACATACGGCTCCTGGATAAACTGCAGAATGCCGTACACCAGCCCCACCAGAACTCCGGTCTTCGGTCCGTACCAATTTCCCACCAGAACGATAAAAAGCATGCTGCACAATGTCACGCTCCCGCCCCAGGGCATGTTAAAGATCTTGATATAAGATGTGATAAATGCAATCGCCATCGCCATCGCACAGAACACAAGCTGTTTCGTCCCCATCCGCTTCTTTTCCGAGACCCTGCCGGCAAAGATGAGCGCCGCGATAAAAAGCGCCACTCCGATCACGATACACACCGCATATCCGGCAGTGGTAAGGCCGCCTTCTGCATTAACAAGAAAATCAAACATAAAAAAGCCCTCCTTATCCTCATTCTCAAGACTGAAAACAAAAAGGGCTCAAAAACTGCGATCTGTAACACATCCCTACGTTGGCATTATCCAAATCAGGTTATGGGTCGAAGTTCGCAACTTCCTCTCAGCCTGTAATACAAGCTCCCCTTGTGATCAATCTTATATTATTTTTTATGTCCTTTAGAAGAATACCGCGAAATCTGTCGAATGTCAAGCAGCCGGCTCCGGCATCAGTTTTAAACGGTAAAAATATATTTGCCTGCCATATGCCAATGAATTTCTAAGAAAAAATAAGTTATCCACAACACTGGTTATTCTTCCGAACTTATTCACTTTTAAG